>CAKQRL010000004.1 GCA_934271525.1 uncultured Rhodocyclaceae bacterium
TTGGAGCGGGAAACGAGTCTCGAACTCGCGACCTCAACCTTGGCAAGGTTGCGCTCTACCAACTGAGCTATTCCCGCAAAAAAGAAAGCATTATACAAATTCGCAAAATTTCGTCAACGCTAAGTTCACAAAAAAATAAGAATGGCTTCTAATAAAATTAACGCAATAACAGGCGACAAATCCACCCCAGCAATGGGCGGAATAATGCGGCGGATGGGCAACAACAACGGGCGCGTGAATTGTGATAAAGCGGGCATCATCGGGTGAAAAGGCGCCAACCAAGAAGCAATGGCAAAAATCAAAATAGCAAAAATAAATAGTTGCACAATTAAACCAATGAAAGCAAAAACAACCCACAACAAAAACACCGCCAAAAAAGGCAACCATTGCACAACTGTTGTGCCCAAAATCGCAAATTCTATGGCTTTGTAAATGGCAACAGTCAAAAGCGCCAACAAAAAACTGGCAATGTCCAAATTAAAAAAACTTGGAATAATTTTGCGCGCTGGAATCACTGCCCAAGCGGTGATTTTTAAAACAAAATTGCCTAGCGGATTTGCAAAAGACACGCAAAAAGCCTGCATAAAAAAACGCAACAAAAACAATGTGGCAACGGAATAAAAAACGGTTTTGAGCAAAAAAATTAAAGCAGTCATCGTGGCATTTTCCTTTTTTTAAGAGAGTTTTTTTAAGACAATTCCTCGGCGCGCAAATTAGCAGCGCACACAGCACGTTGCATCAAATGAATAAAATCAGCTTCGTGCAAAACAGCCAATGCCGCTTCGGTGGTGCCGCCTTTGCTGGTTACATTTTGCCGCAGTTGGCAAAAATCGCCATTTTTGGCAAGCGCCAAAGCGCCATCAAAGGTTGATAAGGCAAGTTGGCGCGCGGTGGCTTCATCAAAATTAAGAGACAACGCCGCTTGTTGAAAGGCTTCCAAAAAATAAAAAACATAAGCAGGGCCGCTGCCTGAAATGGCAGTAACAGCGTTGATTTGCGCTTCTTTTTTTAGCCAAAAACTAGTGCCAACGGCATTAAAGATTTTCTCAACGCGTTGTTTGTCGGAATCGGAAACATTTTTGCTTGCAAATAAAGCGCTAACCGCTTTTTTAACAAGTGCTGGCGTGTTGGGCATTGAGCGGATGATTTTGGCGTTTGGAAAAAACAAAGCGATTTTTTCAATCTTCACGCCAGCCATAATGCTCACCACAAGTGTTGCTAATTTTGACGGCATATCAGCGGCGGCTGCATCAAATTGTTGCGGTTTAATTGCAAAAAAAATGGCAGAAAACTTTTGCCATTGTTCTTTGGGAATGTCTTTGATGTTGGCAAAGGTTTTTAGAGAAAACTCTTTTTTTAAAAGTGCGCGTTTTTCATCATCGCGCTCAACAACGCTGACTTCAAAATCTTTAAAAATGCCGCCAATTAAGGCTTGCGCCATATTACCGCCACCAATAAATAGAATTTTTTCCACGGTCAACTCCATTTTTTTTTGAAATTTGCCGCCATTTTCGCAGTTTTTAAAAGGTTTGTTGCTGCCTTTTGCCAAAAATTGCCGTGCCAATGCGAATGTGCGTGGCGCCTTCAATGAGAGCGGATTCCAAATCATCGCTCATACCAATGGAGAGCACGTTGAAATCTTGTTGGGAGTCACTTGGCAAGGCGGTTTTAATATGTTGCAAAGTGTTTGCCAATGTTTTGGCATAAAAACGTTGTTTTTCTTTATCAGAAGTTATTGGCGGAATCGCCATCAAACCACGTAATTTTAAATGTTTTAATTTTAAAATATCCAAGCAGAGTTTTTCAGCGTCTTTAATTAAAACACCGCTTTTATTATCTTCATTACCCAAATTAATTTCTACGCAAATATTCAAAGGCGGTAAATTATTTGGACGCTGATGATTTAAACGCTCAGCAATTTTTAAGCGGTCAATGGTATGCGCCCAAGCAAAGTTTTCTGCAATGGGGCGGGTTTTGTTGCTTTGAATTTTGCCGATAAAATGCCAGATAATTTTTAAATTTTTTTCACGTGCTTGTTGAATTTTTAAAAGCGCTTCTTGTAAATAATTTTCGCCAAAATTTAAAATACCTAAATTAAATGCTGATTCAATTTTTTCAAAATTTTGAAATTTTGATACAGCAATTAAAACCACTTGTTGTTTTAAAACGCCAAGCGACAAAATCCGATTGTGGAGAGCTTGCACGTGGGCTTCAATTTCAGCCATAATGGCGGGTGTTTTTGTTGGCATAACTTTTCGTAAAAAAATAAAGGAGCAATGGCATGGATATTACCGAATTATTAGCCTTTGGCGTGAAAAATAGCGCTTCGGACTTGCATTTGTCGGCAGGTTTGCCGCCGATTATCCGCGTGCATGGCGATGTGCGGCGCATCAACTTGCCGCCGATGGAACATCAAGATGTGCATGCGATGGTCTACGACATTATGAACGACATGCAGCGCAAAACTTATGAAGAAACCTTGGAGTGCGACTTTTCTTTTGAAATTCCCAACTTGGCGCGTTTTCGGGTCAATGCCTTTAACCAAAACCGCGGCGCAGGCGCAGTTTTTCGGACAATTCCTTCCAAAGTTTTAACCTTGGAAGATTTGGCTGCTCCCAAAATTTTCAAAAACATTGCCGAATACCCGCGCGGCGTGGTGTTGGTTACTGGGCCAACAGGTTCGGGCAAATCCACCACCTTGGCGGCAATGGTCAACCACGTCAATGAAACCTCTTACTCCCACATTTTGACCATTGAAGACCCTATTGAATTTGTGCATGAATCCAAAAAATGCTTGATCAACCAACGGGAAGTTGGCCCACAAACGCATTCTTTTGCCAATGCCTTGCGCGCGGCATTGCGGGAAGACCCCGATGTGATTTTGGTGGGTGAAATGCGGGATTTGGAAACCATCCGTTTGGCGCTTACCGCTGCTGAAACTGGGCATTTGGTGTTTGGCACTTTGCATACTTCATCGGCGGCAAAAACCATTGACCGTATTGTGGACGTCTTCCCTGCGGCAGAAAAAGATATGGTGCGCTCGATGTTATCCGAATCGTTGCGCGCGGTGATTTCGCAAACGCTTTTAAAGAAAAAAGACGGCACAGGGCGCGTTGCCGCACATGAAATTATGATTGGCACGCCGGCTATTCGTAACTTAATTCGTGAAAACAAAGTGGCGCAAATGTATTCATCCATTCAAACCGGCCAAGCGCACGGGATGCAAACATTGGATCAATGCTTAATTGAACTTGTGCGCAACAATGTGGTCAGCACCGAAGAAGCCCGCACCCGCGCGGTAAACAAAGAAGCCATCAGAAAATAACCCAAAGAAAGAAGGACAAAAATGGAACGCGATCAGGCTATGAAATTTATGCACGATCTTCTGCGGATGATGGTGCAAAAAAAAGGCTCGGATTTATTTATTACGGTCGGTTTTCCGCCCGCCATCAAAGTGGATGGCAGAATTCAGCCTGTGTCAAACCAAGCCTTAACGCAGCAGCACACGGCAGAATTAACACGCTCAATGATGAACGACCGCCAAGCGGCAGAATTTGAAACACACCGCGAATGCAACTTTGCCATTGCGCCTAGCGGCATCGGGCGTTTTCGGGCAAATGCTTTGGTGCAACAAGGGCGCGTAGGTTTGATTTGTCGGACAATCAACACCAACATTCCCACATTAGACGAATTGGAATTGCCCAACACTTTAAAAGATTTGGCAATGACCAAACGCGGTTTGATTATTTTTGTGGGCGGCACAGGCACAGGCAAATCCACATCCTTGGCGGCGCTTGTTAATCACCGCAATGAAAATTCCCAAGGGCATATCATCACCATTGAAGACCCGATTGAATACGTGCATACGCACAAAAAATGTATCATCACGCAACGCGAAGTTGGTGTGGATACAGAAGATTGGGAAATCGCCTTGAAAAACACCTTGCGCCAAGCGCCCGATGTGATTTTGATGGGCGAAATTCGCGACCGCAGAACCATGGATTACGCCATTGCCTTTGCGGAAACGGGGCACTTGTGTTTGGCAACGTTGCACGCCAATTCGTCCAACCAAGCCATTGACCGGATTATCAACTTTTTCCCCGAAGAGCGCCGCCCGCAGTTGTTGATGGATTTGTCGTTAAATTTAAAGGCGATGATTTCTCAACGTTTAATCCCTAAAAAATCCGGCAAAGGTCGTATGGCTGCCATTGAAGTGATGATCAATTCTCCTTTGATTGCCGATTTGATTTTCAAAGGCGATGTGCATGAAATCAAAGAAGTGATGAAACGCTCGCGTGAGATCGGCATGCAAACCTTTGACCAAGCGTTGTTTGACCTTTACGAAGACGGGGCAATTTCTTACGAAGACGCTTTGCGCAATGCGGACTCACTTAACGATTTGCGCTTGCAAATCAAACTCCACAGCAAAGAAAACAAAAACAAAGATTTGGTTGAAGGCTTGGATCATTTGGGGATTGTGTGAAAATCCACGGTCAACAACAAATTTTTTTCAAAAAACTACAAGGTTTACCGTGGAAAATTTCGCATGCGGGCGTTTTCTTTTGAATTTAAAACGCCCGCAGATTATGGGCATTGTGAATTGCACGCCGGATTCTTTTTCGGGCGAAGGTATTTTTGATAACCCCAAAGCCGCCATTGCACGTGCGCAATCGCATCTCAAAAACGGGGCGGATTTGTTGGATATCGGCGCAGAATCCTCCCGCCCTTTTTCAGACCCTGTGGATTTTGCAGAAGAATGGCGGCGCTTGGAACCTGTTTTAAAAGAAGTCATTCATTGGCGCGTGCCAATTTCGGTTGATACGTATCACCCTGAAACAATGGCGCGCGCACTAGATTTGGGTGTGGATTTGATTAACGACATAACGGGCATGCAAAACCCAAAAGCACGCGCCGTTGTGCAAAATTCTAACTGCGGCATTTGCGTTATGCACATGCAAAACAACCCCAAAACCATGCAAACTGCCCCAAAATACGATGATGTGGTGGCAACGCTCTACGATTTTTTTACTATACAAAAAACGGCGTGCATGACCGGTGGCATTCATCAAAATCGCTTGATTTTTGACCCGGGTTTTGGCTTTGGCAAAAACCTGCAACAAAACTTGGCGCTTGTTTGCGCTTTAAAAAAATGGTCATCTGAAATGCCGTTACTCGTTGGTTTTTCCAGAAAATCAATGTTGGGTGAAATCACAGGCGGGCGCGAGGTTCAAAATCGCGCCACTGCTAGTGCTGTTGCGGCGCTTTGGGCTGCGGAAAACGGCGCACACATTTTGCGCGTTCATGACGTAGCAGAAACGGCGGATGCTTTGAAAGTCTGGCGTGCGTTTTCCACGTTTTCCACGGTCAACACCAATAATTTTTCAAAATGACGGCAAAAAAACAATACTTCGGCACCGATGGCATTCGCGCCCGCGTGGGCGAATTTCCAATGACTCCGGATTTTGTTTTAAAACTTGGCTTTGCGGCGGGTTTGGTTTTTAAAGAATCGCACAAAACACCAAAAATTTTAATTGGCAAAGATACGCGATTGTCGGGCTATTTGATGGAATCGGCATTGGAAGCTGGATTTTCCGCCGCAGGTGCCAATGTGCATTTGGTGGGACCATTGCCCACGCCCGGCGTGGCGTATTTAACCAAAACCTTTCGCATGGATGCAGGCGTTGTGATTTCCGCTTCGCACAATTCCTTTTTGGACAACGGCATCAAATTTTTTAGCTCTGATGGCGAAAAATTGCCAGACGATTTGGAATTAAAAATTGAAGCCAACCTTGCCCTACCCTTTTCATTAGATGCCGCGCAAATCGGGCGCGCGCTGCGCATTGATGACGCACGCGGGCGCTACATTGAATTTTGCAAAAGCACTTTGCGCGCTAATCTGCATTTGAAAGGTTTAAAAATTGTTGTGGATTGCGCCAATGGCGCGGCGTATCAAACAGCGCCTTTGGTTTTTGAAGAATTGGGCGCATCGGTTATTGCCATTGCCAATGAACCAAACGGCTTAAATATCAACGACCATTGCGGCTCCACCCACATTGATTTTTTGCAAAACGCCGTTTTGCGTGAAAAAGCCGATTTGGGCATTGCCTTGGATGGCGATGCCGACCGCTTGCATTTGGTTGATTCCAATGGCCGCATTTATGATGGCGATATGATTTTGTATGCCATTGCCAAAAATCGCCTAAAACACGGCACCATCAGCAAAACAAGCGGCGTTGCTGGCACACTGATGACCAACATTGCCTTAGAAAAAAAACTACATTCTTGGCATATTCCTTTTGCGCGCGCCAATGTTGGTGACCGCTACGTTTTTGAGCGTTTGCGCCAAAATGGCTGGACTTTGGGCGGAGAAAATTCTGGCCACATTTTGTTATTAGACAAACACTCAACTGGCGATGCCACAATTGCCGCTTTGGAAGTGTTGAGCGCGCTGGTGGAAGAAAATACCGATTTGCCGCATTTTATTGGCGATTTTGCGCTTTACCCACAGGTTTTAAAAAACGTGCAAATTTCCGCAGAACAAAAAGAACATTGGCAAAAAAACGCAAAACTGCGTGATGGCGTGCGCGAAGTTGAACAGCGCTTAAAAAACGGGCGAATTTTGTTGCGTGCATCAGGCACAGAACCGCTTTTAAGAATTATGGTAGAAGGCGAAAATTTGGCAGATGTAAAAGCCGCCGCACAACATTTGGCAGAGATAGCACAACAATGAAACGCATTTTTTATCTCTCTTTTTTGATTTTGAGCGCTTGCGCGGCACCCCATACGCCCATGGACAATATGCGTTTGAATCCGCCAAAAGTGGGCAAACCCATTTCCGCCTTGCCGCAAAATACCAATCGCGCCATTTTTTATGAAACCAGCGAAATTGAAGTGCCCGCCGCGGCTTTGGCTTTTTTAAAAACCGAAGGCGAATTATTAAAAAATAACCCAAAGGCAATTCGCAAAATTGTGGGCTACACAGACGACAACGGCGCCAGTGCTTACAACTTGGCAGTGGCGCAACAAAGAATTGATGAAGTCGTCAAAGTTTTAAAAAAACACGGCGCGCGCGCACAACAACTGCAAACCTACGCAGTGGGCAAGGAAAAATCTTTTTGCTTTTCAAACAAAGAATGCCAACGCCAAATGCGCCGCGTGGACGTTGAAATTGTGCAGTGATAAAATCGCGGCGTTTTTCCACGGTAAACGTTCAAAAAATTTGAAAATAAAAAAGCGTTTACCGCGGATAATTGGCTTGTTTTAAAAAATCCTTAAAAAACAGAATATTCTATTTTTTTTTATTTTTAATACAATATTTTGTAATAAAGCCTTTAAAAAAATTTGTTTTTTGTGGCTAATCGTTGTAGGATTCAAAACTTTCAAAAACACTTTTTTCAGGGGGAGCTTTTATGAAAGTTGAAACACATTTGTTTGGCAGCGTTGAAGTCAGCGATGACAAAGTCATCACCTTCCCAAAAGGTTTGGCAGGTTTTGAAAACAAAACGCGCTTTATGTTGATTCACGAGCTGGACAAACAAGGCGCTTTGCCCAGCTTCACCTTGCAATCTGTTGAAGACGGCGGCTTGGCCTTGCAAATTGTGGATCCAACTTTGTATGGTTTTCATTATGAATTAAGCTTAACGGACGAAGAAGCCGCCTTGTTGAAAAATCCTGCTGTTGAAGATTTAACCGTGATGCAAGTGGTTTACAAAAGCGGCAAAGCAGATATGGCAGCCAGTTTACGCGCCCCGATTATCATCAACACCAAAGAACGCATTGGTTTACAAAAAATTATTGAAAACTTGCGCTCCAACGTGGTGTTGTCCAATTTGGCTAGCGAAGTTTAAAAAGCGCGCACGTTTTTCCACGGTCAACCCAAAAAAACTTTCAAAATTTTTTGGCGTTGACCGTGGATAAAAACTAACCTTTTGATTTTTTTAAGATTTTTGCTTTGAAAAAAAGCAAAACGCTTTTTTTGCACTCTTTTTTTCAAGGATTTTTGTAATGTCCCAATCCCCTTTTCTGCCAGAGTTGGCACCCAAACAAAACTGGCAAGTGATTCGCCGCGATAGCGAATTGGCATCTTTTGACCCAACCAAAATTACCTTGGCGCTGAAAAAAGCCTTCATCGCCGTTAAAGGAACGGATGAATCGCGCTCATCCGCACTTTATGCCATCACCGAAAATTTAACCCAAACCGTGGTGCAAGCGCTTTCGCGCCGTTTGGCTGTGAGCGGCAGAATCCACATTGAAGATATTCAAGACCAAGTGGAATTGGCTTTGATGCGTTCGGGCGAACACGATGTGGCGCGCGCTTATGTGCTTTACCGCGAAGAACGCGCGCAATCGCGCCGCCAAGCAGAAAAAGAAGCGCATAACGAAATTTTAATCAGCTTAACCAAAGACGATGGCACAACGCGCCCTTTGATGAAAGCGCAGTGGCAAGAATACTGCTTTGCCGCTTGCGATGGCATTGTGGATGCCGACCCCAATGTGCTTTTTAAATTAAGCCGCAACACGCTTTATGCGAATATGCCTGAAAAAGATTTGCCCGAAGCCTTGATTTTAACCGCCCGAATGTTAATTGAGCGCGACCCAGCTTGGGATAAAGTGGCAGCGCGCTGCCTTTTGTTTGCATTAGAGCGCGAAGTGATGGGCAAAAATCTGCCAAAAACCGAGCGCGAATCCGCCCAAAAAAGTGCCTTTGCCACCTTTATTTACAACGGCATTGAACACGGACTTTTGGATTACAACTTGGCGCATTTTGATTTGCAACGCTTAGCAGAAGAATTAAAAATCTCGCGCGACCAACAATTTGGTTATTTGGGTTTGCAAACCTTGTATGACCGCTATTTTTTGCAACACAATGGCAAACACGTGGAATTGCCGCAATTTTTCTTTATGCGCGTGGCAATGGGCTTGGCAATCAATGAAATTGACCGCGAAGCGCGCGCCATTGAGTTTTATAACTTAATCTCTTCCTTTGATTTTATGTGTTCCACGCCCACACTTTTTAATAGTGGCACCACGCATCCGCAGTTGTCTTCTTGTTATTTAACCACCGTGCCCGATGATTTGGACGGCATTTTTCAAGCGATTAAAGAAAATGCGCTCTTGCAAAAATACGCCGGCGGCTTGGGCAACGATTGGACAAGCGTTCGGGCATTAGGCAGCGATATCCGCGGCACGCACGGCAAAAGTCAAGGCGTTATTCCATTTTTAAAAGTTGCCAATGACACGGCAGTGGCTGTTAATCAAGGCGGCAAACGCAAAGGTGCGGTTTGCGCTTATTTGGAAACTTGGCATTTGGATATTGAAGAATTTGTGGAATTGCGCAAAAACACAGGCGATGAGCGGCGCCGCACGCACGATATGAACACCGCCTGCTGGGTGCCCGATTTGTTTATGGAACGCGTGGCAGACGATGCCGAATGGACGCTTTTTTCCCCCGATGAAACCCCAGATTTGCACGAACTCTATGGCAATGCCTTTAAAAAGGCTTATGAAAATTACGAAGAAAAAGCCGCCAACGGCGAACTGCGTTTATTCAAAAAGGTTCAAGCCCGCAGTCTTTGGCGCAAAATGCTCACCATGCTTTTTGAAACGGGGCACCCATGGATTACCTTTAAAGATTCCTGCAATTTGCGCTCGCCGCAACAACACGTGGGCGTGGTGCATAGCAGCAATTTATGCACAGAAATCACGCTCAACACATCCACCGATGAAATTGCCGTTTGCAATTTGGGTTCTATCAATTTATTGCAACATTTAAAAGAAGATGGTTTGGACAAAGAAAAGCTCAAAAGCACCATTCAAACCGCCATTCGTATGTTGGATAACGTGATTGACATCAATTATTACGCCAGCCCCAAAGCACGCCGCGCCAATATGCGGCACCGCCCAATTGGTATGGGAATGATGGGTTTTGCCGATTGCCTGCAAATGCAAAATCTTGCTTGGGATTCGGAGGCGGCACGCGAATTTGCCGATTCTTCAACCGAGTTGATTAGTTTTTATGCCCTTTCTGCCAGTTGTGAATTGGCAAAAGAGCGCGGCGCATACAGCACTTTTTCAGGCAGTTTGTGGGACAAAGGCGTTTTGCCGATAGATAGTTTAGCGCTACTTGCCAACGCTCGCCGCGCGGGCGATTTTGAAGTCGACCACACCAGCCGTTTGGATTGGGAAACATTGCGCCAACACATTCGCGAAAATGGTTTGCGCAATTCTTGCGTGATGGCCATTGCCCCAACCGCAACCATTGCCAACATTGTGGGCGTCTCCACCGGCATTGAACCGAATTACCAAAATCTTTATGTCAAATCCAATTTGTCGGGCGAATTTACTTTAATCAATCCCATTTTGGTCAAAGCCTTAAAAGAAAAAGGTTTATGGGATGAAGTGATGTTATCCGACTTGAAATATTTTGATGGCTCCGTGCAATCTATTGACCGCATTCCCGAAGCAATGAAACGCGTATTCAAAAATGCCTTTGAAATCAATGCGGAAGACTTGATTGAATGCGCGGCATTGCGCCAAAAATGGATTGACCAAGCGCAATCTTTGAATCTTTATCTTGCCACGCCTTCGGGCAAAAAATTGGATGCGCTTTACAACTTGGCGTGGCGCCGCGGCTTAAAAAGCACTTATTACTTGCGCAGTTTGGGTGCGAGCCAAACGGAAAAAAATACCGCAGCGCCTTCTCCTACTTTTTGTTCTATTGATAACCCAGATTGCGAGGCTTGCCAATAATGATGAACGAACACAACTTACAAAGTCTGCCGCCCGTTAAAGCCGAAGACAAACGCGTGATTAACGCGCAAACGGATATCAACCAGCTGGCGCCTTTTAAATATCCGTGGGCGTGGGAATATTTTTTAAAAGCCAACCAAAACCATTGGACTCCTTTGGAAATCAATATGGCAAGCGATGTGCATGATTACAAGCACCGCTTAACGCCTGATGAGCGCCATTTGTTTGAAAATGTTTTGGCGTATTTAACCACCGCGGATATTTTGGCAATGCGCAACATTGGCTTGGCGGTGATGGAAAAAATGAGCGCGCCCGAACTTCAAATTTACCAAGCGCGGCAAGTTTATGAAGAATCCTTGCACACATGGACTTACCAACATTGCATTGAAAGTTTGGGATTAGACCAAGGTGAAATTTACAACCGCTACCGCACTGTTCCCGCCATTTACGGCAAAATTGCGCTGGCGAATCGCCGATTGAATAAAATTTTAAAATCCGATTTGGATTTAACCGACACCAAAAATGTGCAAGATTTTATTTTGTCTTATGCCTTTTTTGCTGCCATTTTTGAAGGCGCGTGGTTTTATAACGGCTTTACGCCCATTTTTGCCCTGCAACGCCGCGGCTTGATGAAAGGCACGGCAGAACAATTCCAATACATTATGCGCGATGAAGTTTTGCACGCTTCTTTTGGCATTCGCGTTTTAAAACAACTGATGATTGAAGAAAACTTCACGCCAGAAAAAGCCTTGTGGGATGAATTGTGGCAAGAAGCGCACCAAGCCGAACAAAATTACGCCAACTACATTTTGCAAAATCCCATTTTGGGCTACAACAAAGAAATGCACATGGCGCAATATGAATTTGTAATCAATCGCCGCGCGCGCCAACTGGGTTTGGAATTGCCTTATCCGCACGCGCAAAACGCCATCCCGTGGCTGGACGAACAAGCGAATTTAAGAAAAGAAAAAAACTTTTTTGAAACCCGCGTAACCGAATACCAAAGCAACGCCAATTTGAATTGGGATTAACCCAACTTTTCTTTCCACGGTAAACTTCAAAAAAATTTGGGGTTTACCGTGGATTTTTTTCATTTGGAATCCAAGCAAAAATAGGAAAAACATTCGGTTTTTGATTGTTGAAAATGCTAAAAATACGACCATTAAAATCAGTAAAAGGCACCGCACCTTTTAGTGCAAGCACTGAAAATTTGCCCGTTTTAATTTCACCATTGGGTAATTCCTCAACGCCGTATTCCATTATTTTTGGGAAAATAAAATAATCAATATTATTTTTTATTGGATAATAATTTTCGGGCAAATCAAGTTTGTAGTTTGGATCATTCTTCCCCCAATTTTTTTGAAAACCAATATGTTCAAATAAAAGCTCTTGGTCTTCTGGTATCATTTCTACAATATGATTGGCATAGGTGCTTATCACATTAGGATAATTAAAAAAAGTATCACTCAAATGCGTATTTTTATCCGCCCAATCGCGTAAGCCAATTAAAAATGTTTTATTTGGATTTTCTTTAATCAATTTTTCAATAATAGCGGTTTCTGCCTTTTCTTCTTCATTCACAAAATAATCTTTTATAAATTGTTGATAAAGCAAAAAATTGCACAAAACATAAGAAATAAAAACAAGAGAAAAAACAAAAGCAATGCCTTTTTTTGAATTTTTATAAAATATAAAAAACACAAAACAAGTAGCGACCAAAAAAACAAATTTAAAAATATAAAAATTTTCTTTTGTGAAAAAAACGCCTTTTATCAGTGGCAACAAAATTGGCGAATCGATGGCAAGACCTTCAACAACTTGATAAAAAATTAAAATAATAGCAACAAAAAATGTATAAACAATAAAATGTTTTTTGTTGCTCAAAATTTTATTTTCAAAAAGCGATAAAAATACCACCAGAAAAACCGTTGGTATAAATACCGTATAACGAATCATCGCACGAGGCGTTTCTTGCGAAATGACATCGGTGATTTCACGAATAAAGACGGTATAAGCAATGGTGAAGGCAGATGAAAAAATGAGAATAATTAGAAAAATCAATGCTTTTTGGTTGTTTGGGCTAAGATTTTTGAAGTAAAGAATGGGGAAAATCGCCGTGAAAAAGGCGGATGCCATCACCACGTGCAACACAAAATAAAAAGCACTAAAAAAGAAAAATCCAATGGTTTTGTTGCCCAACAATTCAAAAGCGGCGGCAAAACCCGTTTGCCCTGAATAAGAATTGCCCAAACCTAAAAATAAAGTGTTTTTTAAACTAAAAAAGCAGAGCATAAAAATGCCAAAGATAATGGCAAATGATTTTAAATGTTTTTTAAAAATATTTAAATTTTTATCCCAAAAATATTGCACAATGCCATAAGCCAAAAAGGAAAGCGGGAATAAAATGCCGATTTCTTTATTCAAATAAATCAAATAATTCAAAATACCCAAAAGAATTAAAAACGGTGTTTTTTGTTTTTCTTGATTTAAAATAATTTTTAAAAACGCGGCAAAAAGCAAAAGCGAAAGAGGTAAAAACAAATTTTCGCTCATAAAAGTCATGGAAAAATTTAAATCTGGTAAAAATAAAGAAAAGGCGCAGACAAATAAAATGGTTTTGTTTTCTTTTAATAATTGTTTGGCAATAAAATAAATCGGAAAAATGCTAGATGTAACCAAAAGCGCATTAATTGCCGCTAATAAATGTTGTTGGGTTTCGCGGTTTTCAAAGAAAAAGGCGGGGATTAAACAAATGGAATATAAAATTTTTTGAAAATCAATGGGCAAATTATAAACAAGCAAACCGCGGGCATTGGCAAAATTTTCCGCAATTTGGTAATAACGCAATTCATCAGGGTAAATATAAAGCGCTTTATAAAAATCCGCCCACAAAAAACGAATGGAAAAACTAATCAAAAAAAGAATAAAAAGAATCCGATAAGGATGTTTTTCAAAGGTTTTTAAAATAAAATTTTGCATGGTTTTAATTTTCCACGGTAAACGTTTTATTTTTTTCAAAAAAAATATTTGTTTACCGTGGATTTTTTTAAAAAGTTTTAAAAATCTGCCATCGGCATTTGGTGAAAATTCAAATACCGATAACATTCAGCAGCGTTAATTTTGCCAATGGCGTTTTGGTATTCTTGCAAAGTGGGAATTTTGCCCACAAGCGCACAAACCGCCGAAAGTTCAGCCGATGCCAAATAAACGCGCGTGTTGATTCCCAAACGATTCGGAAAATTGCGCGTGGAAGTAGAAACCGCGGTAGAACCTTTTTTGATTTGCGCTTGATTGCCCATGCAAAGCGAACAACCCGGCACTTCCATACGCGCGCCAACTTTGCCCAAAATGCTGTAAATGCCTTCACGGCGCAGTTGTTTTTCATCCATGCGCGTAGGCGGCGCCAGCCACAAACGCGCAGGAATATCCGAAACACCGTTTAAAACGGCTGCCGCCGCGCGAAAATGCCCAATGTTTGTCATACAACTGCCGATGAACACTTCGTCAATTTTGTCTCCTGCCACTTCGCTCAACAATTTGACATCGTCCGGGTCATTGGGGCACGCCAAAATGGGTTCATTGATTTCATCCAATGGAATTTCAAGCACCGCGGCATAGTGCGCATTGTGGTCGGCTTTTAAAAGTTCGCCGTTTTCAAGCCATTCTTCAATGGCTTTTAAACGGCGCTCCAAAGTTTGGGCGCTTTGGTAACCGTTTTGAATCAAAAAACGAATCAAAGCGGTATTGGATTGCAAATATTCTGCAACCGATTCGCGATTCAAAGCCACCGTTGCCGCCGCAGAAGAACGCTCGGCAGAAGCATCCGTTAATTCAAAAGCTTGTTCTATTTTTAAATCAGGCAAACCTTCAATTTCCAAAATGCGCCCAGAAAAAACGTTGATTTTGTTGGCTTTTTCAACGGTTAAAAGTTTGTTTTTGATGGCATAAAAAGGGATGGCATTGACCAAATCCCGCAAAGTAATGCCGCGTTTTTGTGCGTTTTCCCATGAGCCAACAAAGCGCACCAAAACGGATTCAGGCATATCCAAAGGCATAGAAGCTGTGGCAGCGGCAAAAGCAACCAAGCCAGAACCCGCTGGAAAAGAAATGCCAATTGGAAAACGCGTGTGTGAATCCCCGCCTGTGCCCACCGTATCGGGCAAAATCAAACGATTCAACCAAGAATGAATAACACCATCCATCGGGCGAATGGCAACGCCGCCGCGGCTCACAAAAAACTTCGGCAAGGTTTCTTGTGTTTGTATATCCACCGCTTTGGGATAAGCCGCCGTGTGGCAAAAGGATTGCATCACCAAATCGGCGGAAAATTTTAAACACGCCAAATCTTTTAATTCATCGCGCGTCATCGGGCCGGTGGTATCTTGCGAACCCACGGTTGTGATTTTGGGTTCCACATAATCGCCCGGCAAAACGCCTTTTAAGCCACAAGCTTTGCCCACGATTTTTTGCGCCAAGGTGAAGCCCTTGGCAAAGGCGGCATTGTTTTTGTTGTTTTGTTGAAAAACATCCGATTCGCCCAAACCCAAAAAGGAGCGCGCTTTGGCGGTTAAAGCCCTGCCGATAATCAAAGGAATGCGCCCGCCTGCTTTAACTTCATCCAACAAAACCGGCGTTTTCAACAAAGCGGATGCCAAAATTTTTGAATTTTTTTTCACGTTGACCGTGGATTTTTGAACATCCACTTGCAACTGAATTTCATCGCCCATTTTTAAATTAGAAACGTCTATTTCAACCGGCAACGCGCCCGCATCTTCCAAAGTATTGAAAAAAATCGGCGCAATTTTGCCGCCCAAACAAACGCCGCCTGCGCGTTTATTCGGCACAAATGGAATATCGCTGCCAATGTGCCACAGCAAAGAATTGGTGGCGGATTTGCGAGACGAGCCGGTGCCGACCACATCGCCCACAAAAACAAGCGGCAAACCTTTCTTTTTTAATTCGGCAATTTGCGTAAGCGGCCCTTTTACGCCGGGTTCATCGGGCGTTAAACCTTCGCGCGGATTTTTAAACATTGCCAAAGCGTGCAAAGGAATATCCGGACGCGAAAACGCATCCGGCGCAGGAGACAAATCATCGGTGTTGATTTCACCTGAAACGCGAAAAACAACCATATTTTGATTGTCAACAATGGCGGGTTTGTTTTTAAACCATTCGGCATTTGCCCAAGATTCAATCACGCTTTGCGCGGCTTGGTTGTTTTCTTTTGCCAAGGCGGCAATTTCATTAAAAGAATCAAAAATCAACAAGGTGTTTTTCAAGCAGTCGGCGGCGATGTGCTGCAATTTTTCGTTTTTTAATAACAAAATCAAAGGTTTAATGTTGTAACCGCCTGCCATGGTGCCGAGCATTCTTGTGGCATCTTCTGGCAAAAAAACAGGATGTTGCAAAGTGCTGCTGGCAATTTTTTCCAAAAAATCGGCTTTGATTTTGGCGGCTTCATCCACGCCCGGTGGAACGCGCTCAGCCAGCATTTTTAAAAGCGGAGCGCAAGTTGCTTGGTCTTTGTTTTGTAAAATTTTTTCAATTAAAGTTTGGGTTTGCGAACGAGACAAAGCCAGCGGCGGAATCCCCAATGCCGTGCGCACTTTCAAGTGTTCTTCGTAAGATTCATCCAACAACATTTTTTTCCTTTAAATATTAAATTTGAAAGAATGGCATTTTACAAAAAAACTCAGTGCTAAAATTTGCCTTTTTTTGAAAATAAGAGAAGTGCCATGCAATCTTTATTTCAACAAGTCGCGCTTGCCCCGCGCGACCCGATTTTAGGGTTAAACGAAGCCTTTGCCGCCGATTCGCGCTCGGATAAAATCAATTTGGGCGTGGGCGTTTATTTTGATGAAAACGGCAAAATTCCCGTTTTGAATTGCTTGAAAAAAGCACAAGATGCGTATTTCAAACAAAACTTGCCGCATGCGTATTTGCCCATTGATGGTTTAAAAACCTACAACCTTGCCGTGCAAAAATTGTTGTTTGGCAATGAAGCGGAGTTGCTCGAACAAAAACGCGTTATCACCGCGCAGGCTTTGGGCGGCACGGGCGCTTTGAAAATCGGGGCGGATTTTTTGCATGCCATTCATCCCACATCTTGCGTTTTTGTCAGCAATCCAACTTGGGCGAATCACCGCTCTATTTTTGAGCGCGCAGGTTTTGCTGTTCAACCTTATTCTTATTACAACGCCCAAACGCGCGGTGTGGATTTTGAAAACTTCAAAAAAGATTTAAACGCCATGCCCAGTTTGTCCGTTGTGGTTTTGCATGCGTGTTGCCACAATCCAACAGGCGCCGATTTAACCAAACCACAATGGGATGAAGTGGTGAAAATTTTCAAAGCCAACAATCTCACTGCCTTTTTGGATATGGCTTACCAAGGCTTTGCCGATGGCATTGCCGAAGATGCTTATGCCTTAAACGCTTTTGCGCAATCGGGGTTGCGTTTTTTTGTGTCCAGCTCTTTTTCCAAAAATTTTTCTATGTATGGCGAGCGCGTGGGCGCCTTATCCGTTGTGTTAAACAATCAAGATGAAGCTAATCGCGTGTTGTCGCAAATTAAAATTGCCATTCGCACCAACTATTCCAACCCGCCAACCTTTGGCGCGGCGTTGATTGCCGAAGTGTTGAATTCTTTGGAATTAAAACAAGAATGGGAAGAAGAATTAAAAACCATGCGTTTGCGCATTGCCAAAATTCGCAAAAATTTGGTGGCAAGCATTGAAGCGGCTGGTTGCCAAGAAGATTTTTCGTTTATTGCCGCGCAACGCGGAATGTTTTCTTTCACCGGATTGAATAAAGAACAAGTGGAACGCTTGAAAACCGAGTTTGGCATTTATGCGGTCTCCAGCGGGCGCATTTGCATGGCGGCTTTGAATCCCAGCAATGTGGATATTGTGGCGCGCGCCATTGCGGCGGTTTTGTAAAATTTAAAAAAAATCAACGGTTGACCGTGGAACCACGGTCAACGCCAAAAAATTTTAAAAAAAATGAATTGCATACGCCGATTTTTGTTTGAAAACCTGAATATCCAAGGCGCTTGGGTGCATTTGGAATCGGGGTTTAAAGCCGTGTTGCACAAGCGCAATTACCCCGATTCTGCCGCCAAAACTTTGGGCGAAATGTTGGTTGCCACGCTTTATTTGGCGCAAATATTAAAAACACAAGCACGCTTATCTTTGCAATTAAAAGCGCAAGCGCCCATTTCCCAAGTTTTTGTGGATATTAAAAAAACGGCAGAAACGGGAGAAGATTTGTTATTTCGGGCAATGGCAAAGCCCGCGGATTGTTCAAAACCGCAAGAAATTATGGCGGGTCAAAACGGCATTTTGTTGATGAATTTGGAATTGCCCGAATCGCAAAAACCTTACCAAAGCGCCGTGGCGTTAAAAGGCAATAGCATTGGCGCAATTTTTGAAAATTTTATTGCGCAATCCGAACAAACGGATATTTTTATCAAGCTTGCCACTTCTCAAAATTGTGCTGGCGGCTTATTTTTAAAAAAACTGCCCGATGCCGATTTAAAAGACAAAGACGGCTTTGTGCGTTTGAAAATTTTGGCAGAAACGGCAACAGACTCCGAACTTTTAAATGATGATTTTGCGCATTTGATGACCAAAATTTTTGCAGAAGATTCTAAAAGTTTGCGCATTTTTGCACCGCAAAATGTGCGCTACCATTGCCCTTATGACCCGCAAAAAATTTTGAATATTTTAAAAACCATGCCGCCTGAAAATCTTGCGCAAATGTTGGATGAAAACGGCAAAATCCATGTGCATGACGATATTTGCAATTTTGATTATTTTTTTGATTTTCCACGGTCAACTTGATTTTTTTTTGAAAAATGAATGCTTTTTGGAATCCACATTTAAACAATCTCTCGCCTTACACACCCGGCGAACAACCCCAAGCGCAATGCGTCAAACTCAACACCAATGAAAATCCTTTTGCGCCTTCACCCTTGGTTTTAAAAGCCATTGAAAACCTTTTGGGAAAATCGGGCGACGTTTTGCGGCGTTATCCCGACCCAGAAAGCGTGCTTTTGTGCCAAGCTTTGGCAGAATTTCACGGCGTTGATGTGGAGAATATTTTTGTTGGCAACGGCTCGGATGAAGTGTTGGCGCACACTTTTTTTGCCCTTTTAAAACACAACAAAGCCGTGGCTTTTCCGCAAATAACTTATAGTTTTTATCCCGTTTACGCCAAACTTTTTGAAATAGATTACCAAACCATTGCTTTAAAAAATGATTTTTCTTTTTCAATAGATGATTTTTTAAAAGAGGATTTTGGCGCCATTATTTTCCCCAATCCCAATGCGCCAACCGGCAGACTTTTGCCCTGTTGTGAAATTCAAAAACTCTGCCAAAAGCGCCCAGAAATTCCCATTGTGGTGGATGAAGCCTACATTGATTTTGCGCCGAAAAATGCCAGCGCCCTGCCTTTAATTCAAGATTTTCCAAACCTTTTAATCATCCGCACGTTTTCCAAATCCCGTGCTTTGGCAGGTTTAAGATTGGGTTATGCCATCGGCAATTCAAGCTTGATTGAAGCGCTGAAAATCGTCAAAAATAGTTTTAATTCTTACCCAATCAATTCGGTAACGGCAGGTGCTGGAATTGCCTCATTAAAAGATAACGATTATTTTGAATCGCATTGCCAAATGATGATTGAAAATCGCCAATTTTTGGTGGAATCCTTAAAAAATTTGGAGTTTGAAGTGGTGCCTTCTGCGGCAAATTTTATTTTTGTCCAACATCCCAAAATTGCCGCTTCAACGCTTTTTCAAGGTTTAAAAGAAAAAGGCGTTTTGGTGCGGCATTTTAAAAATCCACGGTCAATTGAAAATTTTTTAAGAATTTCCATCGGCACCAAGGAAAATTGCATAACGCTTATCAACGTTTTAAAAGGAATCATTTGAAATGGCAGGCAAATCGGTTGGCTTTGTGCGTGCGGAAAAAGCGCATTTTGAAAAACCCTTGGAATTGCGCTCTGGCAAATCATTAGCCAATTACGATTTGGTTTATGAAACTTACGGCAAATTGAATGCCGATGCTTCTAATGCCATTTTGATTGGGCATTCTTTGTCTGGGCATCATCACGTGGCAGGCGTTTATGAAAATGCGCCGCAAAATGTTGGTTGGTGGGACAATTTAATTGGCCCGGGCAAAGCGTTGGATACCAACAAATTTTTTATTGTGGGCGTGAATAACTTGGGCGGCTGCCACGGCTCAACAGGTCCCATGTCGCTTAACCCACAAACTGGCCGTGCTTACGGCTCTGATTTTCCAGTGATGACGATGAGCGATTGGGTCAACGCCCAAGCCGAATTGGCAGATTATTTGGGCATTCAACAATGGGCAGCGGTGATGGGCGGCTCAATGGGCGGCATGCAAGCGCTTTATTGGGCAATTGCTTACCCAGAGCGCTTGCGCCATTCTATTATTATTGCTTCTGCTCCCAAATTGTCGGCGCAAAACATTGCTTTTAATGAAATTGGGCGGCAAGCCATTTTAAGCGACCCGAATTTTCACGGCGGCAATTATTACGCTTACAAAACACGCCCTGTTTATGGTTTGCGCATCGCCAGAATGTTGGGTTTAATCACCTATTTTTGCGACGACCAAATGGGGCACAAATTCGGCAGAAACTTGCATAATGCGCAATTTTCTTTTGATTTTGATGTGGAATTTCAAGTGGAATCGTATTTGCATCACCAAGGCGACAAATTCACCGAACGCTTTGATGCCAATTCGTATTTGATTATGACGCGCGCTTTGGATTATTTTGACCCAGCGCTTTTGGACAATGGCGATTTATCCAAAACCTTGGCGCGCACCAGTCAAAACACGCGTTTTTGCATTTTGTCCTTCCGCACGGATTGGGTTTTTCCGCCTCAACGCTCCCAAGAAATGGTGCGCGCCCTTTTGGCAAACGGCAGGCAAGTAACTTATGCCGATATCAATATGGGGTTTGGCCACGATTCTTTTTTAATGCCCGACCCTTATTACCACGCGCTTTTAAAATCTTATGTAGAAAATATTGAAATTTAAATCCACGGTCAACCAATTATTTTTTTCAAAAAAAATAAACGTTTACCGTGGAAAATTAAAAAAAAATGGTTATAATGCCGCCTTTTTTAGCAAGGATTTAAAAGAAATGGTTGTAATTCGTCTGGCGCGTGGTGGCGCTAAAAAACGTCCCTTTTACCGCATTGTGGTTGCCGATTCCCGCGCCCGCCGCGATGGTCGTTTTATTGAAAAAATCGGTTTTCATAACCCAATGGCAGCAGAAAATGAAGAACCTTTGCGCATTGCATTAGACCGCTTGGAATATTGGCAAGGCGAAGGCGCACAAGCCTCTTCCACCGTTTTGCGTTTGGTAAAAAACTACCGCAAAAGCATTGCGGGCAATGCCGCTTAAAAAAACATTGTGAAAGATTTTGTTCCATTAGGGCGCGTGGGTGCGCCCTTTGGCATTTTGGGTTGGAATCATTTTTTGCTTTATGCCGATGACCCAAAGGCGTGGCTCAAAATGCCGAAGTGGTTTTTGGGTAACGAAGAATCGGGTTTTAAAAGCATCACCCAAAAACGCTTGGAATGCCGCAACAACAAATGGATTGTGCAAATTGAAGATTCCCAAAACCGCAACACCGCTGCCACTTTTGAAGGTTTACTCTTGGGCGCACCGCTAGAATCTTTGCCCACTTTGGATGAAAACGAATTTTATTGGGAAGAATTAATCGCTCTGCCTGTTTTTTTAGAAAACGGTGAACTTTTGGGCAAGGTTGCAGAACTTTTAGAATCGCCTGCCAATGCGGTGTTGGTTGTTAAAAATGATGAAAAAACGCATTTGTTGCCCTTTGTGGAAAGCGTGGTTTTGAGCGTTTTAAAAGGGGAAAAAATCATCGTGCTTTGGGACAAAACGTGGTAGCGCGGTTGGATACCATCAGCATTTTCCCCGCAATGTTTGAAGGCTTAAAAAATTGGGGCATCACAGCACGCGCTTTAAAAAACAAACTCTGGGCGCATGAAAATTTCAACCCGCGCGATTTTGCCACCAACAATTACCAACAAATAGACGATCGCCCATACGGCGGCGGCGCTGGAATGGTGATGATGGCAGAACCCTTGGATTTGGCAATTCAACAAGCCCGCGCATTTCAACAAAGGCAAGGTGTTCAAAAAAACCGCGTGGTTTATTTGTCTGCCCAAGGACGGGTTTTTAATCAGCAAAAAACGCTTGATTTTTTGGATTTTTTACAACAAAATGGCGGGCTTATTTTTCTGTGCGGACGTTACGAAGGCGTGGATGAACGGCTATTGAAATCGTCAGTAGATGAAGAATTATCGCTTGGTGATTTTGTGTTGTCGGGCGGGGAACTCGCGGCAATGGCGGTGATGGATAGTCTCATTCGGCAGTTGCCCGGGGCATTAAATTCCCCCACTTCTTTAAAGGAAGAATCGTTTTCAGCGGGCGCGGGCAAAATGTTGGAATACCCGCAATACACCCGCCCAGAAGTTTTTAAGGGAATGCGCGTGCCGGAGATTCTACTCTCAGGCAACCACGCAGAAATTGCGCGATGGCGTGAAAATCAAGCACGCCAACGCACAAAAGAGCGCCGACCGGATTTGTTCATATCCAACGGCATTGTTGATTAAACGCAACTCTTTGATTTGAAAGAGCAATGCGGTGAGTATTTTTAAAACGAAAGGACACTCATATGAACTTGATTGAACAGCTTGAAAAAGAAGAAATCGCACGTTTGGGCAAAACCATTCCCGATTTTGCCGCAGGCGATACGGTCATTGTCAAAATGAAGGTAAAAGAAGGCAACCGCGAACGTCTGCAAGCCTTTGAAGGCGTGGTAATTGCAAAACGCAACCGCGGGCTCAATTCGTCTGTCATTGTGCGCAAAATCTCATCTGGCGAAGGCGTAGAACGCACTTTCCAACTTTATTCGCCCTTGCTTGATTCCATAGAAGTCAAACGCCGCGGGGATGTGCGCCGCGCCAAACTTTATTATTTGCGTTCGCGCTCAGGCAAAGCCGCGCGTATTCGTGAAAAACTCGTGCGCCGTGCGGATCGCGAAAAACTCGCCGCTGCTGAACCCGCTGCCGCTGTTGAAAACGTTGCCACAACGCCTAGCGCACAATAGTTTTCAATAGTTTTTCAAAAAAACAAAAGGTTGACCGTGGAAAATCGCAAAATTCCACGGTCCACCGATTTTTTTTTGAAAAAATCTTATTGCTGTTGCTTTTCGCAGTGTTTTTTGGCGGCGCAACAACCGCATTCGCCGTCATTCTTGCGAAAAGGGCCTAAATGCGGGTTTTTCTGCGCAAAGCGCTTATAAAAACGCTCCACCGCAATGCCAAAAAGCGCCAAGGCAAAAATCAGCAAAATGGTCATCAAATAAATTTTCATAGCGCAATTTTAAGGTATTCGTTGCGTTTAACAAAGAGTGAAACGGATGCGGCTGCCCTATTTTTAAAAACTTCCAATTTTTGCATTTTAATGGTTAAAGTGTCGGCTGGCGTTTTTTTGAAAATCTCGCCAGCCAAAAAAACTGCCCATTCTTCTAATAACTCGCCATGCGGTAGGTTTTGCAAATTTTCAATTTCAAATAAAAGAATTTCGTAATTGATAAAACCTTTTTTTGTTAAAGATTTTTGCGCCAAGACTTCAACCAAAACAGATTGCGACGATTGTTTTTCAAAATCGTAGATTCCAGTTTTTAATTGAATTTGCGTTTTAATTGCGACTTCCCACATAAAACTTCCAACTTTTTAAAAAAAAGAGATTTTATGCGCAAAAAAGGTTAAAATTACCACTCTTTTTGTGGCGTTTTAACAAAACGTTTTTTTTGCGCAAACTACAACGAGTTTGTGAAGAATCACCGAAAACGCTTTGTTAACACTTGCTTTTTTGCCTTTTGAAGTGGTAACTTTTCAAAAAATAACTTGAACGGATGGGCCTTTACTGTGAATAACTTTTCTTTAAAAAAATCCGCCCTTGCCTTGGCGGTTGCATCCAGTTTTTCTTTAATCTCTCTGCCCGCTGATGCCGCAGGTTTGGGGCGTTTAACGGTTTTTTCAGGGCTTGGTCAACCCTTGCGGGCGGAAATTGAAATCTCCGCCAGCATTGATGAACTCGCCGGCATGAGCGCCCGCTTGGCGCCTGATGAAGTCTTTCGCAAATCTGGCGTGGAATATTCTTATGTGTTGCCTGATTTGCGCTTTAAAATCGTCACCAAAAACAAAAAAACCGTGTTGGAAGTTACCTCCAGCCGCACCATCAACGAACCCTTTTTGGACTTTTTAGTGGAATTGAATTGGCCAAGCGGGCGGCTCGTGCGGGAATATACTTTTTTATTAGACCCGCCTGAAATTAAAAAACACATTGCCAAAGGTGTTAAAAAACCAGTAACGAACGTCTTCGCTGGCAAAGATAATTTGCCGCCCATTGGCAGCACTCCAACACAAACCACCGCATCGTCAGCCATCCAACGCCCGGGAGCTGCCACCACAAAAAAGTCTAGTGGCGGCGGTTATGTGCAACAACCGCGTTTATCGGGCGATGAATATATTGTCCAAAAAGGCGACACCTTGGGTGAAATTGCCCGCCGCGCACAAACGGTTAGCGTAACAACCGAGCAAATGTTGATTGCCTTATACCAAGCCAACCCCAACGCTTTTTTGCAAAACAACATCAATTTGCTCAAAAGTGGCGTGCGTATTCGGATCCCTACCATAGAAGAAGTCGCGAATATCTCCGAGCGCGATGCCCGCCGCATTTATTCCCAACATGTTAGCCAATGGAACGAATACCGCCAACGCCTGGCGGGCGAAGTGCCTTCCACGCAATCCGCATCGGCTAGCCAAACGGCATCTGGCAAAATTACCGCCGCTGCCCCGCAAGAACAACTGCCGGCATCTGGTGTGAACCGTGACCAAGTGCGTGTTTCTACCACAGAAACAGGTTCGGTAGCCGCGGAAATTAACCAACTTGCTCAGGAAAACGCCTTAAAAGAAGCGGAAACGCGCTTGCAAATGCTTGAACGCAATATGGCGGAAATGCAAAAATTGTTGGAATTAAAGAATCAGCAAATTGCCGAATTGCAACTGCGCGCCGAAGGCGATGCGGCTAAACCTGCCAAACCCATTGAACCTGCCCCCTCTCCTATTCCAGCTGAACCAGAACCTGCGATTGCGCCTGAACAACCCGCAGCAGCTGAACAACCAATTGCAGACGAACCAACGCCAGCACCCGAGCCAGCGCCTGAACCAAAACCTGAACCCAAACCAGAGCCGGAGCCAAAACCTGAACCTGAACCAGTTGCCCCGCCGCCGATTCCTCAAGAGCCTTCTTTCTTAGAAGAAAATATGCTCTATATTGGCGGTGGCGTCTTGGCGCTGTTGCTCTTGGGCGGTTTTGCCTTTTATAAAAAACGCAAAAGAGACGCTGAGGACGAAGAAGAATACGATGACGATGCTTACCGCTCGTCCATGGCAACTGTGCCTATTGATGATGTGCACAGCCAAGGCGATGAACCGCTTTCGGCAATGTCGGCAATGTCGGCAATGTCGACCAGCGATGGTGAGGAAGTCAATAGCGAAGTAGATCCTTTGGCAGAAGCCGAAGTTTATATCGCCTACGGGCGCGACAACAAGGCAGAAGAAGTCTTAAAGAACGCCATGACAGCCGACCCCACGCGGGTAGATTTGCCACTGCGCTTACTTGACATTTACGCCAAAAACAAAGATACGGCAAAATTTGAAGAAGTTGCCAAAACCGTGCGCGACTTAACCCAAGCCGAAGGGCCTGATTGGGAACAAGTGGTGGGCAAAGGTTTGGAAATTGACCCAAGCAATCCGCTTTACGCATCGGGCGATCCATCGTTGGGCTCTGTTGCCCCAGTGGATGACGATGCTTTTGCAATGGCATCTGTGCCGCCATCCGTGCCGCCAGAAGACTTGGATGACGCTTCTTCCCTGATGAATGCGCCCACTATGGTCTTCTCGCCCGCGCAAGATGAAAGCTTGGTGATGGAAAACGCCGCCAATAGCACCATTGAATTTACATCCCAAGCACCGCAATCCACCGGCAATATGGTTGATTTTGAAATGTCCAATGTTGGCACGGAAGCTGCCGCGCCCGTAGTGGACGACCCGCAAATTCGCGAGGAAATCACCACCAAACTTGATTTGGCAAAAGCCTATGAAGAAATGGGCGATGTTGACGGCGCCAAAGAGTTGTATCAAGAAATCACCAGTGCTGCGGCACCGGCGGATTTGAAAACGCGCGCACAAGAGGCATTTGACCGATTGAGCGCCACCTAAAAACGCCATGTTGGCGGCATTTCATCCTGCTGGAATTTTGGGGCTGTGGATTTTAATTGTCATCGGGCTTCAATTTTCTGGCTGGATTATTTGCGGGAGCTTGGCTCTCGCAATTTTTTTGTCTGCGCCAAAAATCATTCCCCGTTTTTTAAAAACGCTTTACCGCAATCGGTTTTTACTAATTGCCTTGTGGCTGGTCATCGCCTACCAAACCCCGGGCGATTTGTGGCGCAATCTTCAATACGCGCCAACCGACCAAGGCATTCATAGCGCGTGGTTGCAAACTTTGCGATTTACCTTGATGCTTGCCGCTTTAACGTGGTTGCACAATGTTTTAAAAGCCGAAGCATTTTTGTTGGCGCTTTATACGCTTTTAAAACCGCTTGGCTTTTTTAAAATAAAAACAGAGCGCTTCATCGTGCGGCTTGCCTTGGTGTTGGAAAATTTTGAACAAAGCCCGCCCAAATTTTCATTATTTTCTTGGCAAGAATGGTTGTTGTTTGATGATTCTCAAAAAAATTCCGCATTGACCGTGGAAATTCAGCAAATGCCGTGGCGTTTTAAAGATAACTTGTTGATTTTAATCGCCATTTTTTGGCTTGCACTTTTAATTATTGTATGAAAATCGCTCTCGGCTTGGAATACCAAGGTCAACATTTTTATGGTTGGCAAAAGCAACCACATCTCCCAACCATCCAAGGCGCATTAGAATCGGCGCTTAGTGAAATTGCAGGCGAAAAAATTGTAACGCACGCGGCGGGACGAACGGACGCAGGCGTGCATGCCATCCAACAAATTGTGCATTTTGAAACCGCAGTAAACCGCCCGCTTACCGCTTGGGTTCGTGGCACAAACAGCCATTTGTCGCGCCAAGCGCAAGGTATTAGCGTTTTATGGGCAAAAACAATGCCGGATGATTTCCACGCCCGATTTTCTGCCACTGCCCGTTCTTACCGCTATTTTTTGCTCAACCGTCCAACGCCGCCTGCATTGTTCAACCAACAAATCGCTTGGGTTTTTCAGCCTTTGGATTTAAACGCCATGCAACAAGCGGCGGCGTTTTTTCTTGGCACGCATGATTTTTCCGCCTTTCGCGCGGCGGGTTGCCAAGCAAAATCGCCGATTAAAACGATGAGCGAAGCACGCGTTTTTAAAACCCAAAACAATATTATCGTTTTTGCTTTTACTGCCAATGCTTTTTTGTTGCATCAAGTCAGAAACTGCGTTGGCGCATTGGTTGCCATCGGCAAAGGCAAAGCCAAACCCAATTTTATTGCTGAGCTTTTAAAACAAGGCAATCGCCAAGCTGCCCCGCCAACATTTTCTGCGCATGGGCTTTATTTTCTCTCGCCCGCTTACCCCGAAATTTTCCAAATTCCAAAACCCGCCGAATCGCTTTTTTTATTTTGAAAAAAAATTTTCGTTTACCGTGGATTTTTAAAAATCCACGGTAAACACCTTATTTTTTTGAAAAAAAACATTAAAAAAGGCGATTTTCCACGGTCAACCTGAAAAAATTTTCAAAAAAAAGCGCCGTTTACCGTGGAAAAAACGCATAATTTGCTTTTTTTGAATCTTTTTTCACACGAGGGAACAATTATGCCTTTGGTTTCAATGCGCCAACTTTTAGACCACGCCGCCGAAAACAATTACGGATTGCCCGCCTTCAACGTTAATAATATGGAACAAGTTTGGGCAATTATGCAAGCCGCCCAAGAAATCAATGCGCCTGTGATTATGCAAGCATCAGCTGGCGCTCGCAAATACGCCGGCGAATCCTTTTTGCGCCACCAAATTTTGGCGGCTTTGGAAGCTTATCCAGAAATTCCCATTGTGATGCACCAAGACCACGGGCAAAGCCCCGCCGTTTGTATGGCAGCCATTCGTTCGGGGTTTTCTTCCGTGATGATGGACGGCTCACTTTTGGAAGACGGCAAAAGCATTGCGCCTTATGAATACAATGTTGAAGTTTCCAAAAAGGTGGTGGAATTTTCGCACGCCATTGGTGTGTCGGTGGAAGCGGAATTGGGCGTTTTGGGCAGTTTGGAAACCTTAAAAGCCGACAAAGAAGATGGCATTGGCGCAGAAGGCAAGTTGGAACGTGAAGATTTGCTCACCAACGTGGAACAAGCCGCTGATTTTGTCAAAGCCACACAATGCGATGCCTTGGCTATTGCCATTGGCACCAGCCACGGCGCTTACAAATTCAGCAAAAAACCAACGGGCGATGTGTTAAGCATTCAGCGTTTAAAAGAAATTCACCAAAGGCTACCCAACACGCATTTGGTGATGCACGGCTCTTCTTCCGTGCCGCAAGAATTGCTTGCAGAAATTCGGCAATTTGGCGGCGAAATGAAAGAAACTTATGGCGTGCCAGTTGAAGAAATTGTGGAAGGCATTAAAAACGGCGTGCGCAAAGTCAACATTGACACCGATATTCGCTTGGCAATGACAGCCGCCATTCGCCGATTTTTTGTTGAAAACCCACAAAAATTTGACCCGCGCGAATATTTAAAACCCGCGCGCGAGGCCGCAAAAAAAGTTTGTTTGTCCCGTTTTCAAGCCTTTGGTTGCGAAGGACAAGCCACCAAAATCAAAGCCATTCCATTAGAAAAAATGGCGCAACGCTACCAAAAAGGCGAATTGGCGCAAATTGTGCGCTGAACTTTGTTTTTTTCAAATCCAATAAAACAAAAAAATCCACGGTCAACGTGGATTTTTTTTTGAAAACTTAAATTTTTAAATTAAGAGCTAAATAATTTGTTTTTATTTGTCTAAAAATTTGTTCAAATTAAAAAAATGAATTTTTAATTGGAATTGAAAATTGCCTTCTTTTTTATAAGCTTTATAAAAGAATTTTTTTATTTTAATCAAATGTTTTTTATTTGTTTTAGGATAAATAAGATAAGCTTTTTGACATTCATATTTTGTTAAATAAGCCCAAATTTGATACAAATCATTTTGTTGAATATCCTTTTCATTATTTAAAATTTTCCATTTTGTATCGGCAATAAAAATTATTTTATCATTTTTATCATTTTTTTGACAAACAATATCTGGAATCAGTTGAAATGAATCTTTCAATTTGTTTTTTTCAACTTTGTATTCCATTAAATATTTGCTTGCATCTTGTGTTTTAATTTTAATTTTTTCTGTTTTTTGCGCAATGTATTTTTGTAAATGCCACGCCACAAAACTTTCAAAAAGTTCATTCATATCAAAAAGCAGTGCAAAGGCTTTTTCATTGCCTTGATAAGCAGTGAAAGTTTGTTTTTTAAGAAAAATTTTGCACCACAAAAGAAGCAGTTCATAATCTTTAAAATGTCTTAAATTTTCGCATTTTGCAAAATCTTTATCATAATTTTGACTGGGAATAATCTCATTAAAAATAAAACGGCTTTGCGCAATTCTGGCATTGGTTTTAACGCTAAAATGATTTGTGCTCAAAAGCAAAAGCGTGGATTTAATCAGTTTGTTTGGGGCAATATTTGGAGTAAATTCATCGCTTGCGGTGAAAAATCTTTCTTTGTGGGCAAAATTGTGTTTTAAATTTTGTGAAAAAAGTAACCTGCCTTTTAAAAATTTGCGGTTTTGTTCGCTTTCTAGGTAATTGCTTTTTAAGCCCTTTTTAATCAGCATTTCCACTTCGTTTAAAAACATCATCACAAAAATTTCAAGCAAGGGGGCGTTTTGTGTTTTTAAGTTTGCAATGTGGCTTTGTTTGAAAGGCAAATTTTTAAGGGTTTGAAGCATTTTTAGCAAAAGGTCTTTTGCCTCGTTGATTTTATCTTGGTGCTTTTTAAAACCTTCGTTTTCATTTGCCAAACGAAAAGTTTTGGGCAAAATTTCCAAACAAAAGCCACTTTTGGTTTGGATAAGCCCGACATAATTTCGTGCTTTAAGGCGGTTTTTGCCATAAGAATTTAAAAAAATATGATTGCTCTTTTCATCGGCAAAATTTTTAAGTTCATCAAAAATTTTTTGCGCTTTTTCAGAATTGTTTTCAGCCATAACGGCTTTGATATCATCAATTCCAAATACTTGCCATTCAGCAATGCAAAGCGGTTTGTTTTTATTCATTTTTATTGATGATTTTCATAAATTTGCATAAAACTCCCTTCATCCCATTGCTCAAAATCTGTAATTGCATACACATCTTTTTCGCTATCTATTTCATCGTGGAATTTATTCAAAAAATCAGGTTTTGATTTGGATTGAATCATTTGATTATCATTCAACACGGCTTGAATTTTTTTATAATCATCATAAAAATACTCTTGTAAAAGCGGGATAATTTTATTTTTAAAAACTTGTTGCAACTTGCTCAAAGAATCCACATTGATGAAAAAAGAATGCCCGATGGTGTGTTCTCTATCCAGCAAAAATTCAATTCTATCATTCATAACTTTTAGCAAAGCTTGCAAATTCACGCCTTCACAATTTGTGCTTATATTTTCATTATTCCATTCTGGCATCATTTCCACAAATTCAAACCGTCTGCGCAAAGCCGTATCAAGCAAGGCGATGCTTCTATCAGCAGTATTCATCGTGCCGATTAGTAAAGCCAAAGCCCTTGCCGCCATCAAATTCGTTTGCACTATATGGCAAAGACACACGCAATTCCTCATCAGCACCTATCCTTTTGCTCGGCTCAATAAGCGTGATGAGTTCGCCCAAAATTTTGCTGATATTGCCACGATTGATTTCATCAATGATGAGAATGTAGGGTTTTTTGGGAATATAATATTCAAAATATTCAATATAATATTCAAAATAATACTGAATAATCGCTATATAAGCTGGAGAACATAATTCTAAATTTTCTTGTGTTGCGTGTCGCAAATGTTGCCTAAAAATATCTTTTAATTCTTGTTCAGTTTTTTCTTTTGTTGCATCCTGTATCATCTCATACAATTCATTTTTGAAAAGTTCATAGTATTTATAAGGTTCATTGCGTTTAAATTTAATTACATTGATACATTTAGTGAAAGAAATACCTTTAAGAGTCCAATTTTATTTCTCCAAAAGATGATTATAGAATTCCTCAAAGATGGTCATAGAATTCATCATTTTTTTATTTGGTTCTTTTTCTTTTTTAGCTTTGATACAAACTTTCTTAAAAACTCCATCTTTGATTTCATAAGTCATTTCGGCATTTTGATTTTCAATATTGGGCTTAATCCCTTCCACAAATTCTTCATAAGCAAAACTTTGATGAAAAGTAATAAATTCTATTTGTCCATTTTTGCGGAATTCGTCAAATGTAGTCTTTAATTCTGCTCTGCTTTTGCCTTCTATTTCAACGCCCAAAATTTCCAACGCCTTGTTGATGGTATTGTATGTTTTGCCTGTGCCCGGCGGTCCGTAAAGGATTTGATTTAAAGGCGGATTGAAGCGGTTTGATTGGTGTAAATCTTCATCTGTTTGATTATCGTCAATGTTGATGTTTTCATTTGCTTGCATTTTTATTTCTCCTTCAAAAAAACAACAGAAATCCACGGTCAACGTGGATTTTTTTTGAAAATTTTAAAATGTAAAAAATTAAAAAAATGTAAAAATTAAAAATGAATCACGCACGGCGATTCATTTTCTTTTTTATGTTGAATTTCACCGATAGTAAAAACTTTTTCCCCTAAATTTTCCAAATGTTTTTTGGCAAAATCGGCATCGTTGGGATTTAAAATTAAAACAAAACCAATGCCGCAATTAAATGTGCGCACCATTTCTTCATTGGGCACTTGCCCTTCTTTTTGTAACCATTCAAATAATTTAGGGCGCTTCCACGAATCAGCTTTTAAAACCGCTTTTAAATTGGAATTTAAAATGCGCGGAATGTTTTCCAACAAACCACCGCCCGTAATATGTGCCATTCCTTTGATTTCAATATTTTTTAAAAGCGACAAAATCGGCTGAACATAAATGCGCGTGGGCGACAACAAAACTTCACCCAAAGTTTTGTTTTCATCAAAAATGGCGTTGAAATCCGGCGCGGATTTTTCAATAATGCGGCGAATTAGCGAATAACCATTGGAATGCGCGCCTCTTGATGATAAGCCCAAAACAATATCGCCTGCGGCAATTTTTTTGCCGGTGATGAGATTTTCTTTTTCCGCAATGCCAAGCGCAAATCCCGCCAAATCGTATTCTTCACAAGGATACATGCCGGGCATTTCGGCAGTTTCTCCACCAATTAAAGCGCAGTTGGCTAATTCACAACCTTTGGCAATGCCGGCAATCACCTTTTCTGCCACATCCACATTCAAATGGCCGCAAGCAAAATAATCCAAAAAAAACAAAGGCTTGGCACCTTGAACAAGAATATCATTCACGCTCATTGCAACCAAATCTTGCCCGATTGTGTTGTGTTGGTTTAATAAAAAAGCAAGTTTTAATTTGGTGCCCACGCCATCGGTGCCGGAGACCAAAACCGGATTTTTGTATTCTTTGCTTAATTCAAAAAGCGCACCAAAGCCGCCAATTCCGCCCAAAACTTGGGGGTTTAATGTTTTTTTGGCGTGTGGTTTAATGCGTTCAACCAAAAGATTGCCGGCGGCAATATCCACACCAGCGTCTAAATAAGAAAGGGATTTTTTCATTTTTTTGCCTCGTGTGGATGGCGGAGACGGAGGGATTCGAACCCTCGATACGGATTTTGTCCGTATGCTCCCTTAGCAGGGGAGTGCCTTCGACCTCTCGGCCACGTCTCCAAAAACGGCGCATTTTAAAAAACAAAAGCGCCTTTTGTCAATTTAAAACTTATTGGTCTAAACCAAAAGCGCGATGCAACACGCGCACAGCCAATTCCAAATATTTTTCGTCAATGACCACGGAAATTTTAATTTCAGAAGTGGAAATCATTTTGACATTGATGCCTTCATCCGCCAAGGCTTTGAAAAGCGTGGTGGCAACGCCCGGGTGCGAGCGCATTCCAACGCCCACGGCGGAAATTTTGCAAATTTTGTTGTCGTGCAAAATGTCGCGCGCGCCCAGTTGAATTTTTACTTTTTCCAAAATGGACAAAGCGCGGACAAAATCCGCACGATTAACAGTAAAAGAAAAATCCGTTGAGCCATCTTGCCCAATGTTTTGGATAATCATATCCACATCCACATTGGCATCAGAAATAGCGCCCAAAATTTGAAAAGCAATGCCGGGTTTATCGGGCACGCCGGTAAGCGTTAGTTTGGCTTCATCGCGGTTAAACGCAATGCCTGAAATAATGGCTTGTTCCATTTTTTTATCTTCCTCAATGGTAATCAATGTGCCTTCGCCCTCTTCTTCAAAAGAAGAAAGAACGCGCAGTTTTACTTTGTATTTGCCCGCAAACTCCACCGAGCGAATTTGCAACACTTTGGAGCCTTGGCTTGCCATTTCCAACATTTCTTCAAAGGTAATGGCGCTTAATTTTTTGGCTTCTGGCACCACGCGCGGGTCGGTGGTATAAACACCGTCCACGTCCGTATAAATTTGGCATTCATCCGCTTTTAAAGCCGCCGCCAGCGCCACGGCGGAAGTATCTGACCCGCCGCGCCCCAAGGTGGTGATGTTGCCTTCTTTATCCACCCCTTGAAAACCTGCCACAATCACCACTTTGTTGTCGTTTAAATCGCGGCGAATGTTGTTTTCTTCAATAGACAAAATGCGCGCTTTTGAAAAAGTGGAGTCGGTTAAAATTTTAACTTGTGAACCTGTGTAGCTTTTGGCTGGCACGTTAATGCTTTTTAAAGCCATTGCCAACAAACCGATGGTAACTTGTTCGCCGGTTGAAATAACCGCATCGTATTCGCGCCCATCGGGTTCGTTTTGAATTTCTTTGGTTAATGCAATCAAGCGGTTGGTTTCGCCCGCCATGGCGGAAACCACCACCACCACTTGATGACCTTGTGCGTGGTATTTTGCCACGCGTTTGGCTACATTTTTAATGCGCTCTGGGCTGCCCACCGATGTGCCGCCGTATTTCTGCACAATCAAGGCCATTTTGAATCCCTTCGTTTGTTTTGAAAAAAAAAGCATTTTATGCTTTTTTGATTTTTTTTCCACGGTCAACGCTTAAATTTTTTGAAAAAAATAATCGGTTGACCGTGGAAAATCGTTTTTTTGGATTTTATTTTGCAAAATTTGAAGCCGATTCGGTGATTTCTTTATCATTTGCGTCATCACAAACAAAAGCATTCCCAATTTTTTTCAATAAAATCAAACGAATGCGGGAATTTTGCACTTTTTTGTCGTGCCGCATCCACGGCAAAAATTCAGCGGCGGGCAAGTTGGAAACAGTTATCGGCAAGTTTGCAGATTTAAAAACCTCGGCAATTTTGGCAAAGTCAGCGTTTTGCAAAAAACCACGTTTTGCGGATAAATCGCAAGCCATCAGCATTCCCACGGCAATGGCTTCACCGTGCAAATAGGTGCCATAACCCAAGCCTGCTTCAATGGCGTGCCCAAAGGTGTGGCCAAAATTGAGCAAGGCGCGGATGCCTTCTTCGCGCTCGTCTTCAATCACAATTTGCGCTTTCATCTGCACGCAATGAAAAATAATTTTTGATAAAGTATCCAAAGAATCAACAATAGGATTTTTAAAAAGTTGCGGTGTTTTTTGCGCCAAAAAATCAAAAAAAGCGGCATCTTTGATTAAACCGTATTTATAAACCTCCGCCATTCCAGCGGAAAATTCGCGCGCAGGCAAAGTTTTTAGCGTTGTGGTGTCAATGACCACGCGTTTGGGTTGATAAAAAGCGCCAATCATATTTTTGCCCAGCGAATGGTTGATGGCAACCTTGCCGCCAACAGAAGAATCAACCATTGCCAACAAGGTGGTTGGCACTTGGAAAAAATCCATGCCGCGCTGGTAAGTTGCCGCCGCAAAACCTGCCATATCGCCAATAACGCCGCCGCCCAAGGCAATCAAAAGCCCAGAGCGTTCAAAATTGTGGCGCAACAATTCGGTGTAAATGCGGTTTAAGGTTTCGTGGTTTTTGTGCGCCTCGCCATCGGGCAAAATCAAACTTTGCACGCTTTTTGCCGATGCCGTTTGGAGCGTTTTTTCTAATGTTTTTAAATACAAAGGCGCAATGGTCGTGTTGGTAACGATGAAAACCGCACGCTTGGCAACAAAAGGCGCAAAAATTTCGGCGTTTAAAAGCAGGTTTTTGCCAATCAAAATATCGTAAGCGCGCGGTTTATCAAGCGGAATTTTGAGATTGAAAATTTTCATAAGCGTTGATAATGCAATGTTGAGCGGATTCTAACGACAAATCATCAATATTTAAAACAAAATGCGCGGTGCTGGTGTAAATGCTGTGGCGCACGGCGTAAAGCAATTCTAGTTTTTTTAAAGGGTTTTCAACCTGCAACAAAGGGCGCGTGTTGTCGTTTGCAATGCGTGCGGCAAGCGTTTTTGGCGTAGCGTGCAAATAAACCACAAAACCATTGTTTTTTAAACAAACTTGGTTTTCTTTTAACAAAGGTGCGCCGCCACCGGTGGCAAGCAACAAATTTTTTTGTTGGCAAAGTGTTTTTAAGGCTTGCGATTCGATTTGCCGAAACGCCGCTTCGCCCGATTCGGCAAAAATTCGGGCAATGGATTTGCCGCAGTTTTCAACAATCCACGCATCCGAATCGCAAAATTCAAAATTGAGCCGCTTTGCCAAGCGTTTGCCCAAAGTTGTTTTGCCAGCACCCATCAAGCCGATAAAAAAAAGGTTATTGATTATCATCATCATTCAAATAAAAAAACAGCAGGCGCTGCCTGCTGTTTTCTTTCTTTTTATGAAAGGATTTATTCCACACGCAGTTTTTCAGACAAAATGCGCGGCGTGATGAAGAAAATCACTTCGCGGCGGCTGATGGAGCGTTGTTTGTATTTGAAAAGCCAGCCAACCAAGGGGATATCTTGCAACCACGGCAAGCCTTCGGTGTTGCTGGATTCTTGGGTTTTGTAGATACCGCCAATCATAATCGTGCCGCCATTTTCAACCACCACGGTGGTTTGAATGTTGGAAGTTGAGATGGACGGTTCGCCATCGCTACCCAAAATTGCCATGTTCGGCTCATCACGTTTGAGATCCAAAGTCATTTTCACCGTGCCTTCTGGCGTGATTTGCGGAGTAACGCTAAGGCGCAAGGTGGCGTCTTTGAACTCGGTGGTGGTGGAACCTGCATCAGACGTGCTCAATGAACGGTAAGGTATTTGATAACCATCCTCGATGTTGGCAGCCACATTGTTGGCGGTTACCACGCGTGGGCTGGAAATGATTTTGCCCAAACCGTCTGTTTGCAAAGCGGTTAATTCCGCATTCAAAATGTTGCTGGCGCTGTTACCAAAGAGCGAGAAGGCTACCGTGCCTGCCGCTGCTGCCGCATTGCCAGAAATCACCGAACCCAAGTTTGCCGTTAACGGTGTTCTTACAGCAAAACCATCTTGCCAATAGCGTTCCGTGCTTTCCGTGCCGTTGGCGTTGGTCACGGTTCTGGTTTGCCACGAACCCGGTTGATAGGTTGTGTTACCGCCAAAACGAACGCTATCGCCGCCAATCCCCGTGCCTTTACCCGAAGTATCCGGACGCATAAAGCCGAGTTTAATACCCAAGGAACGCGAGAATTCGTCTGTGGCTTCCACCACGCGGGCTTCAATCAACACTTGGCGCGAAGCCACGTCAATGCGTTTGATGAACGTGCGGATTTCTTCCAAACGAGACGGAATATCCGTTACAAACAAAGTGTTGGTGGAGACTTCCGCCAAGGCAGAACCGCGTTTGCTCAACAAACGGGAAGAAGCACCCCATTGTTCGGCATCCACACCGCGAATAAGCGTTGCCACGTCATCAGCGCGTTGGTAGCTCAAATCAAAAACTTCCATGCGCACGGGTTGGATTTCATCGGCTTGGTGGCGCGATTCATACATTTCCCGTTCGCGGCGCGCAATTTCAGCACGCGGAGCAATCATAATGATTTTGTCTTTGCGGCGCATATCCAAGTCTTTTTGTTGGAAAATCATATCAATCACTTGGTCAGCGGGCACATCTTTCAACACCAAAGTGGTGGAACCACGCACCGATTCGCTAATCACCGCATTCAAACCCAATTCTTCTGCCATCAAACGCAAAAGCGCACGAACATCACCGTTTTGGTAGTTGATGCTCACACGCGGACCAACATAACCCACTTTGGTGCCTTGCACGAGCTTGTTCGGATCTTCAATAATGCGTTTGACTTCCACCACAAATTGACGCTCGGATTGGTAAGCGTTGTGTTCCCACAAGCCATCCGGAGTAATCGTCATGCGGACGTTATCACCCATCGGTTTGGTTTCAACCGAGACAACGGGCGTAGAAAAGTCGGTAACGTCCAACTTGCGGCGCAAGGCTTCAGGCACGCTGGTTTTTAAGAAATCCACAACCAAATGACGACCTTGTTCGCGGATATCAATGCCCGTGCCAGAATCGCTCAAATCAATCAACACGCGACCTTCGCCATCTTTACCGCGGCGGAAAACAATGTCTTCAATGGCGTGCGGCTTGTTGGTGATGGTTTCTTCCGCAAAACGAATGGTTTTGCCATCCATGGTGTCGCTAACGCGTTCCACGGGAGATAAAACTACATAAAGACCATCTTCTTCCAAGCGGGTTGAATAATTCATATTGCTGGATAAATTCAACACCAAACGCAAGCGGTTGCCCACTTCAATGATGCTGGCGCTATGCAATGTGCCTTCGGAAAAATCCAAGGTGGTTTTGCCGGTGGCGTTTTTCATATCGGTAAAGTCAAAGGCAATGCGCGATGGATTGCTCACAGCAAAACCAGCAGGCGCTTCACCCAAGGCTTGTTCGGTTACAACCTTAACGACAATATCCGTGCCTTGACGCATTGTGGTTAAAGTTTGAATACTATTGGTTGCCGCGGCATCCTCTTGCGCCGATGTTGCCAACGGCACTAAGAATGCGCAAGCTGCCAAAAATAGTAAGCAGCGTTGTTTTAATGTTTTCATTCTTTTGGTCCCTCCCAAGTTTGTAAAAATAAAACACTTTCACGCTCCGTCCAGTCACCCGCAGGATCTTGAACGAGCTCTAAAATATCAATTTCCGACTCTTGAATGGCAACAATTCTGCCAAAATCTGTGCCGATATAATCGCCAAGCCGAACTTGTTGCACGCTGTTATCAACCTTGATGACGGCAATCGGTTCGTTGTTGATGTGGAACATACCAATCATCTTCAAGTCTTCCAAAGGATAGCGTTCCAACAAGCTATTGCGCACTTCGCGCGCTTCAAAGTCTGGCTGCAAAACATTGGCACCAGAGACCATTTTGCGTGCACGAATTTCCGCCTCTAATTTTGCCGAATCAAAGGGATCGGATAAATCTTCCACTTCATAAGGCACGGGTTCATAAGGCTGAATTTCCGGCAAAGGATCCACTTGACCGCGCATACCGCGGGTGTTTTCATCAATCCAAGCGCGAATGCGGTCTTGGTTGCTCACGTCCGCACAAGCGGAGAGCAACAGCAATGATGACGACAAGAGTAACAATTGTTTTTTCACGTTTTCACCTTTTATTCTTTTTAATAACCCTGTGCCTCTGCTTGTGCCGCAATTTCAGATTCCTCCAAATAACGGTAGGTGCGGACAGTGCCATTAAACGTCAAACCAGTTTCTGGCGCCGTGGTGTTGTTTTGTTCAATCGGCTCAATGCGCAAGTTGCTCAATGTTGCCACACGCGGCAGTTGCGCAATATCCGCCACAAAAGCGCCCAAATCGTGGTAATTGCCAGTGATGCGCACAGTAACCGGCAACATGGCATAAAACTCGTATTTTTGTTCCGCTTCTGGACGAAAGAGCTGAAACTGCAAACCACGCCCCAAACCCGCTTGGTTCACTTCAACCAACAAAGCTTCCATTTCCGCACGCCCCGGCAGTTGTTTTAACAAAGTGCCAAAAGCGCGGTCAACCTCTTCGCGTTGTTGCTTATAAAAATCCAAGTTCACCGCCAAACGTTTTTTATCCAAAAACTGATTTTGCAGATTCTTTTCTTCATTTTGGGCGCGTTCCAAATTGGCATTTTGTTCATCAAACACAAAAAACCACGCCGCACCAAGCACAATTAAGAAAATCATCAGCAAAGCGGAATAACGCGGTGCAGGTCCCCACGTGCCCGGATCGTTCGGATTCAAATAACGAAAATCATCAATGGCTTTTTGCATGTCAAAAAGCGGTTCTTTTGGGGTCGATTCTTTGGGTGATTTTTTCTTGCCCAACAAAAAGTTCTTCGCCATTCAATAATCCCCTATTCTTCGGTTTCCACTTTGCGCATTTTGCCAAGTTTGAAGTTCAATTCAAACTCATTGATGCGGCGACCACGCGTGGTGCGGGAACGCACTTCCACCAACTGCGGGTCACGCAACCAAGCGGATGATTCAATATTACGCATTAAAGCCGAGACCCGCGCGTTGGACAACGCCACACCTTTGACATTAATGTCTTGGCCATTTTGCTTCATTGCCGTCAAATAAATGCCTTCTGGCACTTGCTTAACCAACTCCTCAGCCAAATGCACGGTGTCGCCTCTGTCGCGCTGCAAGTCTTCAATCACCTTTTTGCGCGCCAACAAGCTATCAATTTGCTTTTTAAGCTCGTTGATTTGCGTTAGCTGCTTATCCAAGGCTTGAATTTCAGTGGTTAAATATTGATTGCTGGCGCGTTGCGCTTCAATGTAACTTTCATTGACCGTATAAATGCCGTAGCTCACCGCGCAACCAATCACGGCGGCAACAACACCCATAATGACGAACTGCTCGCGGCGTGCTTTGCGCGCGGCTTCGCGGTAGGGTAATAAATTGATTCTAATCATGATGGATCAAACCTCCGCAAAGCAAGACCACAAACGGTCAACAAGGCTGGCATATCTTTTTCCAAATTGCGAATGCGGCTAGAAGTTGCGCGGCTCATATTCACAAAAGGATTGGCAATAGACGTTTCCACATTGGTGCGTTGTGCCACAGCATCCGCAATGCCCGGCACCACAGCACCACCGCCACACAACACAATGCGGTTGATGCGGGAATATTGCGTGGAAGTGAAAAAGAATTGCAAGGCGCGGGAGATTTCCATCCCCAAACTATCCAAATAGGGCGCTAAAACTTCGTTTTTGTAACCATCAGGCAAGTTGCCCGACAATTTTGCTTCTTCGGCTTCTTCAAAAGACATGCCGTAATGCGCCACAATGTCGTTGGTGAGTTGTTCACCGCCAATGTCTTGGTCGCGTGAATAAATGATGTTGTCGTCACGCAAAATGTTGATGCGCGTGTTGGCTGATGCCACCTCCGCCAACATCACAATTTCGCCCGAGGCGTTGTTTGGATAAGCCTCGCGGGCAAATTCATAAGCGCCTAACAAAGCAAGCGTATCTTCTGTAACAACCGTGGCTTTTAAGCCTGCGCCTTCGGCAACCGCCACGTATTCATCCACACGCTCGCGTTTGGAAGCACAAACATAAACATCAACCTCTTCTTCATTACCTAATGATGGACCGATGATTTGAAAATCCAAACTCACTTCGTCCATGGCAAAGGGAATGTATTGCGCAGAAGCGGATTCTACTTGCGATTCCATTTCTTCATCGCGCAAGCCCGCAGGCATCACAATGCGTTTGTTGATTACTGCCGCTGTGGGCAAAGCCATTGCCACATTGTGTGCGGACGAACGCAGTTCTTTTTTGGCTTCTTCTATTGCGCCCACCACAGCGTCAAAATCAATCACATTGCCATCCACCATTGCACCTTTGGGTAATGGTTGAATAACATAGCGCTCCACGCGGTAACCACTTTTGCCGCCAGCGCTCAATTCCAACATCTTCACCGCAGAAGTGCCGATATCTAAGCCCAGCAAAGCATTTGAAGCGCCTCGTTTGAGCATGGAAGAAATATTTAAACCCACCTGACCCCCGAATATTTTCAAAGTAAAACACAAAGTTCATTACAAAACTTCAAGTAAAACTTTAACAGCAGAAAGTTTTTGCGTAAAGCATAAAATGCGTTATCCGCCAAAAACAGCGCTTACAATACAACAAAACAGCAACATATTAAATAACAAAAAACTCGCTGTTATAATTCGCTATTCTATTTGTTTTTTTTCAAAAAGAATTATGCGTTTGCCACTTTTTTTGCGTATTTTACTTTATCCATTTATTTTTTTGGGTGGTTTAGGCTTAATGGTCGCCGCTATTGCTGTTTTGGTGGTGGCAATAACTTACCCCAAACTGCCCTCGCTTGAAACGATTACCGATTATCACCCCAAAATTCCCTTGCGTGTTTATAGCGCAGATGGCTTTTTAATCGGCGAATTTGGCGAAGAACGGCGCAATTTTGTGCGCATTGAAGATGTGCCGCAACAAATGAAAAATGCCATTTTGGCAGCCGAAGATGACCGTTTTTATGAACACAGCGGCATTGATTTCACAGGCATTGCGCGCGCTTTAATCAGCAATATGATGTCCGGCGGCAAGCGGCAAGGTGCCTCCACCATCACCCAACAAGTGGCGCGCAATTTCTTTTTGTCCTCAGAAAAAACCTACACGCGCAAATTTTATGAAGCGCTTTTGTCTTTTAAAATTGAACATAGTTTGACCAAAGACCAAATTTTGGAACTCTACGTCAACCAAATCTTTTTAGGACAACGCGCTTATGGCTTTGCCGCTGCTTCGCGCGTTTATTTTGGCAAACATTTGGCGCAACTCTCCACAGCAGAAATGGCAATGTTGGCGGGTTTGCCCAAAGCACCTTCGCTTTATAACCCTGTGAGCAACCCATCCCGCGCCAAAGTGCGGCAACGTTATGTGTTGCGGCGCTTGTTGGATTTGGGTTATATCAGCCACGAAGAATACGCCGCTGCCGAAGAAGAACCTTTGCTAATTAAACGCGAACTTGCCACATACAGCGTTCATGCGGATTTTGTGGCAGAAATGGCACGCCAAGCGGCAGAAGAAGCCTTCCCAGAAGACGTTTACACAAGCGGTTACAAGGTTTACACCACCATTTTAAAACCCGAGCAAGAAGCCGCTTACAGTGCAATTCGCCAAGGTTTGCTCAATTACGACAACCGCCACGGCTACCAAGGCGAAGAGCGTTTTATTGATTTAAAAGCCTTGCAAGCCAAATCCCCAAACACACCTTTGGCGCAAGTGTTGGACAACGCTTTGCAATATATTCCTAACTCAGAAGATCTTATTCCAGCCGTTGTTTTGTCAGCTGAAAAAAACGAAATTCGCGCTTACCACAAACTTGGCGAAGCCGTTATTTTAAAAGGCGATGCAATTAAACGCGCGCAAAACTTTTTGGGCAGTTCTGCCGCCAAGAAAAAACGGCGTTTGAAAGCCGGCAGTGTGATTCGCTTGGTACGGAATGCCAAAGGGCAATGGGTTATTTCGCAACTGCCTGATGCCGAAGCTGCTCTTGTTTCCATTGACCCACAAAGCGGCGCTGTGCGCGCTTTAATTGGCGGTTTTGATTTTGCGCGCAACAAATACAACCACGCCACACAAGCTTGGCGGCAACCGGGTTCGGCTTTTAAACCTTTTATTTTTTCAGCGGCTTTGGAAAAAGGCTACACGCCTGCCACAATTGTTTATGACGAACCTTTGACAATTAGCGCGGCAGATACAGGCAGCAAAGAATGGACACCCAACAATTACGACAAAAAGTTTGAAGGTCCCATCACACTGCGCCGCGCTTTGAATCGTTCCAAAAACGTGCCGGCTGTGCGTTTGATGCGGGCAATTTCTGCCGATTACGCCCAAGGATTCCTTAAAAACTTTGGCTTTGATGAAGAAAAACACCCGCCTTATTTGACGACTGCGCTCGGCGCAGGTTCGGTTACCGTCTGGCAAATGACCAACGCCTATTCCATTTTTGCCAACGGCGGTTTTCAAATTGCGCCTTATGTGGTGGCAGAAATTTTGAATGCCAATGACGAAGTGGTTTGGTCGGCAAAACCGCAAGAAGCAGGCGATGAAGCCAATCGCGTGTTGGATGCGCGCAACGCTTTTGTGATGCATTCTTATTTGAACAGCGTGGCAATTTACGGCACGGCGGCGCGTTCATCATCAAGCTTAAAACGCCAAGATTTGGGCGCCAAAACAGGCACTTCCAACGATTACCGCGATGCGTGGTTTTGCGGTTACCAAAAAGCGCGCGCCGCTTGCGTGTGGATGGGTTATGACCAACCCAAAAAACTTGGCAACCGCGAAACAGGCGGTGTGGCAGCACAACCCATTTGGATTGATTATATGAAAACAGCCTTATCCAATGCGCCTTTGGATAAACGCAGCCCGCCGCCTTATTTGCTCAACATCACCAACGACAAAGGCGAGCAAGATTGGATTTATGCCGAAAACAAAGATTTTCCGCCGCAAGGCGAACCACAATGGCTAACAGACGGCGCAATTCCAATGGATGAATCAATGGCAGAAGAAGTGCCCAGCAATCAAGTGCAAGTGATTCCGCTATTTGACCCGGTGCGCGATTTTCCGCCGCTAAATGCCGCGCCCGAAGTGCCTGCCGCGCCAAACCAACCTGCAACAAAAAAACCCGCAGCGCCGCCGAAAAAGAAAAGTAATTCTATGTGGTTGCCAATGGGTTAATTTGAAAAAACAAAGGTGCTTTGAACAACGGATGATAAAAAAGCTAAAAATCCACGGTAAACCTTGATTTTTTTTTGAAAAAAACTTTTTTGAAAAATTAAATCCACGGTAAACCTTGATTTTTTTTGAAATTTTTTTTTCGTTTACCGTGGAAAATCATCCAATTTCAACAAATTACAAGTTTTTCAACTTGAAAACCTAAAAACCCCAAAGCAGCCAACTTCATTGCCGCGCCAATGGCGCTGGTAATGTAACTTGAAAACCTAAAAACCCCAAAGCAGCCAACTGCTTTTGCATGTTTTGCTTCTCGCCACTGGTGGCAAAAAACAATTTGCCCTGCCCTATTCTTTGCACTTTTTCGCCCAAGCGATTTTCAACTTGCCGCGCAACCGCCGCGCCAGTGTCCAAAATCAAGGTGTTGGGCGCAAAAAACGCCGCAATTTCTTTTTTAATCCACGGGTAATGCGTGCAGCCCAAAACAACCACATCGGGCAATTCTTGTGCCAGAGGCGGCAATAGCTTTTCTAATTCTTGTTGCAAAGCTTTTGGATTTGCCTTTGCATTTTCAATTACGGCTGCCAAGTTGGGGCAAGCTTGCAAAATGATTTTTTTATCGGCTTGGTATTTTTTTACCAAATTTAAAAAACGCTCGCTTTTGATTGTGGCAGGCGTTGCCAAAATGGCGATGACGTTGTTTTTTGAATAGGCAACAGCGGGTTTTACCGCAGGTTCCACGGCAATAATCGGCAAGGTCAATTTTTCTCTTAAAACATTTGCCGCCGCCGCACTTGCCGTGTTGCAGGCAATCACAAAGGCTTTTGCCGAATGTTTTTCAAAAAACCTTGCAATGTTTAAAACACGCTGTTGAATTTCATTATTTTCGCGCGCGCCATAAGGAAAAAAAGCGTGGTCGGCAAAATAGAAAAAAGATTCGGCAGGCAAACGCTTTTGCAAGGCTTTTAAAATAGTCAAGCCGCCAAGCCCCGAATCAAAAACCACAATATTCATAATGAAGTCAGTTAAAATGCGCCATTTTAATAGGATTATTTGTGGAAAAGTTAAAGCACGTAGCGCTTGGCATTAGCGGTGCATCGGGCGTGGTTTATGGTCTGCGTCTGGCGCAATGTTTATTGGAAGCTCCTGCCCGCGTATCTTTGATTTTTAGCCAAAATGCAAAGGTGATTGCCGAGTCGGAATGCGGCATAACACTTCCTGAATCGCCTGAATTGGTCAAGGATTTTTTATTGGATTCGCTTTTTTTAAACGCACAATCCGACAACTTGCAGGTTTTTGACGAACACGACTGGAATGCGCCCTTGGCATCAGGCAGCGGCGCGCCCGACTCATATGTGATTTGCCCAGCTTCCATGGCAACGGTTGCCGACATTGCACACGGCGCAGCGCATAATCTCATCACGCGTGCGGCAGATGTTGTTTTAAAACTAAAAAAACCATTGCTTTTAATGCCGCGTGAAATGCCATTTTCCACATTGCATTTGAAAAATTTGTTGGCATTGAGCGAAATGGGCGCGGCAATTTTCCCCGCTTCGCCCGCTTTTTATCAAAATCCGCAAAATATTGGCGATTTGGTGGATTTTGTGGTCGCGCGCTTATTGGATTTTTTAAATTTGGCGCCGCCTAACTTAACGCGTTGGGGCGAAAACGCCAACAGTGGCGATTTTCCACGGTAAACGCTAAAATTTTTTAAAAAATCAACAAGGAACAACGATGAAAGCAGTTATTTTGGCAGGCGGTTTGGGCACACGCTTGGCAGAAGAAACGGATATTAAACCCAAACCAATGGTGGAAATTGGCGGGCATCCTATTTTGTGGCACATTTTAAAAATTTATGCCGCACACGGCATCAATGATTTTATTATTTGTTGCGGTTACAAAGGCTATGTGATTAAAGAATACTTTGCCAATTATTTTTTGCATATGTCGGATGTGACTTTTGATATGCAAAAAAATGAAATGCAAGTGCACGAGCGCCACGCTGAACCGTGGCGGGTTACCTTGGTCGACACCGGTGAAACAAGTATGACAGGCGGGCGCTTAAAGCGTGTTGCCAAATACATTCAAAATGACGATTACTTTTGCTTTACCTACGGCGATGGTTTGTCCAATGTGGATATTACAGCGAGCATCGCATTTCACAAACAACACGGCAAACTCGCCACAGTCACCGCCGTGCAGCCGCCCGGACGCTTTGGGTCATTGCGTTGCGAAAATAACCAAGTGCAAGGTTTCACCGAAAAACCCAAAGGCGATAGCCTTGAAGGCACAAACTTAATCAACGGCGGTTTTTTCGTTTTAAGCCCAAAGGTTTTGAATTTAATAAAAGACGACAAATGCACTTGGGAAAACGAACCCTTGGAAACGCTTGTCAAAAATAAAGAACTAATGGCGTGGAAACATTTGGGTTTTTGGCAACCGATGGATACGTTGCGCGAAAAAATTCAACTGGAAGAATTATGGCAAAGCGGCAAAGCCCCGTGGAAAATTTGGTAGAATAAGCGCATTTTTGAAAAAAATTTTGAGTTGACCGTGGAAAATCCTAGTTTATCGTTTTGGGAAAACAAAAACGTCCTTTTAACCGGGCATTCGGGTTTTAAAGGCTCGTGGCTAACAATGTGGCTCAAAGTCTTGGGTGCCAAGGTTTTTGGTATGTCGTTGCATCCAACAACCGACCCCAACCTTTACACCATGGCGAATGTGGAACACATTTGCTTTAAATCCTATTTTGCAGATGTGCGCAATTTGGCAAGCACACAACAAATTGTGGAAGAAGCAAGCCCTGAAATTGTTTTTCATTTAGCTGCCCAACCACTTGTGCGTGAAAGTTACCGCTTGCCGCAGGAAACTTTTGCCACCAACGTGATGGGCACTGTGAATTTGTTGGAAGCGCTTCGCGAATCGCCTTCTATTCAAACCATCATCATCATCACCACCGACAAGGTTTATCAAAATTTTGAATGGCCGTGGCCCTACCGCGAAAACGACCATTTGGGCGGGCGCGATCCATACAGTGCCTCCAAAGCCGCTTGCGAATTGGCAGCGGCAAGTTACCGCATGTCCTTTTTTGAACAACACAAAATTGGCTTGGCAACCGCCCGCGCAGGCAACGTTATTGGCGGTGGTGATTGGTCGGAAGACCGCTTAATTCCTGATGCCATGCGCGCTTGGATGGCAAAGGAAACCTTGTTTATCCGCAGTCCACAAGCCATTCGTCCGTGGCAACACGTTTTGGAATCCCTTTACGGTTATTTGATGTTGGCAGAAAAACTGCACGCCAAACCAGAGCTTGCAGGCGCTTATAACTTTGGCCCGGGCGCACGCAACAACGCCTGCGTTTTGGAAGTTTTAGAAAAAGCGCAGGAATATTTCCCCGAAGGGCAAATTGCCATTGACAACCCAAGCCCAGACGAAATGCACGAAGCCAGCCTTTTGGCGCTTGACACCTACCGCACCAATTCCGCCTTGGGCATTTTTCCCCGTTGGGATTTGGACGAAGCCGTGCAACACACGTGCCAGTGGTATTTAAAAGCCAGCGCCTCACCCAAAGACGCTTTAAAACTTTGCTTAAATGATATTGCAGCATTCACAACCAAGGAGTCACGATGATCACCAAACATTTACGCAGCATCTCTACTGCTATTCCCGGCGTTACGCAAATCAAACGTTTTTTATTCACCGACACGCGCGGTTCTTTCACGCGTTTATCTGATTTGGAAAATTTAAGACGCTTGGGTTGGCAAGGCGAAGTGATGCAAATTAACCATTCGGTTACCAAAAAAGCCGGCACTGTGCGCGGTATGCACTACCAAAACCCGCCTTATACCGAATACAAATTGGTCAACTGCATCAAAGGCTCGGTTTATGACGTGGTGGTGGATTTGCGCGAAGGTTCCAGCACCTTTTTGCGCTCGGTGGCTGTGAAATTATCACCCGACAACAGCACCGCACTGCTCATTCCGCCCGGTTGCGCACATGGTTTTCAAAGTTTGGAAGACGATTCCGAATTGCTTTATGCGCATTCTATGCCGTTTATCGCTTCATCAGACGGCGGTATGAATCCGTTAGACCCTGCCTTTGGCATTCAATGGCCGTTGCCCATCGCCAATATGTCAGAAAAAGACAAAAACCGCCCGATGATTACCAGCAAATTCAAAGGTATTCCAATTAAATAAAACACCATGAGCTGTTGCCGCCATTGCTTTAACGATCTACAACCCGCGCTGGACTTGGGCTTTGCCCCGCCTTCTAACAGTTATTTGAAGGCGGCGCAACTCTTAAAAGACGAAACGTGGCTACCCTTAAAATTTGCCTTTTGCCCCGTTTGCTATTTGGCGCAAATTGAAGACTACACCACGCGAGAAACCTTTTTTAATGCCGAATACGCTTATTTTTCAAGCACCTCTAAAAGTTGGTTGGCGCATGCTGCTAATTATTGCGAAAAAATCACCCAAAAATTGCATTTGAACAACAATTCCTTTGTGGTTGAAATCGCAAGTAATGATGGCTATTTGCTCAAAAACTTTGTTTCAAAAAACATTCCCTGCTTGGGCATTGAACCCACCCAAAGCACGGCAACGGCGGCACGACAAATTGGCGTGCCTACAAATATTGCCTTTTTTGGCGCCGATTATGCCCAAACATTAAACAAGGCAGATTTAATCATCGGCAACAATGTTTTTGCGCATGTGCCTGAAATAAATGATTTTGCCAAGGGCTTAAAAAACCTTTTAAAAAAAGGCGGAACAATCACATTAGAATTCCCGCATTTATTCAATTTAATTGAAAAATTGCAGTTTGATACCATTTACCACGAACATTATTCTTATTTGAGTTTAACAAGTGCCGCCAATATTTTGCGAGCCGCCTTATTAAAAATATATGATGTTGAGATTTTAAACACGCACGGCGGCAGTTTGCGCCTTTATATCACGCATTGGGATGATGAACGCCTGATTGAAGCAATCGTGCATCAAATATTAAAAAAAGAAGAAAAATTAAAACATTTAAAAACCTACCAAGATTTTGCCAAAAAGGTTTTTGATTTAAAACTTTCTATTTTGGATTTTTTAATTCAACAAAAAAAATTAGGCAAAACAATTGCCGCTTACGGTGCCGCCGCCAAAGGCAATACTTTATTAAATTATTTGGGTATCAAAAACGATATAATAGAAAAAGTTTATGACGCTGCGCCATCCAAACAAAATCAATTTTTGCCCGGTTCTCATATTCCTATTTTATCCCCTGAACATTTAATTCAAAACCCGCCGGATATTCTTATTATTCTCCCGTGGAATATTGCTGATGAAATATTAAAACAATACCAACCACAATTAAGAACCACTGCTTTTTATCGTTTGTTACCTGAAATTCAAAAATTATGATGATTTTTTCAAAAAAAATAATTGGTTTACCGTGGAAAAATACAATTTTCCACGGTAAATTCTAAATATTTTCCAAAATCGGAGATGATAATGCAATTTTTTGGTATCAATTTTAATGTGATAAACCCACAAAATTTTCAAAAAGGCTTACAGTTAATTCAAGAAAGCATCGTTACACCCGAACATTTTTATTCTGCCGATAATATTATTACATGGAATAGAAATTTTACTTTTTTGCAAGATAAAAAATTTATTAAAACAGTGCAAGAAAATTCCAACACCGATGTTGAATTGTCTATTATTTGGCGAACCTATATTTTGTGCCATTTTGCAAAAATGACAACGCATTTAAAAGGCGATTTTGTAGAAATCGGCGCTTACAAAGGCAACACGGCAAATATTATTTTAACAATGAGCGGTATTGAACATACAAATAAAAACTATTATTTGTATGATACCTTTGAACATCAAGAAGGTGATTTAAATCACGCAATGCCTGAACATTCTGCGGATTTATTCAATAAGGTTCAAAAACGTTTTGAATGTTATCCCTTTGTGAAGGTGATTAAAGGCTATGTTCCGCAATCTTTTGATAAAGGGTTTCCAGAAGCCATTGCCTTTGCGCACATTGATTTAAACCAAGCACCTGCCGAGTTGGCGGCATTAAACGCCGTTTTGCCAAAACTCGTGCCGGGCGGCGCGATTGTTTTGGATGATTATGGTTGGTGGTATTACCGTGAACAAAAAAACACCCAAGACCCCGTTTTGGCAGCGCATGGTTTATCCGCCTTGGAATTGCCAACAGGGCAAGGTATTGTCATCAAACCCTTTGCGGATAGCGATTCTGATTCTACCCCCCCCCCCCCGCAATCTTAAAATATTGCTTCTTTTTGTTATTATTTCTTTATGAAAAACATTCTCATCACCGGTGCCACTGGTTTTGTTGGTTTGCCTTTGCGTGCCTTGTTGGCAGAGCGTGGTATTCCTGTGCGTTTAATTCTGCGCAAAAAAACAAGTTTATTTAAAAACGAAACGGCAGTTTTTACCAACGACTTTTTTAACGAATCACCTGATTTTTTTGAAAATGCTTTAAATAATATTCAAAACGTTATTCATTTGGCGTGGTATACCGAACACGGCAAATACCAACATTCTAATTTAAATATCGTGTGCCAAAATGCTTCTTTTGAATTTGCCAAAATGGCATTAAAAAATAATGTGGAACATTTTATTGGCATTGGCACTTGTTATGAATACCAAAAGCAAAAAGAACCTTTGGATATTTCAACGCCTTTAAAACCTTTTACGCCTTATGGCAAAGCCAAGGCGGAATTGTATTTTTTATTAAATGAATTATTTAACAATACCAAAACCCGATTTTCTTGGGTGCGCTTGTTTTATATGTTTGGTGAAAATGAAAACCCCAATCGTTTAACACCATCCTTGCACCATTATTTTCAAAATAAAAAAAACATCACTATTCAAAACGCCAATGCAGTTTTGGATTTTTTGAATACCAAAAATGTTGCCGAACAATTATTAAAACTTGTTTTTTCAAAAGAAAAAACACAAAACAACGCTTACAATATTTGTTCAGGATGCGGCATTCATTTAAAACAATACGCTGAAAATATTGCCAAACAATACAAAGCCGAACATTTATTAACCTTTAAAAACACCGAAAACCCTGACTTCATTGTCGGCATTCCAACGGAAATAAAATAATGAAAATCAATCTTTTGCAAAAAATGGATTTTGAAAATCTTGCATTATTTATCCACAAGCAACTACAACATTTATTTTTAGAAGAAAATGAAAATCATTTAATAAGTATTCAAAAATATATACCGCAAAGTTTGAATCGCATGCGGGTTTTGGTTAATAGCGTGCGGGTTTGGGATGATAATATTTTTGACACACGACAATCCACGCAATATTGTATTTTTCTTTATTTGCTTTCAAATACAATTTTTAAAGAAACAGAAAAAACGGAACTGCCAACACTTTTATTTTTATTAAATAAGTCTTTAAATGCTATTGATTTATTTTATGAAATAGAATTGCCTGAAATATTTTTTATTAGTCATTCGGTGGGCATTGTTTTTGCAAAAGCTAAATATTCCAATTATTTTGCTATTTATCAAAATTCTACCGTTGGGCGCAATCAATATGGTCGTCCAACAATTGAAGAAGGCGTGATTTTATATCCTAATAGCAGCATTATCGGCAATTCACATATTCAAAAAAACACACTGATTTCATCGGGCATTCATTTAATCAACCAACACCCGCCTAAAAATTGTTTGGTTCTAAAAAACGCTGCGGGGGGGGGGGGAGGTTACTCTTTAAACCCTTAAAAAATTTAAAACACATTGAAGAGATTTTTAAGATTTAAAACTTTGCAATTTTCCACGGTAAACAAAATATTTTTTTCAAAAAAAATCAGCGTTTACCGTGGAAAAATGCTGTTTTGCGTTTTACAATGCGTTTTTTTTCGCACCAAAAAAGGAGCAAAAATGGGCATTGCCAGCACCAGCGAGATTATTGACGATTTAAAAAACGGCAAAATGGTGATTTTGGTTGATGAAGAAGACCGCGAAAACGAAGGCGATTTACTCATTGCCGCCGAGTTTGTAACGCCCGAGGTGATCAATTTTATGGCGCATCACGCGCGGGGTTTGGTGTGCTTGACTTTGACCGAATCGCATTGTCGGCGTTTGGGTTTAACGCAAATGACGCGCAACAACCAAGCGCAATATTCCACGGCTTTTACCGTCTCTATTGAAGCGGCAGAAGGGGTAACAACTGGCATTTCCGCTGCCGACCGTGCGCACACCATTCGCGTGGCAGCAGCGCCCGATGCCATTGCCGATGACGTGGTGCAACCCGGGCATATTTTCCCTGTAACCGCGCGCGAAGGCGGCGTTTTGGTTAGAGCCGGCCACACCGAAGCGGGTTGCGATTTAACGCGTTTGGCTGGATTAACGCCTGCGGCAACCATTTGCGAAATTATGAACGAAGACGGCACAATGGCGCGCTTGCCAGAATTGTTGGCATTTGGCGAAAAACACGGTATTAAAATCGGCACCATTGCCAATTTGATTCATTACCGCGCCACGCGCGAGAGTTTGGTGGCGCGTGTTTCCCAAAAAACCATCGCCACTGCCTTTGGCGAATTTGAACTCATTGCTTATGCCGACAAAACCAGCGGCAAAACGCATTTGGTGATGCAATACGGCAACATTCCAGAAGATGAAGAAACGCTTGTGCGCGTGCATGAACCTTTATCCGTGTTGGATTTTTTAGACCCGCAAAGCCACCCGGGCGCATTTAGCCTAGCGGATGCGCAAAAAGCCTTGGTAAAAAACGGGCACGGCATCATCGTTTTAATGCAAAGGGAAGAAAAATCACAAGACTGGATTGACCGTTTGAATGGTCAAATCAAGCAAATTCACAAGTGGGACCCGCGAACCTACGGCATTGGGGCGCAAATTTTGCGTGATTTGGGGGTTAAAAAAATGCGGCTACTTTCCCGCCCACAAAAAATGCCGTCAATGGCGGGTTTTGGCTTAGAAGTAACGGGTTTTATCACGCAACTCTCCGAAGTGCCCGAAGCCAAGGTCATTAGCCTACCAAAAAACCGCGCCGCCAATTAAACGCAACAAACGGAGAAAACAATGTCTGAAAAACGCCCGCCGATTATATCCGAAGCGCATTTCCCCACTATTCGCGAGCATTTGCCAATTTTAATCGGCAATGGTTTGAAAATCGGCATCGTCACCAGCCGTTTTAATGCGGAATTTTGTCGCGAATTGTTGGCGGCAACCATCAATGAATTGCGCCGCTTGGGCGTGCGCGACCCTGATATCACCATTGCCAGCGTGCCCGGCGCTTTGGAAATTGCGCTTGCCTTGCAAAATATGGCGCAAAGCGGGCGTTTTGGCGCTTTAATTGCTTTGGGTTGCGTCATTCGCGGGGAGACTTACCATTTTGAAATTGTCGCCAACGAATCTTCGCGCGCCTTGATGGATGTGCAATTAACCACTGGCATTCCCATTGCCAACGGCATTTTGACCTGTGAAAACGCCGCGCAAGTAGAAGAACGCGTGATTGCCAAAGGTGAAGATTGCGCCCGCGCGGCTGTTGAAATGGCGCATTTGTGCCAAGAATTGCGGCATAAAGGTTACCAATAAAACAATGAAATCACCAAAAACCGCGCGCCGCGCTTCCCGCGAAATTGCCGTGCAGGCGCTCTACGCTTGGCATTTAAATAAAGAAGAAAAAAGAATTGCCGAATTGCTTGAACCTTTGCAAAATCAAAAGGATTTTATAAGGGCGCATCGCGCGTTTTTGGAAGATTTGTTAAACGGCGTTTTAACCCACCACACCGAATTAAAGTCGGCTTTAAAACCTTTTTTAGACCGCGATTTTCAAGCTTTATCTCCCATTGAATCGGGCATTTTGTTGCTGGGCGCTTTTGAATTGTTAAAAACGCCGGAAACACCCTTGCCTGTTGTGTTGAACGAAGCAATAGAACTTGCCAAAAGTTTTGGCGGCACCGATTCGCACAAATATATCAACGGCGTGTTGGACAAACTCGCCCAAGAATGCCGCGCACTTGAATTTAACGCACGCAAAAATCCACGGTAAACAGGAAAAACTTTTGAAAACTTTTTCTCAATATTCCTGCGTTATCCTTTTGATTTTATTCATTATTTTTTTGATTTTGTGGGAATCCAAAATCGCACCCATTCGCCCGGGCGGCTCCACTTTGGTTTTAAAAGCCGTGCCACTTTGTTTTGCATTTTTAGGCATTTTAAAAGGCGTGCGCCGCAGTTTTCAAAAATTAACCTTGATTCTTCAATTCTACTTTTTAGAAGCTTTGGTGCGTGTTTTTGAAGCTTTTCCCGTCAACTTACTCGCATTGATTGAATTTTTTATCAGTTTAATTTTATTCATTTTTGCCATTTTATTTTTGAAGGCAAAATCATAAAATTCCATGGTCAACCCAATATTTTTTTGAAAAACAAATGAGCGAAGTATTTTTAGAAATTGAACCACGCTTTAAAGGCAAAATCGCCTTGTGGCACACGGGATTCCGTCCATTTTTTATTTTGGCTGCATTCTCCGCTTTTTTCTTAATGTTGCTTTGGGGCGGTATTTTTTTTCACGGCAAACCGCCTTTGGGGCAAATGTATTTTTTAATCGGCGGCATTTCGTGGCACGCACACGAAATGATTTTTGGCTTTGCAGGCGCTGTTGTTGCTGGATTTTTGCTTACCGCCGTTAAAAATTGGACGCATTTATCAACCCTACACGGCGCATCGCTTGCCTTGGTTGCTGTGCTGTGGTTGGTTTGCCGCATTTTGCCTTTTATCCCCTTTGATGGCAGTTTAATCACGTGGTTGTCTTGCTTTTTGGAATGCAGTTTTTGGGGGATTTTGTCGATTCAACTAACGCGCAATGTGGTGGCGAAAAAACAATGGAAACAAATGGCGATAATCGGCAAATTGTGGTTATTTGTGCCTGCTGTGTTGGTGTTTCATTTGGGCTTGTTGGGCGTGTGGCATTTGGGCGTTGTGGTAGGACTTTATAGCGGATTTTATTTGGTTTTGGCGCTCATTTTGACCATGGCGCGCCGTGTGATGCCAATGTTCATTGAGCGCGGTTTAAACAACGGCTTTGTGCCGAAAAATTCCAAAGCACTCGACCGTTGGAGTTTGGTATTGTTTTTTATTTTCAGCATTTTGGAAATCATCGCGCAAGTGAATTACAACAGCAATTTGCGCCTTGCTTGCGGCGTTTTGGCAGGCGTGCAGGCGTTGTTGCATTTTTACCGCTTGTCGCTTTGGCACCATCCTGCGCTTTGGCGCCATCCCTTGTTGATGAGCGTTTTTGCAGGCTATGTGGCATTTATTTTGGGATTCGCCTTAGAAGCGCTCAATATGTTGGGCGTCAAAATGCTAAGCACAAGCCTTGCTGTTCATTGCTTTGCCATTGGCGGCATCGGGCTTTTTGCCTTTGGAATGATGGCGCGCGTGGCATTAGGCCACACGGGCAGAAGTGTTTATGCCCCGCCAAAATTTTTGGGTTGTGTTTTTTGGGCATTGGTGTTGGCAGGCATTTTGCGCGTTTTCTTTGTGTTATTTTTCCCCGAAAAATCAACAACTTGGATTTTATCCGCCCAAGCTTTTTGGCTAGCGGCAAGCCTATTATTTGCCGTGCTTTATACCAAAATGCTAATTTTGGCACGCGTGGATGGCAGTTGGGGCTAATTTTCCACGGTAAACAATTATTTTTTTTGAAAAAGCGAGACCACAATGTTTGGCAAACATTTAAAAAATTTGAATAAATTATTAGGTGAAAATTCGGTTTTAATTTTAAGTAGCGGCAAAGAAAAACCGCGCACGACATCGGCTGATTTTCCTTTTCGTGTGGATAATAATTTTTATTATGTGAGCGGTTTTGATGAACCTGAATCTATTTTAATTATTTCAGGCAATAGAAGAACCCCAAAAAACATTTTATTTTGCCGAGAAAAAAATGAATTAGAAGAACAATGGCTTGGTTTTCGTTTTGGCACAAAACTTGCCAAAAAAAAATTTTCGTTTTCCTATGCTTTTCCTATTGAATTTTTTGAAAAAAAATTAGCCGATTATTTAAAAAATAAAACCTATTTGTATTGGGCAATCGGTGAAAATAAAAATATGGATGATTTAATTTTTAAAACGATTGATGATTTAAAAAAAAAGCGTTTTCCAATTGTTCCTTCTGTTTTTCAACATTGCAATAATTTATTTGAAAAATTAAGAATAATTAAAACCGATGGCGAGATTATCGCTTTAAAAAAAGCGGCAGAAATCAGCGATATTGGGCATATTCGCGCCATGCAATATTGCCGCCCAAAAATGTTGGAATACCAATTGGAAGCAGAATTATCTTACGCCTTTCGCCAAAATGGCGGCAATGCCTTGCACGCTTACCCGCCAATTGTAGCAGGAGGCAAAAATGCCTGCGTGTTGCATTACACGCAAAATAATTGTTTTTTAAATGATGGCGAACTTGTTTTAATTGATGCAGGCGCTGAATTTCAAAATTACGCAGGCGATATCACGCGCACTTTTCCAATTAGTGGCAAATTTACGCCAGAACAAAAAATAATTTATGAAATTGTTTTAACGGCGCAAAAAGAAGCAATTCAAACAATCAAACCGGGCGTGCATTTTAATACACCGCATGAAAAAGTTTTGGAAGTTTTTGTGGATGGTTTAATGAATCTTAATATTATAAAAAAAGATAATATTCAAAATGCCATAGAAAAAGGCGAATGGAAAAAATATTATATGCACAGCACAAGTCATTTTTTGGGATTAGACGTGCATGATATGGGTGAGCGCAACCAAACATTTAAAAAAGGAATGGTTTTGACTGTGGAGCCCGGTTTATATTTTAATGAAAAAGATTTATCAGCAGAATTTCAACATTTTAAAAATATCGGCATTCGCATTGAAGATAATGTTTTAATTACCAAAGATGGCAATGAAGTTTATACCCAAGCGCCCAAAGAAGTTGCGGATATTGAAAGAGTGATGAATGAAAATCCACGGTAAACCATTATTTTTTTTCAAAAAAATAAACGTTTACCGTGGAAAATAAACGTGGAAAATCAAAAAAATCTTTACAAAATCAGCGCTCGGTTGCATTATGCTTTGATTTTGTAGTGTTTATTCTTTTGCGCCACTATGGAAGCCCGAAAATCCAACATCAATGCCAACGCCAACAACTCGGCACCTGCCCGCAAACCCGCAAGTTTGGGCGGTTTGGCGCGCACTTTAATTCAAACAAAAAAACTTTCTGAAAAAGAAGTTTATGAAATTACTGAATCCGCACACCGCGATGGTATTCCTTTTATTGAAGCCTTAATTCGCATTAAAAAATTGCATTCTGGGCAACTTGCTGCGTTTATTTCGCAAACCTTTGGCACGCCGTTGTTTGACTTGGATTCCTTTGATATGTCGTGGGCGCCTGAGGTTAGCAAAAAAATTGTGTTGGAAAACAAAATGTTTCCGCTTATCAAACGGGCGGGCAAATTGTCGGTGGCGTGTGCCGACCCCACAGATATGGTCGGTTTGGATGCTTTCCGCTTTCAACTAAATGTCAATTCTGTCGACACCATTTTGGTGGATTATTTCAAGCTTGAAGCGCTCATCAAACGTTTTACCTCTTCCATTGAAGACAATTTAGATATTGGGGAAGAAGACACTGGCTCGGATGATTTGTTGCGCAGTTATATGGGCAACTTGGGCGGTTCAGAAAGCGAAACACCATCGGATGAAGAAGACGCACCGGTGGTGAAGTTTTTGCAAGGCGTGTTGTTTAAAGCCATTCGTGAAGGCGCATCCGATATTCATTTTGAACCGTATGAAAAGTTTTACCGCATTCGTTTTCGCGTAGACGGCGAATTGCACGAAGTGTTAAAACCGCCTTTGGAAATTAAAGACCGCATTGCCAGCCGCATTAAGGTGATTTCCAATTTAAATATTGCCGAAAAACGCGTGCCGCAAGACGGGCGCTTGCGTTTGATGTATACCAAAAACCGCGCCATTGACTTTCGGGTGAGCACTTTGCCCACTTTGCAAGGCGAAAAAATCGTGATGCGGATTTTGGATCCAACCTCTGCTTCCCTTGGTATTGATGCTTTGGGTTATGAACCCGAACAAAAAGCCGCCTTGATGGATGCCATTCAACGCCCTTATGGTTTGATTTTGGTAACAGGTCCAACCGGCTCAGGTAAAACCGTCTCGCTTTATACGTGTTTGAATATTTTAAATAAAGAAGAAGTCAACATTTCCACTGCCGAAGACCCGGCGGAAATTAACTTGCCCGGCATCAACCAAGTGAACGTGGATGACAAATCGGGTTTGACTTTTGCGGCGGCATTAAAATCATTTTTGCGCCAAGACCCAGACATTATTATGGTGGGGGAAATTCGGGATTTGGAAACCGCTGAAATTGCGGTTAAAGCCGCCCAAACAGGGCATATGGTGATGTCAACACTGCACACCAACGATGCCCCGCAAACCTTGACTCGTTTAATGAATATGGGCGTGCCGCTTTTCAACATTGCATCCAGCGTGTTGTTGATTACCGCACAACGCTTGGCGCGCCGATTGTGCAAAGCTTGCAAAAAACCGGTCAAAATCTCACGCGATGCTTTAATTTCCGCAGGTTTTACGCCCAGCGAACTAACAGGTGGTTGGAAACCTTATGGTCCTGTGGGTTGCAGTTTGTGCGGCGGCACAGGTTACAAAGGACGGGTGGGGATTTACCAAGTCATGCCCGTATCCGAAGAAATGCAGCGCTTGATTTTGGCAGGTTCCACGGCGCTTGATATTGCCGCGCAAGCCCAAGCCGAAGGCATACGTGATTTGCGCCAATCGGGCTTGTTAAAGGTTATTCACGGGGATACTTCCTTGGACGAGGTGTTGGGTTGCACCAACGCTTAAAACATTTTCTTTATAAGGGTTAAAACACTATGGCTACTGCTATCAGCAAAACAAAAACCGCAACCAAAACCAAAATGCCACCCAAGAAAAAAATGCCGGTGGCGCGCACCTTTCATTACACCGCCATCAACCGCGAAAAGAAAAGCATCACGGGCGAAATGCAAGCCTCCTCTTATTCCATGGCGCAAACTACCTTGCGCCGCCAAGGCTACACCAACATTCGCCTAAAACAAATGCGCAGAAAAAGTGGCAGAAAAATCACCCAAAAAGATGTGTGTATGTTTACGCGCCAGCTTGCCACAATGATGCGCGCGGGCGTGCCGCTATTGCAAGCCTTTGATATTGTTGCCAAAGGGCACGCCAACCCCAAAATGGGCGAATTGTTGTTGACCATCAAAGGTGATATTGAAGGCGGCACCTCGCTATCCCAAGCATTGGAGCGCCATCCGCTCTATTTTGACCGTTTGTATTGCAACTTGGTAACAGCAGGCGAAGCCGCAGGTATTTTGGAAGATATTTTGGACCGCTTGGCTTTGTATTTGGAAAAAATTGTTGCCATTAAAGCCAAAATCAAATCCGCCTTGTTTTACCCAATGGCAATTATCATCGTTGCCTTTATTGTGGTCGCGGTGATTATGATATTCGTCATTCCCGCCTTTAAAGATATTTTCACCAGCTTTGGCGCTGATTTGCCTGCCCCAACCTTGATTGTGATTGCCATGTCGGATTATGTTGTGGCGAACTGGTATATCCTTTTCGGTAGCATTTTCTTTGCCATTTTCCTATTCTTTTATTCGTGGAAACGCTCGGTCAAAATGCAAATAGTTTTAGACCGACTATTTTTAAAACTGCCAATTTTTGGTGAGCTCATCAAAAAATCATCCATTGCCCGTTGGACAAGAACACTCGCCACGATGTTTGCCGCGGGCGTGCCGCTTGTTGATTCGCTTGATTCTGTGGGTGGTGCGGCAGGCAACATTGTCTACAAACAAGCCACCGACCAAATTCGTGACGAAGTTGCCACAGGCGTATCTTTAACTTCTGCAATGGTGAATTCTTATGTTTTCCCCAATATGGTTACACAAATGACCGCCATCGGCGAAGAATCAGGCGCTTTGGACGATATGTTGGGCAAGGTTGCCGATTTTTACGAAGAAGAAGTCGACAATATGGTTGCCGCTTTATCCAGCTTGATGGAACCAATCATTATGGTGGTTTTGGGCGTTTTAATCGGCGGCTTGGTGGTTGCTATGTATTTGCCCATCTTCAAACTCGGCGGTGTGATGTAAATGCCCGCCTTTTTGCAAACTGCCCCGCTTGCGTTTTTTGTTTTTGCAGCGGGGCTAATTGGTTTATGCGTGGGCAGTTTTTTAAATGTGGTAATTTTTCGCCTACCCAAAATTTTGGAACGCGAATGGAAAACCGATTGCCAAGAATATTTCAAAGATTTATTCAAACCCGAAGCGCTCGCCAAAATAGACGAACCGCGCTTTTCCCTTTCCTTTCCGCGCTCTTTTTGCCCGAATTGCGGGCATAAAATCACCGCACTTGAAAATATTCCCGTTTTGAGTTTTCTCTTTTTAAAAGCCCAATGCAAAGCTTGCCACCAAAAAATCAGTTGGCGTTATCCATTCATTGAACTTTTAACGGGCTTGTTGTCGGCTTTGGCAATTTTCACGCTGGGCGTAACATTGCAAGGTTTTGCGGCAGTTGTGTTGATTTGGATTCTCATCGCCTTAACCTTTATTGATTTTGACCACCAACTTTTACCCGATTCTTTAACCTTGCCGCTTTTGTGGCTTGGGCTTTTAATCAATCTTTGCCCGCATGGTTTTGTTGGCATTCGTGAAGCAGTCATCGGCGCTATGGCAGGATATTTATCGCTTTGGAGCGTTTTTTGGGTATTTAAAATTCTCACCAAAAAAGAAGGCATGGGTTATGGCGACTTCAAACTCTTGGCGGCACTTGGCGCTTGGTTTGGTTGGAAAATGTTGTTGCCCATTGTGCTTTTTTCTTCTTTTGTGGGCGCATTGGTGGGCATTGTTTTGATTGTTGCCACCAAACACGGCAAAAACGTGCCTATTCCTTTTGGGCCCTATTTGGCGGGCGGCGGGCTTTTGGCTTTGTTTTTTGGCAACAATTTTTTGGAATTTTTTTTCCCAACTCTTTTTTAAAAAAAATCCACGGTCAACCCTTTGTTTTTTTGAAAATTTTTTCTTGTTGACCGTGGAAAAACGTATCAAAAAATGATTACACAACTCTCTGGCGTTTTGTTAGCCAAAAATCCCCCGCATATTGTTTTGGATGTTGGCGGCGTGGGCTATGAAATCGCCCTGCCCTTAAACCTTTTTGAAAAATTGCCGCCTTTAAACCAAACATTGAAAGTTTTAACACATTTGCAAATCAAAGAAGATTCCCACAGCCTTTATGGTTTTTTGGATGAAACAACCCGCGCGGCTTTTCGCGCATTGCTCAAAATCAACGGCATTGGGGCGCGCTCAGCATTGGCAATTTTGTCTAATATCACACCTGTTGATTTGTTAAACATTGTGCAATCCAAAAACGCCCAAAAATTCACCAAAATTCCGGGCATTGGCAAAAAAACGGCAGAACGGCTTTTGTTGGAATTAGACGGCAAATTGAATTTCATCACGCTTGATTCAAACTTCACACCAGACCCTGCCAATGATTTATTAAATGCCCTGCTCGCTTTGGGTTATAGCGAAAAAGAAAGCCTGTTGGCAATCAAAGACTTTCCAAACGATTTGCCGCTCAATGCCGCCATCAAACGCGCTTTGCAGGCGCTTTCTCGTTTTTAAACAATACAACAATGAATGCCAAAACCCTTGCCCAAATTGCCCTTGTTGGTTTTTTAATTATCGGCTGTTTTCAAGTGTTAAGCCCCTTTTTGGGCGCCATTTTATTGGCTTTTGTTTTGTGGCTAACCACTTGGCCTGCTTACCGCCGCCACATTTTGGCGCGCATTAGAAAACGCAAAAGCCTTGCCGCTTTAATTGCAACCTCATTGTTGTTATCGCTTTTAATCATCCCAACTTTTTTGTTGGCTTTAACCTTTGCCAAAAGTTTTGACCAGTTGATTGTGTTTGTGCGTCCTTATTTGGAATCGGGTTTGCCCCAAAGTGCGCCAGAATGGTTTGCGCACATTCCGTGGGTTGGCGATGATTTAATACAATTTTGGCAAGAGCGCGCTGCCAACAGAGAAGAATTGCGCGAAGAATTAAACAATTTGTTGCGCATGGCAATCACACCAGCACGCAAACTGGCAATTCAAAGCGGCACAATGATTGCCAACGGCCTTGTGCAGTTGGCGCTTGTTTTTTTTATTTTGTTTTTTTTATACCGCGATGGCGAAATGTTGGCGCACCGTTTGGAAATTGCTGCCAAAAAACTAGGTGGCAATTTGGGGCTGACCATGCTTAATCGGGTTTATGACACGGTCAACGCCGTGATGTTGGGCATTGTTGGCACCGCGGCAGCGCAAGCGGCTATTGCCTTAATCGGTTTTTTAATTGCAGGCGTGCCAGCACCCGTGCCATTGGCATTTGCAACCTTTTTGCTTTCTATGATTCCTGTTGGGCCACCCATTGTTTGGGGCGGCGCCGCCCTCTGGCTTTATTTTAACGCGAGCATGGGTTGGTGTATTTTTATGATTCTTTACGGCGTTGGCATCATCAGTAGTGTCGACAATTTTTTAAAACCATTTTTGATGGCGCGTGGCGCAGGTTTATCGCTTTTAATTGTGGCATTGGGCGTTTTTGGCGGCATTTTGGTGTTTGGTTTTATCGGCATTTTCTTAGGCCCCGTTTTGCTGGCATTAGGACAAATGCTTTTGCAATATTGGATAGAAAAAAATGATTGAAAGCGACAACTTGGAAGCAACAAACGGCAATGCGCGTTTTATTTCCCCAAAAAACCTTTCCAAAAATGAAGAAAACATTGAGCGCGCACTGCGCCCGCAAAAATTAGCCGAATACACAGGGCAAAGCAAAATCCGCGAACAATTGGAAATTTTCATCACGGCTGCCAAAAAACGCCAAGAAGCGCTTGACCACGTTTTGCTTTTTGGCCCACCGGGTTTGGGCAAAACCACGCTCGCCCACATTATTGCCAATGAAATGAATGTGAATTTGCGCCAAACATCAGGGCCTGTGTTAGAACGTGCGGGCGATTTGGCAGCCCTTTTAACCAATTTAGAAGCGCACGATGTTTTGTTTATTGATGAAATTCACCGATTATCCCCCGTTGTGGAAGAAATTCTCTACCCCGCATTAGAAGATTTTCAACTGGATATTATGATTGGCGAAGGACCTGCCGCCCGTTCGGTGAAGTTGGATTTGCCGCCTTTTACTTTAATTGGCGCTACAACCCGCGCGGGAATGCTCACCAACCCCTTGCGCGACCGCTTTGGCATTGTGGCACGTTTGGAGTTTTATAGCCCGATAGAACTCTCCCAAATTGTCAAACGTTCGGCGCATTTGTTAAACGCAGCCGTTGATGAAAAAGGCGCACTTGAAATTGCGCAACGCGCGCGCGGCACGCCCAGAATTGCCAACCGTTTGTTGCGCCGCGTGCGCGATTTTGTGGAAGTGAAAGCACAAGGCACAATCACCCAAAATTTAGCCCACCAAGCGCTTTTGATGTTGGATGTGGATTCGGTTGGATTGGATTTAATGGATAGAAAATTATTTGATGCGATTATTCACAAATTTTCGGGCGGCCCCGTTGGTGTTGAAAATTTGGCTGCCGCCATTGGCGAGACGCGTGAGACCATTGAAGATGTGTTGGAACCTTATTTAATCCAACAAGGATTTTTGCAACGCACACCGCGCGGTAGAGTTGCCACACCTTTGATTTACCAACATTTGGGCATTGCGCAAAAATTGCTTTAATTTTTTTAAAATCAAACGCATTGACAAAAAAACAAGCGGGTTTACAATTTTCAAACTCGGTGGGGCGTTAGCTCAGTTGGTAGAGCAGCGGACTCTTAATCCGTAGGTCGAGAGTTCGAGCCTCTCACGCCCTACCAAACCGATTTTTCAAAAAAATCCACGGTCAACGGCAAAAAAATTTAAAAAAAAATAATGGGTTGACCGTGGATTTTTTTTCGTTTTAAAACCTTTTTTAGCGATTCGCCTTGCAAATCCGTTTTGATTTATCCGCTTTTTTGGGCGATTCTAACAACTAGCGATTCACCACTTCCAACCAACCTTCCGCGCAGGATCGCACTTGTGGATAAAAATTATTTTTGGAACGGCAAAAGAGCTTGGTTGGTTCTTTTTCCGTATAAACGCTCTGCGGCACCGTGACTACTGGAGAAACCACCACCGGCGCAGGCGCAACATAAGTTGGAACCGTTGGCGCATAAACGGGTGGCGCGGTGTAAATGGTGGTGGTGGAATAAACAGGCGCAGGTGGTGGCGAATAATAAATGCTGCGCGGTGCCAACAAACTGCCCACGCCAATGCCAAAAGCAAAAGAACCAAAAACATGCTTGGAGTGAGAATGGTAATGGCGCGGCGGCCCCCAACCACCCGGTGGCCCCGGTGGGTGCCAGCCGCCCGGTGGTCCCCAAGCACCATGTGGTCTTGCAAAAGCGCTTGTTGCCAACAAAAAGGCAGCCGCACAAAAAACGATTTTTTTCATTTTTTATCTCCGTTTTAATTTGCTTATAAGTCTAAACTGAAAACGTCGAGCTTACGCCACAATTGTGTATAAATCCTGCGCTGATTGTTGCAAAATCCTTTTCAAAAGATTTCCAAAAGGCAATGTTCCACGGTCAACCGAATATTTTTTTGAAAATTTTGAAAAGTTTACCGTGGATAAACAATTTTTTTGCAAATTGATTTTCAAAATGCTCTCTTTTTTTAAATTACAACAAAATAAAAAAAGAGAAAAAAATGGTCGGAGTGACAGGATTCGAACCTACGACCCCTGCGTCCCGAACGCAGTGCTCTACCGGGCTGAGCTACACTCCGACAAACTTAATTGCGGCGAGATACCGCAAAAATCGGCAATTCTAACAGGGCATTTTTGTATTGTGAAGCACTTAAAACATTTTCAATGGCATCTTTGGCTTTTTGCGCTTCTTGTTGGGCAATTTTTTGGGTGTAAGACAAAGCGTTGGTGTTGTTAATGGCATTGAATACTTTTTTAAAATCCGCCCTGCCGCCCGATTCAATTGCCGTTTTCACCGCCGCCACATCCGCTTGTGTGCCGTGATTCAAAACGTAAATCAACGGCAATGTGGGTTTGCCTTCTGCCAAATCATCGCCCAAATGTTTGCCAATTTCGGCTTCATTGCCGGAATAATCCAAAACATCGTCAATCAACTGAAACGCCGTGCCCAAATACATGCCGTAATCGCCCAAAGCGTTTTGTGTTTGCAAATCCACACCTGCCAAAATAGCAGCAGTGCGTGCCGCTGCTTCAAAAAGGCGGGCAGTTTTAAAATGAATCACTTGCATATAACGCGATTCCGACACATTCGCATCGTGACAATTCAACAATTGCAAAACCTCGCCTTCGGCAATGGTGTTGGTGGCAGAAGACATCTCTTGCATAATCGGCATAGAATCAATTTTCACCATCCATTCAAAAGCGCGGGAATACAAAAAATCCCCCACCAAAACGCTTGCCGCATTGCCAAACACCGCATTGGCGCTTTTTTTGGCGCGCCGCATATCCGATTCATCCACCACATCATCATGCAATAGCGTAGCGGTGTGGATGCATTCAATCACGGCTGCCATTGTGTATTTTTCCACACCTTGCACATTCAACGCATTGGCAATTAACAAATGCAAAATGGGGCGCAGCCGCTTGCCACCGCTTTGAATAATGTATTCCGCTATTTGCGAAATCAACGCCACTTCGCTTTTTAAAGCCTTTCTAATTTCAGAATCCAAGGCGTTTAAATCGTCTTTGAGCAATGCCAAAACGTTGTGAATGCTGGTCATTTTTTATTATTCCGGGCGCATATGCGGAAACAAAATTACATCGCGAATGGAAGGCGAATCGGTTAAAAGCATCACCAAGCGGTCAATGCCAATGCCGCAACCGCCAGTTGGCGCCAAACCATATTCCAACGCGCGAATGTAGTCGGAATCAAAATACATGGCTTCTTCATCGCCAGCGTCTTTGGCTTTCACTTGTTCTTCAAAGCGCGCGGCTTGGTCTTCGGGGTCGTTTAATTCCGAAAAGCCGTTGGCAAGTTCGCGCCCAACCACAAACAATTCAAAACGTTCGGTAATGTTTTCTGTTTTATCCGATTTTCGCGCCAAGGGGCTAACTTCCACGGGATAATCCACAATAAAAGTGGGCTGCCACATTTCTTTTTCCGCACACGCTTCAAAAAGTTGCAACTGCAAAGCACCCAAGGCGCCCGGTGTAACTTCTTCACCAAAATGGCGAATTTTTTCTTTTAAAAAGGATTCGTTTTTTAAATCTGAATCGTTCATTTCCGGATGCACTTTTTGAATGGCTTGCAAAATGGTTAAGCGTTCAAAAGGTTTGGACAAATCCACCATCTTGCCTTGGTATTCTATTTGCAACGTGCCGCAAACGCTTTGCGCCAGTTTTTTTAGGAGATTTTCGGTGAAATTCATCACATCTTCATAATCGGCATAAGCGCAATAAAACTCCATCATCGTAAATTCGGGATTGTGCCGAGGCGACAAACCTTCATTCCTAAAATTGCGATTGAGTTCAAAAACCTTTTCAAAACCGCCCACCACCAAACGTTTTAAATAAAGTTCGGGGGCAATGCGCAAAAACATCGGCAAATCCAAGGCATTGTGGTGCGTTACAAAAGGTTTGGCGGATGCACCGCCCGGAATGGGATGCATCATCGGCGTTTCCACTTCCATAAAACCTTCGCCACGCATCAAATCGCGCAAGGTATGCAAAATTTCGGAACGTTTTAAAAAAACCGCACGGGATTTTTCATTCACAATCAAATCCACATAACGTTGGCGGTATTTTTGTTCAATATCCGCTAAACCATGGAATTTATCAGGCAAAGGGCGCAAACTTTTTGAAAGCAAGCAAATTTTTTCAGCATGCAAGGTTAATTCGCCCGTTTGAGTTTTCATTAAAAAACCGCAAACGCCAACAATATCGCCCAAATCAAAACGTTTGAAATCTTTGTAAGCGTCTTCGCCCACGCTGGCGCGGCTCACATAAACCTGCAAACGTGAAGACATATCTTGCAAGGTTGCAAAAGCGGCTTTGCCCATCACGCGTTTTAAAAGCATTCGGCCGGCAATTGAAAAATGCTTTTTGTTTTGCGCCAAATCTTCTGCTGATTCGCAATCAAATTGCGCGTGCAAATCGGCATTCAATGCGTTGCGTTTGAAGTTGTTTGGGTAAGCACCGCCATTCGCGCGCCATTCGGCAAGTTTGGCGCGGCGCTCTGCCAAAATGTGGTTATCGTGGTTGTCATCCGCCATAACAATTTATTTGCAATTTAAAAAAGCGCAATTTTGGCACGTTTGGCTTATTTTTTTGAAAAAATTTTCACCTTGACCGTGGATTTTTTTTAAATTTTTTAAAATTTTTCAGCACTTTTAAAAAAATCCACGGTCAACCCAAATTTTTTTTGATTTTTCAAAAAGACAAAAAACAACAGCCCAACAAAATAGAAAACACAAATTGCAAGCGGGCGCAAAAAGCCAACAAAGCATTTAAAGCGTGGGCGGATTCAGTAAAAAATCGTTGGATTGCCCAAATGGCAAAAGGCAAACACAAAAAAGGCAAATAACATTGCAAAAAAGGCAACATCAAAAAAGGCAACAAAACTTCCAATGCAAAAATCCATTTGATTTTTTGCTTGCCTAAACAAACGGCAAGCGTGTTTTTGTTGTTTTTTTTGTCTTCGTTGAAATCGCGGTAATTGTTGATGGTCATCACCGATGCCGCCAGCAAACCCGTTAAACAAGAAAGAAAAAAAACTTCCCAAGAAAACAAAAAGCTTTGCACATAAAAACCGCCGCAAACCGCCACAATGCCAAAAAAAACAAGCACAAACACTTCGCCAAAAGGATGATAAGCAATGGGATATTTGCCGCCCGTGTAAGCCCAACCTGAAAATAAAGAAGCAATGCCAATCAAAAAAATGGGAAAACCTGCCCAAAAAATCAAATAAATGCCACCCAAAAGCGCCAAGAAAAAAACAAAAAACGCCATTGTTTTCACACTTTTGGCAGACAAATAACCTTGTGCCACCACGCGCGGCGGGCCCAAACGCTCTTTGGTATCGGCGCCTTTTTCAAAGTCAAAAACATCGTTGAACAAATTGGTGCCGATTTGAATGCACAGCGCAGAAAACAAGGTGATTAAAAAAGGCAAAAAATAAAATGTGCCGTTTTGAAAATACGCCAACATCGCAGACAAAATCACAGGCGATGCAGAAAGCGGCAAAGTTCTGGGACGAATGGCAAGCCACCAACAATCAAACCAAGACATAAAAAAAGTTTTAAAAGCAAAAAGGCAAAAGTATAAAATGCGTTTTACAAAAAAATTTCAGGTTGACCGTGGAAAAACGTTTTGATGCCCATTTGTTTTTAAAAAATGCGCCGGAAAAACCCGGCGTTTATCGTATGTGGGATAAAAATCACAACCTGCTCTACGTGGGCAAAGCCAAAAATTTAAAAAAACGCTTGGCTTCCTATTTTCAAAAAAACACCAAAAGTGCGCGCATTGCCTTGATGGTTTCTCAAATTGCCCACATTGATTTGAGCATCACGCACACGGAAAAAGAAGCGCTTTTGTTGGAAAGCAATTTGATTAAAACCCAAAACCCGCGCTACAACATTATTTTTCGGGATGACAAGTCTTATCCGTATATTGCGCTCTCGCGCGAAGATTATCCGCGCTTGTTGTTTTTTCGCGGCAAACCCAACAAAAATGCCGATTATTTTGGTCCTTTTCCCAACGCCAACGCGGTGCGTGAAAGTATGGCGGCATTAGAAAAAATCTTCAAATTGCGCACGTGTGAAAACAGCGTTTTTCGTTTTAGAACACGCCCTTGTTTGCTTTTTCAAATCAAACGTTGTTCGGGTGCTTGCACGGGCGAAATTGCGCAAAATGCTTATTTTGAAGATGTGCAAATGGCGCGCCTTTTTTTAAGCGGAAAAAGCGCGCAGGTTTTGCAAAATTTAAAAAATGCGATGGCGCTAGCCGCCCAAAATCTGGCTTTTGAATCGGCAATGCGTTACCGCGACCAAATCAACGCCTTAAACGCTTTGTTGGAAAAACAAGCCATTGCCACAAAAACGCGCCATCCTATTGATATTGTTGGCATTGCGGTTGTAGAAGGCAAAACTTGCGCAAGCGTCGCATTTGTGAGAGACGGGCAATATTTGGGCGAGCGCGCGTTTTTTCCGCACAATGATAAAAATTTAGACGAATCGGATATTCCCAACATTTTGGAAGCCTTTTTAAGCGATTTTTATAGCCATCACGAATCGCCCAAAACATTGATTTTAAAAGAAAATTTAAGCGAGGAAGCGGCAGAGTTTTTGATTTCAAGTTTTGGTTGTTCTATCAAAACCCCAAAAAATCGCCTAGAAAAAGCGTGGGTGGATTTGTGCGCGCAAAATGCCTTGGAAACTTTAATGCGCCAGCAAACAACGCGAAATAATGCGGCAATGCGCCACAAGCAATTGGAAGAAATTTTAAAAATGGACATTGCCCGCGTGGAATGTTTTGACATCAGCCACACGCAGGGCGAAAAAACGGTTGCCTCATGCGTGGTTTATCAAGATTTTGCGATGCGCCACAAGGATTATCGGCAATTCAACATTGAAAACATCACGCCCGGGGACGATTATGCCGCGATGAATCAAGCTTTATCCCGCCGCTACGCTTCGGTTTTAAAAAACGGCGGCGTGTTGCCCAGTTTAATTTTGATTGACGGCGGATTGGGTCAAGTTAAAAAAGCGCAAAAAGCCTTGGAAGAAATCGGCTTATCGGGTTTGCCGCTCTTAGGCGTTGCCAAAGGTGTAGAAAGAAAAGCGGGGTTGGAAGAATTGATTTTGCTCACAGAAAATGTTGTTCATCGTTTTCGCCTGCCGCCTGAAAATTGGGCACTGCATTTAATCCAAGAAATTCGCGATGAATCGCATCGTTTTGCCATCACACGCCACCGCGCGCGCCGCGCAAAATCGCGCAAACGCTCCATTTTGGACGATATTGCCGGAATCGGCACCAAACGCCGCAAAGCCTTAATTGCGCATTTTGGCAGTGTTTCTGCTTTAAAAAACGCCACTTTAAAAGAAATTTTAAGCATTCCCAAAATGCCCAAAAAATTGGCAGAAGAAATTGTTGCCGCTTTCAAAAATCCACGGTAAACCCGCTATTTTTTTGAAAAAAAAACGCAGTTGACCGTGGAAAATCAAAAATTAAAATGCTTTGTTTCAAACTTCATCATTACTTTTTCAAATGCCTTTGAATGTGCCTATCTTCTTAACGTGGTGCCGCATTGTTGCCATTTTGTTTTTGGTCGGCATTTATTATTTGCCCGAGCCGTGGCTTGCAATGTCGGCACGCAATGTTTTTGCCAGCCTGATTTTTATTTTGGCAGCGCTTACCGATTGGTTGGATGGTTTTTTGGCGCGGCGCTTAAACCAAACTTCCGCATTTGGCGCTTTTTTAGACCCGGTTGCCGACAAATTGATGGTGGCAACAACGCTGATTTTATTGCTGGAATTGGGGCGCTGTGATGCCATTTTGGCGCTTGTTATCATTGGGCGGGAAATTACCATCTCGGCGCTTCGCGAATGGATGGCAAAAGTGGGCAAAAGCAAATCGGTTGCGGTGTCTATGATTGGCAAAATCAAAACCAGCGCGCAAATGCTGGCACTGCCTTTGTTGCTTTACGCCGCGCCAATTTTTGGCATCAACACGCTTTTTTGTGGCAAGGTTTTGCTCGCCCTTGCCGCCTTTTTAACCTTGTGGTCAATGTTTTATTACCTTTCCAAAGCCTTGCCTGCTTTGCGGGAATAAAAATCAAAATAATTCCGCACCGCCTCTTTTTTTAAATAACATTTAAAAATTTATTTAAATGTTTATTTAATGTTTTATTTTTTTATCCGAAAAAAATGGCAACACAACCAAAACACCAGCAACCAATGCCAAAGAAACAGAAAAAGTTACCATCAATTTATTAAAAAAGGCGAGTAAATCAGTTAAGCGCGAAGGGTCATCGTGGTCGCCCAAAAAGTGCAACAGCGAAATAATGCTCTCGCAACCATAGCGCCCCGGAAACATAGGCAAAAGCGCTGGAAAAACAACAACTTCTACGGGAGTTTTGAGTTTTTTGGCAATCAAAGCGCCCAAAAAACCCATCAACAAACTGGTGATAAAACTAGCACCTGCAAAATTAAAAACGGGCAACACCATCACAAAAGAACGAAAAGTATGGCCAAACCCTGCCAAAAAACCGCTCCACCACAAGGCTTTGCGCGGAGCGTTTAAGGCAAAACCAAAGCCAAAGCCCGCCAAAAATGCAAAAAATAAATGTTCTAGCGTGGTTAAATAAAAAGAATTAAAAAACACATTCAAATGCAAAATATTCATTTTTATTTAAAAAGCAAAAAAACTCATCGTCATAAAAACACCAGCGGCAAGCGCGGTCATTAAAACCAACATATGCACGGCGCGCGCGATTGCCATTAAAGTATGTTCATACAAAATATCCACAAAAACATTAAATATTAAAACGCCCGGAATTAAATACAAAATACTGCCAATAATGGCAATAGATGCCGTTTGCGTAATATTAAAATATATGCCCAAATACGCCAAAAAAGAAACCAAAAAAGCGCATAAAAAATATTGAATGCGGGTATCTATTTTTTTGAATATAAAAAAATGGCGCAAACAAATGCCGCAACTTGTTGCTAAAAAAATACAAAACAATGCGCCCAAATCGCCGCCAAAAAGGCGACAAAATGCCATATTTGCCAAACTTAAAAATAATAAATTAGCCCAAAAAGGTGGTTTGGGCAGTCGCAAGATTTGATTTAAAAAAAACTGCGCTTCATTAGAATTAAAATGCTGTTTTTGAATATTTTCACTCAAACGATTTAATTTAACCAAAAGCGCCAAATTCACGCCAAAAGGCGTGTTGGTTTTGACTTGTGTTCGGCGATTTTCAGGGTTGTTTTCATCATAAATATTCAAAGTAATGTGGCTGATAAAAACGCTCAAATGCGCACCCAAACCCCACGTTTTGGCAATGTTGGCAACATTTTCCACAACCCGTTCCGTGTGCGCACCATTGCACAAAAAGGCACTGGCGTAGTTGCACAAAAAATCAGCACTTTTTTTGAGCTTATTTTCCACGGTAAACCTCGTTTTTTTTTGAATTTTAAAACAATTATGAAAACTTTAACTGCCGCCAGATTTCATAAGTGGCAATGGCAACGCTGTTGGATAAATTTAAACTGCGTTGATTTTCTCGCATCGGCAAGCGCAAGCGATGGTTCAAATCAAAGGTATTCAAAATATCAGCGGGAAGACCACGGGTTTCAGGGCCAAAAAGTAGCGCAACATTGGGGATTGTTGCAAAATTTTGTTCGTAAAAATCGCGCTGCGCTTTGGTTGTCATCGCAAAAATCTCGGCATTTTGCGTGTTTAAAAAATGCAAAGCATCCGTAAAGTTTGGGTGTTTTTGGACAACTGCCGCATCGTGATAATCCAGCCCGGCACGTTGCAAATGTTTGTTATCCAGCAAAAAACCAAGCGGTTCAATCAAATGCAATGCCGCACCAGTGTTGGCACATAGGCGAATTACATTGCCCGTGTTGGGCGGAATTTCGGGTTCAAATAAAACAAGATGAATCATTTTGAAAGTTGGCGGAGTGGACGGGACTCGAACCCGCGACCCCCGGCGTGACAGGCCGGTATTCTAACCAACTGAACTACCACTCCGCATTTGGCGTCCCCACGGGGATTCGAACCCCGGTTACCGCCGTGAAAGGGCGATGTCCTAGGCCTCTAGACGATGGGGACCTAGCGTTTCTTTTGGTGGAGGTAAGCGGGATCGAACCGCTGACCTCTTGCATGCCATGCAAGCGCTCTCCCAGCTGAGCTATACCCCCAAAACACTGCCATAAAAGAAAGGGCGCATTTTAGGCATCAAGAACATTACTGTCAACTACAATTTTGCATTTTTCCACGGTAAACGCATTATTTTTTTGAAAATTTTTTTGGGTTTACCGTGGAAATTTGAAAAATCCCGCCTCAGTGGCAATGGCATTTAATTTTTGATCGTGTTTTTGCGCAAAAATAGACACCACACGATTCATTTCATAACCAATGCCAACGGCATAAAAATTATGTTCGGCTAAGGTTCTATCAAAATACCCGCCACCATAACCCAAACGAAAACCTTGGGAATCAAAGGCTAATAAAGGAATTAAAAGAATTTGCGGAATAACGCCCTTATTTGAAAGCGGCGCCAAAATGCCGCAAGCATCGCTACACAAAGCTTCATTTTGCCGCCACGGAATAAAAAAAAGCGGCGCATTTTTCGCTACAACCTTTGCCATTGCTGTTATCACGCCCTGCTCTTGCCAATGCAACACCAAAGGCAAAATATCGGGTTCATTTTGAATGGGCGTGCAAAAACCAACGGTATCGCCTTTTTTTAGTTTTAAAGAATCCCGCAAATGTTTTACAATGACGCTTGAAAATTCAGCACGCGTTGCCGCAGCCAACTGCGTGCGTTTTTGTTTCATTAGCTCGCGCAAATTTTGTCGATTGTTCATGAAAGTCTTTCTTTTTGTTTTTGCCATTTTATGCGTTTTTATGCCGCGCGTTTTTGCCGCCCAAGATCCCGCGCTAATGAACGCTTTTGAAGCCTTTTCTAAACAAAAAAAAGGCGATTTTTTAAACTGGCAAAAAGAAGTGCAAACCCCTGAATTAGCGCGTTATTTGGAAGAATGGCACTTGCGGCTTTTTACCCTTGATTCCAACCCGCACGACCCTGAAATTTTGGCGTTTTTAAAGCGTTATGAAAATTCGGTTGTCTCAGAACGCTTGCAGCGCGATTGGCTAAACGCTTTGGCGCGCAACAATGCGTGGATGTCGGTGTTTGTGGAATTTCCAAAAATTAATGAACCCACCGCGGAAAATCGCTGTGCTTTTGAATTAGCCAAAACACAAATGGGTGATTTTTCCTTATTAGAAAATACCAAAAAAATAAAAACCATCTGGTTTCAAAACCAAAGCCCGCAAGCCTTGTGCCAAAAATTGATGGGGACGATTTTTCAAACGCACCAGATTTCCGCTGGTGAAGTCATTGCCAAAGCACGCCAGCAAGTGGAAGCAAGACGTTTTTCTGCCGCGCAAAAAACTTTGTTGTTTTTAAAACCTGAAAAAAAATTAGAAAAAGATTTTTTGGAAGACGATATCAAACGCGCCATTAAAGATAGCTTGCGCTTTTTGGCAAAACTCCCCAAAAATTGGGAAAAAAACGATGTGCAACGCCATTTGGCAACGCTGGCACTCGCGCGTTATGCGGCAAAAAGCCTAGACCAAGCCTTGGTGCAGTTTTTAAAAATAGAAAAAAAGTTTAAAACCGAAGAAGCCGCTTGGGTTTGGGGGCAAATGGCAATTTATGCGGCGCGCGAGCATCAATTTGAAGCGCTCAACTATTTTAAAACCGCACAAAAACACACCAAACTCTCACCTTATGCATTGGAATGGTATGCCCGCATTGCCTTGCGATTTCAAAAGTGGAAGTTGTTAGGTCAAATTATTCAAAAAATGCCTGACAATTTAAAAGAACAATCGGTGTGGACTTACTGGCTTGGCAGGTCTTTTGCGGCGCAAGGCAAAACCGAAGAAGCGCAACAACAATACAAAAAAATTGCCCATCATTTTCATTATTACGCCAACTTGGCACGCGAAGAATTAGGGCAAACCATCACCATTCCCAAATCTGCCGCGCCGCCAACCAAGGATGAAATGGCGTTTGTTAAACAACACGCGGGGCTAAAACGCGCCTTTTTGTTGTTTGAAAATGAAATGCGGCTAGCTGCCATTCAAGAATGGAATTGGGCAATCAACCGCTTTAACGACCGCCAAAAGCTTGCCGCCGCTTATTTGGCAAAGGAAAACCAAGTTTGGGACCGCGCGGTCAACACCGCCATTTTGTTAAAACGCGAACACCAATTTGAATTGCGCTTTTTGGCGCCATTTGCAGAAATTATTCGCCCAGCCGCCGAAGAACAGCAACTTGACCCCGCTTGGGTCTATGGTTTAATGCGGCAAGAGAGTCGGTTTATAACAAATGTCAAATCACATGCGGGCGCATCGGGTTTGATGCAATTAATGCCCAAAACGGCAAAATGGGTTGCCAAAAAAATCGGTTTAAAAGATTACAAACACGCACAGGTTTATGATCACGACGTCAACATTTTGTTAGGCACAACCTACATGCGCTTGGTTTTGGATGATTTAGACAATCATCCACTTTTGGCTTCCGCCGCTTATAACGCGGGACCCAGCCGCGCCAAGCGTTGGCGGCATAATCAAATAATGGAAGGCGCCATTTATGCCGAGACCATCCCCTTTGATGAAACACGTGATTATGTGCAAAAGGTGTTGAATAATGCGGTATATTATTCAATTTTGTTTAATCAAAAATCAGATTCTTTAAAACACCGTTTGGGGGTTGTTTTTCCGCGAACGGTGCAAACAAGCGCTTTGCCTTAAAAGGACAAATTATGCAAATTTCAAATCAACGCCAAGAAATTTTAAGACAATGCCGCACTTTGTGGCTCAAACGCTTGGTCAATATTGTGCAAGATGTCGGTATGTTGCCTATTGCCGTCAATGCCATGTCGGATGGCGCAGGGTTATTTTTTGACAACGTTTGCAAAGAAGCCCAAGGCATTCCGGTGGAAGAAGAATCCTTTATGACCAAATCGCGCATTTTGTTGGTGAATGAAGACGATTTGGAAGTTGGCATCCGTTTGGATAACCTAGGCAACCGCATTCAAGAAACCTCTGGCAGATTTTTGGTGGAAGTGCGGCGGCGTTTTATGACGCTTTTTAACACCATGGATGTTACTGCCCGCGTTAATCCAGTGGATACCGAAGGGCTTGCCAAGGGTTTGAAGATGATGTTGAACGAACTGGGCAGCTCTTCCATTGATGAAAAAATGGTTATCATTGACCGCGTTGAAAAACGCTTAACAAACGGCATCTCCAACATTTACCGCGAAATTGATAAATTATTGCAAGAAGCTGGCATTCCAGCAGCTAATGTGGTTTTAACGAATGTGGTATCTGCGGCGGTCAAAAAGAAAAAACAATCGCCTTGGAGAAACGATATCACCAACATTTTGGGTGATGATGCCTTGCATGAAAAGGTAGACGAAGCCTCGGCGATGTCGCTCATTGACGGCGGTTTTATTCTGCCCGATATGGACGAAGCCACGCCCTCTGCCTTTGGCAGTTTTTCGGATAGTTTCGCTGCTTCCCGCACGCCGCCGCAGCTTTTTTCACCACCACCTGCCTCACCCTCGGTTGAAAAATTTTCTTTTGCCGCCGCCACAGGCAATGCGCAAAATGCCCCAAAAACCAGCAATCAATCTGTTGATTCGGCGCCCGCACCTGCGGATTTTCAAAAAAATAATGCGTCTACCGTGGAAAATCAGCAAAATCAAGCTGCCCAAGCAAACGCCACGCCAATGATGGCCCCAATGGCAGACCCCGTTGTGGCTAGCGCACCGCCTGCTGGGCAATCGCCGATTATGCAACAAATTGCACAATTGAACGCCGCGGACGATGCGAATCAACCAATAGCCAACCCCAACACCGTTGTGGAATTTGCGCCAGCCCAACAAGCCATCCCTGATACCGGCGAACCTTTGGCTGATTTGTGGAATTTTTTGCGCCGCGAAGATGTTTATTCCCCCGACCCAAGCGTTTTAAACTTGGTGCGCGAACGCATTATGAAACGCATGAATTACCTATACGAAGGCATGGAGTTTGATGACGATGCATTGACCGCAAGCCAAATACAAATGGAAAGCGATGTCTACAACCTGCACCAACTATTTCCCGATTTATTCGTGCCAACCCAAGAAGATGGCAACGAAGTGGATATGCCAACAGGCTTAGATTCTCGCGCCTTGGGCTTGCCCGCTGGCTCGCCGGAGGCGGCAAGTTTGGATGCGATGGATCAAATCATCTCTTCTTTAACCCGCAACCACGAAATGCCCGAACCTTTTAAAACTTTTTTGCTTTTGATTCACCCGCAGTTGGCACTTTTTGCATTGAGCGATTCAAGCATTTTCACCAACCCCAATCACCCCATGCACGTTTGCTCAAAAACCTTGGGCGCTTTGATTTTGGGCTTGCCGCCGGATACACCCGCTAATCATCCCGTTTTTGAAGGCTTATTTGAAACCTTGCGCAAACCTTTGAAAAAACTGCAAAAACCAGTATCAGACAAAGTGATGGAAACGGTGGTCAGCAAAATTCAAGAAGCACTTTTGAGCCGAATGATTGTGCGCGAAGAAGAATTGTCGGTTGTTACCAACGATTATCTGCCGCTTTTGCACTTATTAGAAAAACGGGAAAATGTTTTAAACAACATTGGCGAGAGCATCACCAAACATTTGTTGCCCAACATTCCCGCCGTGTTGCGTGACTTTTTTGAAGGACCATGGCAGCAACGCATGCAAAAAATGTGGTTAGAAAAAGACAGCGACAAAGCCGCATGGCATGAAGAATTCCGCTTAATCAACAACTTGCAAAAAACCTTTGCGCCTGCCAACACTGTTGAAGAACGCGAAGCTGCCACCCGCGCCATTCCGCCAATTTTGCAAGAAATGCGGCAAGTGATGGTGGAATGCGGTTTGAACGAAGTGCAACAAAAAGTGATTTTGTCGGCTTGCGTGATGCTGCAAAACACGGCTTTAAAAGGCAGAGATGCCTTATCCGACTTCAAAACACAAGGGAGTTTGCCTGATATGCGCTTGCGGGCAGAATTGCGCATGCGGCGCGTGCATTCGGGCGATAAACGCTTAAACACCTTGTATTACACGGGCAAAAACAACACCAAAGTGCCGCTACCCAACAACTTTGTGCCGGGCGTGTGGTTGGAATTCCACGTTGACCGCGACACACCTTGTTTGGCAAGGCTTTGCGATGTGAATGAATTGAAGTTTTGGTATTTTTTGGCAAACCCCGACACCAAGCAATTTTGGGCATTGCAACCGGATGTGTTGGAACACCAATTTGCCGAAAACCGCGCCAAAATTATCATTCCGCCTTCACCCTTTGAAGCCGCTGCCAAGCAAATTTTGCGTGAAAACGCCCAAAACTAGCGTTTTTCCACGGTAAACGTTGATTTTTTTTGAAAAAAATTGAATGTTTACCGTGGATTTTTGCCAAACATTTTGTGCGCAATGCCTTTGGTTTTAAAAATGGCAAAAGGCAGTTTTAATAAATAGAAAAAGCCGCTTATTTTTGCTTTTTCGTAGCGCGCCAAAATCTGCGTGATTAAAAAATCTTTTTCTAGCGTGTAATTATTTTGATAATATTTTTTTAAAACTTCAAAAACATTTTCTCTTTTTGGCGCTTTTTGGGCGAGTTTTAAATCCAAATGATTTTCCACGGTAAACCTTAAAAAATTTTCAAAAAAAGGTTTACCGTGGAAACGTTTAGTTTGCCCACTCCAAAGAAATTTTGCCCAAGGCGTTACTGCGAAAATCGCTTAAAAGAATATGTGCTGATTTTTCTAAATCTATGACGCCGCCTTTTAATTTGGCGCCACGCCTTTTGGCAATTTCCGCCAAAATTTTTAGCGCCACCGAATCGCCCCAATCACCCAAATCGCCCGAATCCACCCAATCGCTTGAATCCAAAGCAGCCAAAAAATCAGAAGAAAAATTGTAGCGTTTGGTCAGCAATTTTGGGTAATGCCTTTGAAGAAAGTTTGCAAGAAAAAGTGCAGTCTCAAAAACATCAAAAGCATTCACGCCGATGGCATTGATAGCGGATAAGCGCAAGCCATCATTCAAATTTTCAATTTTTGGCCACATCAACCCGGGCGTGTCAAAAAGAATGAGATTTTTGGAGATATCAATGCGTTGAATGGCTTTGGTTAAAGCGGGAACATCGCCCGTTTGTGTGATTTTTTTTTGGGCAACAGCGTTTAAAAACGTGGATTTGCCAACATTGGGAATGCCCAAAACCATAATACGCAAGGGTTTTAAAGCACTGCCGCGGTGCGGGGCAAGTTCTTGTGCGGTTTTTAAAACACGGCGAATGTCTTTTTGGTTTAAGGCGTTAATAATTAAAGCGTGCGTGTTGGCTTGCTTTTCAAAAAACGCTTGCCATTGTTGATTTTGCACAGAATCGGCAAGGTCTGATTTATTCAACAGTTTTAAGCTTGGTTTTTGGCGGGTTTTCAACAATTCCACAATCATCGGGTTTTGAGATGCCAAAGGACAACGCGCATCGAGCAATTCCAAAACCAAATCAATGTTTTTGAGCGCGGCGGCAATTTTCTTTTTTGCCGCGTGCATATGCCCGGGAAACCATTGAACGCTGGGCATTCTTATGCACCCAATCGTTGGGCGATTTCGCCAAATGCGGCATTGAGAATATCGGCAAGCGTGGCGGTTTTGCCTTTCAAGGCGGCTTGCAACACGTGGTTTTCCACGGTCAACACTTTATTTTTTTCAACAACCCATTCCATTTTTTAGGCTCGAGTCGCACGGCGGCGTTCTAATTCCGTTAAAAGACGTTTTCTCAAACGGATATTTTTGGGCGTGACTTCAACCAATTCATCATCGGCAATAAATTCAATGGCGGCTTCCAAAGACAATTCAATGGGCGGCACCAATCGCACGGCTTCATCGGTGCCGGATGCGCGGATATTGGTTAATTGCTTGCCTTTAATGGGATTGACCACCAAATCATTGTCGCGCGAATGAATGCCGATAATCATCCCTTCATAAAGTTTATCGCCCGGATGCACAAACATTCTGCCTCTATCTTGCAACTTCCAAAGCGCATAAGCCACCGCTTGGCCATTGTCTTGGGAAACCAAAACGCCGTTTCTGCGCTCGGCAACATCAGAATCTTTAACGGGCGCGTATTCATCAAAAACGTGGCTCATCAAACCCGTGCCGCGCGTTAAATTCATAAATTCACCTTGAAAACCAATTAAGCCGCGCGCCGGAATGCGGTATTCCAAACGCACGCGCCCGCGCCCATCGGGCGCCATATCTTGTAAATCGCCGCGGCGAAGCCCCAAACTTTCCATCACCGCGCCTTGATGATTTTCTTCTACATCAACGGTTAATTGTTCATAAGGTTCGCATTCCACGTCATTGATGATTTTTTTGACCACGCGGGGTCTGCCCACCGCCAATTCAAAACCTTCGCGGCGCATATTTTCAATCAAAATGGACAAATGCAATTCGCCCCGACCCGAAACATTAAACACATCGGCGTTTTCTGTGTCTTCAACTTTCAAAGCCATATTGGTTAAAAGTTCTTTATTCAAACGCTCGCGGATTTGGCGACTCGTTACAAACTTGCCTTCGGTGCCTGCCAAGGGAGAGGTATTCACCATAAATTGCATAGAAAGCGTGGGTTCATCAATTTTCAAGAGCGGCAATGCTTGCGGGTTTTCCATATCGGTTAAAGTAGCGCCCAAAACCAAGTCTTCAATACCGGTGATTTGCACAATGTCGCCCGCTTGCCCGCTTTCCAATTCCACGCGATTCAAACCTTGATACCCAAAAACTTGCCCCACTTTGGCTTTAAGGGGCGTGCGTTGGTGCATTTGCATTTCTTCATCCGTGCCATACATCACCAAAACGTTTTGATTCGTTTGAATGGTGCCTTGTTTGATTCTGCCAATGCCAATTCTGCCCACATAAGAAGAATAATCCAAAGCGGCAATTTGCAACTGCAAAGGCGCGTTAACATCCGCTTGGGGCGCGGGCACTTTTTCCAAAATGGTTTGAAACAAAGCGCGCATATTTTCACGCGGATGATTCAAATCCAACACCGCCCAACCATTTAACGCCGAAGCATAAACAATTGGAAAATCCAATTGTTCGTCATTGGCGCCCAATTTATCAAACAAATCAAAGGTTAAGTTGATGGCGTTATCGGGATTGGCACCATCGCGGTCAACTTTATTGACAACCACAATCGGTTTTAAACCCAGCGCCAAGGCTTTTTTGGTTACAAAACGCGTTTGCGGCATCGGGCCTTCCACGGCATCTACGAGCAAAAGCACGCCATCCACCATGCCCAAAACGCGCTCCACTTCCCCACCAAAATCCGCATGCCCGGGCGTATCCACAATGTTGATATGCACGCCTTCAAAATTCACCGCAGCATTTTTTGCCAAAATGGTAATGCCGCGCTCGCGCTCAATGGCGTTGGAATCCATCACGCGTTCATCCACTTGTTGGTGCGCGGCAAAAGTGCCCGATTGTTTTAAAAGTTGGTCAACCAATGTTGTTTTGCCGTGGTCAACGTGCGCAATAATGGCAATGTTGCGGATTTTTTTTTCACTCATTGTGTTCATCTTTCTTTAAGTTTTTTAAATTTTAAAAAAAATCCACGGTCAACTTGAATTTTTTTTCAAAAAAATAAAAGGTTGACCGTGGATTTTTTTTCAATTACATCAATTCTTCACGCCGAATGCGCTTGACTTTGCCTTGCGTTGTGGAAAGTTTTTCCAATTCTTCAATGGCTTGCACCATGGATTTTTCCAAGCACTCGTGGGTGAGAATAATCAAATCCACATCGCCTTCATTTTCGTTGGGTTCTTTTTGCAACAAGGCATCAATGGAAATTTCTTTTTGCGCCAAAATTTGCGTGATTTTTGCCAGCGCGCCCGCTTGGTTTTTGACTTTCAAACGCAAATAATTGCCGGTTAAACAATCGCCAATGGGCAAAATCGGCAAGTTGGAAAGCGCATCGGGTTGAAATGCCAAAAGAGGCACGCGCGATTTTTCCGATGCATCGTAAAGTCTTGCCACATCAATTAAATCGGCAATCACAGCCGAAGCGGTGGGCTCAGCACCTGCGCCTTTGCCGTAATAAAGCGTGGCGCCCACGGCATCGGCTTTGACCAAAACGGCATTCATTGCGCCTTCCACATTCGCAATCAAGCGTTTGTTGGGAATCAAAGTTGGATGCACGCGCAATTCCACGCCGTTTTCACGCCGTTTGGCAATGCCTAATAATTTAATGCGGTAACCCAATTGTTCGGCGTATTCAATATCGGCGGACTCTAATGCCGTAATGCCTTCAATGTAGGCTTTGTCAAACTGCACGGGAATTCCAAAAGCAATGGCGGCAATCAAAGTGGCTTTGTGCGCAGCATCCATACCTTCAATGTCAAAAGTTGGGTCGGCTTCGGCATAGCCCAAGCGTTGCGCTTCTTTTAACACATCGGCAAAAGGCAAGGATTTTTCGCGCATTTCAGACAAAATAAAATTGGTGGTGCCGTTGATAATGCCTGCTACCCATTCAATGCGGTTGGCGGTTAAACCTTCACGCAAGGCTTTGATAATGGGAATGCCGCCAGCTACCGCCGCTTCAAATGCCACCATCACACCTTTTTTTTGCGCGGCTGCAAAAATTTCTTCACCATAAACCGCCAACAAGGCTTTGTTGGCTGTGACCACGTGTTTGCCCGCTTCAATGGCTTTTAAAACCAATTCTTTGGCAATGCCGTAGCCGCCAATCAATTCCACCACAATGTCAATTTCAGGATTGTTAATCACTTGAAAAGCATCATCGGTGATTTGCGCTTGCCCTTTGGTCACTTGTTGCGCAAGCTCGGTATTTTTGTCCGCCACCATTGTGATTTGAATCGGGCAACCGGCGCGGCGCGTAATTTCTTCGGCATTGCGTTTTAACACATTCCACGTGCCGCCGCCCACAGTGCCAATGCCAATCAAACCCACTTTCATTGTTTTTTCCATGGTTTTAGTTCCTTTTTTTGTAATCGTTCAAAAATTGCGCAATGCGCCCGATGGCTTCTTTTAAATCATCTTCATAAGGCAAAAAAACCACCCGAAAATGGTCTGGCTTCATCCAATTAAAACCCGTGCCTTGCACCAACAACACTTTTTGCTCTTTTAAAAGTTGCGCAATAAACGCTTGGTCATCGCTAATGGGATAAATATTCAAATCCAATTTTGGAAACATATACAGCGAACCTTTGGGTTTGACGCACGTTAGCCCTTCAATTTCTGTTAAAAGTTGATAAGCCAAATCGCGCTGGCGCGTGAATCTGCCATCGGGCGCAATCAATTCGTTGATGCTTTGGTAACCGCCCAAAGCCGTTTGAATGGCATATTGTCCGGGCGCATTCGGGCACAAACGCATGGATGCCAGCATATCCAGCCCTTCAATATAATCTTTGGCAAATTTTTTGTTGGTGCCGGATACAACCATCCAACCCACGCGGTATCCGCATGAGCGATACGCTTTGGACAAACCATTGAAAGTAATGGTTAAAACATCTTCCGACAATGCCGCCATTGACGTATGCGTGTTGCCGTCATAAAGAATTTTGTCGTAAATTTCATCCGCATACACAATCAAACCGTGTTGGCGCGCCAATTCTATGATTTTTAAAAGCGTTTGATTGTCATACAAAGCACCCGTGGGATTATTAGGATTAATCACCACAATGGCGCGGGTTTTTTCTGTGATTTTGTTTTTTAAATCATCCAAATCGGGCATCCATTCGTTTTGTTCATCGCACACATAATGAATGGGCACACCGCCCGATAAACTCACCGCCGCCGTCCAAAGTGGATAATCTGGCGCGGGAACCAAAACTTCATCGCCATTGTTCAAAAGCGCATTCATCGCCATCACAATCAATTCCGATGCGCCGTTGCCCAAATAAATATCATCCAAACCAACGCCTTTGATGCCTTTTTCTTGTGTGTAATGCATCACAGCTTTTCTGGCGGCAAAAATACCTTTGGAATCGGTGTAACCTGCGGCGTTGGGCAAGTTGCGAATCATATCCCGCTGGACTTCTTCTGGGGAATCAAAGCCAAAAGCAGCCAAATTGCCAATGTTGAGTTTGATGATTTTTTGCCCTTCTTCTTCCATTTTTTTGGCGATATCCAAAACAGGACCGCGAATGTCATAACAAACATGGGCTAATTTATCGGATTTTTTAAGCGTTTTCATTGCCGCTTTCAACGAAAATAAAAAAGCGCAATTATCACACTTTTTTCAAAAACTAGTCGCTTTAAACGCTTTGAAAAAGCTTGTTTTCCACGGTAAACCGCTTGTTTTTTTCAAAAATCGCAAACCACACGCCAAAGTTGGTGGGCACTTTTTGCGTATTTTTGTTCAAAGGCAGAGATAGGATTTTCAGCAAAAAATGATTCAGCACTAACGTGTTTTTGGGTTAAAAACGCACAAGCAAATGCCATTTCATCGGCATAAATTTGCCAATTCGTGCGGCATTCAAAACCTCCGCCAAGCTGCGCCAAAAACGGAAAAACAGCATTGCCGTGAAAACGGCGCTGCAAATGTTGCGCTTTGGGGTAAGGGTTTGGGTAAAGCAAAAAATGGCGCTGCAACTTTTGGTGATTTTCCGCCAAAAAACGGGCAAGCAAACGCCAAAAATCCAGCACATCCGCACGCACAAAAGCACAATTTTCAGGCGGATTTTCTTTAAACATATTTTGGCGATTTAAGCGATTTTGCGATTTTTCAACACCCAAAACAAAAGATTGCGGATTTTCTTTGGCCAAAAAAACCGTGCTCTGCCCCGTGCCGCAAACAGAATCCAAAATAAGCGGCGCCGATTCATCAAAGGCTTGCCACGCTTTTAAAGCAAAATCAAAAGCGTTTTGGTTAAAATCCAAGACGTTTTTTTGAAAAGGTTTTTCTAAATGCCGCCTTAAAACCTTTTCTAAATTCGGATGAATGCTTGTTTGATTAGAAAAAACAATCCTAGAATTGCCCAAACTGCGATTTTCCACACGCAACACCGTTTTTCACAAACAAAGTTTTAAGCGGCGTTTCTTTTTTCGCCCAAAAAAAACGCTTTTTTCCACGATCAACCAAAACTTTTTTTCAAAAAAATTTTGCGTTTACCGTGGAAAATTGTTGGCTTTTTAATTTTGTTCGGCAAGCGCTTTTTCGTTGATTTCAACCTTGTATTTGTCGCGCAAAGCCAAAACCCACAATGCCCAATCGCGCTCGGCATAAAGGGATTTGATGCTTGTTTTCATCGCCGTTTTGGTAAGTTCATCCAACTGCAAATCCGGCACAATTTCGTTCAAACGCAACAACATTGTGCCAACATTTGGCAATTCCACGCTGGAATAAACCGGCAAATCGGCCGTTGGCATAGCAAAAATTGCACGCAAAGCGTCAGAAGGTAGCGTGGTTTCGTGCAAAACCGAATCAAAGCGCGAAATGGTGAGTTTTTCGCCCCATTGTTCATTTTCAGGTTTTTTGAGTTTTTCCGTGGCAGCATTTGCCGCCAAAACCATTGCGGCGTTTAGGCGCAGTTGGTCGGTAATTTCGCGCTCCACGCTCGCAAATTCTTTTAAAACGCTGGGCTCAAAATTTTTGATTCGCGCAGAAACAAGCGTGTTGCCGCCGATATCAAGCGATTCGGTATTGCGTTTTTCATCAATACTTTCTTTTGAAAAAACACGTTTTAAAACCTCGTCAGTCAAAAATGGGTAATCATCATTGGGTTTGTTTTTTTCAAGCCAATCCGTTGTTTCAATGTTGAGTTTTAAGCGTTGCGCAACATGCGATAAAGAATCCGCTTGGTCATAAACAATGTTGGCAAACTCTTCGGCATTTTCATTAAAAAAGCGTTGCGCTTTGTCGGCTTTGAGCGTCTCCACAATTTCAGACCTTGCCTGCGCCAAGGTTTTGGTGCGCGCTGCGCGAATATCGGTTAAAAGAATAATATGAAAACCAAACTCCGATTCCACAACACCAGATAACTGATTTTTTTTCAATTCAAATGCTGCTTTGGCAAAGGCTTCGTCCATAACGTCTTTGGTAAAAAAGCCCAAATCGCCGCCGTCTTTTTTGCTGCCCAAATCGCTTGATTCGCGTTTGGCAATTTGGGCAAATTTTTTGGGTGATTTTTTCAACTCTGCCAAAATTTTTTCCGCCTTTGCGCGCGCTTTTTGTTTTGCCGCATCGTCTGTTGAAGTCGCTTCAATCAAAATGTGCGAAGCGCGGCGCTCTTCTGGCACGGCAAATTGCGTGGAATGCGCGGCATACCATTCTTTAATTTCAGATTCTGCAATTTCTGTGTTTTGCGCAATTGAAGCGGGCGAAAAAACCACATATTCAATTTGCGCGCGCTCGGGCGTATAAAACTCTCTTTGGTGCGAATCGTAATATGCCTTGGCGGCATTTTCATCTAATTGGACTTCTTTTAAAAAATCATTGGCGCGCACCATTTGAATTTCAACCGTGCGTTTGTCCGTTTGCAACTGCAACAAATGGTTGATGGTGGAATCCGCCACAATGTTGGAGCGCACAAAGCCATTAACCGCTTGTTGCAAGGTTAAATCGCGCCGAACGTTGTCTTCAAAGCGTTGCGGTGTTAAGCCTTGACTTTGCAAAATCATTGTGTAGCGCGCGTTGGAAAATGCGCCGTTTTCTTGAAACGCTTCTTGCGATGCGGTGAGTTGGCGAATTTGTTCATCAGTAACCATCAAGCGCAAACGCTCAACTTCCAAAGCAATCAGTTGCCGATTAATCAAATTGTTTAAAACCAAACGGCGATTTTCCAAAGAATTAAACGTTTTGGCATCGTAATTGGGATTATTTTGCCGCGCGAGTTGCTCGGCTTCGCGCATGGCTTCATCCAAGGCGTAGCGGGAGATTTTAATATCCCCTACTTTTGCCAAATCAGCGCCTACACCTTGTTGATTCATATACGATTCCACGCCAAAAAAGGCAAAGGGCAGGCAAATCAGCGCCAAAAAAATTTGCACGATTTTTTTATTGTTGCGGACCAAATCAAACATTGTTCTTTCCGTTTTAAAAATTCAAAAATCCACGGTAAACATATTTTTTTTCAAAAAAATAAAAGGTTTACCGTGGAAAATCGTTTTTCAATTCGCTTAAAGTGAATAATACAATTCAAATTCATAAGGATGTGTGCGGGATTTCAACGCCATCACTTCCGCTGTTTTTAATTCCAAATAAGCCAAAATCCAGTCCTCAGAAAACACGCCGTTTTTGGTTAAAAAGGCGTGGTCGTTTGCCAAAGCGGCAAGCGATTCTTCCAAGGAAGAAGAAACAGTTGGAATGTTCTTTTCTTCTTCGGGCGGCAAATCGTAAAGGTTTTTGTCCGCCGCATCGCCCGGGTGAATTTTGTTTTGAATGCCATCCAAACCCGCCATCAACAACGCCGAAAACGCCAAATAAGGATTGGCCAACGGGTCCGGAAAACGCACTTCCACGCGGCGCGCTTTTTGTGAAGTGGTATAAGGAATGCGAATGGATGCCGAGCGGTTTTTGGCGGAATACGCCAATTTTACGGGCGCTTCAAAATGCGGCACCAAGCGTTTGTAAGAATTGGTCGCGGGGTTGGTGATGGCGTTTAACGCTTTAGCGTGGCGGATAATGCCGCCGATATAAAAAAGTGCCAATTCACTCAACCCCGCATAGCCGTCACCAGAAAAAAGGTTTTTGCCTTCTTTCCAAATAGACTGATGCACGTGCATACCCGAGCCGTTGTCGCCCACCAAAGGTTTGGGCATAAAGGTTGCCGTTTTGCCGTATTGGTGCGCCACATTTTTTACAACATATTTGAAAAGTTGCGTCCAATCGGCGCGCTCAACCAAAGTGGAAAATTGCGTGCCAATTTCGCATTGCCCAGCTGTTGCCACTTCGTGGTGATGCACTTCAACCGGAATGCCAACTTTTTGTAAGGTTAAAACCATATCACTGCGCAAATCATGCAAAGAATCCACGGGCGGCACGGGAAAATAACCACCTTTTAAACCCGGGCGATGCCCAGAAAACCCCGCGCCTGTGCCACTTTTTTCGCCCGAACCCCAAGCGCCCTCAGCAGAATACAATTTAAAAGAAGATTCTTGCGCAGAATTTTTCCACTTCACGCCGTCAAAAACAAAAAATTCAGGTTCTGGGCCAAAAAATGCGGTCTCGCCAATGCCTGTATTTTTTAATGCCATTTCAGCCCGATGCGCAATGGTGCGCGGGTCGCGGTCATAACCGGAACCATCCAGCGGGTCGGCAATATCACAAACCAAAACCAGCGTGGGGTCAGCAAAAAAAGGGTCAAAAAAAGCCGTATTGGGGTCGGGCATCAACAACATATCAGAGGCTTGCACGCCTTTCCAACCATTAAAAGAAGAACCATCAAAGGCTTGGCCGTTTTCAAAAACATCTTCTTTGAAATTGGCAACGGGCACGGTTACGTGGTGAAACTGCCCAAAGGTATCGGTAAAACGAAAATCCACAAACTTGGCTTCATGCGCGGTGAGCATATCCATAATGGTGTCGGCGGTCATGCAAAAACTCCTTTTTTCCACGGTAGACGTGAAAGTTTTTTGAAAAAAAAAAGCGATTTTATCCAAAAATAGCCACAAAAGCACGCAAACAAAAGCGCCACTCGCCCAAAAGTGTTTGAATTTCGGCTTTTAATTGTGCTGGGTTTTCAGGCGGCTTTTCAAATAAAAAAATCAGCGCAACTTGGGCATTTTGGTATTGCACAATCATTTGTGCTTGTGGGTTTTTATCAAAAATAGGTTTTAAGCGCGCTTCTATTTGTGCGCGTGTTGGTAGGTTTTTCCACGATTCATCGGGGTTTTGGGTGCCATCTTGCGGGTCAATGTGGATTAAAACATCAACCACGTCTTCTTCACTTTTTAAAATCTCTTGGCGCGCGTTTTCGGCAATGCGGTGGGATTCGGTTACGCTAATATTACTATCCACTTCCAAATGCGCTTCCACCAACACGTTTTGCGCCATTTTGCGGGTTTTAAGATTATGAATGGCACAAACGCCTTCGGCATTTTTCAACAAATTTTGTATTTTTAAAATGCGCTCTTCATTCAAACCTGTATCTGCCAATTCGCTAGCCGACTCCCAAATGAGTTTAGCGCCTGCATAAGCAATCATCCAGCCCATCAAGGTTGCGGCGATAAAATCCAAAATCGTCACTCCCCAAAAAGCGCCCAAAATGCCAATTAAAACCACCACGGCAGATGCCGAATCCGCGCGGGTATGCAGCGCATTTGCCAAAAGCAAGGAAGAATGCCACTTCAATGCCACATGTTTTAAATAATGGTAGAGCGCTTCTTTAAAAATCACGGTTAAAAAGGCAATAAAGGGCGCTTCCCACGTGATTTGATTCGTCAAAGGCGCATCCGAAATTAAAGCCGCAAAAGATTGCCACAACACAATGGCGCCGATTAAAAATAACGATGCACCCAAAACCAAAGTTGCCAAGGTTTCAAAACGTGCGTGGCCATAAGGATGTTTAAAATCAGGCGCGGCGGCAGATTTTTGGACGGCAAACAACACCAAAAAATCCGATAACAAATCAGAAAAAGAGTGAATGCCGTGCGCAATTAAAGCTTGCGAATGCGCCACAAGACCGATGGCAATTTGCAAAAGTGTGAGCAATGTATTCACAAAAACGCTCACCCAAGTGGCGCGTTGCGTGTGTTTTAATCGGTTATCCACTTTTTTTCCTTATAATTGAGCATTTATTTAAAACGGTTTCTATTATGGCGCTCACATTCCAAAATTACCAAGGGTTAAGCGATGATGAATCCCAAAAGCGCATCACCGCCGCCCGCAAAAAACTTGGCAAAAAAGCCGTGTTGCTTTGCCACCATTACCAGCGCGCAGATGTTTATCAACACGCCGATTTAACGGGAGATTCCTTAAAACTTTCCAAATTGGCAGCCCAAACCGATGCGCAATTTATTGTTTTTTGCGGCGTGCATTTTATGGCGGAAGTCGCCGATATGATGAGCACAGACAACCAAACCGCCATTTTGCCCGATATGGCGGCAGGTTGCTCCATGGCGGATATGGCAAACTTGGCAAAAGTGGAACGCGCTTGGCGCGAGTTGGATGATATTTTGGATGTGGAAAACACCTTTACGCCCATCACTTACATCAATTCCGCCGCCGATTTAAAAGCATTTTGTGGCAAGCACGGCGGCATTGTTTGCACATCTTCCAATGCGCCCATCATTGCCAAATGGGCATTTGAACAACGTGAAAAAATCTTGTTTTTCCCCGACCAACATTTGGGCCGCTGGACAGGTTTTAAAATGGGCATTCCGTTGGACGAAATGCAGGTTTGGAATCCCGATTTTCCCAACGGCGGCTTAACAGAAGAAGCCATTAAAAAAGCCAAAATTTTGCTCTGGGATGGCCATTGTTCGGTGCATCAAATGTTTCAAAAATCGCAAATTGAGGCGTTTCGCAAAAAAAATCCAGAAGGATTCGTCATTGCGCACCCCGAATGCAATTTTGATGTTTGCCAAAACAGCGATTTTGTGGGTTCCACAGAATTGATTGTCAAAACCATTAAAGAAGCCAAAGCGCCTTCCAAATGGTTGGTGGGCACAGAATTGAACTTGGTGGAACGCTTGGCAACTGAAATGAAACCGCTTGGCAAAGAAATACAATTTATGGCAACCATGGTTTGCATGTGCTCCACCATGCAACGCATTGACCCGCAGCATTTGTGTTGGGTGTTGGAAAATTTGCTTGAAGGCAACATCGTCAATGCCATTCGTGTGAATGAGCGCGACAAAGCGCTTGCCAAAATTGCATTAGACAAAATGCTGGCGATTTCTTAAAAAATAAAATCCACGGTAAACAAAATATTTTTTTGAAAAAAATATTGGGTTTACCGTGGAAAAATAGCAGAAAAATTTTTAATTATGTTTACGGCACTTTATTTTATTTTTATTTTTCCATTAGAAAATATTTTAGCCTTGCTTTTGGGCGGCATATTTTTTCTTATTCCTAACGAAGCAGCAGGTATTGTTTTATTAAGCCTTTTTGTGCATTTGTTTTTAATTAAAATATTTGCTTTAACAGATAATCGTGCGCAATTTGAAAACGCACGCAAAAAAAGATTTGATTCGCAAATTAAAGCTTGGAAAACTGTTTATTCCAAAGCCAAGGTTTTTGCTTTTACCCAAACGCTCTACCGCCAAAATCATTACCACCCAATTTTTGCCTTGTGCGCCTTGGGCGGCTTGATTATTCAAATTCCATTTTTTTATGCCATGTATTTGGTGGTAACCACACACGGTTGGCAGTTTTTAGGCGATGCCACCTTGGCTGAAATTCCTTATTTGACGGAACTTGACTCATCACTTGGTTTTCACGCTTTGCCTGTGGTGATGACATCAATCACGCTTTTTAACGTATTTTTGGCAAGCCTTGATAAAACCGAACGCATTCAAGGCACCATCATTGCCCTACTCTTTTTAATTTTGCTCTACGATATGCCGCCGCTATTGGTTTTGTATTGGACGGCGAATATGATTTTTGCGCTTTTGCGCACTTTATTATTCAACAATAAAAAATGCGCACAACCAACAAAAAAAGAAAATAATTTTTATTTTGCGCCGTGGTGTGTGGTAAACATTGCTTTTTTAATTTGTATATTTTCACCGATTAATCTTTATGTGAGCGATATTTCACAATTTTCCCAGAATATAACCACGCAAACCCTTTGCGCTTTATTCGGTTCTTTTTTATTAGCAAGTTTTATAGGCATTTATTTGTTGCATTTTGTGCCATATAAACTCCAAAAAATAAGCGCTTATATTCTTGCAATTATTTTATGCTTGGGGGTTTTAAATAGTTTTATTTTCACGGGCGATTATGGCGAAATGGACCGTTTTGTTTTTCGCACGCTCAATGACCCAACGGCAAATACAAATAAAACATTTTTGAATATTTTAATGGTTTTATTTTCTACTGCTTTTGTTTATTTCTTCTTTAAAAAATTAAAAACTATTTTTAAAATTTTATTTATTACACTTTTAATTGTTTCTCTTTACCACACCGCAATGATTTTTGTTGCCCGATTAGAATCGCAACAAAATTTAAAATCTTATGAAAACACAGCCCAAAACCGCACACCTTATGAAAAAGAAATGTTTTCTTATTCTAAAAATGATAAAAACATTGTGGTGATTATTTTGGATATGTTTACAGGTTCACATTTTCCTTATTTATTAGAATATTTTCCACAAATAAAAACGGCTTTGGATGGTTTCACACATTTTAATAATGCAACATCAAGTGCCAATGCCACACCTGTGACCGTTCCGTCTATTATCGGCGGGGAATATTATACAATTTATAACCAAAACCAAAGAAATGAAGACCACAACCGCGCGGCGCTTAACGCTTATTTTAATATTGGCGATGCCTTTGGTAGCGCAGGGTTTGAATCAAGTTTTATTATTGGGGATAAAATATACAACACAAAAAAATTAAAAAATCATCCCAATATATTTTGGCTGGATGAATTTGAAAAACTCAATCAATATTTTTTACAAACCCAAAATACCCCGCTTTTTAATTCCGCGCATGTGAATTTTGATATTGTGCATTTTTTGAGTTTTGGTTTGTTTAAATTTGCTTTTGAAGGAAAACTGCGCCATAGCATTTATAATAATGGCGAATGGTTGGCAATTAAGCGCGATATTGACCAAAACAGCGTAATTGCCCAAGCCGCGCCATTGTATGCTTTTGCCAATATTCAAAATACACAATCACAAAAACCAACCTTTAAATTTGTGCATTCTTTGATGACGCATTTTCCTTATGGCATTTCGGCAGAAGGCGGACAATGCCATTATTTAAAAAAAGGCACCGTTTTAAAAAATGCAAATGTTTTTGCACCACCGAATAATTTGCCGCAAGCTTATACAAAAGCGCGCGATCCTTTGAATAAAGAATTTTCAGAACAACATTTTGATTCGGAGGCTTGTGCATTATTTTTAATCTCTACTTTTTTAAATAATTTAAAAATGCTTGGTATTTATGACAATACGCAAATTTTTATTGTCAGCGACCATGCCGGACCAGATAGCATTACCCAAATGCCGCGTTTAGCCCAACCATTTTTGGGGCAAGACACGTTATTTTTATTCAAAGATTTTAATCAACGTGGTGATTTAAAAAGCGATAATCGCTTGATGGTGAATTACGATATTGCAACCATATTCTGCGACAATTTAAAAAACGGTTGCAAAAATGTTCAACCGAATATTTTAAAAAATTATCCAAAAAATCGTGAAATTATCAATTTCCGCGTGCCAAGCACAGCATTTGATTATCATCCTAATAATTGGTGGATAATTCACCAAGCCTATAAAATCAAAGGCAATATTTACGAAAAAAATAGTTATGAAGAACTACCCCAATCTTTTTTTGAAAAAAAATAAATATTTCCACGGTAAACAAAATATTTTTTTGAAAAAAATAATTGGTTGACCGTGGATTTTTTTTAAATCATTATTGCCCGCGCAAAAACAAAGTGTCCAATTCTTTTAAAGAAAGTTGCGTCCACGTTGGCCTGCCGTGGTTGCATTGATTCGCGCGCTCGGTTTTTTCCATATCGCGCAACAACGCATTCATTTCATCCAAATTCAAAAGTCGGTGCGCCCGCACGGCGTTGTGGCAAGCCATCGTGGCAAGTAATTCGTTGCGGTAAAATTCAATGCCGCGCGATAAGGCTTCATCTTTCCCCCAATCCGCCAAAATTTTTAAGACATCGCGCGCCAAATCCACAGGATTTTCCACGCGCAACAAATGCGGAATGGTCAAAAGCGCAATTTGCGCCTCGCCCAAAACCCGCATTTCCAAGCCAATGCGCAGCAACACCTCGCGGTATTCTTCTACCAAAGCAATTTCCATGGGGTTTGCCGCAAAAACCACGGGAATTAACAACTGCTGCACTGGCGGCGGGCAGTTTTGGGCTGCTGTTTTTAAGCGTTCATAAACAATGCGCTCGTGCGCGGCGTGCATATCCACAATAACCAAACCTGCTTCGTTTTGCGCCAAAATATAAATGCCTGCCAACTGCGCCAAGGCATAACCCAAAGGCGGTGTGGCTTCCAAATTTAAAAGTTGGGGTTCTAATGAAAAAGCGTTTTTAACATCGGCAAAATCGGCAGAAGCCGCCGATTTTTGAGAATCAATCGTTTTTTTAAAATCTACCGAATCATTTTTGAAAGAATTGGCTGGCGGAATATTAAAAGGATTGCTCGGCAAATAGCCCAAATCCACCGCACGTTGAGAGCCTGCCGCTTGGGACAAAACCTTTTGGGTGGCGTTGAAAATAAACTGATGAACAGACTGCGACTGCCGAAAGCGAATCTGCGTTTTGGCTGGATGAACGTTGACGTCCACTTCATCCACCGGCAAATAAAAAAACAAGCAATAAGAAGGTTGTTTTGCGCCGTGCAACACATCGCGGTAAGCCATTTTGATGGCGTGCGCCATTGTTTTATCCTGCACAAAGCGCGTGTTTACAAATAAAAACGTTGTGCCGTGATTGCTAGCGCAGCTGGGGCGCTCAACAAAGCCAAAAAGCGAAAAATTATCTTCTGCGCGGCTCAATTCAAAAGAATTTTCCAAAAATTCCACGCCCAAAATTTGCGAAACCCGCTCAGGCAAGCTTTGGGCAGTTTTGTAAAATAAAAATTCCTTGCCGTTGTTTTTTAAGCGAAATGAAACCGCAGGGTTTGCCAAAGCCACGCGTTTTAAAACCTGCACACAGTGAGCAAACTCCGTTCCAGCAGATTTTAAAAACTTGCGGCGCGCGGGAACGTTGAAATACAAATCGCGCATCAAAGCCGTGGTGCCAAAATCACCGGCGGCAGGAGAAATAGCCAACGTTTCCGAATCAATGGCAAAAGCATTTGGCGCGGATTTTTCACGACTGGTTAACAAACAACGCGAAACAGAAGCAATAGACGCCAAGGCTTCGCCGCGAAAACCAAAGCTTGCCACATTTTCTAAATCATTGAGATTTTTGATTTTGCTGGTGGCGTGCCGCGTTAATGCCAAAGTCAATTCATTTTGCGCAATGCCAATGCCATCATCCACAACTTGCATCAAACGCACGCCGCCTTCTTCCAAAATAACATCTATGTTGGCAGCGCCCGCGTCAATGGCATTTTCCAACAATTCCTTCAAAACGGAAGACGGGCGCTCAACCACTTCGCCCGCGGCAATTTGGCTAATCAAGTCATCAGCAATTAAAGCGATTTTTGGCATTTTTCAAAAAAAATAAAGGTTTACCGTGAATTTTTGCGTTTTTTTAATTTTGAAGAGGCGGTGCGCCAATCATCTTCAAAACGCTTGGCAAATCCAAACCCAACATTTTGGCAATTTCTGCATAATCATCGGGCAAGGCGGAATCATTCCAATTTTGTGCACTGTGGCGCGCCAAACGAATTGCCAAATACACCATTTTGGCGCGTTGCGAATTTTTCTCTTCTTCATTCATCAAGGCTTGCAACAAACGCGGCAAGCGAAAATGCACGTTTAATAAGGTTTGCAATTCAAAAGCGGTAAAACCAAAAACTTGTTTTTGCACATCGCGGCTTCTAGCACCCGGGTTTTCTTTTAAAATTTTAAGAAAAGTAATTAAATCATCTGGGAAAAAAACGCCAATAAATATTTCAGCCAACGGGTGTAATAAAGCGGCGGTTCTTACTTCATCCAAATTTAAATCATTTTTGCGAATAGCCCAATTTTGCGCAAAATCTGCCGCACGTTGGGCTTTTTGAATAATTTTAAAAACATTTAATAAAGCATTGGGAGAATATTGCAAACGCGATTCAATGGTTGTCATTTCAGAAAATTGCGCAAAAAATGGTTCCATTCCAATCATCACCAAAGCGCTTTGAATAGTGCGGATTTCATTTCTTAAATTTTTGGCTTTTAAGCGGTGAATAAATGAGAGCAAATGCAAAGTCATCACGGGATCATTTAAAATGATTTTGGTCAATATTCTAGAATCAGCATTATCACCGCTTTCATATTTTTCTTTTTCCCACAAAATGCCTTTTTTTGTGGCGCGCAAAATTGGCAATTTTTGTCGACTTAAAAAATCTGGCCAGTTTTCTAAACTTGGAATTTTTTGATTTGCCATTCGCACTTCCTTTGACGTTATAAACAAATATTATTATTTAAAGAAAAGCACGTCAATTTTAAAGATTCTTTAAAATCTTTTTGTCGGTATTCAGCCACCACATTGGTAAAAATGCCGCCGCGCACATAAAAACGCGCGGTTAAACGCATCAAACGCGGGCTTATTTTTTTAACCAAAAAATCAAGTATTTCATTGGTGACCGCTTCGTGAAAACAACCTTGATTGCGAAAAGACCAAATATAAAGTTTTAAACTTTTTAATTCAATGCAATAATTATTCGGAATATAATCCAACGTTAAATGCGCAAAATCGGGTTGCCCCGTTTTTGGGCAAAGGCAAGTAAATTCCGGAATTTGAATATTGATTTGATAATCCCGCTCTTTTTGCGGATTTTCAAAAATTTCAATTTCTTTGGATGGCGTTGTCGACATTTTATTTTCCTTTTTTAAAACATTTCAAAAATCCACGGTCAACATTTTATTTTTTTCAAAAAAAAATAGTGTTGACCGTGGAAAATTTTTAAACCACAACATTCACCAATTTTTTGGGAACAATGATGATTTTTTTAACGGGTTTTCCGTTCATAAATTTTTGCACATTTTCATTTTGCATGGCGGCAGATTCAATTTCTGTTTTATCCGCATCGACATTTAAAACTATTTGACCGCGCAATTTGCCGTTGACTTGCAAAACATACAAAATTTCATTTTGAATTAAAGCGGATTTGTCCGCCACGGGATAAGCAGAATTGATTAAATCTTCTCCCGTTAATTCAAAATACAAATATTCACAAATATGTGGAATAATTGGCGCCAAAAGTAATAAAGAAGTTTTTAAAACTTGGAGTTTTAAAACACTGCCTTGATTTAATTTTGTTTTTTCCAACAAATTGAGCAATTCCATTACTGCGGCAATGGAGGTGTTGAATTGCTTGCGGCGTGCAAAATCATCTTCCACTTTTAAAATCGTTTGGTGCAATTTGCGTTTTAAATCAGCGTTTTCATTTTCATCGGTTTTTGAATGTAAATTTAAATCGCCTTCGTTTTTAAAATCAAAAACCATTTTCCAAAGCCGTTTTAAAAAACGGAAAGCGCCTTCCACGCCCGAATCCGACCATTCCAGCGATTGGTCGGGTGGGGAGGCAAACATCATAAAAAGCCGCGCGGTATCTGCCCCGTATTGTTCAATCAAGGCTTGTGGGTCAACGCCGTTGTTTTTGGATTTGGACATTTTTTCAATGTTGCCAATTTCAACTGCCAAACCATCGCTTTTGGCACGCGCCGAAATGGGTCTGCCGCGCGAATCGGTTTTTAAATCAATATCCGCCGGATTAAACCATTCTTTTTTGCCGTTTTTTTCGCGGTAAAACGTGGGCGCCACCACCATTCCTTGCGTGAGCAAATGCGCAAAAGGTTCGTTGATTTTTTCATTTTCAAACAAACCTTCATCGCGAATGAGTTTGGTAAAAAAGCGCGCGTAAAGCAAATGCAAAATGGCGTGTTCAATGCCGCCAATGTATTGGTCAATGCCGCCTTTGAGCCAATACAAAACGCGTTCATCCAACATTTTTTCAGCATTATCTGGACAGGCGTAACGCAAAAAATACCAAGACGATTCCACAAAAGTATCCATCGTATCGGTTTCACGTTTTGCCGCGCCGCCACATTGTGGGCATTGGCATTCATAAAACGCCGACATTTTGGACAACGGCGAACCAGCGCCCGTGATGGCAACATTTTCAGGCAGTTTCACGGGCAAGTCGGAGTCAGGCACCAAAACCTCGCCGCACTTTTCGCAATAAATCAAAGGAATAGGACAACCCCAATAACGTTGGCGCGAAATGCCCCAGTCGCGCAGGCGAAATTGCGTTTTTTTCTCGCCCAAACCTTTTTCTTTTAAAACTTCGGCCGTTTTTTCAACGGCTTGTTCAAAAGCCAAACCATTTAAAAAATCGGAATTCACGCACACGCCGCGCGTTTTGTCGGCATACCAATCTTGCCATTTGGTGTGCGAAAAAGTTTCATTTTCAACCTTAATCACTTGTTTAATGGGCAAGTTGTATTGCAAGGCAAAGGCAAAATCGCGTTCATCGTGCGCGGGAACAGCCATCACCGCGCCATCGCCGTAACTCATTAAAACGTAATTGCCTACCCAAACGGGGATTTTTTCATGGGTTAAAGGATGAGTCACAAACAAACCCGTTGCCACACCTTTTTTTTCCATGATCGCCAAATCGGCTTCTGAAACACCGCCCGCTTTGCATTCTTCAATAAACGTAGCCACCGCTTGATTGGTTTTGGCGGCTTCTATTGCCAAAGGATGCTCGGGCGCCACAACCACAAAGGTAACCCCCATAATGGTATCGGCGCGGGTGGTAAAAACAAAAAGTTTTTGAAGTTCACCGTGGATTTCATAAGGAAAGGCAAAACGCACGCCAATGGATTTGCCAATCCAATTTTTTTGCATCAAACGCACTTCATCCGGCCAGCCGTTTAGGTTTTGTAAATCAGCCAAAAGTTCTTCGGCATAAGCGGTGATTTTCATATAAAACATTGGAATTTCGCGCTTTTCAACCAAAGCGCCCGAGCGCCAACCGCGCCCATCAATCACTTGCTCGTTTGCCAAAACGGTTTGGTCTATGGGGTCCCAATTCACGGTGCCTTGTTTTTTGTAAATCAAACCTTTTTTGTAAAGTCTGGTAAAAAGCCATTGTTCCCAGCGGTAATAATCGGGCGAACAAGTAGCAATTTCACGCGTCCAATCCAGCAAAAATCCCAAAGATTGCAATTGTTTTTTCATATAAGCAATGTTTTGGTAAGTCCACTTGGCAGGCGGCACATTGTGTTGCAAAGCGGCGTTTTCCGCAGGCATTCCAAAGGCATCCCAACCCATCGGTTGCAAAACATTGAAACCTTTCATTTTGTGGTATCGGCTTAAAACATCGCCTATCGTATAATTTCTAACATGTCCCATATGCAATTTGCCAGAAGGATACGGAAACATTGACAAACAATAGTATTTTGGTTTTTCTTTATTTTCCAAAGCGCGCGCACTTTGTTGCGCATTCCATTTGTTTTGTGCCCATTGTTCAATTTCTTGTGGAATATATTTTTCTTGCATCATCATTCCCAAACGATTAAAAAACGCACCATTATAAAACGCCCTTTTCACTATGAACGCCATCACCCGAAAAAACAGCATTGCGCTTGCCATTCTTTTTGCTTTAAGAATGTTTGGTTTATTCATCATTTTGCCCGTATTCACGCTGCATGCCCAAAAAATTCCCGGCGGAGCCGATTTATTTTGGGTTGGTTTTGCCTTGGGCGCTTTTGGCTTAACCCAAGTGTTTTGCCAAATTCCTTACGGCATTGCATCAGACATTTTTGGCAGAAAACCTTTGATTTTATTAGGATTATTTTTATTTGCATCGGGCAGTTTGTTGGGTTTTTTCAGCCAAGATCTGTTCACTTTAACCTTGGCGCGCGCCCTGCAAGGCGCAGGCGCTTTTTCTGGCGTGATTACCGCCTTGGCAACCGATATTATTCCCGATTCCGACATCACCAAAACCATGGCGATGATTGGTTCTACCATTGCGTTGATGTTTGCTTTGTCGCTGGTTTTCTCGCCGATTTTTTACGGCTATTTTTCTTTAAACGGCATTTTTTTGTTGGTTTTTTGTTTAACCTTGCCCGCACTTTGGATTTTGTATCAACTGCCAGAAAATCCCGCTACTTTCAAGCAAAAATCCACGGTCAACGCCCAAAAAATTTCAAAATTCGCGATGCTCAAAAGCGTTTTTTTCAATGGCGATTTGGCGCTTTTGAATATCGGAATTTTTTTGTTAAGCATCATCCAAACCGCCTTTTTCATTGTGGTGCCCGCGCGTTTGATTTTGGAAAATTTGGCCGCATTTGAACATTGGAAAGCGTATTTGCCCGCCATTTTCACGGCTTTTTTGGTGATGGTGCCGTTTATTATTTTTGCCGAGAAAAAAAACAAAATGGCTTTTGTTTTTCGTTTGAACATTGCCTTTATTCTTTTGACTGCGTTGGGACTTTATTTTTCGCCACTTTCTTTGCCGCTTAGCATTTTTTGGTTGTTTTTGTTTTTTGTGGCTTTTAATGTGTTGGAAGCCACATTGCCTTCATTGGTTGCGCGGCGCTCTCCTTCACATTTAAAAGGTTCGGCAATGGGCATTTACAACACCGCGCAATCGGCTGGAATGTTTGTGGGCGGCGGCTTTGGCGGTTTGCTTGCCAAATACGCAGGCCATCACGCCATTTTGATTGGCAGTTTTTTGATTGGCATCATCTGGTTGTGGCTAACAAAAAACCAAAATTTTGCGCCCAAAAAGTCTTAAAATGGCGCGTTTTCTTTTTTAAAAGTTGTAAACAAAATGCCTATTTACGAATATCGCTGTGAATCTTGCGGCGCGCACGGTGAACATTTGCGCAAATTAAACGATTCACACACGGAACTTTGCCCAAAATGCGGCAAAACCACTTACCAGCGCCAAATTTCCGCAAGCAATTTGCAATTTAAAGGTTCTGGTTTTTATGAAACCGATTTCAAACACAAACCCAAAGCGCCGCCGCCTTGCCAAACGGGCGAAGGTTCTTGCGCAACGTGTCCTTCGGCGGCGACTTCTTAATCAAATGAAACGTTATTTCATCACCGGTTTGTTGATTTGGATTCCATTGGTGATCACCGTTTGGGTGATTGCTTTGATTGTTTCTACGCTTGACCAATCTTTGAATTTGTTGCCCAAATCCATGGATCCGCGCTTAACCTTAGGGCTTTCGGTGCCGGGTTATGGCACGCTTTTAACCTTAACCGTGATTTTTATTACCGGCGTTTTGGCTGCCAATTTTATGGGACAAAAAATTGTGCGCTTGTGGGAAAAAATTCTCTCGCGCATTCCTATTGTCAGTTCCGTTTATGGCAGTGTGAAGCAAGTTTCTGATACCTTGTTTTCCCAAGAAGGCAATGCTTTTAGAAAAGCCTTGCTGGTGGAATACCCGCGCCGCGGCGCTTATACCATTGCTTTTTTAACAGGCACGCCAAGCAGTGAATTGTTGCCCGTTTTAAAAGAAAAAGAACAAACGGATGATGAATGGATTAGCGTTTATGTGCCCACCACACCCAACCCCACTTCTGGCTTTTTTTTGATGATGCCCAAAAGCCAAACCTTTGAACTCACCATGAGCGTGGATGAAGCGCTCAAATACATTATTTCTATGGGCGTGGTCAGTCCCCCTGCCACGGCTCTTTGCGAACAATCTCAACCTTTGGAAAAAAACCATGCGAACACATTATTGCAGTGATTTGAATCTTTCTTTAAACGAACAACCCGTAACGCTTTGCGGTTGGGCGCATCGGCGGCGCGACCATGGCGGCGTGATTTTTATTGATTTGCGCGATTGCTCGGGTTTGGCGCAAATTGTTTGCGACCCCGACCGCCCGGAAATGTTCCACATTGCCGAGAGCGTGCGCAATGAATTTTGCTTAAAAATCACCGGCAAAGTGCGCCCGCGCCCAGAAGGCACCACCAATGAAAACTTGCAAAGTGGTGAAATTGAAGTGTTGTGCCATTCTATTGAAATTCTCAACACCTCCATCACGCCGCCTTTTTTGTTGGACGATGAAAATTTATCTGAAACCGTGCGCTTAAAAGAACGCGTGATGGATTTGCGAAGACCTCAAATGCAAAAAAATTTGCGTTTGCGCCATCAAGTGGCGCGCGCTTTTCGGCATTTTTTGGATGAACACGGTTTTGTGGATATTGAAACGCCAATGCTGACCAAATCCACGCCAGAAGGCGCACGCGATTATTTGGTGCCCAGCCGCGTGAATGCGGGCGAATTTTTTGCCTTGCCACAATCGCCCCAACTTTTTAAACAACTCTTGATGGTTGCCGGTTTTGACCGCTATTACCAAATTACCAAATGTTTTAGGGACGAAGATTTAAGAGCCGACCGCCAACCGGAATTTACCCAAGTGGATTTGGAAACTTCTTTTATGGACGAACAAGCCATTACCAATTTGGTGGAAAAAATGTTGTGCGAAGTTTTCCAAAAAGCTTTAAATGTTGAGTTGGAGCAACCTTTTCCCAGAATGACTTATGATGAAGCCATGCAACGCTTTGCCTCCGACAAACCCGATTTGCGCGTAACGCTTGAACTCGTAGACGTCAAAGAAGCGATGAAAAACGTGAATTTCAAAGTTTTTGCAAGCGTTGCCCAAAAAGAAAACACGCGCATTGCCGCTTTAAAAATTCCGGGTGGCGCCAATCTTTTAACGCGCAGTGAAATTGACGATTACACGCAATTTGTGGGCATTTATGGCGCCAAAGGTTTGGCGTATATCAAAGTCAATGATATGACCGAACCCAATGAAAAAGGCTTACAAAGCCCGATTGTGAAAAATTTAAGCCCCGAATCCTTGCAATTTGTTTTGGAAAAAACAAAAGCGCAAAATGGCGATTTAATCTTTTTTGGCGCCGATTCTGAAAAAATAGTCAACGATTCTTTGGGCGCTTTGCGCGTGAAAATCGGGCACGACAAAGGTTTTTTAAACAACAAAAAATGGGCGCCCGTTTGGATTACCGATTTTCCAATGTTTGAATATGACGAAACCGAAAAGCGCTACAACGCTTGCCACCATCCTTTTACCAGCCCCAAAGACGCGCATGTGGATTTGTTAAGCTTGGATCCCGCAAAATGTCGCGCCAAGGCTTATGATTTGGCGTTGAATGGTTGGGAAATTGGCGGCGGTTCCATCCGCATTCACAAAGCCGATGTGCAAGAAAAAGTTTTTCGGGCTTTAAATATCAGCCAAGAAGAAGCGCAAGAAAAATTTGGCTTTTTGCTGAACGCTTTAAAATACGGCGCGCCACCGCACGGCGGCTTGGCTTTTGGGTTGGATCGCATTGTTACAATGATGAGCGAATCGGATTCCATTCGCGATGTGATTGCCTTTCCCAAAACGCAGCGCGCACAATGTTTGTTAACCAATGCGCCCTCTTCTGTGGATGAAAAACAATTGCGCGAATTGCATATTCGCCTGCGCCAACAAAACCAACAAAATCAGCAAAATACAAAATCTTAAAAAAAATCCACGGTCAACGTTAAAAAAATTTTAAAAATTTAAAAAAACTTCACGTTGACCGTGGAAAATCGCCATTTTCCACGCCAAATGCCGAATTATTGAAAAATGAAAGCCTTTTTATTTGTTCTCGCTTTGATTTTTATCTTTCCAACTTTTGCTTTGGAATTGGCAATGCCATTTCCAACAATCGCCAAAAACGACTTGCCGCTTGAAGCGCGCCAAAAATTGCAAATCATTCAAAGCCAAGGCGCGCCCTACCCTTTTCGCGAAGACGGCACGGTTTTTCACAATTTGCATAAGCGCCTACCTCACTCAACCAACCGCACTTTTTACAAACGCTTTATTGTGCCTGATTCCAACGGCAAAGCACACCCGCAATGGCGCTTGGTGCAAGGCGGCAACGCCTTTTATTTTTCGCGCGATAATTTGAAGAGTTTTTTGAAAATTGAAGATTGAAAATCTCTGCGTTGGTTTTGATGGCATTGCCGCCATCCACGCGCTTTCATTTTCTTTGCAACGCGGCAAAACCTTTGCATTGGTTGGCGAATCGGGTTCGGGCAAAAGTTTAACGGCATTATCCATTTTGCGACTTTTGCCGCCAGCGGCAAAAGTTTTGGGCGGCGGTGTTTTTTTAAACAATCAAAACCTATTTACTTTAACCGAATCCCAAATGCAGCAAATTCGCGGGCGCAAAATCGCGATGATTTTTCAAGAACCCGGGGTCGCCTTAAACCCTGTTTTGACCATTGAAACCCAGCTGATTGAAGTTTTAAAAACGCATTTTCAAATGCCGCGCCGTATGATGCGCGAAAAAATCGTGGCAATGCTTGCGGACGTTGGCATTGCGGAACCTGAAAAACGCTTAAACGCCTACCCTTTTCAACTCTCGGGCGGAATGAAGCAACGCGTGATGATTGCCCAAGCGCTTTTGGGCGAACCCGAATGGTTAATTGCGGACGAGCCAACCACCGCATTGGATGTGACCGTGCAAGCACAAATTTTGCAACTTTTAAAAACGCTGCAAACCAAAAACGGCATGGGGATTTTACTCATCACGCACGATTTGGGCGTTGTGGCGCAAATGGCAGATTCTGTTGGCGTAATTTACGCAGGCGAATTGTTGGAAACGGCAGAAAAAACCGCATTTTTCCAAAACCCACACCACCCTTATTCCCGCACATTATTTGCCGCCATTGCCAAACACAAAAACCAAGCGTTAAAAGCGCTTAACGGCTTTGTGCCAACGTTATCTGCAAAACCAGTGGGCTGCATTTTTGCTGCGCGTTGCCCTGCCGTTTTTGAAAATTGCAAAACCCAAACGCCACCGTGGCAAGCTTTAAACGATTTTGATGGCTTTCGCTGTTTTTTAAAGAATGCGCCAGAGCCTGAATTGCCCGTTCAAAACAACACAATTGCCGAAGCCAAGTCTGACAATATTGCCTTAAAAATCAATCAATTAAACGTTACTTATACCATCGGCAAAACGTTTAAAAAAAACAAACTCCACGCTGTTAAAAATTTGAATTTGGAAATTGAAAACGGCAAAACCTTGGCATTGGTTGGCGAATCGGGTTGCGGCAAAACCAGCACGGGCAAAGCCATTTTGCGCTTAATTGAATCTACGGGCGAAATTTTAATTTTTGATAAACCGTTTCACACCTTGCAAAACAAGGAATTGCGCGCTGCCCGCGCGCAAATTCAAATGATATTCCAAGACCCTTTTGCCGCTTTTAATCCGCGCTGGCGCGTGCGCGAGATTTTGTTGGAAGGCATCAAAGCGCAAGGCAAATCGGCGGATGATGAGAGTTTAATTCGCTTATTAAAATCGGTTGGTTTAAACGAATCGGCTTTGAATCGTTTTCCGCATGAATTTTCGGGTGGGCAGCGCCAACGCATTGCCATTGCGCGCGCATTGATTTTAAAACCCAACATTTTGATTTTGGACGAACCCACATCCGCCTTGGATTTAAGTGTGCAAGCGCAGATTTTAAACCTACTCAAACATTTGCAAGCAGAACACGAGCTGACCTACTTGCTCATTACCCACAACTTTGCAGTTGTGCGGCATTTGGCAGATTCGGTGGCAGTGATGTATTTGGGGCATTTGGTGGAATGGGGCGATGCCGAATCAGTTTTAAACACCCCGCGCCATCCTTATACCCAAGCCTTAATTGCCAGCGTGCCTGATGTGACGCTTGCCCAAAGTCCGCCTACCTTTTTAAAAGGTGAAGCCGTTTTAAACACTCGGCACGCTTGCCCTTTTTACCCGCGCTGCCCGCAAGCACAAAAAATTTGCCAAACCAACGCACCAATTGTTAAAAAAGCCGCAACCAATCACCATTTTGCTTGCCATTTTGGCGATTTTCCACGGTAAACTGCTTTTTTTTTCAAAAAATCTTTATGAAACATTATCCCAAAGCCTTGGATTTCATCGGCAACACGCCGCTTGTGGAATTGCAATGCATTGATTTTAAAGAAAATTCTACCCGCGGCAATCACCTTTTGATGAAATTAGAAGGTTTTAACCCAAGCGGTTCGTTAAAAGATCGCCCGGCTTTGAAGATGATTGAAGAAGCAGAAAAAATCGGCAAAATTGCGCCCGGCACGCCGTTGATTGAAGCAACATCCGGCAATATGGGCATTGCCTTGGCGATGATTGCTTGCCAAAAAAAGTATCCGCTCACGCTGGTGATGCCTGAAAGTCAAAACACCTTGCGCCAAGAAGCCATGCGCACTTTTGGTGCAGAAATTGTTTTAACCCCAACTTCGGGCGGCATGGAATTATCCCGCGACATTGCGCGCCAACTCGCCCTTCAAAAAAACGCCTTTTTGCTTGACCAATTTGCCAACCCCGCGAATACATTGGCGCATTATTTAACCACCGCGCCAGAAATTTGGAATGCAACCAACGGCAAAATCACGCATTGTTTTGCTTGCTTGGGCAGTTCGGGCACTTTGATGGGAGCGGCAAAATTTTTGAAGGAAAAAAATCCCAACATTCAAATCATCGCCATTCAACCGCAAGACCATGGCCACATTCCGGGCATTCGCAAATGGGCGGCAAACTACGTGCCAAAGATTTTGAACACATCGCGCATTGACGCTTTTGTTGATGTGCATTTGAGCGCGGCAGAAGACAATCGGCGCGCATTAGCCTTAAAAGAAGGCATTTTTGTTGGCACATCAGCTGGCGCCACACTTTGCGCTATGCGGCAAATCGCCAAAACCACAGAAAACGCCACACTCATTGCCATTGCCGCCGATAGAGGCGAAAAATACCTGCATTTTTCTTAAAATCCACGGTAAACGTTGAATTTTTTTGAAAAAAACTTTTTGTTCACCGTAGATTTTCTTAAAACACTTGGCTTATGTTTGATTTTTTCTATTTTTTATTCATTTTTCCATTAGAAAACTTGTTGGCACTTGTTTTTGGGGCAATTTTTGCGTTTTTTAAAAGCGAGGTTGTTGCCATTGTTTTGTTGAGCGTGTTGGTGAATTTGTTTTTGTTCAAAATTTTGAATACGGCAGAAACAAGAGCCAAACGTGAAGCCATGCGCAAAGCCAAGTTGGATGAACGCATTAGCCGTTGGAAAACGGTTTATTCCAGCGCCAAGGTTTTTGCCTTCACACAAACGCTTTACCGCCAAAACCATTACCACCCGATTTTTGCGCTCTCGACTCTCGGCGGATTAGCCATTCAAGTGCCGTTTTTTTTGGGCGTTTATTTTTTGGTCACCAACCACCGCTGGGCGGATTTGGGCAGTTTGCCGCTTTCTGGCGCCAATTTTCTAGCCGATGTTAATTTTGCACTTGGCTTTAATTTTTTGCCGATTGCAATGACGGTGGTAACGCTTACCAACGTTTTTTTATCCAACCAAGCAAAAAGTGCGCGCATTCAAGGAACAATCATCGCTTTTTTATTTTTAATTCTGCTCTATCCAATGCCTAGTATTTTGGTTTTGTATTGGACAAGCAATATGTTATTTTCTTTATTAAAAACATTATTTTATAAAAATAAAGAAATAAAATCTTTTAACATTCCAAAACCACTTTTTTGGGCAATTTTAAACATTTCATTTTTAATTACCTTTTTTGCGCCAGTGGCGCTTTATAACAGCGATGTTTTTCAGTTTGAATCGGCTGAAACATTGGCAATCATCACGGCATTGTTTGGCGAATTTTTATTATTTTCTTTTTTATTTGTTTATGCTTGTTATTTTATTCCACAACGTTTTTATAAAACAATCACTTTTATTTTGATGATTGTTTTATTTGTTGGTATTTTGAATAATTTTATTTTTGTTGGCAATTATGGCCCAATGGATAAATTGACCTTGCAAATCACGCCAACATTATTTCCTGAAAATTCTTTAATCAAACTTTTAATTTCCTTGTTTTTAGGCGTTGTTTTTTTTATTTTCTTAAAAAAACCGCGTGTGTTGCAAATTTTATTTTGCACAATTTTGATTGTCTCTATTGTTGAAGTTTTTTCAATTGCAGAAAAACGTTTGGCTTTTGCAGAAAATAATCATCAAGAAAAAACAAATGAGACCACGCCTTTTGAAAATGAATTATTTTCTTATGCAAAAAATGAAAAAAATATTGTGGTAATTGTTTTGGATATGTTCACAGGTTCGCACATGGCGGATATTTTGGAACAATTCCCAGAATTAAAAACCACACTTTCTGGTTTTGTGCATTTTCCCAACGCAATATCCAGTGGCAATGCAACCGTTTATTCTATGCCAAGCATTGTGGGCGGTCCATTTTATACGATTTATGCGATGAATGAACGCCACGCACAACACGACATCACAGAAGCAGCGGCTTACCACAATATTGGCAAAGCCTTTGCGGCAGAAAATTTTAATACGGCGTTTTTAATGTATCCTATTTTAAAACGCAAAGAATTAATCAACGATAAAAATATGATTTGGATTGATAATAACCAACCATTCAGCAATTATTTTTTTGAAAAACACCCCGAATTAAAATCACAATATACCCAACGTGAAGGTTTTGAAATGACCATTTCAAAAATGTTGGGTTTTGGTTTATTTCGTTTTGCACCGGAATATTTTCTGCGTGCTAAAATTTATAATAATGGCAAATGGTTAATTAAAAAAGAAAATTTTGCTGACGTAAAAACAATGCTAGAACGAAGCGCACCACTTTATACTTTAACGCACACGGGCAACACCAATGCACAAAAACCAAACTTTAAATTCTTTTATACCAATATGACGCATTCGCCTTATTTTTTTGGTATTGATGAAAATAATCAATGCACATTTTTTTCAACAAAAACCATTTGGAAAAGGAATTTGGGAACACCGCATTCTGCACGACAATATGAAACAGAAGTTTGCGCTTTTTTTTATTTAAAACATTATATTGAATGGTTAAAAAAAGAAAATATTTATGACAATACACAAATATTTTTGGTTAGCGACCATGCGGGGTTTGAAAATAGTGTGAACATTCCGAAATTACCTTTCCGTGATATCGGGCACGATATTCTTTTAATGTTTAAGGATTTTAATGCCCAAGGCGAAATTAAAATAGATAATCGTTTAATGGCAAATTATGATATTGCAGGAATTTTTTGTGAAAATTTAAAAAATGGTTGTCCAAAAGTTCCCAAAAATATTTTAAAAAACTACCCCAACAATCGCAGTGTGATTCACGCTCGCCCCGATAACTTTGATTCTCCAAATAATTTGTGGATGATTTACGCCGCCTACAAAATCAAAGCCCCGATTGATGACCCAGCAAGTTATGAAGACGTCAGCGCCCAATATGCCAACGCAGGCGAATATGCCCGCCGCTGATGATTTTCCACGGTAAACCAGAAAAAAATTTCAAAAAAAATCCACGTTCACCGTGGATTTTTTTGTTTTTTTAAAAGAAAAGTTTTAATTCAAAACGCCGCCTTCAATGACCACATCGTCTGCTTGAATATCGCTTGAAAATGCGGGCTTTAAGGTTTCATCAAAGGCTTTGTGGAAGAATTGTTCTTCACTTAATTTTTTAATTAAATCATCAATGAAGTTTTTCAGTTCCACATTGCCTTTGGCAACAGCTGGCGCAATCACATCTTGGCTACCAAGCGAGGCAATAGCAACTTTAAACTCGGGGTTGTCTTTCACCCAAGCAAATAAAAGCGTGTTGTCGTGCGAAAGAGCCGCGCCGCGTTTGTCTTTCAACGCCGCAAAGGTTTCGGTGTTTTGGTCAAATTTCAACAGCGCAATGTCGGGGTGATTTTTGGTGAAATACGCATCCGCCGTGGTGCCTTTGTTCACAATCAAGGTTTTGTCTTTTAAATCATCCACGCTGGCAATGTTGGAATTTTTCGGCACGGCAAGCCCCAAAGCCACTTTCATATAAGGTAAGGCAAAATCCACTTGCTCGGCGCGTTCGGGCGTTTGGGTGAAATTTGCCAAAATCACATCAACCTTGTTGGATTTTAAAAATTCCACGCGGTTGGCAGCTTCCACCAAAATAAAGGTAACTTTGTTTTCATCGCCCAACAATTCTTTGGCAATGCGTTTTGCAAAAACCACATCGTAGCCAGCGTTTTTGCCTTCCGAGTCAACATAACCAAAGGGCGGTTTATCGCCAAAAACACCAATGCGAATGGTGCCTTCTTTTTTGATTTTGGTAATTGCCGATTCTGCCGCTTTTTCAGGTTTAGCGGGCGCGGCGGCAGACTCCACAGGCGCTTGCGATTGCCCGCAAGCCGCAATTCCAGCCGCCAAAAAAAGCGTGGTCAAAAGGTGTGGGATTTTCATAAGTTCTCCTAATCAGTTGTGGTTAAAAAAATTCAAAACGATTCAAAAACTTTTTGGCGCGCTCGGTTTTGGGTGAGGTAAAAAAAGCTTGCGGTTCAGATTCTTCCACAATCTTGCCCTCATCCATAAAAACGATTCGGTCCGCCACGGCTCTGGCAAAGGCAAGTTCGTGGGTGACGATGAGCATACTCATACCATCTTTGGCTAAACCCAAAATCACATCCAACACTTCGCGCACAATTTCTGGGTCAAGCGCGGCGGTTACTTCATCAAAAAGCATTAGTTTGGGATTCATAACAAGGCTTCTCACAATTGCAATGCGCTGCTTTTGCCCGCCTGATAGTTCATGCGGATACGCGTTGATTTTGTTTAACAAACCCACGCGGGATAACCACATTTGCGCTTCTTTCAACACTTCTTCTTTGGGGCGTTTTTGCACTTTGACGGGGGCAAGCAAAATGTTGTCTTTTACTTTTAAATGTTCAAACAATTCATAAGATTGAAAAACCATACCTACTTTTTGGCGAATGCGCGTCCATTCTTTAAAGTTTGGGGGAATCATTTCGCCATCAATTTTAATTTCGCCGCGATCTATTTTTTCTAAACCATTGATGGTGCGCAAAAGCGTTGATTTGCCGCAACCCGAAGGTCCCAAAATGACCACGACTTCTTGGGCGCCAACGCTTAAAGAAATATCTTTTAAAACCAAATATTGCCCATAAGATTTTTGAATGTTTTTTAATTCCAAAATATTCATTGTTTTTCCAAGCGCCGCGCCATTTTAGATAATGGATAGCAAATCAAAAAATAAATCCAAAAAATCAAACCATAAATCACAAAAGGCGCAAAATCCAAACGGTGATTGAGTTCAATAATTTGTTGGCCAACTTTTAATAATTCCACTGCGCCAATTAAAAAAGCAAATGTTGTGCTTTTAATCAAACGCGTGAATAAATTAATGGCAGCAGGCGCTAGCCGTTTTAAAGATTGCGGGAGAATAATTAAAAAATACGCTTTTAAAGGCGAAAAACCCAATGACAAAGCCGATAACATTTGGTGTTTTGGAATGCTGGTGATAGCACCTCTGACCAAATCCATCATTTCAAAAACACCCCACAAACTAAAAACAACAATGGATGCGGCAACCGCACTTAAATTGATATTGAGCCAGCGCGACAAACCAAAATAAACCACAAAAAGCCAAACGATTAAGGGCATCACGCGCACAAATTCTAATAAAAAGCGGCAAATCCAATAAATCAAACGGTTTTTCCCGCTCATCAAAACGCCCAAAACAACCCCGCCAATAATGGAAAAAAACAAACTCACACCCGCAATTTCAAGGGTGATGCAAAATCCTTGGAATAAGCGCAACAACGTGGTGGTGCTAAACATTTCAAGCATGGCGGAATTTTTTCTCCAAAAAACCAAGAAAAAGCGACATCGGCAAAATGATGAAAAGATATGCCAAAAAAAGCATCAACAACAATTCGTCCGTTTTGTAAGTGATGGCGTTAAGCGCACTCATCGTATGCACCAAATCTGGTAATGCAATAATGCTCACAACCGAGGTTTCTTTAAACAAAAAAATTAAATTGGCTGAAATACTCGGCATTGCCACACCAAGACTTTGCGGCAAAAGAATATAAAGAAAATTTTGTTTGTTGGATAACCCCAAAGATAATCCCGCTTCAAATTGTTGGGTTGAAACAGAATCAAAGCCACTTTTAAAACTTTCTGCAAAATATCCACCGCCCAAAAAAGCCAAACCCAAAACGGCGCAAGCAAAAGATGAAAGTTGCAAGCCCCAACGCCCTAATCCGTAATACAAGAAAAAAAGCTGAATAATTAAAGGCGTATTGCGTGCCAATTCAATATAAAAAGCGGCAATTGTTGATAAAACCTGAACCCGAAAAAAAACAACAACGGCGCAAAAAAAACCAAGCGCTGCTGCAAAAAAAACGCCCAAAGCAAAAACTTCCAAGGTTAATAAAGCCGCCTTGGCAAAAGCTGGCAAGGATTCCAACATAAATTGCGTGTTCATGGCGAGTGAATTGCGCTTAAAAAAAACAAGACTCTAAAAAAAACACGCCGTGGTGTAAAACACTATTTTTGCCGTTTTTTATGAAAAAAAAGCATAAAAAAACGATTTTCCACGGTGAACATTTATTTTTTTTCAAAAAAAATTGCGGTTGACCGTGGATTTTTTTGAATATGTTATTTAAATATTTTTTAAATGTTATATAATCGCCCGATTATTATTTAATAATGCCATCATGAAAAAGAAAATTTTGAAAACACCGCGCCGCACGCGCAGTCCTCGTTTATCGGTTCGCATTTTTGCATTTTTAATTGAAATGCGTTGGTTTTTTATTGGCGTAGCCGTGCTTTTTTTAAGTGTGGCGCTTTGGGGTTTTAATAAAACCGATATCAGCTGGTCGCGCACGGGCACCATTACCACCATTCAAAATCCCGCAGGCTTTATTGGCGCGTGGATATCCGACATTTTGCTTTACACCTTTGGTTATTCCGCGTGGTGGTTAATTGGTCTTTTCTTAATCATTATTTGGCGCAACATTCGGCATCCCGGGCATAACGCTTCGTGGTTGTCGCGCTCGGCATTAGGCACAGGGTTTGTTTTGTTGCTTTTTGGTTCATCTACTTTGGAATCCATGCGGTTTTACCGCTTTGCAGGAACCTTGCCGTCTGACGCAGGCGGCATTGTTGGCACCACACTTGGCAGCACTTTTGAAAGCCTTTTTGGTTACAGCATGTCAACCATCTTTTTGCTTTTGATTTTGGCGGTGGGTTGGCATTTGTTTTCGCGCATGTCGTGGATGTGGTTGTTTGAAAATATCGGCGAATTTTTTGAGCGCGAACCTTTTATTTATGTGGTAACAACAATTAAAAACACCGTGCAAAAACTCTTTCAACGCACAGAAAAAACAGAAGATGCAGACAACGATGGCACGCCGTTTAGCAAAAATTACAAAGAAGCAGATTTTTATATCGGCGAACATGGCGAAATGTTGGAAGAAACGAAAAAACCCGCACACAACTTTGCGGAGTCGGCAAAATCTGCTTTTTCTAATATTAAAAACGCCGCGGCGCATTTGGGTTCTCGCTTTGCATCATCCTTTACACCAGAATTTGCAAGCGCCAATGAAACGCCTCTCAACCAACGTTCCGAGCGCATTGCGCCAACCTTAAACACTTTTAATTCCTTTAAAACTCCCGCACCATCTTTTTCCAACGAAGCCATGGAAAGTGCGGCAACAAGCGATGCGGCATTTACAAACAATGCGGCATTTGAAAGTGTGGATGAGAATGAACCGCAAACTTTCAAATCGCCTTTGCAACCTTTATTTCATTGGGCTGGGAGTTTTGCGGCAAAAACGGCAGGTGCGCTAGCGCCTACGCCTGCTGCCCCACCGCCGGTATCAGACCTTAAAATCAGCTTGCCCGATGACGACAAAGTCTCCATTTCTTTGGACGAACCGCCGCCAATTTTAAAACCCATCGCCAGCGCTTTGGAATTAGAAGAAACTTTCACGCCGCCCACGCCAGATGAAATTACCTTGGGCATTGGTCCTACGAGCATTTCGCAAAAAGCGGTAAAAAAAACGCCGCCCTTGTATTTGTTTAAAGAACAACGCGAAACAACAACCGAAAATGCTGAAACTACCGCATCGCCCTTTGTTATTTTGGAAGAATTTAAAAGCGTTCCAACAAATCCAACACCGCCCGCAGCCGAAGTAGAAGATGTGTTTGAAGTGCCTTTTCCCTCTTTGCAAACGCAAAGCGCTGCAACTGCCGCGCCCGCAAGCGCTGCTGCGCCAACGGTTTTAGAAAAGCCTTTGTTTAGCCCTTTTCCAGAATTAGAAAAACCTGATGTAGAAAAATTGCCAAAGGTAGAAGAAAGTAGCCTGCCCATTGTTGAAGAAACGCCAGTGCCACTCAATGAGACGCCAATTGAAGTTACACCGTTGAATTTGGATGAACACACCACGGAGAAAAAAACGCGCATCACGCTTGATAACCGCTTTGGCGACAATTTTTACAACTTCACACCCGCCCAACACCACAAACCTGCACCTGCACCTGCGCCTGCACCAACGCTAACAAGCTACGCCCAAAAGGATTTTTCTTATATTCCATCGGTGGAATTGTTAGACCCCGTCAAAAACGCTGGAATGACCTTGGATGGCAATTCCTTGCGCGTAACCTCGCAGCTCATTGAACAACGCTTAAAAGAATTTGGTGTGAGCGTCAAAGTGGTCAATGCCATCTCCGGCCCAGTTGTAACCCGTTTTGAAATTGAACCTGCTGTAGGCGTTAAAGGCGCGCAGGTTGTTAATTTGGCCAAAGATTTGGCGCGCGCCTTGGCTGTTATTTCCATTCGCGTGGTGGAAACCATTCCGGGCAAATCGTATATGGCTTTGGAATTGCCAAACCCCAAACGGCAAATGGTGCAGTTGAAAGACATCATCTGCTCGCGTGCTTTTGAAAATTCTCCAAGCTTATTGACCGTCTCACTCGGCAAAGATATTGGCGGTGTGCCTACCATTGCAAATCTTGCCAAAATGCCGCATTTGTTGGTTGCTGGCACAACGGGTTCAGGCAAATCGGTTGGGGTCAATGCAATGATTTTGTCCATTCTTTACAAAGCCGAACCTTCCGAAGTGCGCTTGATTATGGTTGACCCCAAAATGTTGGAATTGTCAGTTTATGAAGGCATTCCGCACCTTTTAACGCCCGTTGTAACCGATATGAAACAAGCGGCAAACGCACTGAGTTGGTGCGTGGCGGAAATGGAACGGCGCTACAAATTGATGAGCGCCATCGGCGTGCGCAATATTGACGGTTTGAACCACAAAATCATTGAAGCAGAAATGCGCGCCAAACCATTGAACAACCCATTTTCGCTCACGCCAGAATCGCCCGAAGCTTTGGAAAAATTGCCGTATATCGTGGTGATTATTGATGAACTCGCCGATTTGATGATGGTTGTAGGCAAAAAAGTGGAAGAATTGATCGCGCGCTTGGCGCAAAAAGCGCGCGCCGCAGGCATCCATTTGATTTTGGCAACACAGCGCCCAAGCGTGGATGTGATTACCGGCTTAATCAAAGCCAACATTCCCACGCGCATTGCTTTTCAAGTGTCGAGCAAAATTGATTCGCGCACCATTTTGGAACAAATGGGCGCAGAAGCCCTACTTGGTCAAGGCGATATGCTTTATTTGGCGCCGGGCACCGGCACGCCGCAACGCGTGCATGGCGCTTTTGTGTCAGACGATGAAGTGCATCGCGTGGTGGATTATTTGAAATCCTTCGGTCCGCCGCAATATATCAACGAAGTGTTGGAAGTGCCGCAAGACGAATCAGAAAACAGCAAAGGCGATGCGGATGCCGAATCCGACCCGCTTTATGACCAAGCGGTGGATGTGGTAACCAACGCTGGACGCGTCTCTATTTCCTTGGTGCAGCGGCACTTGCGCATCGGCTACAACCGCGCCGCCCGCATTGTTGAAGCCATGGGGCGCGCAGGTTTGTTAAGCGAACCCGACCGCCGCGGTAACCGCGAAGTCATCGTCAAACAATTAATGAAATAAAGTTATCCACAAAATCTGTGGATAACTTTGTGAATAACTTTGCAATTCACCCAAAAAAACCTTAAAAATCAAAAAGAAAATACAACCTGCCTAAAAACTAGGCAGGTTTTTAAATAATTGATTTTAAAAGTATTTTTTCTTTAAAAAAGCACTTGACAATTCCAAAAAACTATCCATCTTTTGAAAGCCACAATGTGTGAATAAGTTTCCCAAAAAAACAAAAAAAAGAAAGGTTTACCGTGGAAAAACGCTTTTTTTTGGCATTTTTTTAAAGATAGAAAAAACGAGAAACATTGGGCGGCAATTATTCCAACTTGTGCGATTTTCCACGGTAAACTTAAAAAAATTTTGAAGTTGACCGTGGAAAAAAGCGATGAAAAAAATCAATTGTTTTAATAGCAATATTTTGGCGTTTCAAACGAACATTATTGATGGCAATTTGGCAACGCACACGGGCGATGATTTAAAAAACGTTTTTGAAAATCGCCAGCGCCTGCAAGAAACTTTTCAAAAAAATTCGCCAAAAAACATTCTCTCTGAACCTTTGTGGCTTAATCAAAATCACGGAATTCAAGTAACCGATTCGCAACATTTTGATAGCCATTCCGATGCCATTATTTCTTCTGAAAAAAACAAAATTTTGGCGATTTTAACAGCCGATTGTTTGCCGATTTTATTGGTTGGCAAACTGCAAATTGCGGCAATTCACGCGGGTTGGCGCGGGTTGGCTGGCGGCATTGTGGAAAATACTTTTGCGCATTTCAAAGAATCGCCTGCCGATTGCCGCGTTTTTTTGGGCGTTTGCATTCAACCTTGTTGTTTTGAAGTCGGCATTGACGTTTTAAAAGCCTTCAAAGGATTTGAATCGGCATTTTCCACGGTCAACCAAAATTTTTTTTTAAATTTGCAAGAAGTTGCTGCATTAAAACTATTCAAAATTGGTGTTTTAAAAGAAAATATTTTTAAAGAAACAACGTGCACCGCTTGCGATTCCCGTTTTTTCTCTTATCGCCAAACCAAAACCGTTGGGCGACAGGCAACATTGATTTGTCAAACCTAAAAAATTTTGTTGCATTGCAAAAAATGTTTTCATACAATGCGCAAACTTGCCGTTTTGTAGGCTCTTTACCAACAACAAAATGGCTCTGGCATCTGTTCGAACCAGCTCACAAGGCTTGGGATGCATCGTTTTTTAGTGTCATCAAAAAACGGCACGCCTTGTGGAAGTTTTTGTGTAAGCCTTGTGAAACCTTTTCGCCAAAGCGTTTTGGCGGATAAAGTTGGAGTTTGTATGGATGTTTCTGGCCTGTTGATTGCCGCTGGCTTTATGGCGACATTAGGAATCGCCTTGGCCGCATTGTTGGCATTTGCCAATAAAAAATTATTCGTATTTGAAGATCCGCGCATTGATGAAGTGGAGCAAATGCTGCCCAATTCCAATTGCGGTGCGTGCGGTTGCGCGGGTTGCAGAGCTTTTTCTGAAAAAGTCGTCTCTGGCGAATTGCCACCTGCCCAATGCACTGTTTCTTCCCCTGACCAAGTCAAAAGCATTGCTTTGTATTTGGGCGTTGGTTTGGGCGAAATTGAAAAACGCGTGGCGCGTTTGGCGTGCGCAGGCGGCAGACACGTGGCTTATTTGAGAGCGCGTTATTCTGGTTACAATTCTTGTCGTGCAGCGCATGTGGTATCCGGCGGCGGCAAAGAATGCGCTTGGGGTTGCCTAGGTTTAGCCGATTGTATGAATGTGTGCGATTTTGGCGCCATTCATATGGATATCCACGGTCTGCCCGTTGTGGATCCCGATAAATGCACCGCCTGCAATGATTGCGTGGAAGTCTGCCCCAAAGGTTTGTTTTCCTTACAACCCATTTCCCACAAATTGTGGGTGGCGTGCAAAAATCAAGCCGATGGTCAAACGGCGGAAAAAGCCTGTGAAGTGGCTTGCACGGCGTGCGGCAAATGCGTGGCTGACTCCAAAGAAAATGTGATGAGTTTGGAAAACAATTTGGCAACGGTTCACTACGAATTGAATGCCTTAACCGAAAAGAAAGCCATTGACCGCTGCCCCACTGGCGCCATCGTTTGGTATGAAAAACCCAATCGCCCAATTCGCGGCGTATTAGCCAAAAAAATTCTGCGCAATGGTGCTTTGCCGCTTTTGCATTAAACCGATTTTTTAGGAGAGTTTGAATGTCTATCAACAAAAAACCTTTTCAATCTGTTGCTGCTTTGGAAATGCAAACCGAGGATATGCGCGTTAAAAACAATGTGAAATACCCGGGCGTGCGCGATGCAGTAGATGGCAACACCGCAGTTATTCACGTTGAGCGTGAAGCATCAGATGCCGCTGGCGCTTATCCCATTACGCCTTCAACCCAAATGGGCGAATATTGGGCAGAAGCTGTGGCACAAGGACATTTGAATGTTTCCGACCATCCTTTGATTTTTGTGGAGCCTGAATCCGAACACGCGGCAGCGGCTGTAACGGCGGGGATGTCCATGAGCGGCTTGCGCGCCACCAACTTTTCTTCGGCGCAAGGCATTGCTTTTATGCACGAATCGCTTTACGGCGCGGTGGGCAAACGCTTGCCTTATGTTTTAAATATGGGTTGCCGCGCCATCACCAAAGCTTCTTTAAATGTGCACTGCAGCCACGATGATTATCACTGTGTGGATGACACCGGTTTTATTCAAGTGATGGCGAAAAACGCCACCGAAGCGGCGGATTTGAATTTAATTGCCCGCAAAGTGGCGGAACTCTCTTTAACGCCTGCGATTGTTGGGCAAGATGGCTTTTTAACCACCCATTTGATTGAATCGGCGCTTTTGCCTGAGCGTGAATTGGTTGCCGAATTTTTAGGTAAACCCGATGATTTAATTGATACGCCAACGCCTGCGCAAAAAATGATTTATGGCGAAAAACGCAGACGTGTGCCAGCCATTTGGGATGTGGATATGCCGATGGTCTCCGGCGTTGTGCAAAACCAAGATGCTTATATGCAAGCTGTGGCAGGGCAACGTCCGTATTTTTTTGAACACATTGAAGGCATTACCGAATCCTGCATGGAAGAATACTTCCAATTAACCGGTCGGCGTTACAACCGCATTGCCACTTATTTGGCAGAAGATGCGGAATATTTAATTGTCGGCATGGGGTCTATGGTGGTGCAAGCGCAAACGGTGGCGGATTATTTGCGCAAAACCCGCAAAATCAAAGTGGGTGTGGTCAATATCACTATGTTTAGACCTTTCCCGGGCGATTTGTTGGGGCATGTGATTAAAGGCAAAAAAGGCGTGGTGGTTTTGGAACGCACCGACCAACCTTTGGCAGAAGACTTGCCCTTGATGCGTGAGGTGCGCGCCACTGTTTCAAAATGTGTGGAAAATTCTGCGAGGGCGGATGGCAAAAAACCTTATGCCGATTACGCCACTTATGCGCCAAACGATTTGCCGCGTTTGTATTCTGGTTGTTTTGGTTTGGGCTCGCGCGATATGCAACCAGAAGCTTTAATTGGCGCGGTTGAAAATATGTTGCCCGATGGTGCGCAAAGAAAATTCTTTTATTTGTCCATTGATTTTGACAGAAAACCTTTGAATCCCAAAGACGAAGTGCATCAGCAAGAATTGCATGCGGCGTATCCGCGCATTAAAGAACTCGCCGTGCGTGGGTCAGAAAACCCCAATTTGTTGCCCAAAGGCGCCATCACCGTGCGCATGCATTCGGTTGGCGGTTGGGGCGCAATTACCACAGGTAAAAACCTTGCCGTCACTTTATTTGAATTGTTGGGTTACGACATCAAGGCCAACCCCAAATACGGCTCGGAGAAAAAAGGGCAACCCACCACTTATTATTTATCCGTGGCACCTGAACCCATTCGCATCAATTGTGAATACGTTTATGTGGATGTGGTTTTGTCCCCCGACCCCAATGTGTTTGGGCATTCCAATCCGTTATCGGGTTTGAAAAAAGGTGGCGTGTTTATTATTCAATCCAATTTGGGCGAACAAACTTGGGGCAGTTTTCCGCTTTGGGCGCAAAAATTCATTGTGGATAATGAAATTCGCGTTTTCTATTTGGATGCTTTTCAAATTGCGCGCGAAGAAGCCGGCACGCCTGAGTTGCAACTGCGCATGCAAGGCAATGCTTTCCAAGGTGCGTTTTTTGCCGCCAGCTCCGTGATGAAAGATGCCGATTTGAATCAAGAGCGTTTGTTTGAAGCGGTGAAAAAACAACTCCAAGACAAATTTGGCAAAAAAGGCCAAAACGTGGTGGAAAATAATTTAAAAGTGGTTCACCGTGGATTTTCTGAATTGCATGAAATCACCAACGAAGTTTTGGGTTCAACGCCTTTGCATTCTGCATCTGCTGATTTGGGATTGCCCATTATGTTGCGCGATGTGCCTGCTATGAATTCCGGTGAAACTGCCGATGTGCATCGTTTTTGGGAACAAACCGGCCATTTTTACGCCACGGGCAAAGGCTCTGATAATTTGGTGGATCCTTTCATTGGTATGTCCATGATGCCTGCTGCCACCGGCATTTTCCGCGATATGACGGGCATTCGCTTTGAACATCCTTTGTGGAAAGCCGAAAACTGCACCGCTTGTGGCAATTGTTACACCGCTTGCCCGGATTCTGCCATTCCGGGTTTGGTGTCCAGCGTGCAAGGCGTTTTTGATACCGTGGTCGCCAACATTGAAACATCAGGCACGCCAACGCGCTTTTTGCGCCGCGCCAGCCGCACCGTTGAAAAGAAATTGCGCGCTATGGTTAGCGGCGAACAAGCGCCCGTGCGCCGCTTGATTGATGAAGCAATTACCGCCACCATTGCAGAAGCCGAACTTCCCGACCAAGCAAAAATGACCGAAGAGTTCAACCGCTTTAAAGAAGTTTTGGGCGATTTTCAATTTTCTATTACCAAACCTTATTGGACGAATAAAGAGAAAAAAGGCAAAGGTTCGGGCGGTTTGTTTTCTATTACGGTTAATCCCATCACCTGCAAAGCTTGTGCTTTGTGCGTGGATGTGTGTGATGACGATGCTTTGGAAATGGTAACCCAAACCGATGAAAGCACGTTGAAGTTGCGCAAAGATTGGGACTTTTGGTTGAAATTGCCCACCACGCCCAAGGAATACAACCGCATTGATTCTTTGGATGAAAAAATCGGCGCTTTGGAAACTTTGTTGTTGGACAAACACAATTACCAATCCATGAGTTGCGGCGATGGCGCTTGTTTGGGTTGTGGCGAAAAAACCGCTATTCATTTATTTACCGGCACGGTAACCGCTTTAATGCAGCCGCGCGTGGCAAAATTTGTGGAACATTTAAATGAACTCATTGAAGGTTTGGAAAAACGCGTGCGTTTGAAAGTAACAGAATCAATGGATGTGGGCGATACCCAAGCCATCATCGCCGCGGTTGATAACGCCAAAGATGGCGATTTAACGCTTTCCAAACTCTCCGACTCTGTTTCTGCCGGCAAACCTTCCCAACCCATTGACCCGGTTTGGATGCGCACCATTGCGCAAACCTTGGAAAAATTAAAAGATTTGCGCTGGCGCTATTTGGAAGGCCCCACCAAACGCGGTCGCCGTGAAATGGGCATTGTCAATTCCACCGGTTGCACATCCGTTTGGGCATCCACTTGGCCGTATAATCCTTACCCATTCCCATGGACTTCCCATTTGTTCCAAGATTCTCCCTCTGTTGCGATGGGTATTTTCACCGGCCATATGGCAAAAATGGCAGATGGTTTTAAAGCCGTGCGCCTTGCCGAATTGGAATTAAAAGGCGAATACTACCCCGATGTGCATGATGACTTTTTACGCCGTTTTGATTGGCAGCAATTCAACGAAGAAGAATGGTTGCTCTGCCCGCCCGTGGTTTCTATTGGTGGCGATGGCGCAATGTATGACATCGGCTTTCAAAATTTATCCCGCGCTTTAATGTCGGGTATGCCCATTAAGGTGTTGGTGTTGGATACGCAAGTTTATTCCAACACCGGCGGGCAAGCCTGCACTTCGGGCTTTGTGGGGCAAGTCTCCGATATGGCGCCATTTGGCGCGGCGCAACACGGCAAACAAGAAATTAGAAAAGAAATTTCTTTAATCGGTATGGCGCACCGCTCGGCATTTGTGTTGCAAAGCACCATCGCGCACGTGAATCACCTTTTGGAAGGCTTTATTGACGGTTTGAATTCCCGCCGCCCCGCTTTGTTTAACATTTATGCCGTTTGCCCACCGGAACACGGCATAGGGGATGATATCAGCGTGCAACAAAGCAAATTGGCGTGCGAAGGCCGCGCTTATCCTTTATTCCGTTATGACCCGGATGCCGGCACCACATTTAGCGAATGTTCCAGCATTGAAGGCAACCCTGCCATTGAAGCCGATTGGCCGCGCTACACCTTGCGTTATTTGGATTCCGAAAAACGCGAGCAAACCATGGAAGTGCCGATGACCTTTGCCGATTTTGCGGTAACCGAAGGGCGTTTTGCCAAACATTTCAAACGTGCGCCTGAATCCACGTGGAATGGCAATATGATGCCGCTTGCCGACTTTATCGCTTTGCCAAAAGACGAGCGCGAAGGGCAATTCCCGTATATTTGGATGGTGGATTCCAAAAACCAACTCGCGCGTATGATGGTCAGCCGTGAAGTTGTTTTGGCTAGTGAAGAGCGTTTGGCATTTTGGCAACAATTAAAAGATGTGGCAGGTTTTGGCAAACATTCTGCGGAAAATCCCGAAGAGGTGGCGCGTGAAATTCGCCAAGATTTGATTGCCCGCATTACCAATATGTTAAGCGGCAATGCCAATGCCGCACCAAGCACGCCGCCTGTTGCTGTTTCCGAAGCCGAGGCGGCAATGGGCAAAAGTGCTTTGGCAAGCGTGGATACTTCTTTTGATGCCGCTTATGTGGATTCGCCCGATTGCACCGCGTGCGATGAATGCATCAACATTGCGCCCAAAGTGTTCGCTTACAACGACCAAAAACAAGCCGTGGTGATTAACGCCAAAGGCGCCAAGTTTGTGGATATTGTTAAAGCGGCTGAAAAATGCACGGCAAGCTGCATTCATCCGGGCACGCCGTGGGATCCGTCTGAACCGAATTTGGAGAAATTAAAAGCCCGCGCGGACAAATTCAATTAAACATTTTTGGCGATGAAACCGTGGATTTTGAAAAAAATCCACGGTCAACTTAAAAAAATTTTCAAAAAAAATGGCGGTTGACCGTGGATTTTTTAACAAAATGCGGTATTCCCAAGCGCAAGGTTTTGCATTATGAAATTACTCAATTATTTTCGGGGTGAGGCTTTTTTAAGGGGAGAACATCCGCCTTCCAATAAAGAGCACAGCGCCAAGCAAAAAATTCGGCGACTGCCTTTTGCCAACCGCTTTGTGGTGCCACTTTCGCAACATATTGGCAAAGAATCCAAACCCATTGTGAAAGTAGGCGAGCACGTTTTGCGTGGCCAACCGATTGCGCGCGCCGATGGTTGGCTTTCTGTGCCGCATCACGCACCGGTTACAGGCGTGGTCAAAGCCATAGAATTGTTTGCTTCGGCGCGCGGCGTTTGGCAAAAATCCATCATTATTGAAGCCGAGCCGGGCAATCCACAAAATCAAATTTTGGGGGTGGATTTGTCGCTTGAATCGGCACAATCTTCCGATATTATCCAAGCCATTTGGGATTGCGGAATGGTTGGTTTGGGCGGCGCGGCATTTCCGGCGCATGCCAAGTTAAGCGTGCCCAAACAAGCCGAAGTGCACACTTTGTTGGTCAATGGTTGTGAGTGCGAACCTTATTTGACGTGTGACCACCGCTTAATGTTAGAAAACCCCAATGATTTGTTGCTGGGCATTCGCTACGCAATGAAAGCATCGGGCGCCGTGCGCGCGATTATCGGCATTGAAGACAACAAAGCCGATGCGGTGGATATTGTGCAAAAAGCCATTGCCCAAATGAATTTATCCGATGCCGAAATTTTATGCGAAATGGTGCCCACCAAATACCCGCAAGGCTCTGAAAAAATGCTGATTATGGCGCTTTTTGGCGTGGAATTGGCATCGGGCGCTTTGCCAATTTCTTTGGGAATGGTGGTCAATAATGTGGGCACTTTAACCGCATTGGGACAATTATTACCACAAGGACAAGGTTTGGTGGAACGCGTGGTGACCATTACTGGTCCGGGTGTTAAAAATCCCGGCAATTATTTGATTCCGCTGGGCACGCCTGTGCGTTTTGTGCTGGATTATGTCGGCTTAAAAGAATCAGAAAGCCATCAAGTGATTTTGGGCGGCCCGATGATGGGGCAAGCCATTGCATCATTGGATGTGCCCATTACCAAAGGCACTTCAGGCGTGTTGGTTTTTCGCAAAGAAGATATGTTGCAAAAAGACAATCTTCAAACTTACCCGTGCATCAAATGCGGCGCGTGCGTGGAAAGTTGCCCGATGGGATTAAATCCTTCTGCCTTGGGAATGCTGGCTTCCAAACGCGAATACGAATTGATGGCATCGCGCTACCACTTGGGCGATTGCTTTGAATGCGGTTGTTGCACATTTGTTTGTCCTTCAAACATTCCGCTTGTGCAACAATTCCGTGTATCCAAACAAATTTTAAGAGAAAGGGCGGCTAGCCAATGAATTTAGTAGAAATTCGGCCTTCTCCGCATATTAAAGGCCCCAAAAGCGTGGAAACCATTATGTTCCATGTGATGTCGGTGTGCATCATTTTGGCGGCATATTTTGTTTTTCAATATGGTTTATCGGCATTGTTGTCCATTGTGGTGATTGTGGCTTCTTGCCTTTTAACGGAACGTTTTTTAATTCAAACGGGCACGCAATCGGGTTCGTTAAAAGATTATTCCGCTTGCATTACAGGCTTGTTGCTGGCTTTAACCTTGCCGCCCGGTTTTCCACTTTGGATGGGCGCAATCTCTGGCATTGCCGCCATTGCTTTGGGCAAAGGTTTGTTTGGCGGTTTGGGGTTTAATGTTTTTAATCCTGCTTTGGTTGGCAGAGCCTTTGCGCAAGCGGCGTTTCCCACTGCCATTGCCACTTATTCGCCTTCTATGTTGCCCAACCGCTTTATAGAATGCGTGCCTTCCACTTTGGCAATGCCGCTGATGGCGCCTGTTCCCATTCAAAATTGGATTAGCCAACAACAAGTAGATGGCATTTCTTCCGCCACGCCTTTGGTGTTGTGGAAATTTGAAAATTTTTTAACGTCCACCGTGGATTTATTAAGCGGCGTAGGTCATCACGTGATGGCATCGCCTTCTCCGATTTTAATTTTGCTTTGCGGCATTTATTTGGCGTTTCGCCGATTTTTAGATTGGCGCATTCCCGCATCCGTTTTGGCAAGTGCCGCCATTTTTGCGGCGTTTTTGCATTGGTTGGATCCAGCCAAATTCCCACCCGTTTTGTTTACGTTGTGTTCAGGCGGTTTGGTTTTGGGTGCGGTTTTAATGGCAACGGATATGGCAACCTCACCCGTTACACCAAAAGGAATGTGGCTTTATGGTGCTTTAATTGGTTTTTTAACCATTATCATTCGCCATTTTAGCGGTTTGCCCGAAGGCGTGATGTATGCCATTTTGCTGGGCAATGCCGCCACGCCCTTGATTGAACGCATTTCGCAACCCACGCCTTTTGGCAAAGGCGTGTTGGACAAACGCCAAAAAGGCGCCACCTATCCATTGCATCCCAGTTACATTTCCCGTGAAGAAGATGGCGCCGTGGCACCGAAAAAAATCATCTTAAAAAACAAACCCAAACTCGAAGAACGCCGCAAACCACAACGCCCGGGAGAAAAACAATGAAAGGCAATACACAAAAAATGATTGCCACGTTGGGCTTGGTTTCGGCTTTTTGTGGCTTGGTGATTGTGGGCGCTTACCAAAGCACGTTTGATGCGGTGCAAAACAACAAACGCATTGCCACTGAGCGCTCTATTTTTAAAATTTTCCCAAAAGGCAAAAGCATTCAATCTTATGCTTTTGAAAACGGCAAAATAGAAAAAAACAACAATCCGGCGCAAAGCGATTTTTTTGCCGTTTATGACGAAAAAAATCATTTTTTGGGCATTGCGGCATTGGGACAAGCCAAAGGTTATGGCGACAATGTGCGCTTGATGTTTGCTTTTAATCCCCAAACCAATGCCATTGAAGGTTTGGCGGTGATTGCAATGCGGGAGACGCCCGGCATTGGCGACAAAATTTTAACGGACAAAAACTTTTTGCAAAATTTTATTCAACTGGATGCCCGTTTGAATGCGGATTTTTCCGCCTTGGCCAATGAAATTGAAGTGGTTAAAAATGGCAAAAAAGAAAATCCTTGGCAAATTGAAGCCATCAGCGGCGCCACCATTACTTCACGTGCGGTGGGCAAAGCCATTAACGATTCTGCGCAACTTCTTTTGCCCAAAATTGTGCCGCAACTTGCCGAATTTTCAAAAAATCCACGGTCAACTGAAAATAATTTTGAAAAAAATAAGACGTTGACCGTGGAAAATCTTGGAGAAACAAAATGAATGCACAAAATTCTTTAACGGAAGAATTATTAGAAGGCATTTGGAAACAAAATCCCATTTTTGTGATGACCTTGGGAATGTGCCCCACATTGGCGGTGACGGTTTCCGCCGTGAATGCGCTTTCTATGGGTTTGGCAACAACTTTTGTTTTAATGGCATCGTGTTTTTTAATTTCCTTGTGCCGCCATTTTATTCCCAAAGAAGTGCGCATTGCGGTTTATATTTTAATCATTGCCACCTTTGTTACGGCGGTGGATTACGCCATTGCCGCCATCAGTTTAAAACTCTACGATGCCTTGGGCGCTTTTATTCAACTGATTGTGGTCAACTGCATTATTTTGGGCAGAGCCGAGGCGCACGCTTCCAAAAATCCGCCGCATATTGCGGTTTTAAATGCGCTTGGAATGGGCATTGGATTTTCCTTTGCACTATTTTGCATTGGCAGCGTGCGTGAGATTTTGGGCGCTGGCGCATTGTTTGGCATTTCCTTATTTGGCGAAAACTTTCAACCTTGGGTGGTGATGCTTTTGCCGCCCGGCGGATTTTTTGTTTTGGGCGCTTGGTTGTTTTTCTTTTCTTATTTGGCCAAACGAAAAAAACAAAATAACGCAACAAGGAGTGCGCACCAATGAACGAATCTGCTTTTCAAATTTTCATTTCTGCTGTTTTGGCAAACAATTTTGTGTTGGCGATGTTTTTGGGGTTGTGTCCGTTTTTGGGGGTCTCCGGCAAACTTTCCACCGCTTTTCCAATGGGGCTTGCCACCACATTTGTGATGTTTGTGGCAAGTTTATGCGCTTATGTTTTAAATTTGTTGCTTTTGGCGGCGGGCTTAGAGTTTTTGCGCTTAATTGCGTATATCGTCATCATTGCTTCTGCCGTGCAGTTGGTGGAAATGTTTTTGAAAAAATATTCCCCATCTTTATTCCGAGCACTGGGCATTTATTTGCCTTTGATTACCACCAACTGCGCCGTGTTGGGTGTGGCGCTTTTTCAAACCGCCCGAGAATACAATTTTGTGCAATCCGTTGTGTTTAGCTTAGGCGGCGGCGTGGGTTTTACCTTGGCAATTGTTTTAATGGCAAGTGTTAGAGAACGCCTGCGTTTGTCCGAAGTGCCTGATTTAATCCAAGGAACCGCTTTATCTTTAATGCTTGCTGGCATTTTAGCTTTGTCGTTTATGGGCTTTGCCGGTTTGGGTAATTAAAAAACAGTAAACTTTGTGGATGAGCATCAAATCCACTTTATGGGCTTTGCCGGTTTGGGTAATTAAAAAACCGCCTCCACGGTAAACGCTATATTTTTTTGAAAAAAATCTTTGGTTTACCGTGGATTTTTGGCACAACGCAAAAAGTTGTGCCAATCATTCCCTACTCTCAAACTTCAAACATTGTCGCTTTTTGCATATTTTCTTAAAATACTTCTCTTTTAACCAACCCAGCCCGAACGATGCTTGATTTTCTTTATTTTGTTTT
>CAKQRL010000005.1 GCA_934271525.1 uncultured Rhodocyclaceae bacterium
AAAACTGCCCGAAAATTTAAAAAGAATTATTCAAAATGAACCGGAAAAATTGGTGATTTTCATCAACCCGCCTTATGTTGAAGCAGGCAATACAAAACACGTGACTCGCACAGGAGCAAACAAGATTGCGGTCTCCAACACCAGTAAAGTTTGGGCAGAAAATCAAAATTTGGGACTTGGAATCCGTGAAACTTTTGCGCAGTTTTTTATCCGCATTTATAAAGAAATTCCCGGTTGTGTTTTGGCAAGTTTTTCAAAATTAAAATATATAAATGCCACGGCTTTTGTGCCATTTAGAAGAATATTCCTTGCACAATTTTTAAAAGGTTTTATTTGTCCATCTTATACTTTTGATAATGTTAATGGAAAATTTCCTATTGCTTTTGCTATTTGGAACACTTCTATTCAAAATAAAATAAAAAAAATAAAATTCAATGTTTTTGATGAAAACAATAAAAAATTAAAAACAAAAACAATTTATTCTACAAATGGCGACAAAAAAACCATCACGCCGTGGATTACAAAATTCAAAGCATTGGGGGATGCTCTGGCATATTCTGGAAATAATGCGCCCGATTTTCAAAATAATCGTTTTTTGAAAATTGCTGCGTCTCAACATTTTTTACCAAATGGTTCTTTAAATAATGCCACAAAATACAAAATAACACCGACAAATTTATTGCCTATTTTTATTTATTTTTCTGTGCGTTATGTGGTAAAGGCAACGTGGATAAATGACCGTGACCAATTTTTATTCCCTAATAAAAATTGGGAAAAAGACAAAGAATTTCAACATAATTGTTTTGTTTATGCTTTATTCCACGGACAAAATAAAATCTCAAACAAAGAAGGCACCAATCATTTTATTCCATTTACAGAAAAAGAATTAAATATTAAAGAAGCTTTTGAATCCCATTTTTTATTGGATTTTATGGCGGGGAAAATCAAATCCACTGAAAAGGATATTTTGGGAGAAAATAAAGAATCTTTTATTCCAACCAAACCTATGGAATTTTCTATTGAGGCGCAAAATGTTTTGAATGCGGCAAAAGCGCTTTATATTTATTACCACCAAATGGCTGGCGATGTTGGCACGGCGTGGAAAATAAATGACAAAACAGAATATTTACCCAATGCCGCTTTATATGATATTAAAGAATGTTTCCAAGGGCGCAATGAAAAAGGCAGAATGAATTCAAAATCGGAAGATTTAAAATATACAGAATTATTAAATGATTTAAAAAATACGCAAAAAATATTGGCGCAAAAAATAGAACCCAAAATTTATGAATATGAGTTTTTATTAGAATAATCCACGGTCAACCAAATATTTTTTTGAAAAAAACAATCGGTTCACCGTGGAAAACTTTAATCAATACCGCACCGCTCCTGATTTTGGCGGTATTGGTGCGGGTTTGCCCGAGCGGCGGCGGGAATCCAGTGGCAAACCTTGGTTTTCATCGTCAGGTTTTAAAGGCAAGCCGTCTTGGTTTTTTGAATTGTTAAGTGGTAAGTTGTTGTTTTTATCTGTTCGTTTGATTTGCACTTGTTGTTTTTCGGGTGCGCTTTTTTGGGCGCTGATTTCCAACATTTCAATTCTTTGCGCAAAACCCGCTTCAAAATCGCGTTCAATAATGGCTTTGCGCTCGCCTGCAATTCTGCGGTTAATTGCCGCGGTGTCGTGCCCGCGCATAATCAACTCGGCACGCATTTTCAAAAGTTTGTCCAAAGTGGCGCTTGATGCCATTGAGCGTTTCATTTTTGTCCAATAAGATTTTGGGCGCGCCAAAATGTCTGCCAACTCTTCGGGCGTGGCAATCAAGCGCGCCAAATCCACGCGGTCGCGCCGCATTGCCCAATCTACGGCTGATTCGCCACGGTCGTTGCGCACGTTAATTGAAGCGCCGTTTTGCATCAATTTTTCAATCATATCGGCTTTGCCTTCATAGACTGCCATCATCAAAGGGCTAGAACCGTTGCTGGACAAAGCATTCACATCTGCGCCTTGCGCCAACAAAGCATCCACAATTGCCGTTTGTCCGCTGAACACGGCGTAATGCAAAGGCGACCACGAATAAGGCGCCACGTTAATGTTGGCGCCGTTTTCAATTAAAAAATCCATCGCCTTTTTTTGACCGCGCCACGCCGCCAAGGTCAAGGGCGTTTCTTTGTGGCGGTTTAAAAGGTTGACATCCGCGCCGCGTTCCAAATAAAGCTTTATCAGCGGAATATTCCCTTCCCACGCGGCAATGTGCAAACCTGTGCCAATGCGCGAACCTTCAAAATCAAGAGGTAATCCATCGTTTAGCCATTTTTCGGCTTGTTTGATATCGCCCAATTCCATGGTGTTGGCAAATGCCGCAGGGCTTGGGGAGGGCGATTCTTGGGCAAAAACCATCCCACACAGGCAGATAAAAAGCGTAAACTGAATGATTTTGAATGACATCGCTATGGCTTACGTGGTTGCAAAAAATAATCATTTGGCAATTTTTTTGGCGTTATCCATGATTTTGCACGCCATTTTGGTGTTTTTGCCGCACCAAAGCCGTCATTTTAAACCCAAAAAACGCGCCTTGGCAGCGCAAATTGTTATTCAAGCTTTGCCTGCAATGCCGAATGTGGAATGGATTGTGCCTGAAACAGAATCGCCAAAACCACAAAAAAAGTCTGAAAAATCAAAAAAAAAGGAAGAATCCGCAACCAAAAATTCTTTAATTAAAAAAACGTGGAAAGAAGCGATTGTTGAAAAAATAGAAGCGCAAAAAAATGCAGGCTTGTTTTACCCCAAAGACGCGATTTTGCAAGGCTTGGAAGGCGTGGCGGAGGTGATGATTTTTTTAGATTCGGACGGCAAGGTTTTGGCAGCGCGCTTGGAAGCCACCAGCGGTTATGCGATTTTGGATGAAGCGGCGTTAAAACTTGCAAGGGCGCTTAAAACCTTGCCGCGCGGCGCGCCTACGGAAATTGTGTTGCCCATTGTTTTTCGCTTGGAATAAAAATGCGTGGATTTACTTTAATAGAATTAACCATTGCCTTGGTGATTATTGCCTTGGTTTTGGGTGGTGGCGCTTTGGCGCTTTCAGGCAAAAATCATCATCAACGCGAGCGCGAGACAAAAGCGCAACTGTTGATTATTAAAGAAGCGCTTTACGGCTACGCCATCACAAACGGGCGCTTGCCTTGTCCAGCTGTGCTTATTGACAATTCGGGCGAAGAAAATTGCGCCCACAATTTTGGCATTATTCCTTATGCCACTTTGGGTGTGGCGGGGTTTGATTTTTGGGGCGCGCCGATTCGCTATTATGTTCATCCTGCTTTTTGCGCGCCAATTACGGATGATTCGCTTGCTGCATTCACGCTTTTAACTGGCGGCAATAAAGATGATGCTGTGCGCAAAACCTTGCCGGATATTTATGAGACTCGAGGTGGCAACAAAATTGCCGTGGGCGCGGCGGCAGTGCTTTGGAGCACGGGCAAAAATGGCGAAAATGCGGCCAATGCGGATGAGGCAGAAAACGCCGCCCAAACGCTCAACTTCATTGCCCGCCCAACGGATAACGAATTTGACGATATTGTGGAATGGATATCTCCCTTTGTTTTGAAATCCAAAATGCTCACCGCACAACGCCTGCCGTGATTTTCCACGGTGAACCTTATATTTTTTTGAATTTAAATTTTCCTTTTTTGTATTCACCCAAAATAGGGTTGCTTTTAAACAAGCTTTGGTAGGTTTTGGCGGTGTAGTTTTTCAATGGCGCTTTTTGATTTAAAGCTGGGCAAATTTTGTTCATATCCAAAAAACCAGCAGAATCCATTTCACTGGTTTTATTGTTAAAAACTTCTTCCAAAATTTTGCGCAATTCCAAAACTTGTGCGGGTTTTAATTTGTGTAAAGGCGGTTGAGATTGCTCATTTTGTTGGGAGAGCGCTGATTTTTGTGTTGTTGTGTTTTTTGCCGCAGGTGCGGTTTTTTGTGGTGCAGGTTTGTTGTTGGATTGTATTGCCGTTGTTGCGGTTGCCGTTTGCGTTTTTACTCTAAAAGCATCATTTTCTATTTTGCCCAATGATGGATTATTTTTAAAAAGTTCTCGCCAGCTGATAAAACCAAAATCCTTGGCAGAAAGTTGTTTTTGGATTTTTAAATCCGAGCCTAGTGCTTGAAATTTGTAAAAACCTTGTTCATCCAATTTATCTTTATTGGCATTAAAAAGTTCAAGCAAGGCTTTTTTAATTTGTCGCCATTGTGGGTTGGGAAGTTTGAGTTCATTTTTTTCGGGCTCAACATCGGCAGTTTTTAGCGTTGGCGCAGGTTTGGCTTGTGGTGTTTCTTCTTTTTGCAACTTGGGCCAAACCACAAAATCACTGTAACTCTCCCTGGTGCGTGGGGGTGTTTTTTCTTCGCCAAAACCAATGACTTTGAGCCCTGCGGATTTAATTTCCAAAGCCAGCGCAGTAAAATCCGAATCACTTGAAACAATGGCAAAAACATTGACCGTGTTTTTTGCCAAAACCTTCATCGCTTGGATAGTCAAGGCAATATCGCTGGAATTTTTGCCTTTAATAGATGGCACATGAAATGTTTGAATGCTGTTTTTTTGTGCGTATTCAGCCCAATCGCGCCGATTGGCAAAATTACCAAAGGCTTGTTGAATTAAAATCTCCCCGTTTTTTTCTAATTCATTGACCACAAAAGGAGCACAACGGGCATTTAAATTATCCGAATCAAAAAAAACAGCGATTTTGTTCATTGAAAAAGTTTGAATTTAAAAAGATTTTCCACGGTCAACGCCAATTTTTTTTCAAAAAAAATCTTTGTTGACCGTGGATTTTTTTGTTTTTTATTTTTTTGATTAAAAAAATAAAAAACTTGAAAACCTAACCGTCTTTGGTGATTTGTTCCACCAACTCTTGCAAAACGCGGTCGGCATCGGGAATGGGAATTTGGCACGTGCCCGCAGAATCGTGCCCGCCGCCGCCGTATTTGAGCATCAACTGCCCGATGTTTGTTTTGCTGCTTCTATCAATAATGGATTTGCCTGTGGCAAAAACCACATTTTGATTTTTCAAACCACGCATCGCGTGAATGGAAATGTTGCATTGCGGAAACATGGCGTAAATCAAAAAACGATTGGTGGCATACATCACCTCTTCTTTGCGCAAATCCAATACCACCAAATTTTTGTATTGTTTGGTGCAACGCAACATTTGCGCAATGGCTTCTTGTTCTTGGGTTTTGTAGGTTTCTACGCGTTCTTTCACATCGGGCAATGCCAAAATTTCGTTGATGGGCATTTTGGCGCAGATGTCAATTAAAGCCATCATCAACGTGTAATTGGAAATGCGAAAATGATGAAAACGCCCCAAGCCAGTTCGTGAATCCATAATAAAACTCAACAACGCCCAGCCGGTGGGGTTCAAAATTTCATCAATGGTAAATTGTGCGGCATCGGCTTTGTCTACGGCTTCCATCAATTCGTCTGAGACGTGTGGAAAAGTTTTTTTGCCGCCGTAATAGTTATAAACCACGCGGGCAGCAGACGGCGCGTGACCGTCAATAATGAGATTTTTATGCTCGCCCGGGTTTCTAACCAGTTCAGAAGAGTGGTGGTCAAAAACCAAATGCGCACTGGCAACATAAGGCAAATTGGTGGTGATATCGCGATTGGTGATTTCAATTTTGCCGTCTTGCATATCCTTGGGATGCACGAATTTGATTTCGTCAATAATCCCAAGTTCTTTTAATAGCATGGCGCAAACCAAGCCATCAAAGTCGGAGCGGGTGACCAAGCGGTATTTTTCGTCAGACATAATCAGTTTTCCCAAAAATTTTTTCTATTTTAAAACAAAAGCGCCAAACTGCCTCGAATGGTAATGACGTTAACCAAATCAATAAAAAATGCGCCAACCAATGGCACCACAATAAATGCCGTGTGGCTGGGGCCATAATGCGCGGTAACGGTTTGCATATTGACCATTGCCGTGGGCGTTGCGCCCAAACCAAAACCACAATGCCCGGCTGCCAAAACCGCGGCATCGTAATCTTTGCCGCAAAAACGAAAGGTTACAAAAATGGCATAAAGCGCCATCATCACGGCTTGTGAAGACAAAATCACCAACATTGGCAAAGCCAAGGCAACCAATTCCCACAAATTGATGGTCATCATTGAAAATGCCAAAAACAGCGCCAATGAAACATTGCCAATGACGGAAACTTCGCGGTCAAAAACTTTGTGAATGCCGGTGGCTGCCAACAAATTGCGCAAAATCACGGCAACAAACAAACAATAAACAAAAGTTGGCAAATTAAACCCAGCAAAATGGGCGCGTTCATAAGTTTTTAACAAATTGCCCACCAACAAACAAATGGCAATTAAAGCCAAACTTTCTATAAAACTTTGTGCGGTGATTTTGCGCTCTTTTTCGGGATTTTCTAAACCAACGGGCACATCCCACTCGTTGTGCGTGCCGGGCGTTTTCAAATTGTGTTTGCGGATTAAATAACGCGCAACCGGCCCGCCAATAATGCCGCCCATCACCAAACCAAAAGTGGCGCAAGCCATTGCCACCTCCGTTGCCGGGGCAAAGTTATACGGTGTTGTTTTGAAAATATCCGCCCAAGCGCCGCCGGTGCCGTGCCCGCCGGTCATTGTGATGGAGCCGCCTAATAAACCAATTACTGGATTGACATCCATCAAATAAGCAACCGATACGCCAACCAAGTTTTGTAATGCCAACAAAATACACACAAAAAACAAGAAAATTGCCAACAAGCGCCCGCCTTTTTTAAGGCTTGCAAAGTCGGCGCACAAACCCACCGAAGTGAAAAACGCCAACATCAGAGGGTCTTTCATTGAAGAATCAAATTTAAATTCAATGTTTAAAAATTTGTAAATAAATAAAAACGCAATGGCGGCAACCAAACCGCCCACAACGGGTTCGGGAATGTTGTAATCGCGCAAAAATTTCACATGCGAGATGATCAAGCGCCCCAAAATCAAAACGCCGACCATAAAAACAAAAGTGGGGTAAAAATCAAAATTGATAACGTGCATTCTTGTTCCTTTTTTTCTAACGTGGTGGCGCGGGCGGCGTTAAAGGCGCGGGCGCGGGTTTTGCCATTGGTGCGGGTGGCGTTGAGACGTGGCGCGGCGTGGTGTAGACGGGCGGCACATCCACACGATGACGCGGCACGGTATCCACGCAGGCGGCAAGTGTTGCACTAGCAAATAAAATCAACAATTTATCCATCGCATTCATCGCTTTTGTCCTAAAACGCCTTATTTTAAAAAAAATTTGCGTTTACCGTGGAAAAAATCCACGGTGAACCCGTGATTTTTTTAAAAAACAAGATTTTTCAAAGGATGCGTTTGTAGCGTTTGCACAATTTGGGTTTTGAAGTTTGGCAAAGCTTGTTGGGCTTGGCGCGCGCCCAATTTCGATTCAAATTCCGCAAAAAAACAAGCGCCAGAGCCGGTCATTTTGGCATTGGGTGCAACGTGTTGAAAATCGCTTAAAACTTGTTGCAATTCGGGGAATAAATGCAAAGCAACGGGTTCTAGGTCGTTTTGGGTTTCAACGCTTTGCCAAGAATCGGCGGCTATTTTTGGGGTGTTGCGTTTTAATAATGGGTCATTAAAAATCAAAGGTGTTGGGCAAGAAACATTAGGGGTTAGCAGCAAATAAAAAGTGTTTGGCAGCTGAACTTTTTGCAATTTTTCGCCCACGCCTTCGGCAAAGGCGGCTTCGCCAAAAATGAAAAACGGCACGTCCGCACCTAGTGTGATGGCAATTTTCATCAATTCTTCGCGCGAGAGTTTTGTTTGCCAAAGAAAATTCAACGCCATCAAAACCGTTGCCGCATCAGACGAGCCGCCGCCCAAGCCGCCGCCTTGTGGCAGATTTTTTTCTAAAAAAATCGCCGCGCCTTTTTTATAACCCGTGGCGGTTTTTAAAGCCTGCGCTGCTTTAAAGCAAAGGTTGTCGCAATCTGCCACGCCGGCGATTTTGTTTTTTAAAACAATTTCGTTTGATTTTTCAAATCGCAAAAAATCGCCATAATCAATCAAGCGCAATACCGTTTGCAGTTGGTGATAACCGTTTGACAAGCGCCCCACCACATGCAAAAAAAGGTTGAGTTTGGCAGGGGCAAAAAATAGTGAGTTCCAAGAAAATTCGGCAGACATTGGCGTTTTTCCACGGTAGACCAAAATTTTTTTTGGTTGACCGTGGATTTTTATCAAATTTTTTATCAAATAAAGCGGAAAGCAAGAATTGCCATCACGGTTGGTAATGTTGCCGCCAAGAATAAGAAAAGTGGGCTGACATAACCATTCTTAAAAAAGGATTTTAAAAGCGCCATTCCAGCGGGATTGGGCGCATTGGCAATCACCGTTAAACCGCCACCTGTCACCGCACCTGAAACCACGGCGTATTTGAATTCGTCTGAAATGCCTTCAACAAGCGAGGCAAGATAAGTCAACGCCGCATTGTCGGTGATGGCGGTAAGCGCCGTTGCCAAATAATACAATGGCGCCGGCTCCAAACCTTTTAAAGTGGGTTGCAACCACCATTGTTGCAAACCGCCCAAAGTAACCAAACCCGCCAAGAAAAACGCCACCATAAAGGCTTCACGCAAAATTAACGCATTTTGATGCACTTTGTAAGCATGGGCAAAACCCAAAAAGAAAACAAACAAACCCAAAAAAACAACACTATGATGCGCAAAGAAGACGACCAAACTTAAAAAAACCAAATGAACAGCGCGCACCCAAATGGGCGAATATTCTGGCGTGGCATCGGGCGCGGTGGATGGGATTTTTTCTAAAATCTCGCGGCGGAATAAAAGTGTTACAACCAAAGCGTTCACAAAAACCGCCAAGGCGCTGCGCCAACCAAAATGAACCAACATATACCACGTGCTCCAATCCCATTTGTGCGCCACCATCAAAACAGGCGGCGCGGCAAAGTTGGTGAGCGTGCCGCCGATGGAAACATTCACAAACAAAACGCCCATCGTGGCATACATCAGCTTGGCAGAAAGATTGTGTTTGTAATAACGCTGGCTCAACAAAATGGCGGCAAGCGTCATTGCCGCAGGTTCGGTGATAAAAGAGCCTAATAATGGAATGAGCGACAAACTCAAAAAATAAGTTGAAAGAACGGGCGAAATAGGCAAAATTTTGCTCAAAAAACGAACAAACGCATTCACCGTTTCCAAAATCGGGCGGCTCGCGGCAATCACCATAATCACAAAAACAAATAAGGGTTCGGTGAAGTTGCGGCTTTCCAAATAAGAGATGCTCGAATCAAGCCCTGAAATGATGATGATAAAAAGCAACAACACCAACGCCCAAAAGCCAAACACAACTTCCACTTCGGAGAGCAAGTGGAATAAGCCTTTGTGGCGCGGGAATTTGTCTGCCAGCTTGCCTACAAATCCAGCGGTAAAGGTGTGTAAAATTGCTATGGCAAAGATGATGATGGCTACAATTTCAACGGTGTGCGACATCGTGCTTCTCCCTTTTTTAGTTTGGCATAGTAAAACTTTTTGAAATGATTGTGCGTTTTTTGATGATTCTCTTGGCAATTTTTATTGCCGCAAGCCTTTTTTTCTACGTTTTAACAGGGCGTGAAAAATTTTTAAACCGCGCATGGCACTTGATTGGCGTGGGCTTTGTGTTTTTTTTGATGATTTGGTTTTTGCTCGGTTTGGAAAATATCACTTAAAATGCGCCTTTTTGCTTTGAAAAACGGCTATGGAACTTTTGGGCGATTTTATCTCCATCATTTTGCATTTAGACCAACATTTGGGCGCTTTGGTGGATGATTATGGTTTGTGGATTTACGCCATTTTGTTTTTAATTGTTTTTTCTGAAACAGGTTTGGTGGTTTGCCCATTTTTGCCCGGCGATTCGCTTTTATTCGTGGCGGGCGGTTTGGCGGCAATGGGGCAAGGCGGAATGGATATCACCACGCTGATCATCGTTTTATTTTTGGCGGCCTTACTTGGCAACACGGTCAATTATTTTATCGGCAGACTTTTGGGACCCAAGGTTTTTTCCTTTCCCAATTCCAAATTATTCAACAAAAAAGCTTTGGAAAAAACGCATTTCTTTTATGAAAAACACGGCGGCAAAACCTTGATTATTTCGCGCTTTTTGCCGTTGTTCCGCACCTTTGCGCCTTTTGTGGCAGGCGTTGCCAAAATGAGTTTTGTGCGTTTTTGTGCCTTCAACGCCACGGGCGCTTTTTTGTGGGTGGTTAGCTTATGCTTGGCGGGGTTTTGGTTGTTTGACATTCCTTTTGTGAAGAAAAACCTTTCGGTTTTCATCATCGCCATTATTGTGATTTCTTTGGTGCCGATGTTGATTGCTTTTGTCAATTCCAAACGCGCCAAACGCACTTAAAAAATTAAAACAATGAAAAAAATTGTGATTTTAATTTCCGGGCGCGGCTCCAATATGCAAGCCTTATTGAAAGCAAATGTTGCCAACGCCCGAATTGTCGCGGTCATCAGCAACAAAGCCGATGCGGCTGGTTTAAAAATTGCTGAAAATTTTGGCATTGAAACGGCGGTTGTTTCCCAAAAAGATTTTAAAAACCGCAATGATTTCGATTGTGCTTTGGCAAAAAAAATTGCGCATTTTTCGCCCGATTTAATTGTTTTGGCGGGTTTTATGCGCATTTTGGGCAAAGATTTTGTTGCGCGTTTTGAAGGGCGCCTGATGAATATTCACCCATCGCTTTTGCCAAGTTTTACGGGCTTAAACACGCACGAGCGCGCTATTGAAGCGGGCGTGAAGATTCACGGTTGCACGGTGCATTTTGTAACGCCCGAGTTGGATTGTGGCCCCATCATTATTCAAGCCGCCGTGCCGGTGTTGGATTCTGATTCGCCCGATGCGCTTGCCGCCAGAGTTTTAAAAGAAGAACACCGCATTTTGCCGCAGGCAGTCACGTGGTTTGTGGAAAATCGTTTAAAAATCAACGGTTTGCGTGTTGAAATTGCCCACAATTCCGCAGAAAAAACGCCGGGCAGCGTTTTTCCACGGTAAACGCTACAAAATTTTCAAAAAAATAAACGGTTTACCGTGGATTCTTGCGATTTTTAACGGCTTGTGAATTGATGCAACTGCGCCATTGGGAAAGGCAGGTTGAGATTTTTTTGCAAAACATCCAACAGCGGCATTATTTCTAATGTTAATTGTTGCAAATGCGGCAAAACGGGCGCAATTTTGCCCGCATTCAAAAGTTGCAAAGCCGCAACAAGCGATAACTGCTCAACCGTGCCACCGGTGGTTACAACTTGATTTCCGCCAGCTTGGGCAGCCAACATCATTCGGGATGCGGTTAATTCTAATAAGGAAGATGAACTTGTTGGGTTGTCTTCGGCAATGCTGGACAAACCGATGCTAATGGTTAAAGCAATATTTTGCCCTCTAACGCTCAAACTTGCCACATTCACGGCTTTTCTAACACGTTCGGCAAAGGCGGCGCAGGCTTTTAACGGCGTGTTGGCAGAAAGCACCACATATTGCCCTGCGGCGTATTGCGCCAGTGTGTCGCCCTTGCGCATTTTGTCCGCCAAAATGCGAATAAAGCGTTTGCAGATTTCTTCTGCCGCCGTATTGCCCAAGCGGGATATTAGCTCATCGTAATTGTCAAAAGCCAAAATCATCACACTCAAATCTTCGTGGTAACTGTGGGCGTGTGCCAAGGCTTGCCCAACCAAGCTTTCAAGTTGATTTTTGTGGACTTCAAAAGCAGAGTTGGTGGGTTTGCGCACCGCCGCGCTTGGCGTATTCATCATTTGCGGATTTGCACCAGCAAAGGAAGATTGTTGCGCGGCGGCTTGCGGCGTTTGCGCAAACTGCAAAGATTGTTGAGCGTATTGTTGGGTTTGCATAGCGGCTTGTTGCGCAAATGGTTGCTGTTGTGGTTGTTGTTGCATGGGTTGTTGGGGTGCTTTTGCCGCGGGTGAAATCACCGCATCGGGCGGCAAAGGTTGCCCCGTTTGCAAAAGGTGGTCAACGCGCGCCAAAATTTGCGCACTGTTCAAACCTTTGGTAATGAAATCGGAAACCCCTGCTTGCAAGGCTTTTTGGCGTTCGCTATCCGTTTCTTCGCCACTAACCAAAATAAAAGGCAATTCTTTTAAGCGTTTTAATTTGGAAGCACGCATGCGTTTGACCAACTCAATGCCGTCCAACTTCGGCATTTGCAAGTCAGATATCACCGCACGCACGGAATGGTCTAAAACCAATGCTTGCCAAGCGGCTTCACCATCGCATTCTTCGCGAATGTCGTAGCTTTGTTTGAGTTGCTGCGCCAAGGTAATGCGCACCACGCGGGAGTCATCCACCAGTAAAATTCGGGGTAAATCTGCCATTTTTAATTTTCCGCTATTGTAATGACCGTTCGTCCTTTGGCTTTGCCTGCCATATATTCTTCAAAAATAGTGGGCAGTTGTTGGAAACTTGCTTTTTTCGCCATTTCTTCCAAATGCGGCGCCTGAAAATCGCTTGCCAACAATTCCCAAACTTTGTGGCGATAAGGCTCGCCCACATAACCAGAATCAATGCCCAACAAAGATACGCCGCGCAAAATAAAGGGCATCACCGTGGTATTGAATTGATGAGAAGCCGCCAAACCAATGCTGGCAATGGTGCCGCCCGGTTTCATGGAAGAGGCAATCCAACAAAGCACATCGCCGCCCAGATTATCCACCGCGCCGGCAAAGCGGGCTTTATCCAGCGGGCGAATTTTGTCCAAAGGCAAATCTTGACGGAACAAAACCTCTTTGGCACCCAAATGTTTTAAGTATTCTTCTTCGTCTTTTTTACCGGTTAAAGCCACCACGTGGTAACCGCGATTAGCCAAAATATCCACCGCCAACGAACCCACGCCGCCGGTGGCGCCATCCACAATTACTTCGCCTTTTTCTGGGGACAAACCGTTTTCTTCCATTCTTAAAATGCCAAGCGCCGCGGTAAAACCAGCGGTGCCAAGCGCCATTGAATCAAACAAAGACAAACCTTTTGGCAAAGGCACAATCCAATCAGCGGGAATGCGTGCGTATTGCGCATAACCGCCATGGTGCGCCACGCCAATATCAAAACTGGTGGCAATTACCTTATCGCCTTTTTTAAAGCGCGAATCGGCACTTTCTTCCACTTCGCCAGCCAAATCAATGCCGCCCACACACGGAAAACGGCGGATAATTTTGCCTTTGCCCGTTCCTGCCAAAGCGTCTTTAAAATTAACGCTGGAATAAATCACGCGAATAAAAACTTCGCCCGGGTCTAAATCAGTTGTGGAAAGCGTGGTAAAACCACTTTCATTTTGGCTTTGAATCAAAAATGCTTGAAATTGCGCCATGGTTTATTTCTCTGTTTAAAAAAAATTATTGATATTGTAAGGCAATTTGAAAATCCACGGTAAACTTGGAAAAAATTTGAAGTTTACCGTGGAAAATAAGAATAAGTTGACGATTTGCAATATTTCGTGTTATTTAAACAACCCTTTTCTAACTTTAATTCAAAAGAAAATGAAAAAAATACTTTTTGCGCTTATTTTATCCTTATCAGCGCCTACACTCACCACTGCTGCCGAGCAACAATCCTACCACGCTTTTGATTCGCACGAGCTTGCCTCACAAGAAGTTTTGTTGGAAGCCTTGAAATACGTTGGCGTGCGCTACAAATTCGGCGGTAGAAGTTTAAGCGGTTTGGATTGTAGCGGCTTGGTGCAGTTGGTTTTTGAAGAAAGTGTTGGCAAAGAACTTCCCCGCACTGCCCGCGCAATGAGCGATGTGGGCAAAAAAGTCAGCATCAACGATTTAAAACCCGGGGATTTGGTTTTTTTCAACACACTGCGGCGCAGTTTTTCGCATGTGGGCATTTATTTGGGCGAAGGTTATTTTTTACATTCGCCCCGCAAAGGCGCTTTTGTGCGGGTTGAAAAAATGAAAGATTATTGGATGAAACGTTTTAACGGCGCGCGCCGCATCCTTTAATTTTTGTAAACATTTCGCAAAGTTTTCTTACAACGCATTTTAAAACGGCGTTTTAAAATGCGTTTTTCTTTTTTTAAGGCAGTCGCTTATGTTTTCAAAGAAAATGCTCGCCGCAGCGGCGTTTTTCATCACCACGCAAGTTTTTGCCGAATTGCCAGATTTCACCGGCTTGGTTGAAAAAGTTGGCAAAGCCGTGGTTAATATCAGCACAACCCAAACCATTGAATCGGGCGCACCCTTGCCTTTTGGGCAGTTGGAAGGCGAAGGTCCTGCTTTTGAATTTTTTAAGCGATTCTTTCCCGAAGACATTTTTCCTGAATTGCCAAGGCAATTTCAAAATAAATCATTAGGCTCTGGTTTTATTATCAGTGCGGATGGTTATATTTTAACGAACGCCCACGTGGTGGATGAAGCCGATGAAATTACCGTGCGCTTAACCGATAAGCGTGAATTCCAAGCCAAAGTCATCGGCTCCGATAAACGCACGGATGTGGCACTCTTAAAAATTGAAGCCAAAGATTTGCCTGTTGTTAAACAAGCGGCGGCGGATCAAGTGAAAGTTGGCGAATGGGTTGTTGCCATTGGTTCGCCTTTTGGTTTTGATAATTCGGTTACCGCTGGAATTGTTTCCGCTTTGGGGCGTTCTTTGCCACAAGACAATTACGTGCCGTTCATCCAAACGGATGTGGCAATTAACCCGGGCAATTCGGGCGGTCCGCTTTTTAATATGCAAGGCGAGGTGATTGGCATCAACTCGCAAATTTATAGCCGCTCAGGCGGTTATATGGGCGTCTCTTTTGCTATTCCTATGGATGTAGCCATGGATGTGCAAGCGCAACTGCGCCAAAAAGGCAAGGTTAGCCGCGGGCGCTTGGGCGTGATGATTCAGGATTTAACCACCGAATTGGCAGAGAGTTTGGGCTTAAAAGAGGCGAGCGGCGCGTTGGTGAGTATGGTTGAGCAAAACGGTCCATCAATGAATCTCTTGCAAGCGGGCGATGTGATTGTGCAGTTCAACGGCAAAGCCATTCAAAATTCTGCCGATTTGCCGCGTTTGGTTGCGGCAAATCCGCCGAATTCGTCTGTTACGCTGGGCATTTGGCGCGAAGGCAAAATGCAAAATGTTTCCATTACATTGGGCGAAATGACGGAGTCTGAACCGCGCGGCAAGGCGCACGCAAACGCCAAAAATGTTGAGAAAAACAATCGTTTGGGTTTGTTGCTCTCGCCTTTAACGCAAACGCAAAAAGCACGCTACGGCATTAAAAATGGCTTGGTTGTGGAAGACTTGCGCGGCGCAGCTGCCGCAAGCAATTTGAAGCGCGGCGATATTATTTTGGCTTTGATTTACAAAGGCAAACAAACGCCAACAACCACCATTCCTGAGTTTGCCAAACTTGTGGATTCTTTGCCACAAGGCGACACGTTTACGCTTTTGGTGCGCCGCGGCGAGATGCAAATTTTTGTAACCTTGCGCGAACCCAAAAAGTAGCCAAAAATCCACGGTCAACAACATAAAATTTTCAAAAAAATAAAGGTTGACCGTGGAAAATCATTTGCAAAATCAAATCATTGCCGAATTTCAAGCGCAAAACTTTGCCGAAGTTTTGCGCTTGGCTGAATCGGCACTTTTAAACAACCCCCCCTCGCAAATGCAAGCGTTTTTGAATAACGCTGTTGCTGTTTCAAATTTGTATTTAAACACGCCAAAACGTGCAATTCCTTATGCCTTAAAAGCAGCCGCATTAGAACCCAGCAATGCAATGATTTTAAGCAATACGGGTTTTGTTTTGGCAAAGGCGGCGCAAAGTGCGGATGATTTTCAAAAATCCTTGGATTTTTTAGAACGCGCCATTGCGCAAAAACCCGATTACGCCGCCGCTTTTGAAAATTTGTCTTACACCTATTTTCAACTGGGCAATTATTCAGCGGCAATGGATTTTGCAAAACGCGCCATCGCATTGAACCCCAAAAGTGCTTTGGCGCATTTTAATTACGCTACTGCGGCTTACAAAGCCGCTTTTGATTTTCAAGCCTATTGCGCTGGCAAAAAAGCCATTGAATTAGAACCGCAAAATGCTTATTTTTATAACGATGTGTCAATTTTTGCCCGAAGCGTTGGCAACACGGACGAAGCGATTTGGCTTGCCAACAAAGCCATTGAATTTGCGCCGAATAACCTTGAATACAATATTTCGCCATTGCTTATAAGCAATTACATTCCAACTTCTTGCGCCGTTTTAAGAAAAGAAGTCGAGCGTTTGCACCAAGTTTTTAAACGCCTTTATCCAAAAGTTTTTGAATACAAAACGTCACAAAAAAGAAAACCCAGCAAAATTGGTTTTGTTTCTGCCGATTTTGGCGCGCATGTGATTTCTTTTTATGTGGAAAGCCTTTTTCAACATTTAAAAAATGTGGAAATCTTTGCTTTTTCCAATTCTTTTTTTGAAGATGCCAAAACGCAGGATTTTAAAAAATTCTGCACAGAATTTCATATCATCGCAGGTTTGGACGATTGGCAAGCGGCGGCATTCATCCACAATAAAGGCATTGACGTGTTGGTGGATTTATCCGGATTAACAATGGGGCATCGCTTGGGCGTTTTTGCGCAACGCCCAGCACCCGTGCAACTAACTTGGATTGGTTGGATGAACACCACAGGTTGCCCCAATATGCACTGGATTTTGTGCGATGAAACGCTTTGCCCCAAAGGCGCTGAAAATCAATTTTTTCCTGAAAAACCGTGCCGAATGCCCAAAACTTGGGCGGCGTATTTTCCGCCAAAAAATGCACCAAACGTTGTGCCGCCGCCTGTTTTAACAAATGGTTTTATCACTTTTGGCGCTTTTCAAAACCCAAACAAAGCGGGCAAATGGACTTTTGATTTGTGGGCTGGCGTGTTGCACGTGAATCCTTCGGCGCATTTTTTGTGGGTGCGCCCGCCTTTTTCTGATGCGGATTTTCGTGGAAAAATTATCAGTGAATTTACACGGCGCGGTGTTCATGCCGAGCGAATCACGCTTTTAGCCAACCGCGGAATGATGGATTATTTAAACCATATCAACAAAGTGGATATTGTTTTGGACACCACGCCAGCCACAGGCGGAGCAACGTCTTGCGAATCGCTTTATATGGGCGTGCCGATGATTACCTTGGCGGGAGAACGCATGGGCGATCGCTTATCTGCAACCTATTTAAAAAACGTGGGTTTGGCAGATTGCATTGCGGAATCGGAAGAATCTTATTTGGCAAAATCGCTTTATTTTGCGCAAAATCCACAATGGCTTGCTGAAATTCGCCACAATTTAAGAGAGACAATGCAAAAAAGCGCCTTAATGGATTACGCAGGATTTGCGCGCGATTTTCAAAATGCTTTGGATTTTATGTGGGCGGCGTTTTTAAAAAATCCGAGCAGTTAAAATCTTAAAATTGCAAAAATCCACGGTAAACCTTTTATTTTTTTGAAAAAAAATTGTTGTTGACCGTGGATTTTCATCAAACTTCGCGGAACAATTTTTTCTTATTCAAAAAAATCCAAAAAAACGTGGCAAACAAACCCAAAACACAAGAGATTGTGCCGTAAGCATAAACAAAATTTGGCCACGGCAAAGAACACAACAGCATAGAAAAAGCGCCAAACAAAAAGGCGGCAGAACCCATCAAAGCGGAAACCGTGCCGGTGTCGGTATCCAACTGATACAACATTAAAACGGTAGCAGGCGCGCGCGAAACACTGCATACAAAGCTAATCAACATCGCCAAGATTGTAAAAACAACAACATTGCTGGTGCCGATAATCAACAACAGCGCGCCCGCAAACGCCACGATAACAAAAACCCACAACAACAAAATGTAGCGCGAAAAACGGTGGAAAAATTTGATATAAGCGATGGCGCCAAGCATTGCAACAAAAGCCGTGGCGGCAAAATAAAGCCCAAAGGCTTGGGCGCTGACTTGAAAAACGCTTTGATAAATATAAGTGGAGACCGCCAAAAATGCCATAAAAGGCATTGCCATCGCGGAAAATAAAATCAGCAAAAGCAAAAAACCGCGATTTTTAAGAACGTAAGGAATGCGGGAAAGACTGCGCGTCCAAGGTCCTTCAAGCGCATTTTTTAAACTTTCCTTAACAAAAAACGCACCAACAAGCGCAACAATGCCGCTACCTGCCAAAATCCAAAAAATGCCTTGCCATGATGTGACCAATAAAATGGCACCGCCCAAAACGGGAGCAACCATCGGCGCTAATACAATAAACGTTTGCATGAAAGCGAGCATTCTTTCTACGCGATGGGTAGAAAAACTATCTTTCACAATAGACATTGCCACATTGCTCAACGCGGCACTGCCAACACCTTGTAAGGCGCGCGCGGCAATCAGCATTTCCAAATTCGGCGAAAAGCTTGCAATGATGCTTGCCACAATAAAAAATATCGCCCCGCTGTATAAAATCGGTTTTCTGCCGTAGCGGTCGCTCAAAGGTCCCCAAACCAGCATGGATAAGGCAAAGCAAATGGTAAAACCCGATAATGTGAATTGTATGGTGGAAGCTGATGCGGCAAATTCCTTGCCCATCACGGGCATTGCTGGCAAATAAAGGTCGGTTGCCAAGGGCGGAAAAGCACTCACAAAGGTTAAAAACGCCATCAACAAAATGATGGCGTGTTGTTTTTCTTGCCTATTCATCCTCTTCTTCGGATTCCACAACCTTTGCCAAGCCAACCAAGGTTTCATTTTCGTTTAAGGATATCAAGCGCACGCCTTGGGTTGAGCGCCCCATATCGCGAATTTCGTTCACGTGCGAACGGATTAAAACGCCGCCAGATGTGATGGAGATAATCTCATCATCGTCTTTCACCAGTTTTGCCGTGATAACTTTGCCATTGCGTTTGGACAATGCAATGGCTGTTACACCTTGTGTGCCGCGCGAAGTTTGCCGAAATTCTTCCAATTTGGAGCGTTTGCCGTAGCCGTTTTCTGTGGCAACCAAAACACTCACATTGGTATCATCCACAACCAAAAGCGACAACACGCTTTGTTTGTCTTTCAACTTCATTCCGCGCACACCGCGTGCGCCGCGCCCCATCGCGCGAACTTCATCTTCATTGAACCACACGGCTTTGCCCGCATCAGAGACCAACACCACGCCGTTTTCACCCGAAGTGATGGCAGCACCAATCAAATAATCGCCTTCATCCAAGCTGATGGCAATCAATGGTTGTTTGCGCGGGCGGTTAAAGTCAGAGAGCGACATTTTTTTAACCACACCAGCGCGGGTTGCTAGAAAAATATAGTGCTCCGCATCAAAATTTTTGACAGGTAAAACGGCGTTGATGCGCTCACCCGATTCCAAATACGAAAAAAGATTAACAATGGGTTTGCCGCGCGAATTGTAGCCGCCTTGTGGCGCATCAAAAACGCGCAACCAAAAGCAGCGCCCACGGTTAGAAAAGCAAAGCAAATAATCGTGCGTGTTGGCAATAAAGAGTTGGTCAATAAAATCTTCATCTTTAACGCCAGTGGCTTTTCTGCCGCGCCCACCGCGCCGCTGCGCACGGTAATCGGATAAAGGTTGGGATTTGATATACCCCGCATTGGACAATGTAACGACCATATCTTGCGGGGTGATTAAATCTTCTTCGTCAATATCGGAAGTGGAGCGCACAATTTCCGAGCGGCGTTCATCGCCAAACTGCGCGCTGATTTCTTCTAATTCCGTGGAGATAATGGCGGAGATGCGCTCGGGTTTTGCCAAAATATCCAACAAATCGGCAATGTTTTCCATCACCGTTTGGTATTCGGCAAGAATTTTTTCCTGTTCCAAACCGGTTAAGCGTTGCAAGCGCAATTCCAAAATAGCCTGCGCTTGGGCATCGCTCAAATAATAACCATCGGGTTTGGCGCCGTATTCGGGCAACAAATCTTCTGGACGGAAAGAATCTGCCGCCGCGCGGGTCAACATTTGGTCAACCAGCGGACTTTTCCACGGTCGACCCATTAAATTTTTCTTCGCATCAGAAGGTGTTGGCGCGGCTTTAATTAAAGCGATAATTTCATCCACATTAGAAAGCGCTACCGCCAAACCTTCCAAAATATGCCCGCGTTCCTTGGCTTTGCGCAGTTCAAAAACCGTGCGGCGGGTTGCCACTTCGCGCCGATGAGAGACGAAATGAAAAATCATTTCTTTTAAATTCAAAAGCGCCGGCTTGCCGTTGACCAACGCCACCATATTCATCCCGAAGCTGTCTTGCAATTTGGTGTGTTTATACAAATTGTTTAAAACCACTTCGGCGTTTTGCCCGCGTTTTAATTCAATGACCAAACGCATGCCTGATTTATCCGATTCGTCTTGGGTGCGTGCAATGCCTTCCAAGCGTTTTTCATTAACCAGCGCGTTGATTTTGATATCCAATTCTCTTTTATTGACTTGGTAAGGCAATTCATCCACAACAATGGCGAGTTTTTCACTTTTGCCGATGGTCTCCAAATGCGTTTTGGCGCGCAGAATAATTTTGCCGCGCCCAGTGCGGTAAGCATCGCGCACGCCCTCCAAACCGTAAATCAAGGCGCCCGTTGGGAAATCTGGCGCGGGGATAATTTGCATGAGCTCTTCAATGCTAATTTCAGGGTTTTTAATCAACGCCAAACAGGCATTGACCACTTCTTTTAAATTGTGCGGCGGAATGTTGGTTGCCAAACCAACCGCAATGCCGGAAGCACCATTGACCAAAAGATTAGGCAAACGCGTGGGCAAAACTTGCGGTTCAACTTCCGAGCCGTCATAGTTTGGGGAAAAATCAACGGTTTCCTTTTCTAAATCTTCTAATAACGTGTGGCCGATTTTTGCCATACGCACTTCGGTGTAACGCATGGCGGCAGGTTGGTCGCCATCCACCGAGCCGAAGTTGCCTTGCCCATCAACCAACATATAACGCATGGAAAAATACTGCGCCAAGCGCACAATGGTGTTGTAAACTGCCAAATCGCCGTGTGGGTGGTATTTACCAATAACATCCCCTACAATGCGGGCGGATTTTTTGTAAGCTTTGTTCCAATCGTTGCCAAGTTCATGCATGGCGTAAAGCACGCGGCGATGCACCGGTTTTAAGCCATCGCGAACATCCGGGAGTGCGCGCCCCACAATCACGCTCATTGCGTAATCCAAATAGGAACGGCGCATTTCATCTTCTAGGCTGATATTGATGGTTTCTTTGGCAAATAAAGGCAGTTGTTGATTTTCCATTTTTTTGCAAATTCTTTAAAAACGTGGCATTTTAGCACGCATTCCAGTTGCCTACCTTGTTGCGCAAAAAACACAGTGTTGCAAAAAAACAAAGGCAAAGGCATTTGCGCCGACCTTAACAATGTGGCAAAATAGGCGCCGAACTTATTTTTGGCAATTCCGCCCAAATGGGTTAAAGTTTTTTACCTTCTTACTCCACGAGGATCAATAATGAATATCGCTAAAAAAACCTTGCTTGCCGCCGCATTGATTGCTGGTTTTGGTATTGTTCAAGCACAAGAACGCGTTTATGTTACGGACACGCGCGATGTAGTCGCCACCAGTGGTTATGATTTGTGCTGGCGCACAGGCTTTTGGACGCCTGCGGCAGCAGCTTCTGACCCTGCTGGTTGCGAATGCGACCGCGACTTGTTGCCGCGCGAAGCTTGCGAAGCTGTGGCTACGCCTTCTTCGCCTGTTGCGCGTCCCACCACGGAAAAAATCAGCATTGCGGCAGACGCTTTGTTTGATTTTGATAAAGCCACACTTCGCCCCGAAGGCATTGCGAAGTTGAACGATTTGGCAGCGCAAACCCAAGCCATCAATTTGGAAGTGATTTTGGCTGTGGGTCACGCCGACCGTTTGGGTTCTCCTGCTTATAACCAACGTTTGTCGGAACGCCGCGCCGCCGCCGTGCGTGAATATTTGATTTCCCAAGGTGTGCCGGGGGATCGCATCTACACCGAAGGCAAGGGCAACACGCAAAGCGTCACAGGCAATACTTGCAGCAACACGTCTCGCAAAGCTTTGATTGAATGCTTGCAACCCGATCGCCGTGTGGATATTGAATTGATCGGCACGCGCTAAACATTTAAAAGAATTTGAATTTGTTTCTTTTTAAGAAAAGCCCTGCTTTGCAGGGCTTTCTTTTTGAAGGCAGTGAAAATGACGAACGTTGATTCTGCTGAACTCAAAAAATTTGCTGATTTTGCGCATCATTGGTGGGATGAAAAAGGTCCAATGCGCGCCCTGCACCAAATCAATCCTTTGCGTGTGGCGTGGTTGGAATCGCATATCGGCGGTTTTAAAGATAAAAAAATTGTGGATATTGGCTGCGGCGGCGGTTTGTTAAGCGAAGCAATGGCGCAAAAAGGCGGCAAAGTTACAGGCATTGACGCATCGGCAGAATTATTAGACATTGCTGAATTGCATTTGTTGGAATCGGGTTTAACGGTGAATTACCAAAATATCCGCGCCGAAGAACTCGCCGAAAAAACGCCTGAATCTTTTGATTTGGTTACGTGTTTTGAAATGTTGGAACACGTGCCGCAACCTGCTTTAATTGTGGAAAATTGTGCAAAATTGATTAAGCGCGGCGGTTTTGTGGCTTTTGCCACGCTCAACCGCACCTTCAAATCTTATTTGTTTGCCATTTTGGGCGCGGAATACGTTTTAAAATGGTTGCCGCGCGGCACGCACGCCATTGATAAATTCATCAAACCTGCTGAGTTGGCGCGCTTTGCCGAATCGGCGGGTTTAGAAGTGAAAAACTTGCAAGGGCTTTCTTACCAAATTCCTTCGCAATCTTTTCATTTGTCGCAAGATTTGTCGGTGAATTATTTTTTGTTGGCGCAAAAACCATAAAATCTGCGATTTTCCACGGTAAACGCCTAAAAATTTTCAAAAAAAATGGATTCCATAGTGATTCGCGGCGCCCGCACGCACAATTTGCAGGCGGTCGACTTAACCATTCCTAAAAATCAGCTGGTTGTCATCACCGGCCTTTCTGGTTCGGGAAAATCTTCGCTTGCCTTTGATACGCTTTATGCCGAAGGGCAGCGCCGTTATGTGGAATCTTTATCCAGTTACGCGCGGCAATTTTTGGCACGTTTGGAAAAACCCGATGTGGAACATATTGACGGTTTGTCGCCAGCCATTGCCATTGAGCAAAAGGCAACCAATCACAACCCGCGCTCAACTGTGGGCACGGTAACGGAAATTCACGATTATTTGCGTTTGCTTTTTGCGCGCGCTGGCACGCCATTTTGCCCAGAACATCAAGTGCCGCTGACGATGCAAAGTATTTCACAAATGGTGGATTCTGTTTGCACTTGGGGTGAAGGCGCCAAAGTAATGATTTTGGCGCCGATGGTCAAAGCTCGCAAAGGCGAAAAAACCGCCTTGTTTGAAAATTTGCGCCGCGCGGGTTTTGTGCGCGTGCGAATCAACGGCGAGGTTTTTGATTTGGAATCTTTGCCGAATCTAAAAAAAAACCACGCGCACGATATTGATTTGGTGGTTGATCGTTTAAAAATTCGCGCGGATGCAAAATCGCGCTTGGCAGAATCCTTTGAAATCGCCTTGAAATATGCGGATGAGCGCGCCGTGGCATTGAATTTGGACACCGGCAAGACACTACTTTTTTCCGCGCGTTTTGCTTGCCCTTTTTGCAATGTGGCTTTGCCGGAATTGTCGCCCCGTTTGTTTAGCTTTAATAATCCTGCGGGCGCTTGCCCGCGTTGCGCAGGATTAGGCGCCATAGAGTTTTTTGACCCAACAAAAATTGTGGATACGCAAAAAACCTTGGAAAACGGCGCCATTCACGGCTGGGGCAAAGACTCGCCTTATTATTTTCAAATGTTGGAATCCTTGGCAGCGCATTATGATTTTCCTTTAAACGTGCCGTTTTTTAGCTTGCCGCTTGCCATTCAAAATGTGCTTTTAAACGGCTCGGGCGATGAAAAAATTCTTTTTCACTTCCAACAAAAAAACAGTTTTTTTGACCACGGCAAGGGCGATTTTTCAAAAACCCAACGCTTTCTTGGCGTGTTGCATTACTTTGAAAAACGTTATCAAACAAGTGGTCAAGGCAAAATGCGCGATTTGCTTGTGCGTTTTATTTCACAAAGCCCTTGCCCCGATTGCGCGGGCGAACGGCTCAATTTAACGGCGCGCAATGTCAAAATCAACGGCAAATCGTTGCCGGATGTAAGCAGTTTGTCGTTATCTGCCGCGCGCGATTTTTTTGAAAATTTAAACTTCACTGGTCAGCAGTTGGCTATTGCGCAAAAAATTCAAAAGGAAATCCACGCGCGCTTGAATTTTTTAATTGACGTGGGTTTGCATTATTTAACTTTGAATCGTTCTGCGGAATCGTTATCCGGCGGGGAGGCGCAACGCATTCGCTTGGCTTCTCAAATTGGTTCGGGGTTGTCTGGCGTTTTGTATGTGTTGGATGAACCTTCTATTGGCTTGCACCAGCGCGACAACGCCAAGCTCATCCAAAGCCTTAAAAATCTGCGCAATATGGGTAATTCCGTTATTGTGGTTGAGCACGATGAAGAAACAATGATCACCGCCGATTTTCTAATTGATATGGGTCCGGGCGCAGGCTTACACGGCGGAAAAGTGGTTGCCGCTGGCACTCCGTCTGCTATTGCTAAAAATCCAAAATCATTGACAGGGCTTTATTTAAGCGGAAAAAAAACCATCGCCATTCCCAACAAGCGGCGGCAAAATGATTCAACGCGGCAAATCCGCATTTTCGGTGCGCGCGGGCATAATTTAAAAAATTTAAACGTGCAGATTCCCGTTGGTTTATTAACTTGTATCACGGGCGTATCTGGCTCTGGCAAATCCACGTTAATCAACGAAACCCTTTACCGCGCGGCGCATCAATATTTTTACCATTCCAAAGAATCGCCACAACCCTTTGGCAACATTGAAGGTTTGGATTTTTTTGACAAAATCATCAACGTGGATCAGTCGCCCATCGGCAGAACGCCGCGCTCCAACCCCGCCACTTACACAGGGTTGCTCACGCCGATTCGGGAACTCTTTGCGCAGTTGCCAAGCGCACGTGAGCGCGGTTATGCGCCCGGGCGTTTTTCGTTTAATGTGAAAGGCGGCAGGTGCGAAGCTTGCCAAGGCGAAGGCTTTGTGAAAGTGGAAATGCACTTTTTGCCCGATATTTTTGTGGAATGCGAGGTTTGCGGCGGCAAACGCTACAACCGCGAAACTTTGGAGATTTTTTACAAAGACAAAAATATCCACGACATTTTAAAAATGAGCGTGGAGGAAGCCTTGGAATTTTTTAGCGCCATTCCGTCAATTGCCAAAAAGCTAGAAACCTTGATGGACGTGGGCTTGTCGTATATTGAATTGGGACAATCCGCCACCACTTTTTCTGGCGGCGAAGCCCAACGCGTGAAGTTGGCGCTGGAACTTTCTAAACGCGACACGGGCAAAACGCTCTACATTTTGGACGAACCCACAACCGGACTACATTTTGCCGACATTGCAATGCTGCTCAATGTTTTGCAACGCTTAACCGATGCGGGTAACACGGTGATTGTGATTGAACACAATTTGGATGTCATCAAATGCGCCGACCACATCATTGATTTGGGGCCAGAAGGCGGCGACTTTGGCGGGCAGATTATTGCTTGCGGCACGCCCGAAGAAGTTGCGCAAAACAAAAAAAGTTTTACCGGAGAGTTTTTGAAGAATATTTTGCAAAAATCCACGGTAAACGGAAAATAATTTTCAAAAAAGTAGTGGGTTTACCGTGGAAAATCAAAAAGTTTTCAGTTTTTTTCGCCAAGGTTTTGTTTTTGTGGTGATTTTTTTTGCCTTGGTTGCCGTTTTGGCAACGCTTTGGGTGAAGGAACATTTTTTCATTCAACATTTTGGGCAAATTCTTTACCATTTGCGTTTTCCGTTGTTGAATATCGGCGAAGAATTGCCGCTTTCTTTTGCAAAATTTTGCCTGCCGCCTGCTTTGTTGGCGGCGTTGTTGCTTGTTTTTTTAACCCGCAAAAAAGCAACAATCCAAGGCGTTGCAACGCTTGCGGTTGTTTTTGTTTGCGCTATTTTTATCAACCAACAACTCCAAATTGCAGACTTTTTCAAAGCGCAAAGCGAGCGCTCGGATTTGTATGAAAAACACTACCGCACTTTTTCTCTAACCCCCCCCCCCGCAAAATTTGAAAAATCTTGTGGTGATTTTCATTGAATCGATGACGAGTGCCTTCACCACCGATTCCGTGCCAACGGGCGAATTACCTGAAACCTTTGCGCCTTATGGCAATTTAACGCCGCATTTGGGCGCATTGGCAAAAGAAAATGTGAATTTTTCCGCAACTTCTGCTGTTGGCGGCATTACCCAAGTTTTTGGCACAGGCTGGACTACCGCTGGAATGGCAAGCTATTTGTGCGCAATTCCCATCAATTTGCCTTATGGCAAACATTTGGTGCTCAAACATTATTTTTTAGACAACGCCGTTTGCTTAACCGATATTTTGAATGCGGCAGGTTTCAAGCAAATAAGAATTTCAGGCATTGCGGATGTTTTTGGCGGTGTGCGCAATTTTTACCAAAAACATAAGGTTGAAGTGCACGATTTGCCGTATTTTCAACAATTAGGCGTTTTGCCTAAAAAATTAAATGCCAAAGAAGCGGGCGCACAAAATGTGATTTGGACGCCCGGCAAAAAAGCCAACAAAGCCATTGGCAAGGAATATTGGGGAATAAACGACCGCTTAACCTTTTCTTTGGCTGAAAAAGAAATACGCCAACTTGCTGAAAGTAAAAGTAAAAAACCGTTTGCCGCCTACATTTCCACAATGGATACGCACCCGCCTTTTGGTTTTGTTGACCCTGAATTTTGCCCCGATTTGCCACGCACATTGCGGCAAAGTTTCACTTGTTCCGAGCGGGTGATTTTGGATTTTGTGCAAAAAATTAAAGATATTCCCAACACCGCCATTATTTTGTTGGGCGACCACTTGCCCGTGGATGTGGCAGAGCTAAAAAACCAAGGCATTTACAACGCTTTTTTAAACCCTGCTTTTTTGGCAGATTCGGCAGATTCGGCAATGTTGGAAAAAACTAAAAACCGAAAACTATCGCATTTTGATGTGGCGCCTTTGATTTTGGAATCGGTTGGCATTCCCGCAGAATCCTTTGGTTTGGGGCGCAATCCTTTAAAAACAAAAACCTTGTTGGAATCGGATTTTTCTTTGGAAGACTTCAACCAACAACTCTTGCGTGGCAACAAAATGTATGATGATTTTTGGAAAAATCCACGGTGAACGTGAAATTTTTTTGACGTTTACCGTGGATTTTTGCTTGAAAATTGCGATTTTGGTTTTATATAGCGCCGCAAAAGGAGTTTTTTATGAATAACCAACACCAACACCACCACAAAAAAGGCGGGAAAAAATCGGATACGCCCGCCGAATCGGAAGTATCCAAAGAATCGCTGAAAACAGAATCGGCACACCAAGCAAAAACAGCTGCATCGGTGAAAAGCGAGTCGGCAAAAGAGTCGCCAAGCAAATCGGCAAAATCTGAATCTGCACCAAAAGCAAAAATTGCCGAATCAGCCAATGGCGAAATTGGCGAATCCAATGCAACAGAATCTGCCGAATCGCCTGAAATTCTAGCTTTGCGCAAGGCTTTGGAAGAAGCCAATCAAAACGTGGCGCAGTTGAAAGATTCTTTTTTGCGAGCCAAAGCGGAATCGGAAAACACGCACCGCCGTGCGCAAGAAGAAATCGCCAAAGCACGCAAATTTGCCTTGGAAGCCTTTGCCAAAGATTTGCTCGCACCTTGGGATAGCTTGGAAGCCGCTTTAAATGCAAAAAATCAAAGTTTGGAAAGTTTAAAAGAAGGCTTGATGCTTATCAAAAAACAGCTTGATTCTGCTTTTCAAAAAAATGCACTTTTGGAAATTAACCCCAAAGAGCAAAAGTTTGACCCGCACCAACACCAAGCCGTTGGGTTGGTTCCTTCTGCTTTGCCAAAAGATACGGTTGCCAAGGTTTTGCAAAAAGGTTTTTTGATATCTGAGCGTGTTTTGCGCCCGGCAATGGTGATGGTTTCAAACGGCGAAAATGTTGAAAATCCGCCGTCTTGATTTTTCAAAAAACGACTTTATATCCACAACACTTGACTTTTTTTTGAGGTTTAAAAAATGGGAAAAATTATTGGTATTGACTTGGGCACCACAAATAGTTGTGTGGCTGTGATGGAAAACGGCACGCCCAAAGTAATTGAAAACTCAGAAGGCGCACGCACCACGCCTTCTATTGTAGGCTACACCGATGATGGCGAAATTTTGTGCGGCGCACCCGCCAAACGCCAAGCGGTAACCAATCCAAAAAATACAATTTACGCTTCCAAACGTTTAATCGGCAGACGCTTTGATGAAAAAGCCGTGCAAACGGATATTGGCAAATTGCCGTTTAAAATTGTCAAAGCCGACAATGGCGATGCGTGGGTGGAAGTGCGTGGTAAAAAAATTGCGCCGCCGCAAGTTTCCGCCGAAGTGTTGCGCAAAATGAAAAAAACGGCAGAAGATTATTTGGGTGAAACGGTAACCGAAGCGGTGATTACCGTTCCTGCTTATTTTAACGATAGCCAACGCCAAGCCACCAAAGATGCCGGGCGCATTGCGGGTTTGGATGTCAAACGCATTATCAACGAACCTACCGCTGCGGCGCTTGCTTTTGGAATGGATAAAAGTGCTGGCAAAGACCAAAAAATAGCCGTTTATGATTTGGGCGGCGGCACGTTTGATATTTCCATTATTGAAATTGCCGATGTGGATGGCGAAAAACAATTTGAAGTGTTGGCAACCAATGGTGATACCTTTTTGGGCGGCGAAGATTTTGACCAACGCTTGATTGATTACATTATTGAAGAGTTCAAAAAAGAATCCGGCACCGATTTGAAAAAAGACGTTTTGGCGCTCCAACGCTTAAAAGAAGCGGCAGAAAAAGCCAAAATTGAATTGTCTTCATCCCAACAAACGGAAGTCAATTTGCCGTATATCACGGCGGATGCGTCAGGCCCCAAACATTTGGCGGTAAAAATCACGCGTGCCAAGTTTGAAGCCTTGGTAGATGATTTGATTGAGCGCTCCATTTTGCCTTGTGAAACCGCTTTAAAAGATGCTGCTTGCAAGGTCAGCGATATTGCCGATGTGATTTTGGTGGGCGGCCAAACGCGTATGCCCAAAGTGCAAGAGCGCGTCAAAGCCTTTTTTGGCAAAGAACCGCGGCGCGATGTGAATCCTGATGAAGCCGTGGCTGTGGGCGCGGCTGTGCAAGGCGGCGTGTTAAAAGGCGATGTCAAAGACGTGTTGTTGTTGGATGTAACGCCGCTTTCATTAGGCATTGAAACCTTGGGCGGCATTATGACCAAGCTCATCCAAAAAAACACCACCATTCCAACCAAAGCTTCGCAAGTGTTTTCCACGGCGGACGACAATCAATCGGCGGTAACCATTCACGTTTTGCAAGGCGAGCGCGAAGTGGCAAGCGCCAACAAAAGTTTGGGACAATTTAATTTGGAAGGCATTCCGCCTGCACCCAGAGGTTTGCCGCAAATTGAAGTCACTTTTGATATTGATGCCAACGGCATTATGCATGTGACGGCAAAAGACAAAGCCACGGGCAAAGAAAATCAAATCACCATCAAAGCCAATTCGGGTTTGTCGGAAGAAGAAATTCAAAAAATGGTCAAAGATGCCGAAATTCACGCCGAAGAAGACAAACGCGTGCAAGAGTTGGCAAATGCGCGCAACCACGCCGATTCAATGATTCACATGGCACGCAAGAGCTTGTCGGATTATGGCGATAAAATTGATTCTTCTGACAAAGCCAAAGTGGAAGAAGCCATTAAAGCCTTGGAAGATGCCGCGCGCGGCAATGACAAAGACGAAATCACCCAAAAAACCGAAGCCTTGATGCAAGCCAGCCAAAAAATTGGCGAGCAAATTTACAAAGCCACGCAACAAGCGCAATCGAGTGCAACGGATGATTCGGCGCAATCGCAACAATCATCGCCCAACAATTCGGGCGATGACAACGTGGTGGATGCGGAATTTACCGAGGTGAATGACAAAAAATAATTCACTATTTTTAAAAAACCAAAACGCCGCTTTTCTTTGAAGGAAAAGCGGCGTTTTTCCACGGTCAACGAAAAATTTTTTTCAAAAATTAAAAAAACACAATGGCAAAAGAAGATTTGTATCAAGCGCTGGGCGTGCAAAAAGGCGCATCGGATGAGGAAATTAAAAAGGCTTACCGCAAGTTGGCGATGAAATACCATCCCGACCGCAATCCGGGGGACAAAGCCGCCGAAGAAAAATTCAAACAAGTTAAAGAAGCTTACGAAGTTTTATCCGATTCCCAAAAACGTGCCGCTTATGACCAATATGGCTTTGCGGGCATTGACCCATCGCAAGCCGCTTCTGGTGGTGGATTCGGCAGAGGCGGTTTTGGCGGTGGTGGCGGTTTTGATGATATTGGCGACTTGTTTTCTGAAATTTTTGGCGCAAGCCGCGGGCGCGGTGGCGCAAGAAATGCCGCTTACCGCGGCTCGGATGTGCGTTTTTCTTTAAACATTACTTTGGAACAAGCCGCGCGCGGAACCGAGGCCAAAATTCGCGTGCCCATTTTAAAAACTTGCAACGATTGCAAAGGAACGGGCGCCAAATCGGGCAATGTGCAAACCTGCGCCAAATGCCAAGGCGCTGGGCAAATCCGTATGCAGCAAGGTTTTTTTTCTATTCAACAAACCTGCCCTTATTGCAAAGGTTCGGGCAAACGCATTGATGACCCTTGCGCCACTTGCCGAGGCGCTGGACGTGTGAAAGAAGAAAAAACCTTGTCGGTGAAAATTCCCGCAGGCATTGACAATGGCGACCGCATTCGCTTGTCGGGCGAAGGCGAAGCGGGTTTAAATGGCGGCCCCAATGGCGACCTTTACGTGCAAATTCACATTATTGCGCACAACGTTTTTGAGCGTGATAGAAACGATTTGCATTGTGAAACGCCCATTTCTTTTACCACTGCGGCATTGGGTGGTGAAATTGAAATTCCCACCTTAAATGGTTCGGCACGCTTGAAAATTCCCGCTGGCACGCAAACGGGGCAAGTTTTTCGTTTGTCTGGTAAGGGAATTAAAGGTATGCGCAGTTTAACGCCCGGCAATTTGATGTGTCACGTGGTGGTGGAAACGCCTGTGAATTTAAACGAGCGCCAAAAAACCTTGTTGCAAGAATTGGCACAAAGTTTTAATGAAAACGAACAATCCAACCCCAAAGCCCAATCGTGGTTTGAAAAAGTCAAAGGTTTTTTTGGGAATCCTTAAAACTCCCTCATATTTTTCCACGGTAAACTTTTGAAGTTTCAAAATTTTTTGGCGTTTACCGTGGAGAATCACTTTAAAATTAAAAAAGCTGCGAAAAAGGGAGAAAAAAATGAGTTTGACCATTGAACTTCCACCAGACTTGGAAAAGAAAATGCGGGAATCTTTTGCCTATTTTTCCAAGGAATGCAAAACGTCCGAAAACTTGCTTTATCAACGTGCTTTGGAATTTTATTTGGAAGACTTGGAAGATGCGCTTGCTGCCCGCAAAGCCATTGAAGCAGGCGAACCAACAATTCCTTGGGAAGAGATTCAAAGAGAAAATGGGCTTTTATAAAATTGTTTTTGAAGCCAAAGCACAAAAGCAATTCAACCGATTGGACAAAACCATTCAACGCCGCATTCAGTCGACCTTAAACGAAATTGCCCAACTTGAAAATCCACGCTCCCGTGGCAAAATGCTCACGGGAAATTTATCGGGTTATTGGCGTTACCGTGTTGGCGATTACCGAATCATTTGCGATATTGTGGATAGCAAAATCATCATCTACATTTTGGAAATCGCCCATCGCCGAGAAGTCTACGATTAAACGCTTTGTTGGCGAAAATTCTCAACAAAATTAAATTCTTCTTTTTCTTACTTTTAACTTTTAAAAACCGCAAAAATCCACGGTCAGCCTTTGAAGTTTCAAAATTTTTTGGCGTTTACCGTGGAAAATCGCCAAATTTCATCAAAATTCGCCGTTGCTTTTTTGCAACGGCGGATTTTTTGCATCGCAAAATTATTTGCATATTTTTTCAAATAAGATATATTCTCATTTGTATTTTTTAAACAAATGGAGTTTTGCAATATGCAAAAGAAAACTTTGGCTTTGGCGCTAATGCTAGCTTGTGGCGGCGTTTCTTTAAACGCTGTGGCGCAGTCTAATGTGCAGATTTATGGCGCTGTGGATTATGGTTATTCTTATCGTTTTGATGCCAATGCGCTTTTAAAATCAGGTGCGCCGCACGCCAAAAGCCTTGGTCGCATTGATAGCGGGCAGTCAACCGACAATATGATTGGTTTTAAAGGTGTGGAAGAAATCGGCAACGGCACCAAAGCGTTTTTTGTGTTGGAGCGTGCTTTCTTTTTGGATACAGGTGCTGATGATGCAGGCTTTAACTTGGCGGCTTATGTGGGTTTTGAAACCCCGATGGGTAGCTTAATTGGCGGGCGGATTGTAACGCCTTACCACGAATTGTTGGGCGGGGTTGATCCTTTTGCCGCTGGCACGGTTGGCACTTACCAAAACGTCAAAAAAGATATTGCCGAAAACGCTTTTGGCGAAGCGGGTTTGTTTGACCCCGACCGTGTGAATAACGCCATTGCTTACGTATCGCCTGACTTTGGCGGTTTTAATTTAACCTTGGCTTATTCCAACAACGCTTTTGATGAAGACGGTGCGCAAAGCGTGGAAACACCCGAACAAATGCGCTACACCAACGGCCGAGACAATGCGGTCTACACCATCGGTGCAAATTACACAGCAGAAAACGCTTTAATCGGTGCCACTTACCACCGAATTCATAGCGCAGGCTTAAAAGCAGTTGGCGCCAATGCCGATTTTATGCCTGTTCAAAGCGTGGATAATTTTAGCCTTGGCGGTTTTTATGATTTTGGTGCGCTAAAAATTGCGGCATTTTATTCTATGGATAAAGCAAAATTCGGCACCATCAACAACGCACAAGCCGTGGCGGTTGATGGCAAAACAAGCATTTCGCAACACAATTTTATGCTTGGTGCCAACGTTCCTTTTGGCAATAGTGAATTAAAGGCTTCGGTGAATTATTCCAAAAACGCTTCTTCGCAATATGGCAATGCCATGCAAATTGCCGTGGGCTATGATTACAATTTCAGCAAAAGAACGGCGTTTTATGCGGCGTATGCGTGGATTGATAACGACAAAGCCAGAGCCAATGAAAACGGTAGGCAAGGTCGCTTGGCAGTGGCAAATGATACGCAAAATTCTGGCGGCATTTACCAACAAGCTTTTCAGTTAGGCATTCGCCACCTGTTTTAAAGATTTTAGGCTGTGAGCATCCCAATGAAAAAGGGCTTTTGAGAGAAGCCCTTTTTTTTGTTTATAAAAAAGCTGTGAATGAAACATTCTAATGAAAAAGTAACTTGCTTTTGCAAAGCATTTTAAGAAGTTGAAAAATGTTTTTTTTGATAAAAATCAAAAAAAATTGGTGTTTACCGTGGAAAATCGCCTTTCAAAAATTGTTTTTTGCAAAAAAACAACGTTCAAAACGCCTTTAAAATCAAGGTGTTGATTATAAAAATGTTGCTTTTGGGCAACGCAAAAAGCGAATTTGTCGCAAAAATGCGAAAAAGAACTTGTCCTTTTTTTTTGCGCTATGCAGAATTACGCCTAACACACATTGCGGGTGCAATGATTTTTTTAACCTAATCAGGAGATTTTTGAAATGCAAAAGAAAGTAATCGCATTAGCTGTTGCTGGCTTGGTTTCCGCCGGCGCTTATGCACAATCTAACGTTCAAATTTATGGTGTTGTGGATTATGGCTACACCTACCGCACCGACATTTTGGATAGCGCCGATGGCAAAGCCCCTAATCACGCCAAATCCCAAGGCAAAATTGATGCTGGCCAATCCGCTGGCAACCGTTTGGGCTTCAAAGGTGTGGAAGATATCGGCAATGGTTTAAAAGCCGTGTTTGTGTTGGAACGTGGTTTTAACTTGGATACCGGCACGGACAGAAATGGCTTCAACCGCCAAGCTTATGTTGGTTTGGCTGGCGACTTCGGCACCTTGGCTGGCGGTCGCATTTACACGCCTTACTACAACTTGTTGTCTTCCGTTGATCCTTTTGGTGGCGCTTCCATCGGCACCTACCAAAACGTGAAAAGCGACGTGAACGCTTTGTTTGACCCCGTTCGTGTGAACAACACCGTGGCTTACATTTCCCCGAACTGGAATGGTTTGAGCTTTGTGGCAGCTTATTCCAACAATGCTTTGGATGATGATGGTTTCAAAACTGTTGCAGTGGCTGGTGCTAACGGCACTACAACAAACGAAACCCGTTTCACCAATGGTGCTGACAACAACGTCTACACTGTTGCTGCCAACTTGGCGGGCGACAGCTACATGGTTGGTTTGTCCTACCACCACATCAATGCCGGCTCTACTCTTCCCACTGTTAAAGGTGTTGACAATGTGAGCTTGGGTGGCACTTATGACTTCGGCGCTGCCAAAGTGGCTGCCTTCTGGTCTTGGGACAAATTGAGCTTTGAAGACGGTTTCAAAACGGACGATATTGACCAAAACAACTTTATGTTGGGTGCCACTGTTCCTTTTGGCAAACAAGCTGTGCAAGCCTCCTTCAACTACTCCTTGGGTGATGACAACTACGGCGATGCTTGGCAGTTGGCTTTGGGTTACACCTACAATTTCAGCAAACGCACCAACTTCTACGCCATCTACTCCTTCATCGACAATGATGATGCAGAGTTGAATGCACAGAAAGTAGTTACCAAAGCTGGTCGTAATGCTGTAACGAATGATTCCTCCAACTTGGGTGGCGTTTACCAACAAGCCTTCCAATTGGGCATCAAACATTCTTTCTAAGAAGTTGATCTCTTAAAGGAACGGAATGCTTTTTGGCGTTCCGTTTTTTTTCACTCCAACAATTTTTTTAAGGATACACGATGAAAAAGAAAACTCTTGTTTTGGCGCTTTCCGCTTTGGCGGCAAGTTCTGCTTTTGCACAATCCAATGTGCAAATTTATGGCGTGGTGGATTATGGCTACTCCTACCGCACCGACATTTTGGATAGCGCCGATGGCAAAGCGCCTAATCACGCCAAATCCCAAGGCAAAATTGATTCTGGGTTGGATTTGGGCAACCGCTTGGGCTTTAAAGGTGTGGAAGAAATCGGCAACGGCTTAAAAGCCGTGTTTGTGTTGGAACGTGGCTTTGCGTTGGACACAGGCGCTGACAATGACGGCTTCAACCGCCAAGCTTATGTTGGTTTGGCTGGCGACTGGGGCACCTTGGCTGGCGGTCGCATTTATACGCCTTATTACAACTTGTTGTCTTCCGTTGACCCATTTGGCGATGGCACGGTTGGGCAATATTCCAATATCAAAGGCGATGCCTTGGATGAAGCTGGCGTTCTTTTTAACCCCGTGCGTGTGAACAACACCATTGCTTACATTTCACCCACTTGGAGCGGTTTGAGCTTTGTGGCGGCTTATTCCAACAATGCTTTGGCTGATGATGGTTTCAAAACGGTTGAAGTAACTGATGCTACTAACAACACCACAAAAAACGAAATTCGCTACACCAACGGCGGTGATAACAACGTGGCAACCATTGCCGCTAATTTGACGGGCGACAATTATTTGTTGGGTTTGACTTACCACCGCATCAATTTGGGTTCTGTTATCGGCGGCAAAGCGGTGGATAACGTGAGCTTGGGCGGCACTTATGATTTTGGTATGGCAAAAGTTGCGGCTTTTTGGTCTTGGGACAAATTGAGCTTTGATGCCGCAGATTCAAAAGACATTGACCAAAACAACTTTATGTTGGGCGCCACTGTTCCTTTTGGCAAACAAGCGGTAAAAGCTTCTTTCAACTATTCCAAGGGTGATAGCAACGCTTATGGCGATGCTTGGCAGTTGGCTTTGGGTTACACCTACAATTTGAGCAAACGCACCAACTTCTACGCTGTCTATTCTTTCATTGACAACGACAATGAAGAGTTGAATGCACAGAAAGAAGTTACCAAAGCAGCTCGTAAGGCTGTTGTGGGCGACTCGTCCAATTCTGGCGGCGTTTACCAACAAGCCTTCCAATTGGGCATTACACACCGTTTTTAAGAATAAGCATTTTCTGTCTCCAAGAAAAAGGAATGCCAAGCATTCCTTTTTTTTGTTTAAAAATCGGCGATTTTCCACGGTAAACCGTTAATTTTTTTGAAAATTTTTTAAGGTTTACCGTGGATTTTTATGTTTTCAAACGTTTTTGCAAATCAAACAAAAAATTGAGCGCCGCTTTTGGCGTCATATCGTTTAAAGACAAATTGCGCAACTCGGTGATAATCGGCGGTTCGGCAAGGTTTGGCACACAATCCAACAAATCGCCTTGGTGCAGGTTAATTTGTTGTTTTTCTAATTCTTTTGAATAACGCCTTGCGTCTTTTAACACCGCCGCAGGCATTCCCGACAAACCTGCTACTTCAATGCCGTAACTTTTATTTGCTGGGCCATTTTTGAGCTGGTGCAAAAAAACGATTTTGTCCTGCGTTTTCACAGCGCCCAAATGCACATTGGCAAGCGGTTTATAAAACTGCGCCAAGTCGGTTAATTCAAAATAATGTGTGGCAAAAAGCGCAAGGCTTTTGTTCTTTTTGAGCAAATAAGTCAAAATGGCTTTTGCCAAAGCCAAGCCATCCAAGGTTGCCGTGCCACGGCCAATTTCATCCATCAACACCAAGCTATGCGCATTGGCTGAACGCAAAATTGCGGCGGCTTCGGTCATTTCCACCATAAAAGTGGATTGCCCGCTTGCCAAATCGTCTGAGGCACCAATGCGGGTAAAAATGTGGTCAATGGGGCCAATTTTGGCAGCCGTTGCAGGCACAAAAGCGCCAATTTTGGCAAGTAATACAATCAGCGCCACTTGGCGCATATAAGTGGATTTGCCGCCCATATTGGGGCCAGTAATTAAAAGCATTTGGCGGTTTTGGTTGAGCAGAACATCGTTTTTAATAAAGGCATCGTTTTGTCGCCTGCGTTCTGATTCCACCACAGGGTGGCGTGCGCCTTCTATTTGTATTTGAATATCATCCACAAAAATCGGGCGTGTCCATTGAAAATACTGCGCCGTTTGCGCCAACGCCAAAAGTGTGTCCAACTCTGCCAAGGCTTTTGCCGCTTTGTTCAACGGGTTGATAAAGGGTTTTAATTTTTCCAAAATCGCCTCGTATAAAACCCGCTCACGCATTAAAGCACGGGATTTTGCCGACAAGGCTTTGTCTTCAAAACTTTTTAATTCTGGCGTAATAAAGCGCTCGGCGTTTTTAAGCGTGGAGCGGCGCTGATAATCCAAAGGCACTTTGGCGGCTGCGGCTTTGCCCACTTCAATATAAAAGCCGTGCACACGGTTGTATTCCACTTTTAAGTTGGCTATTCCCGTGCGTTTTTGTTCGGATTTTTCTAATTGCAACAAAAAATCGCCGTGGTTTTCGTTTAATGCACGGCATTCGTCTAATTCTTTATCAACGCCTGCCGCAATCACGCCGCCATCGCGCAAAAAAGCGGCGGGTTCATCGGCAATTTGGTTTAATAAGTTGAAAACTGCCGATGGCACATTTAAGGATTCTTTGATGTTTTGAAAAATCGCAGGCATTGCGGGCAAACGGTTTTGGAAAATTTCCAAACGCTTCAAACTTTCTTTTAAACCCGACAAATCCCGCGGGCGCGCATTTTTCAAGGCTATGCGTGCGGCAATGCGTTCAATATCCGCCAAACCTTTGAATGCTTGGTTGAGAATGTCAAAAATAGAATTGTTTAAAAAATAATCAATGGCTTCGTGGCGTGCGATGGCTTCTTCAATGTTGCGTTTGGGGTGTTGCAAAAGTTGGCGCAAAAAACGCGAACCCGCATTGGTTTGGCATTTGTCCAATAGCGAAAACAAAGTGGGCGATTTTTCGCCGCGCAAGGTTTCGGTTAATTCCAAATTGCGCCGTGTTGAAAAATCCAAGCCCAAATATTCGGATTCTGCTTCAAAAGCCATTCCATCAATGTGGGATAACTCTTGCTTTTGCGTTAAACGCGCGTAATAAATCAGCGCGCCAGTGGCAGCAATCGCCGCATTGTGGCCGTTTAAACCAAAAACGTTTAAATCTTTAACGCGAAATTGTTCACATAAAAGTCGACTTGCCGATTCCACTTCAAAATGCCACGGGGCAATTTTCTTTTTGGCAAAGCGCCACGCCACAAATTTTTCGTCCAAAAAGGCGCATTCTTCGGGATACAACACTTCGCTTGGACGAATACGAAAAAGGGCGGATTCCAAATCATCCACGGTGCATTCTTCGGCAATCAATTCACTGCTTGCCAAATTCAAACGCGCCAAACCCAAAACCTTTCCTGCGGGAAAAATGGCAAGCAAATAAGCATTTTGGCGCTCATCTAACAGTGCGGCATCGCTAACAGTTCCGGGTGTAACAATTCTTGAAACCTTGCGTTCAATCAACCCTTTTGCATTTTCGCTAGTGCCAATTTGCTCCAAAATCACGGCTGATTCGCCCATTTTTAAGAGTCGCGCCAAATAGGTTTCCAAGTTTGTAACAGGCACGCCTGCCATTTTCACGGGAATTCCAGCGGAAAAACCGCGTTGCGTTAGTGTTAAATCCAACAACTTGGAAGCGCGCTCGGCATCTTCAAAAAACAATTCGTAAAAATCGCCCAAACGGCAAAAAAGCAAACGATCGGGATAATCCGCTTTGGTCGACAAATATTGACGAATAATCGGCGTGTGGGAAGACAAATCGGGCTTTTTTTTCATCGTGCGAAAATGGCGTAAAAAAACAATGATTTTAACGTTTTAAAAAAACTGAAAATCGCAATTTTCCACGGTCAACGCCAAATTTTTTTGTAAAATACGAAATCTAACTTGGAAGGTGTGCAATGCCAAAGCTGATTGTCTCCATGGACGGACTCGTTTTAAACGAATTTGATTTAACGCAAGGGCGTGTGAAGCTCGGGCGCGCCGCCAGCAACGACATTCGCTTGGATAACCGCGCCGTATCTTCTGAACACTTGCGCATTTTTTGGGACGGCACGCGCTCTTATGTGGTGGAAGATTTGGACAGCACCAACGGCACCACTTTAAACGGTCAGCGCATTACCAAACGCCATTTGGTTAATAACGATGTGATTGGCGTTGGCAAATATTGCATTAAATTTGTAATGGACGAAGATTTTGACCAAAACAAATTAACCGCACAAGGAATGACCTTTGAAAAAACAAGCGTGGAAGAAGTAATTGCCGCCCAAAAAAAAGAACAAGCACAACGCAAACGGCGTGAAAAAAAAGAAGAAAAGAAAAAAAATGGCATTTCATTTACCACAACCTTACCGCGTTCCATCTACCAAACCCGCACGTCTTTAACGCAAACGAGTTTGTCTGATAGTTCCGTTCCCTTTACCAACACGGATTTTGAAGGGCATAAAGATTCACCACACACCACTGCCGCATTAGAGTCTGAAAAAGAATCGCTTGAAAAAGAAGAAACCCCATTGCCGCAAGCGCGCGTGCGTTTGATTCATGGTGAAATTATCGGCAAAGAAGTGCCTATTGACGGCAAAAAACCCGTGCGCATTGGCAGGGCTGGGCACGTTGCACGCATTATTTTGGACAACGGCGCTTGGTTTTTAATGCGCGAACAAGGCGGCATTCCGGCAATTAACGGCGTGGCTATTAACTTGCAACATCCGCACCCTTTAAAACACGGTGACCACATCTCTGTTGGTGGGCTTTTGTTGCAATTTCTCAACGATTGATGGAATTTGAACTCATTCGCCGTTATTTTAAAAACGCCACGCTTGGCAATTCGGGCGCGGGCGTTTTGGTTGGCATTGGCGATGATTGCGCTGTTTTAAAAACCGATTCTTCAAAACACCTTTGCATTTCCACCGATACGCTGATTTGCGGCACGCATTTTTTGGAAAACGATGACCCTTTTTTGCTTGGTTGGAAAGCGCTGGCTGTTAATTTATCCGACTGCGCCGCAAGCGGCGCCACGCCGCGCTGGGCATTGTTGGCGATGAGCATTCCTTGTGCTGATAATCTTTGGCAAAGGCGCATTGCCGAATTTTCAAAAGGTTTTTTAAAATGCGCCAAAAGTTTTGATGTGGCGTTGATTGGCGGGGACACAACGCGCGGTTGTTGGACAATCACCGTAACCATTTTGGGCGAGGCAAAATCGCCAATTTTGCGCAGTGGTGCACAAATAAAAGACGATATTTGGTTATCGGGCGAAATTGGTTGGGCGGCGTGTGGTTTGGATTTGAAGTTGAATCCGCAATCGGCGGTTCATCTTTTATCAAAAGATTTAAAAGAAAAAGCCTTTTGCCACTTGCACCAACCTTTTCCACGCGTGAAATTGGGCGAAGCTTTGCAAAATCTTGCCACTTCGGCAATTGATTTGTCGGATGGTTTGATGGGCGATTTGCGCCATATTTGTGCAGAATCAAAATGCAGTGCGCATTTGGCTTTGAAGCATTTTCCGCAGACTTTGTTAAAAAATTTGCCGCGCGATTTGGCTTTGCAAAAAATGTTTTCATGCGGAGAAGATTACGAATTGCTTTTTTCAGCGCCAAAATCCGCACGCCGTGCGATTGTTAACATTGGACAATCTCTTCAAACGCCGCTTTTTAGAATTGGTTGTTTTGAAGAATTATCGGAATCACCAATTTTTTTAATGGATGAAAACGGGCAGAATATTGCCCAAAACTTTCAAGGTTTTGAGCATTTTTCCACGGTAAACCAAAAATAATTTTGAAAAATGATAACGATTAAAACCTGTTCGCCCGATTCTGCCGCCGCTTTTTGCGCCAAAGCCAATCTTCTTTTTCCACAAAACGCCTTGCGCTATTTTGCCGCGTTTGAAAATAAAAAAATCGTGGGCGTGGCAGCTTTGCTTGCCGTGTCTAATGCCATTTGCCAAATTCCTTTGTTGTTTGTTTTGCCAAAATTTCGCGGCGCATCGGTTGGGCGCAACTTGGCAATGCGCGCCATTGAATCCGCCCGAGAATTGCAATTTCAACGTTTGTGGATTGAAGATTTATCAGGCGCGCGCTTGGCGGAAAAACTTTTTTACGAGTTAGGATTTCAAGAAACACCGCTTGTTATTCCCAACGCGCAAAAGAAAAAGCAGTTGTGCATTGATTTGTTGGGCTGGTCAAAAAGCGAAACTTGCTCGGAAAATTTGTTTGAGTTGTTTGACTTCAACCGCGCTTGGGCAAAGCAAATGAAAAGTGCGGATGCCAATTATTTTAAAAAACTTGCCAAACTGCAAACGCCCAATTATTTGTGGATAGGCTGCTCAGATTCGCGCGTGCCAGCCAATCAAGTGGTGGGATTGCTGCCGGGCGAATTGTTTGTGCATCGCAATATGGCAAACGTGGTGGCGCATTCGGATTTAAACGCTTTGTCGGTTATTCAATACGCCGTTGATGTGTTAAAAGTTAAACACATTATGGTGGTCGGGCATTTGGGCTGTGGCGGCGTGGCAGCGGCTCTGCACAAAAAACGTTTGGGGTTGGCAGATGTTTGGGTGCGGCACGTCAAAGACGTTTTGCAAAAACACGCGGCTTTAATTGCCAAAGCGCCACGCGCACGCCAGCACGATTTGCTTTGCCAATTAAATGTGTTGGAGCAAGTGGCTAATGTGGCGCAAACAACCGTGTTGGAAGATGCGTGGCGCAAAGGTCAAAGTGTGGCAATTCATGGATGGATTTACGATATTAAGGATGGCGAAATGCACGATTTGGCTTGCACTTTGCGTTCAAATGAAGATTTACAATCGCGCTACCGCGTGGCTTTATCCGCCATTAGCGAAAGTTTTTGAAAATTTTTGAAAATTTTGAAGGGTTTACCGTGGAAAAAACGCAAAAAACGCTTGCCATTTGCATTCCTTGTTGGAATGAAGAAACAACCATCGGCGCGGTTGTGCGCAATTTTAAGGCGGCTTTACCCAATGCAACCATTTACGTTTATGACAACAATTCAACCGACCAATCAGTTGCCCTAGCGCAAGAAGCGGGCGCCATTGTGCGCTTTGAAACGCGCCAAGGCAAAGGCAATGTGGTGCGCACAATGTTTCGCGAAATTGAAGCGGATATTTATTTGTTGGTTGATGCAGACGGTCAGCAAGATGCCAAAGATGCCCAGCGCTTGATTGAAGCAGTGGCAAACGGCAGCGCGGATATGGCAATTGGCGATCGTTTGTCTTCTTCTTATTTTGAAACGCAACCGCGCGCTTTTCATAATGCGGGCAATCGCTTGGTGCGGTTTTTGGTGAATCGCCTTTTTCATTCCAATATCCACGATATGATGACGGGCTACCGCGCATTTTCGCGCGATTTTGTAAAAAACTTCCCCGCATTGTCGCCCGGTTTTGAAATTGAAACGGAGATGACCATTCACGCCGTTGACCACCATTTTAAAATTGTGGAAATGCCGGTGATTTTTCATAACCGACCCAATGGTAATGCTTCCAAACTCAGCACTTTTCGCGATGGTTTTAAGGTGTTGAAAACCATCGCTGTGTTATTCAAAAACTACAAACCGATGGCGTTTTTTAGCATTTTGGCGGGGCTAACGGCGCTATTGGCTTTGATTTTGGGCGTGCCGGTTTTGGAAGAATATTTTTTAACAGGTTTGGCGCCGCGCCTGCCGCGCTTGATTGCCGCAGGCGTGTTGGTGATGATGTCGCTTTTGTTGCTTTCGGTTGGCGTGATTTTGGATGTGATTTTGCACTTGCACCATCAAGATTTTGAAATGTGGTTGCGCCGCAACCGCAAACCTTAAACCTTAAAAATGGCTATTTTCCACGGTAAACATCAATTTTTTTTGAAAAAAAGAATCGGTTTACCGTGGATTTTTATTCTTCGTCTTCATCTTCGTCATCGTCTTCGTATTCATCGTCCTCTTCGTCATCGTCTTTTTCAAAGAGTTTAACGACAATTAACGAGACATTATCGCCGTAGCCGTGCGCCCGATTGCGCGCCAAATTGATGAAATGTTGGCAAGCGCCTTTTGCCGTTTGTGTGCCGCAAATCACGCCCATTTCTTCATCGCTAAAATACGCCCAAAGGCCATCCGAACATAAAATAAAACTCAAACCGGGTTCTGGGTGTTCAATATGGTCAATATCAAAATGCGGGGCATCGCGCCCACCAAGTGAAGTTGTGAGCATTCCGCGTTGCGGATGCGTTTTGGCTTCCAACGGCGTGATTCTGCCTTGGCTAATCATCCGTTGCACATAAGAATGGTCAACGGTGCGGCGCAACACTTGAACGCCGCGCAAAAAATAAATTCGGCTATCGCCGCAATGCGCCCACATCGCCAAACCCGGTTGTAACAAAAGAAAAACCGCCGTGCTGTGTGGGTCTTTTTCGTTGATAAAGCGCGAAGATTTAATCAGCGTGTGCGTGTCGTTAAACAAAGTTTCCAAAAAATGCTCGGGTGTTTCCACATCTGGGTCGTATTGCGATAAAGATAGCCGAGCCGTGTGAATCACTTGGTCAGCCGCCAAGGCGCCGCCTTCGTGCCCGCCCATACCGTCCGCCAACACGCACAAGGTAATATTAGGAACCTTGGGGTGCGCAAAAACGGCAATGCGGTCTTGTTGTTCTTTGCGGTCGCCCAAATTTTGCGCCATGCAGATATCAAGTTCCAAACTCATAGCTGAATAAATTTCAAAAATGGTCAAAAATAGGCGCTTATTTTCACACAAATTCAGGCAAAAATGCGAATCACCACAATTACCACACGCCAAGGCGACTCTGGCAAAACCCTTTTAAACGGCAAAAAATTGCCCAAAAATCACCCGCAAATTGTGGCTTTGGGCGAAATAGATGAGTTGAACGCTTTTGTCGGTTTGTTGCGCACCGAAGCGTCTCTTCCTTTTTTAGAAAAAATTCAACACGCTTTGTTTTCATTGGGGCGTGATGTGGCATTGCCCGATTCCGCACCGATTTTCCCCAATGATTTTGTTGGGATTTTGGAAAAAGAAATGGAAACATTGCGCCACAACCAACAACCTTTAAAAGAATTTATTTTGCCAAGCGGCACAAAAGCATCGGTATTGGCACACGTTTGCCGTGCGGTTTGTCGGCGTGCGGAGCGCGCAATGGTTGGATTGCAATTACCCAACGTTTTTTTAAATCGCTTATCGGATTATTTTTTTGTGTTGGCGCGGCATTTGAATAAAGAAACGGAAATTTTGTGGAATAAGGATTTTTTAAAATGACAAAAAATGACACTATTGCCGCCATTGCCACAGCCGCAGGCGGCGGCGTTGGCGTGGTGCGGGCATCGGGCGAAAATTTAAAAGAATGGGCAGAAAAAATAGTTGGCAAAACTTTAAAACCCCGCGTGGCTACGCTTGCCAACATTACAGATGAAAAAGGCGAAATCATTGACCAAGCGCTGGTTTTGTTTTTTCCTGCGCCCGCTTCTTTTACCGGTGAAGATGTTTTGGAAATTCAAGGCCACGGCGGGCGCGTGGTTTTGCAGATGGTGTTAAAACGCTTGTTATCTAACGGGGCGCGCTTGGCAGAACCCGGGGAATTTACGCGCCGCGCTTTTTTGAACGACAAAATGAGTTTGAATGAAGCGGAATCTTTAATAGATTTAATCAACGCCACAACCGAACGTGCCGCACAAAGTGCCGCCAAAAGTTTGTCGTGCGTTTTTCAAAAAAAAATTGCGTTGACCGTGGAAAAATTGATTCAAACGCGCGCCTTGTTGGAAACCACCTTGGATTTTTCCGATGAAGATTTGGATTTTTCAAATGTGGCAGAAATTAAAAAACGCACAGCCGAAGTTTTTGCTGAATTGTTGGCTTTAAAACAATCGGTGGAAATGGGCATTCTTTTGCAATCAGGCATTCACGTTGCTTTGGTTGGCGCGCCCAATGTTGGAAAATCTTCGCTTTTAAATGCTTTATCGGGCGAAGATGTGGCGCTGGTTACGGATATTGCCGGCACCACGCGCGATGCTTTGAAAAGCACTTTGCAAATTGATGGTTTCCCTTTGCATATTATTGACACCGCAGGGCTGCGCGAAAATTCGCTTGACCCAATAGAAAATTTAGGCATTGCCAAAACCCACCAAATTTTGGAAAAAGCGGATGTTGTTGCTTTGGTGGCAGATGCCAGAGATTTTCCAACTTTGCCAAACTTTGCCAAAAAATGTCCGCCAACTGCCAAAATTTTGCAAGTGTTCAACAAATGCGATTTGCGCAACAATTTGCCCGAAGATTCCAAATCAGCTATTTTCATCAGCGCCAAAACGGGTTTTGGTTTAGAAAATTTTAAAAAAACACTTTTAAAAATAATGGGCGTGGATTCGGCAGAAAATGACGTGTTTATCGCACGCGAGCGCCATTTAATTGCCTTAAAGAAGGCGATTTTGCATTTAGAAAATGCGCAAGTTTTAAATGAATCGGAGTTGATTGCCGAAGAATTGCGCCTTTGCCAACATGCGCTTTTTGAAATTACCGGCGAAGTCACCACCGAAGATTTGTTGGCGCGTATTTTTAGTCAATTTTGTATTGGTAAATAATTGTTACAATAGCGAAAAAAATATTAGGGAGTCGCAATGTCATCAAATAATCCTGTTGTGGTCGTGCAAGGGCGCGCACCTTATGAAGTCATTATGACATCGGGTTTGTATGAATTTACCGCCGATGAACCGCAGGAAATGGGCGGCGGCGACTTGGGGCCAAACCCTTATCAATATTTGCTTTTGGCGCTGGGTTCTTGCACGGCAATTACATTAAGACTTTACGCCGAGCGCAAAGGTTATACGCTAACAGATTTAAAAATCACATTAACGCACGAAAAATTAGAAAATCGGCAAGACAAAATCACGCGCCACATTCAAATAGATGGCGATTTTGACGATGTGGCAGTGGCGCGCTTTTTGGACATTGCCGCCAAATGCCCAGTTGCGCGCACCTTGTTGAACAGCGTGGCATTAGAACAACAAATTGAATCGCCCAAAAGTCCGTTGGAATTGCGCGCGCAGGGGAAAAAGGGATGATTTTAACCAACCCCGTTTTAATCGGCGTTTTGACAATGTGCGCCTTGTGCTTGGCGCGTTTTAATGTGTTGTTGGCAATTTTGGTCTCAGCACTTTTAACCGGCGTTTTGGGCGGTATTGGATTATCCGAGTCGCTTAAAATTTTAATTGGCGGTATGGCAGGCAATTTGGAAACCGCATTGAGTTATGTTTTATTAGGTGCTTTGGCAGCGGCGATAAGCGTTTCCAACCTAACCCATGTTTTGGTAACCAAAATCAGCGCTTTTTTAACACGCGGGCGCGTGGTTTTGCTGGCAACCATCGCTTTTTTGTCGTGTTTTAGCCAAAATTTAATTCCCATCCACATTGCTTTTGTTCCTATTTTGATTCCGCCTTTGTTAGGCGTGATGAACAAAATGCAAATTGATCGAAGAGCCGTTGCCTGCGCTTTGACTTTCGGCTTAAAAGCACCGTATGTGAGTTTTTCGGTTGGTTTTGGTTTGATTTTCCATGGCATTTTGGTTAAAGAAATTAACGCCAATGGTTTGGAAATTACGCTTGCTGATGTTTCAAGCGTGATGTGGATTGGCGGTGCGGCAATGTTGATTGGTCTTGTTTTGGCTTTTATTTATTACAGCAAACCGCGCATTTATGAAAACTTTGAATTGGCAGCAACTTCTAGCGAATCCAACAAACTCGGCAAAAAAGAATGGGTGATTTTGGCGGGGATTCTTTTGGCTTTTGTTGTGCAGTTGCAATTTGGTTCATTGCCGCTCGGGGCGCTTTCTGGCATTTTGTTGATGATTGCCTTTGGCGGCATTGAATGGCGCAAAATGGATATAACCATTGACCGCGGACTGCATATGATGTCTTTCATTGCTTTTGTAATGCTTGTTGCCGCAGGATTCGCCGCCGTTATTCGTGAAACGGGCGGCACAGCGGATTTGGTTGCCTCTATTGCCACAATCGCCGGCGGAAAATTCGGCGGGGCATTTTTAATGTTGTTGGTTGGTTTGCTCGTTACCATGGGCATTGGCACCAGCTTTGGCACCATTCCCATTTTGGCAACCATTTACGTGCCGCTTTGCATCAATTTGCATTTGAGTATGTCGGCAACCATTTTGTTGGTTGGCATTGCAGCTGCGCTGGGCGATGCGGGTTCGCCTGCAAGCGACAGCACTCTGGGGCCAACCTCAGGGCTTAATGCCGATGGCCAACACAACCACATTTTTGACACCTGCATTCCAACTTTTATTTTCTTTAATATTCCATTGTTTGTGGCTGGCTTGCTTTTTGCTTTCTAAAAAGTCAAAAATCCACGGTCAACCTAATATTTTTTGAAAAAAACATTAGGTTTACCGTGGAAAATCACCTAATATATTGATTCGTTTAATAAAAAGGAAAATAACAATGCACGCAGGGGTTTACGATTTTTCATCATTAGTTAGCGAAAAGCCGTTGGAAATTCCTATTTTTCAAGCGGAATACGCTTGGGGAGACTCCAAGTGGCGGCGTTTTTTTAACGAATTAAAACACGCTTTTGACCACAATTCTGCGCATTTTTTAGGCACGTTGCTCATTGAAAATTTTCAACCTGTGCCCAACAAAATGCGCATTTTGTTGGATGGTGAACAAAGAATCACCTCCTTTGCCATTTTGTTAAAAGCGCTTTTTGACCAACTTGACCCTGTGGAAGATGCGGATTTGATTGATGAACTCAAAAATATTTTGTTTTTGTCTTTTGAAAACAAAACGCCCAAAATCAATCAATCGCGCTTGAATAAAGAAGACTTTGAAACAATTTTTAAGGTGAATAATGCCAATGAAATTGCAAAGGTTGAAGCCAACGAAAGTTTGATTATTGATTGTTACCGCTTTTTTTCCAACATCATTCAACAATACGAAAATTTTTATTTTCGCCATTTTTTAAATTTTTTGCTCCACACCAAATTGTGGGTGGTGTTGGATTTGGAAGAAGCGGACAACGGGCAAATTGTTTTTGATACGGTGAATTTCACCAACAAAAAATCCACTGCCGCGCAAATTATCCAAAACAATTTGTTTTATAAAGTGATTGACATCTTCGGGCGCGATGTTTTGGAAGATTATTACCAAGAATTTTGGGTTGCTATTTTTGAAAAGGATGACGCAACCTACACTTTTTGGCAGGGCAATGACAAACGTGGTTATCCGCAAGTTGAAGGATTTTTAAAGGTTTTTGCAACCATTGCTGGATTTTTTAATCCCGAAGAACACGTTTTTAATGATTTGAGCGCGCAATACAAAAGCAAATTTGAATCGCTACAAACCAAAGATGAAATGCAAGACTTTTTAAAATTGTTTAAAGAATACGCAATGCTTTGGTTTGAATGGGGCAATTTGGAAGCGATGGGCAAAGGTTTTGAAGATTACGAATGCCGATTATTCCAAATTGTGCATTTAACCGAATTGTCGCTTTTGCCTTTGATTTTAAAATTGAAATATATTTTGCGCGACAAACCCGAAGAATTAAAAAGCGTGTGCGATTTATTCTCCGGCATTTTGTGCCAAACCTATATCAACACAAATATGATTCCAACAACGAATGCGGAATATTTGAATTTGATGAAAAATTTGAATAAAGACGCGCCTTTGGAATTTTTGCGCAACCATTTTTCAACCAAACGCAAAACCACAACTGGCGTGAAAAAAATAGTGCGCCGCGTGGTTCACCGTTAAAAGCTGATTAAAAAAGCCCGATTTTTTTAATCGGGCTTTTTTTGTGTTTTGAAGTTTTATTTTGCCATTTGCTTTTCTTTGACTTCATCCAAGGTTTTGCAATCAATGCACAAGGATGCCGTTGGGCGTGCTTCCAAACGTGAAAGACCAATTTCAACGCCGCATTTGTCGCAATAACCGTATTCTTCGGCATCAATGCGGGCGATGGTTTCATCAATTTTTTTGATGAGTTTGCGTTCCCTGTCGCGATTGCGCAATTCCAAAGCAATATCGGTTTCTTGGCTGGCGCGGTCATTTGGGTCGGCAAAAACGGTGGCTTCATCTTGCATGGTGTGCACCGTTTTGGAAATGCCTTCGGTTAAAGCGTTTTTTTGCTCCAACAAAATGTTGCGAAAATAATCGCGTTGGCGCTGGCACATATATTCTTCGCCTTTTGCCGCTTTGTAATGCGTTGTTTTGGCGGCGGCAGTTTCAGTTTTCAGCGCTTTTTTATCTGCTGATTTTTTAGGCGCGGCTTTTTTTTCAGCGGTTTTGGCAATAGTTTTGGACGTTTTGGATTCGGCTGTTTTCATAAGACATTATCTCAAAAAAAGTTTGGCGCAATTTTCTCAAAAATCCACGGTAGACGGTAATTTTTTTTCAAAAAAAATCGCCGTTGACCGTGGAAAATCGTTTGAATAATTTTTAACACGGGCATTTTTTAATATTGCCCGATTTGCCCGGATAACGCGCATCCACGGCGCGGCGGTGAAACTGCGCTTCCGACATCACTGGATGTTCTGGATGTTTTTCGTGCATATGCGCAACATATTGGGCGTAATCCGGCACGCCCACCATCAAGCGTGCCGTTTGCGCCAAGCGTGTGCAAAAGTTTGCAATTTTTTGCATTTCTTCGCTCCCTTTTTTTAACGGTAAACCGGCGCCAATTCGCAGGAACTATCTTGCGACACGTCCTTCATTTTGAAAATGATTTGTGCGCCGACTACCAACATCAACACCACAACCAACATAAACAAGCCGGTTAAAGTGGCATTGACGCGGTCGTTAAAGACAATTTGCGCCATTTGGTCCATATTTTTGGCAGGTGCCAACAACACGCCGTTTTGCAAGGCTTCGGAATATTTTTTGGCGTGTGCCAAAAAGCCGATTTTGACATCCGCATCAAAAACCTTTTGCCAACCCGCATAAAGAGTGGTGATTAAAACCCAAGCGCAAGGCACCATCACCACCCACGCCAACTTGCCTTTTTTCTTTTTGAACAAAACCACAATGGCAAAAATCAGCGCCATTCCCGCCAACATTTGGTTGGCAATGCCAAACAACGGCCACAAGGTGTTAATGCCGCCCAGAGGATCCACCACGCCTTGGTATAAAAAATAACCCCAAGCGCCAACGGACAAAAAGGTTGCCAACAAATTCGCCGGCAAAAATTCAGTGTTGCCCAAGGGTTTGTAAAAATTGCCCAAAATGTCTTGAATCATAAAACGGCAAACGCGCGTGCCGGCATCCACCGTGGTTAAAATGAACAAGGCTTCAAACAAAATGGCAAAGTGATACCAAAACGCCATCATAGAAGAATCGGTGTGCAGCAAATCGGTGATGATTTTTGCCATGCCCACGGCAAAGGTTGGCGCACCGCCTGTGCGCGCCAAAATGCTGTTTTCACCCACATTTTGCGCCATTTGAGAAAGCGCTTCGGGTGTGACCACAAACCCCCAAGAAGAAATGGTTTGCGCCACTTGTTCCACTGTGGAACCGACCACGGCGGCAGGCGCATTCATTGCAAAATAAACGCCCGGCTCCAAAATGCAAGCCATCACCATTGCCATCATCGCCACAAAAGATTCCATCAACATTGCGCCATAACCAATCATGCGAATATCGCGCTCGTTTTCAACCATTTTGGGTGTGGTGCCGCTGGAAACCAAGCTATGAAAGCCAGAAATAGCCCCGCAAGCAATGGTTACAAACAAAAATGGGAACAAATCGCCCGCAAAAACAGGACCGGTGCCATCCACAAATTTTGTTATGGATGCCATTTGAATGTCGGGGTTGACGATGACAATGGCAACAGCCAAGCCCACAATGGTGCCGATTTTTAAAAAGGTTGATAAATAATCGCGCGGTGCCAAAAGCAACCAAACGGGCAAAACGGAGGCAATAAAGCCGTAAATCATCAATGCCCATGCCAAGTTTTCGCCGTTTAAAGTGAAAATGGGCGCAAGAACTTCGCTTCTTGCCACGTTTTCGCCAAAAACAATGGACAAAATCAGCAAAATAAAACCAGCAATAGACACCTCAGCAATTTTGCCCGGGCGAATAAAGCGCATATAAACGCCCATCACAATGGCAATGGGAATGGTTGCCGCAATGGTAAAAGTGCCCCAAGGCGAACCCATCAAGGCTTTGACCACAACAAGCGCCAAAACCGCCAACAAAATCACCATAATGAGCAAAATACCAAAAGAGGCAATGGCGCCGGCGGGTTTGCCCAATTCCAAATGAATCATCTCGCCCAAGGATTTGCCATTGCGGCGGGCAGAAAATGCCAAAATAATAAAATCCTGCACAGCGCCGGCAAAAATCACGCCGAAAATAATCCACAAGGTGCCGGGCAAATAACCCATTTGCGCCGCCAAAATGGGACCAACCAATGGGCCAGCACCGGCAATTGCCGCAAAATGATGCCCAAACAACACCCATTTGTTGGTGGGCACATAATCCAAACCATCGTTATTCAAATGCGCGGGGGTTAAGCGTTTTTCGTCTAAAACTGCCACTTTTGTTGCCAAATAACGGCTATAAAAACGATACGCAATAAAGTAACAAGATACAGCTGCGGTAATCAACCACGCGGCGCTAATTGACTCACCGCGATGCAAGGCAATCACGCCCAAAGAAAAAGCCGCCAAAATAGAAATGGCCGCCCAGAGCAAAAACTTTTTCACCTTTTTCCCCTTGTTGGCAATAAAAAATGTGCTTGTGTTTGAAAACGTTTAAGAATACCAAAATTGAAAAAAGTTTATTTAAAAAAACAAAAATCCAAAAAAATTCCCAAAAACAAACTCATTCCCACGTAGTTATTGTTTAAAAAAGCGCGAAAACATTGCGCAGGGTTGCGGTTTTTAATCCAAACATAATGCAAAAGCGCAATGACCATTGCCAAGAGCAAACCCAAAAGCGTGAAAATCTGCATGTTATAAAAATAAAAAACCACAAAAGCAAACAAGGCAAAATGCAAAAAATAGCAAATCATCACCGCCAACACATCAAAACGACCAAAAGTAATGGCGGAAGTTTGAATGCCGATTTTCAAATCATAAGGTTTATCCACCATTGCGTATTCGGTGTCGTAAGCCAAAGACCAAAACACATTGGCAAGAAGCAACAACCAACAAGGCAAAGGCACAGCGTTTTGTGCAGCGGCAAAAGCCATTGGAATGCCAAAACCATAAGCCACGCCCAAATACGCTTGCGGCAGTGGAAAAAATCGTTTGGTAAAAGGGTAAGTGATTGCCAAAAACAACGCCACGCCAGACAAAAGCAAAACCAAAAGGTTGTTTAAAATCAAAACCAACAAGAATGCCACAAGCGCCAAAACCGCAAAAAGAAACAACGCTTCTTTAACCGAAACTTTTTTGCTGGCAAGCACACGGTTTTTGGTGCGTTCAACAAAGCCATCAAAGTTGCGGTCGGCAATATCATTGATCACGCAACCGGCTGAACGCATCAAAAAAGTGCCCAAAACAAATACGCTTAAAATTAAAAAATCTGGTTGACCGCTTGATGCCAACCACAAAGCGCAAAGCATTGGCCAGAGCAAAAGAAGCGAGCCAATGGGTTTGTCCAAACGCATCAACAAAAAGTAATTTTTTAAATTTTCCACGGTCAACTAAAAAAATTTTTGAAAATTTTTTTTAGTTTACCGTGGAAAAAAATATTTAGAATAAACATTTTGATTAGGTTGAGTTGCACGATGAGTTTTAAAACGCCATTTTTAATCAGCGCCGCCGCAGCGGTTTTATCCCACCAAGCGCTTGGCGCTGCCAAACCGGTGGTTAAATACGAAGTTGTGGAAAAGTTTGAAGTGGCACCAAGCGATGCCGAAATTCGCCAAGCCGTTTTGGCGTTTGAACTTGCCGAACAAGAAAAAAGCAAATACAACCGCACCAATTTGGGCAAAACGCTTTATCTTTTTTTGCCGCACCGAGAAGAAAAATCTTCTTGGCGAGTGGATCATTTTTTCTGCATTGTGGGGCAAAGTAAAAATCCAGATAGTCAATATCCTCTTTGGCAAAATATCACGCCCGACTTCAAATGGTTTGCCGTGCCCAAAAAAACCGAAATGCCAGAAATTGAAAAACTCAAAGTTTTAGAAGCGGCAGGTTACATTTCAGTGGAAGAAGGTAATTTCAACATTGTTTGTCCAGCCAACAATGAGCAATCCGATTTGCGTGAAACCTTTTATTACCCGCAAGACAGTGTTCGTGCTTATTTGCACAATGTTCCTGCTTACCGTTATACCTTAACCGACAAGGCGTTGAAAGAATTTTTTGATAATTCGCCCATGTGGCACATTGTTTTTTCGCCTGAGGAAGGTGTTGAAACCTATGATGCCGACAAAGTCCATTGGTTTGATAAAAGCAAGCAAAAAACCGGCATTCAACCCAAACCCATTTTGGAGCGTATGCATTTGACTTTTCCCATCGGCAAAATTGTGGTGGGCGCTATTCAAAACATCCAAAAAACCAATAGCGAAAACAAAGTCGGCAACACCATTTACACTTTTGAATACAAAGAAGGCGTTGAAGGCGTGCCAGCGGGTTTGGAAAAATTGTTGGAAATTGAAAGTCCTTATAGCAAAAAAGGCGAAAACAGCGAATTGAGAAGCGATACCTTTGCGCTAGACGCATTGCCTGCTACCCGTTTAAAAGATTATCCCAACACGCCTTTGCAATATTTCACCGTAACCGAATTAAAAGAACAGAGAAAATACCGCATTGCGCAAGACGAAAAAGGGCAATGGCAAATTGAGCCGGGTTTTGCGTTTTAAAGAAGGAAGAAAAAAATGAATGCAATCAAAACTTTTTGCGCCGTAATGGCGGCGTTGGTTTTAAGCGCTTGCGGCAAATCCGTTGATTTATCCAAACCCGAATTTGCAGTGGGCGCTTATTGGGAAAGTTTGGCAAGTGATAATGTGGCGCAATTTTTAACAACTGTGGGCGACTCCAAAGAAGGCAAAGCCTTGGATAAAGAAAGCCAAGTTTTTTTCACAGAACGCTTTGCGCAACTTGCCAAAACATTCAAAGGCAATATCAAAACCATCACAGTGACCGAAGTTAAATACGATGAAAGCAAAAGCACAGCCCAAGTCAAAGTGTTGTTGGAACGCTTTGATGGTTCCACTTCACAGCGCCGAATGCACACCGTCAAAAATGGCGATTCTTGGCGCTTAAAAGGTGCGCAATCGGGCGCATCGGGTTTTGAAGCAATGGGCGAAGCCTTTGATGAAGCGCTTGGCAATTTTGGCAAATAAATAAAAAAATGCTAATTTTCCACGGTGAGCGATAAAAAATTTTCAAAATTTTTGAATGTTTACCGTGGAAAATTATTTTTTAAAATTTTGGAGAAATGAAAAATGTTACCCCCCCCCCGCAAATGTTGAAAATGTTGATTTTGAAAATATTTTAAATGCCAGCCAAGAATGGATGCTTTCAAAAGAATTTAATAAAAAATATATAAAAACCAATCATCCTTATCCGCCGCTTTTAAATCCACAACTTTTAAAAGACGAAAATTCTTCAATTCATTACCAAAATATTCCCGCTGATTTTGCTTGGCAATCCAATTTGCCATTGCCCGAAGGGTATAAATTTTTATTTTTAATGATGTCGCACTCTGGGCATTCTTCAATGGTGCGGTATTTAAAACAATGTGGTGTAAGTATTATGGGCGACCACGATGGTGTTATTCCCAAACATTATCAATTCAATTACAATGCTTTGTTAAAAAAAGAACCAACTGTTATTAACTTCACCGCTTATGGCACAATGGGTGAAGATTATTATAAAGATTTATACAAATATATTCATTTAATCAATCCCAAAATTCCCGTTTTGTGTTTGGTGCGTGACCCTGTTGCACGTTTAAAAACAAGTTTGAATAATCATTTTGGAAAAAGCAACATACGCTATTTTTTTAAAGAAAACGATGATTTAACAGGTTTGGAAAATAGATTTATTTATCCTATTTCTCAAAAATACGCTTTCAAAGACCGAGTGGAAGCTGGTTTAACCGCAGCGAATACTTTCAAATATTCCGAACTTTATAAAAAAATGCTTGCTTTGGGATTTAACAATTTTGAATTTTTGGATATTCAAAAAATAACCGAACCAAAGGATATTTTTGATTTAATGGCAAAACTTTCAAAAACTTATGATTTTCCGCCACCAAAAAATATTGATGATTTTAATTTTCGCATTAAAAGAAGTTATTTGGGAATGTTTCCGCTTTTGTATGAAATTGGCGGAATAACCTTTTTGCTCACACCCAATAAAGGGCAAAAAATAGAAAACAACAAAATGTTTGGAATGAATTTGCAATATATAGAAAGACTTCTTTACGAATTGCACGAATCGGCATTTGTCTCATCCAATGAAAAAGAAGAGTTTGAAGCCAGCAAAATGTTAGGTTTGGATTTGTCGTGGTTTAATCAATTTGAAAGCGGAATTTATATTTATGCCAAAAAAGAATGTTTTGAGAATATTTATAAAAATATAGAATGGATTAAACAAAGAATGAATATTTTTATTAACAAAATAAAAGAAGTAATGTCCATTGAAAAACAACGCCGAATGACCAATGAATTGGAATTATTAGAATTTTTCAAAACGCACCCACGCCACCGCCAATTATTTAAAATTGTTATTCAAAAAGAAATAGAACTTGTTAAAACGCACCGCCCCGATATTGTTCAAACGTGGCATTATTATTTGGAATTTGAAAAACTTTGCCAACAATTCAATTCCAACACTTAATTGCCACGGTAAACCGATTATTTTTTTCAAAAAAAATCTTTGTTTACCGTGGATTTTTGTGGTTTTTTGCTTTGTTTGGCACGGATTCTAGCGCTACAAAAAAAAACGTTTTTTCACGGCAATGCGCAAAAAAACTTATAATCACGCCTTTTGAATCTTCACACTTTGCGATGCCGTTAGCAGAAAACCTTGTTGTTATCAATGACTTGCACTTTCAATACGCCCAAAAACCCATTTTGCAAGGCGTGAATTTGCAAATTCCCAAAGGCAAAGTGGTTGCCATTATGGGCGGTTCGGGTTGCGGCAAAACCACGCTTTTGCGTGCCATTGCTGGGCAACTGCCAGTGCAAAAAGGCAGCATTTGGGTTGATGGCGAAAATGTTGAAAAAATGAATCACCGTGCGCTTTACCAATACCGCAAAAAATTGGGGATGTTGTTTCAATTCGGTGCACTGTTTACCGATATGACCGCCTTTGACAACGTGGCGTTTCCTTTAAGAGAACACACCAATTTGCCTGAATCAATGATTAGCGATTTGGTGCTTTTAAAATTAGAAGCTGTTGGTTTGCGTGGTGCGGCGCATTTGTTGCCGCGTGAATTATCCGGCGGAATGGCGCGCCGCGTGGCGCTTGCGCGCTCCATTGCTTTGGATCCGTCTTTGATTTTGTATGATGAACCTTTCACCGGTTTAGACCCCATTGCCGTTGCTGTTATCGGTAAGTTAATCCGCGAATTAAACGATGCCTTGGGCGCCAGCAGCATTATGGTTACGCACGATGTGGCAGAATCGTTGGCGATGGTGGATTATGTTTATTTTTTAGAAAACGGCGTGGTGGCAGCCGAAGGCACGCCCGATGAAATCAAACAATCCACGCATCCTTTTGTTGCGCAATTTATCAACGCGCGCCACGATGGTCCCGCCGCTTTTGATTATCCAGCGCCGCCTTTGTCCAGCGCCCTTTTAGGAAATTAAAAAATGGCAATCAAAAACATTCTTTCCAAAATAGGCCATCAAGCAATTGAATACGTGTGGCAATTTGGTTTTAGTGTGCGTTTTTTGGGCGCCATTTTGCGCAATTGCTTGGCTTGTTTTTGTCGGCCGCATTTGTTGATGCGCGAACTTTTTTTTGGCGGCGTGTTGTCGTTGTCGCTGATTTTGGTGGCTGGTTTTTTTGTGGGGTTGGTCTTGGGTTTGCAAGGTTATGAAACCTTGCAGCGTTTTGGTTCCAGCGAAGCGCTGGGCATTTTGGTGGCTTTGTCTTTAACGCGCGAATTGGGGCCGGTGATTGCCGCATTGTTATTTGCTTCGCGCGCCGGCACTTCCATTACCGCTGAAATTGGTTTGATGAAAACCACCGAGCAATTAACCGCAATGGATATGATGGCGGTCAATCCCATTGCCCGCATTGTGGCGCCGCGTTTTTTTGGCGGCGTGATTGCAATGCCGTTGTTGGCGGCGTTGTTTTCTGCCATGGGCGTGTTGGGCGGCTGGTTTATTGGCGTGGTGTTTATTGGCGTGGATGACGGCGCATTTTGGTCGCAAATGCAAAGTAGCGTTGATTTTCGCGTGGATATTGTAAACGGCATCATCAAAAGTTTTATTTTTGGTGTGGCGGTTTCTTGGATTGCGGTGTTTCAAGGTTACGATTGCACGCCAACGGCAGAAGGCGTTTCTTCTGCCATTACGCGCACAGTGGTTACATCCGCTTTTGCCATTTTGGCGCTGGATTTTGTATTAACTTCTTTTATGTTTAGAGGTGTGTGATGAATCGCCAAACCATTGATTTGTGGGTTGGACTTTTTTTAACCTTAGGCGTTGCTGCCATTTTGTTTTTGGCTTTGCAAGTGGGCAATTTGGCAAGTGCCAAGCTGGGTGAAACTTATTCCTTACAAGCGCGCTTTGCCAATATCGGCGGCTTGAAAATCAAAGGCCCGGTAAAAAGCGCGGGCGTTGTGGTTGGGCGCATTGCCAACATTACCTTTGATTCTGAAAATTTTGAAGCCGTGGTTTCTATGAAAATTGACAAGCGCTACCAATTCCCGCGCGATACCTTCGCGGCAATTTATACTTCCGGGCTTTTGGGCGAGCAGTTTATCGGTTTGGATGCCGGCGGCGATGAACAAAATTTTCAATCGGGCGATGTGATTCGCAACACGCAATCGGCTGTGGTGTTGGAAAAATTGGTGAGTCAATTTTTGTTTAGCAAAGCCGCAGAAGGAAAAAGCGAATGAAGCCAATCAAAAAATGCTTTTGCTTGTTGTGCGCGGCGTTTGTTTTATCGCCCGCTTTTGCTGAATCGGATTTTGAAAAAAATACCGAGTCGACCGTGGAAAATCGCGATGTTTTAGAAACCAACAATCCTACCAACCCGCGCGACCCGTGGGAATCTTTTAACCGCAAAATGTATGGCGTGCATGATGTGCTCTACCGCGGCATTATTCGCCCTGCTGGTTTGGCTTATGAATACATTGTGCCAACACCTGTGCACACAACCATCCGCAATGGCATTTCCAACCCCGAGGATATTTGGATTGCCGCCAACAACTTGTTGCAAGGCAAACCCAAGGATGCCGCCAATGATATCGCACGCTTGTTGATTAATTCCACGCTTGGCATTTTTGGCATTTTTGATGTGGCAACAGAATTGGGTTTGCCTAAAAATGACGAAGATTTTGGGCAAACCTTGGCGGTTTGGGGCGTTCCAAGCGGCAACATTTTGTTTATTCCGGGATTAGGGCCGCGTTATGTGCGCGACTGGTTCGGCTGGGCAGTTGATACCAACCCGCTTTGGACAGTGATGGATCCGCCGCGCACACGCAATGTTGCGTGGGGCGTTAACGTCTGGCAAAAAACGGGCGCCGTGCTTCCACTTTACCAAATGATTGAAAGCTCTGGCGTGGAGCCTTATGTGATGATGCGAGAGAGTTATATTCAAATGCGGCAAAGCCAAATCACAGACGGCACACCGACTTTTGAAGAAGAAGACGATGATTATTCCAAAGAATAAAAAAATTAGCGTTGACCGTGGATTTTTGCGCTTTTGAGCAAAAATCGGCGATTTTCCACGGTAAACCGCATTTTTTTTTCAAAAAGCATAAAATGCCAAAATTTTTGAGTAGAAAGACGTTTATGAAAAAACTTTGCTTTGCAATTGTTGTGGCAACAGGCTTGGTTGCCACGCCCGTTTTTGCCGAAGAATCTGCCCAAACAACGGCGGCAAAAGTTGCAAACAATGCTGCGCTTGCGCCCGATGTTGCCTTAAAAAATATGATTGACCAAATTTTGGCAGAATTGACTAAAAACGCCGAGTTGCGCGCATCGCCCAAAAAATTGGAGGATTTTGTGGAATCGCAAATCTCCCCGCACATCAATTTCCGCCGAATGACGGCGCTTGCCGTAGGCAAAGAATGGCGCAAAGCAAGCGAAGAAGAAAAACAAACTTTAACGAAGCTTTTTAGTGATTTGCTGATTCGCACTTATTCCAACGCTTTGTCCAGTTACGGCGCGGATGCGCAAAAAATCATCTACAAACCTTTGAAAATGAAAGCGGGCGACACAGAAGCGACTGTGAAAATGCAACTGCAACAACCGGGCGCCAAACCCATTGATTTTGATACCAGAATGGAACAACAAAGAGACGGCTGGCGCATTTACGATGTGGCAGTGGCTGGCATTAGTTTGGTAACGAATTACCGCGACCAATTCAACCAAACTTTGCGCCAAGGCGGTTTTGCGGCTTTGATTGATTTGCTTGAAAACAATAGCCAATCTTTAATTAAAGAAAAAAATGCTAAAAGCAAATAACGGCATTTGCGCACTTTCGGGCGATTTAACCTTTGCCACCACGGCAGAACTTAAAACAGCCGGGGAAGCGCTTTTGCAAGAATCGGCGGCGTTGGCGGCAATGACCTTTGATTTGGCAAAGGTCGGCAAGGTTGATTCATCCGCGCTGGCTTTATTTTTGGCGTGGTTGCGCGCTGCCAAAACAAAATCGCAAAACTTGCAATTCATCAACATTCCGCAAGCATTGGCGGAACTTGCCGATTTGTATAGCCTATCCACCATTTTGCCGTTGCAACATAATGAACGCCATTGAAGTGCACAACGCGTGCAAAAATTACAAATCCGTGCGCGCGTTGGCGAATGTTTCTTTTAGCGTTGAAGAAGGCGAAATTTTCGGGCTTTTGGGGCCCAACGGTGCGGGCAAAACCACGTTGATTTCTTGCTTGGCAGGTTTGGCAACTTTAAGCTCGGGCAAACTTTCTGTGATGGGTTTTGACGTGGTGAAGGATTACAAAAAAGCCAGAAAATCGCTCGGCGTTGTTCCGCAAGAGCTGGTTTATGATCCATTTTTCACCGTTTTGGAAACCTTAAAACTGCAATCGGGCTTTTTTGGTGTTACAAACAACGGCGCTTGGATTGAAGAAATTCTGCACGGCTTAAACTTAGAAAACAAGGCAAACGCTCCCATTCGTATGCTATCCGGCGGAATGAAGCGCCGTGTTTTGGTGGCGCAAGCTTTGGTTCACAAACCGCCCGTGGTGGTGTTGGATGAACCCACCGCTGGGGTGGATGTGGAACTGCGGCAAAGTTTGTGGCAATTTATTCAAAATTACCAACAACGCGGCAACACCATTATTCTCACCACGCATTATTTGGAAGAAGCCGAACAGATGTGTTCGCGCTTGGCACTTTTAAAAGAAGGGCAGTTGTTGCGTTTGACATCTACAACTGAACTTTTAAAAGAACACGCGGGCAAAAGTTTGGAAGAAATTTTTATTGAGCTCATTAGAAAATGATCGCCTGTTTTACCTTATTCAAAAAAGAATTTATGCGTTTTTGGAAGGTTGGTTTGCAAACGCTTTTTGCGCCGATGATAACGGCGTTGCTTTATTTAACTATTTTTACGCAAGTCATGCAGGATAGAACGGTTGAAGGTTTCAACGTGCCTTATACCGCTTTTTTGTTGCCCGGCTTAATTATGATGCAAATTTTGCAAAATTCCTTTTCCAACCCGTCATCCAGCTTAATTCAAGCAAAGGTGATGGGTTCTATTATTTTCATTTTGTTGCCACCCATCGGTTATTTTGAGTTTTTCATCGCTTATGCCGCTGCCGCCATTGTGCGTGGTTTTTTAATTGGCATATCCGTTTTGTTTGTTTCCTCTTTTTTTGTGGATTTGCCCTTGGCGCATCCTTTGTGGGCAATTGCCTTTGCGCTTGCAGGCGGCGCACTGTTTGCCATTTTGGGCATTTTGGCAGGCTTATGGTCAGAAAATTTTGACCAAATTGCCACCCTTCAAAACTTTTTTATTTTGCCTTTAACAATGCTTTCAGGCGTGTTTTATTCCATCACGGTTTTGCCTACTTTTTGGCAAAAACTCTCTTATTTCAATCCGATTTTTTATTTGATAGACGGCTTTCGCTACGGCTTTTTTAGCCAAGCCGACACCTCGCCTTATTTGAGTTTGATGGTTACGCTTTTTTCAATTTTGCTTTTGAGTGCCATTACAATTCGCTTGATTGCCAAAGGTTGGCACTTGCGGCACTAAGATTCCACGCTTTTTTTGCCCAATTCCAAATTTCCACGGTCGACTCATTTTTTATTTCAACAGGCGGGTTTTGGTTTAAAAATTTCAAAGCGCACCACAAATCTTTGGATGGATTTTTTAAGTTCAAAGGCCGAGCGTGCGTTTGTTTGGAAAGTTTTTCGCCGTTTGCATTTTTAACAATGGGCACATGCGCATAACAAGGCGTTTTGAACTTTAAAACTTCTTGCAACAAAATTTGCCGAAAAGTGGAATTTTTTAAATCCGCCCCGCGCACAACGTGAGAGACGCCCGACAAAGCATCATCCACGATGCTTGCCAAATGGTAAGAAAACACATTGTCCCGCCGTTTGATAACAAAATCGCCGCAATCATCCAGCAAGTTTTGCGCACATTTTCCAAGCAAAAAATCGTTAAAAATCAATGTTTGATTAGGCACTTCAAAACGGATGGTTTTGTTTTTTAAATCGCCTACAATTTTGCGTTCTCGGCAAATGCCGGGGTAAAAAATTCCGCCATCGCTGGCTTTTTTTTGATTTTTTAAGGATTGCCGCGTGCAATGGCATTCAAATAAAAAAGGGCGCAACATTTCCAAAAAATCTTGGTAAATCTTCAAATGCCGACTTTGGTAGATCACTTTTCCATCCCATTCAAAACCAAAGGCATCCAAACTTTGCAAAATGTTCAAAACAGAATCCGCTTTGGCGCGCGGCAAGTCGACATCATCAATTCTTAAAAGCCACAAGCCATTGCGCGATTTGGCATCCAAAAAACTTGCCACAGCCGCAACAAGCGAGCCAAGATGCAATTCGCCCGAAGGTGTGGGCGCAAAGCGCCCGATGATTTTTTTTATCGTCATTATTTAAAAAAACAATTAGAAAGCTCGTCAAATTTAAACTATGCTATTAAAAATTGTTCAAAAAAGGAGAAAACCATGGATATCGGCATTTCTGAAAAAAACCGCAAAGCCATTGCAGATGGGCTTTGCCATTTGTTGGCGGATTCTTACACGCTTTATTTGAAAACGCACAATTTTCATTGGAACGTCACCGGACCAATGTTTAACACCTTGCACACGATGTTTATGGATCAATACACCGAAATTTGGAACGCTTTGGACGAAATTGCCGAGCGCATTCGGGCGTTGGGGTTTTACGCCCCGGGCACTTACAAAGAATTTGCCAAACTAGCCAGCATTCAAGAAACCGAAGGCGTGCCGAACGCCCAAGAGATGATTAAAGAATTGGTGAAAGGGCAAGAAGCGGTTTCCAAAACGGCGCGCACCATTTTTCCGTTGGTGGATAAAGCAGCTGACGAACCCACGGCGGATTTGTTAACGCAACGCATGCAAATCCATGAAAAAAATGCGTGGATGTTGCGCAGTTTGTTGGAAAAATAAACGATTTTCCACGGTAAACCACCATTTTTTTTGAAAAAAATTTTTGGTTTACCGTGGATTTTTTTTAAAACACAAAAATGGCAACCTACGCCATTGGCGATTTGCAAGGCTGTTTTAAAAGCCTAGAAGCGCTTTTAAAAAAAATCGCCTTTTCCCCAAAAACCGACACGCTTTGGTTTGTGGGCGATTTGGTTAATCGCGGCGCGCAATCTTTGGAATGCCTGCGCTTTGTGAAAGATTTGGGCGGCGCAGCGCATTGCGTTTTGGGCAACCACGACATTTTTTTGATTTTGTGCGCCCACCAAATCCAATCGCCCAAAAAGGGCGACACGCTCAATGCCATTTTAAATGCCCACGATTGCGCCGATTTAATCGCGTGGTTGCAAAAGCAACCTTTGCTTTTTGAAAACGATTCGTTTGCAATGGTGCACGCTGGAATTTTGCCCTCTTGGAATTTAAACCAAGCCCGTTTGCACGCGCGCGCGGTGGAATGTGCTTTGCAAAACGATGCGGCATTTTTAAAACACATTTGGGGCAGTGATGCCAATACCGATTCTAACAATTTGGATTTTTACAGCAAACTGCGCTTTGCGGTGAATGTTTTCACAAGAATGCGATTTTTAAAACGCAACAATGGCGATTTGGATTTTGATTTTAAAGGCGAAATTGCCAACGCTCCGCCTGATTTAATGCCGTGGTTTTGTAAGCGAAAACCCGATGAAAAAATTTTAATCACAGGTCATTGGTCGGCATTGGGATTAAAAATCACGCCGCATTGGTATGCCTTGGATTCAGGTTGTTTGTGGGGCAGGGAATTGTCCGCTATCCGTTTGGAAGACCAAGCGGTTTTTCAAGTGCCGTGCCAAGAAAATGGATAAAAAATGCAAAAAATTGTTTTAGCTTCTCAAAATGCAAAAAAAATCAAAGAGTTGCAAGCGCTGTTGGGTGATTTGGGCGATTTTGAAATTCTGCCGCAATCGGTTTTTAATATTCCCGAAGCCGATGAACCCTTTGATTCTTTTATTGAAAACGCACTCAATAAAGCACGCAACGCTTCCAAATTTTCTGGCATGCCCGCTTTGGCAGATGATTCAGGTTTGTGCGTTTTGGCGCTCAAAAACGCCCCGGGCGTGCATTCTGCCCGCTTTGCGGGCGAACCCAAATCGGATGAACGCAACAACCAAAAACTCTTAGAATCATTAAAAAACGAGACAGACCGCCGCGCTTTTTTTGTTTGCGTTTTTGTTGCCGTGCGTTTTGAAAAAGACCCGCTGCCCCTTGTGGCACAAGGCGTTTGGCACGGCACAATTTTAAAAACACCACAAGGCAAAAATGGTTTTGGTTATGACCCGATTTTTCAACCCGAAGGTTTTCAACAAAGCGCCGCCGAATTATCCGATTCTGAAAAAAACGCCATTTCTCACCGATCACGCGCCTTGGCACAATTTAAAAAACTTTTTAAAGAATGTTTTTAAACAACATGAAAAAAGTTTTTGGGAAAATGATTTCAAAAGACAAAAAGAGTTTTTAAAAAAGGAAGAATCTGCGCCAAATAATTATTTTATTTCTCGCAAAAATCCACGGTAAACATTAAAAAATATTCAAAAAAACTCACCGTTTACCGTGGAAAATCACAAAATCTTTAAAAAAATCGTGGATTTTTGTTTTTTCAAAAATCCACGGTGAACATTAAAAAATATTCAAAAAAACTTGGCGTTTGCTGTGAAAAAACTAATCCGCGCTTAAATGATCCCCGTGGGTGAAAGACCACGAGCGGGTGATTTCCAAAATATCCGTTTCTTTTTGAATGCCAAGCGGAAAGGGCGCAAAAGGTTCTGCAAGTTTAACAATGCGCAGTGCCGCTTTGTCCAACACTGGATAACCCGATGAACGCACAATTTGCACGCGCTCTACAGACCCATCCGATCGGATGGCGACCGTCAAAAGCAACGTGCCGTAAAGTTTGCCTTTGGCTTCGGGCGGGTAATTCAATGTGCCCACGCGTTCTACTTTTTGGCGCCAACCTTCCACATATTGCGCGTAATTGGATTCGCGCGTGGATGCGCCCAAAAACTTGCGGCGCGGGCGTTTGCTGTATTCTTCTAACCGCATGGAAATTTCACCTTCCAAGCGCGCCATTGCGCGCGCGGTTTCAGCTAGGTCTTGGCCTTGTTTGGGGGGTTGTTCTTCGGCGGCGTTTTTGGGCGTTGATGTTGCAATTTTCCCTAATTCACTGGCTAATCGTTTTTGGGCAATTTCCAAGGCTTCAATGCGTTTTTGTTTTTCTACCAAGGAATCGCCTTCTGCCGCTTCGGGTTGCAGGGGCAAGGGCGTTTTGATTCGGCGGTCTTCATCCGTGTTGCCGCCGCCATCCAAATTGGCCTGCGCAATGGCTTTGGGGTCTAATGGCGCATCTTTGGTGCGGGCGTTGACCAAAATGACATCCAGCGCCTTTTTTTGCAAAGCGCGGCTTGCCTCGGGAAAGGCAAAATGCAAGCTCAACACCAACGCGTGCAAGGCAAAGGATATGGCAAGCGCCACGCTCAAACGGTTATTTTCAGTAATTTGTATTTTCATCGCAAAATCCCACGAATCGCGCGTTTAAATTTAATTCAATAAAATCAAGCGATTCTATATTTAAAAGCAATTTTGTGCCGATTTCTAGCCCGTTCGGCAGATTAAAAACCTTGGCAAACAGCGGAAAATCCAAAAGTCGCACAAGATTTTCACGAAAAACAACGGCTTTTAAGTTTTGTGGTTCTTGTTGTTTTAAAAAAACAAGCGACCAAAAACGTTCCATTGTGCGTTCAAATTCACCATAAGCGTTGTAAGTGGCTTCAAAAAGGCGCAACAAGCCAAACAATTCGGCGGATTGTCGCGCAAAAGGCGGTTTACTTTGATTCAAAATGGCAATCAGTTGCCGTTGGTTGATTAAATCGCTCAAACGGCGCAAAGGTGCCGTGCACCACGCGTAAGAATCCACGCCCAGCCCTTCGTGCGGTAAGGCTTTGGTTGAAAAACGCGCGCGCCCTGTGGTTTGTGCGCGAAAAATCCCAGCGGCATTGGCATCGCTTATCGTTTTACCCCATAAAGAATTTGCCAAAATCATCAATTCAGCCACGAGCATATCAATCGGCGTGCCGCGCTCGCGCGCGAAAATTTTGATATCGCAAGATTCGGGATTTTTTAAATCGCCTTCAATTTCAAAAATAAAATCCCCCAAACCTTGGTTATTTTTGCCCGCGCGTTTTTTGTTTTGAAAAACGGCAAATTGCCACAAAAAAAAGAGTTCTTTTTTGTAAGGAAAATCGCTCTGATTTTCCATATTAAAAACGGTCTCGGCATTAAAAAAAGCTTCTAATTTTTGTATGCGCAAGTTGTTGGCAACGGTGATTTTTTCTAATTTGCTCTTAAAAGCCACAATTTCAAAGGCATCATTAACCGTTAAATAAAGCGAGACTGCTGCCACGGTTTTGCCTGCGTTTAATGTGCAATGTTGCACCACTGAATCGGGCAACATGGTGCGTTTTTCGCCCGGCAAATAAAGGGTTGATAAGCGTTCTTGCGCAATTTTTTGGATTTGTGAATTGTTGGCAAAAGCCGCACTCGGGGCAGCGATGTGAATGCCTATTTTTGTTTGGTTTTCTAAAAATGCCACGGAAAAGGCATCGTCAATTTCCGTGGTGCTCTCATCATCAATAGAAAAAGCGGCAACGCTTGCTTTTTCCCATTCGGGCGTTAAAAGGGTTTCGGTAATTGGCGGAAAATCCAAACACCGCCCGTTTAATTCTTGGAAAATAAACCGCGCCCAAAAAAGTTCATAAGCGTTGGCATAAGCATTGTTGCGCAACATTAAGCGCTCGGGCGATTCGTTTAAATCAGCAACTGCCCAATCAAAGGCTTTGGCAGCCGCGCTTTGGCGATTTTTTGAAAACAAAACGGCGTTTTTTTCTGCCAAAATTTCGGCGGGCATTTCGCCGTTTTTTATCATTTGCGCCCATTGTTCAATTTGCAATTTTTCTGCTTCTTTTTTGGCTTGGGATTTTAAAGCCGCTTCTAAAATTTCAGGCGGCGCTTTTTTGAAGCGCCCTTTGCCTTTGCGATGAAAATAAATGGGCGCGGCATTGCACGCCAAAAAAACGGCAACGGCTTCAACAGCTGATGGCTCGTGCCCAAAATAATCGCGCGCGCAATCAACAAACAAAAATTCGCCATCGTTTAAAAAACATTCCCACAAAAAGTCTGGTGCAATGTCGTGGGCCAATGGTTCTGCCAAATCAAAAATCTCGCGCGCTGTGGGCGACTCAAAGCGCAAAACCACTTGCGCGGGTTTAATTTTTAAGCGTTTTTTGGAGGGCATTTCCACATGCAATGCCGTGTCGGTCTCAGAAAGCAAGCTTGCCGCTTTGATTTGCCCGGCTTCATCAAAAAGCACATTCATTGCGGCATCTCCAAAAGGGCGCGCAGCCCCAACAAATCTTGCCACGCAAGCGCTTTTTCCATGGGGTTTAGCGCCAAATACGCTGGGTGAAAAGTGGCAACAACATGGGCGTTTTGAATTTTGAAGATTTGCCCTCTTAATTGATGCAAATCGCGCGAATCGTCCAAAACGGAAAACGCCGCCGTTTTGCCCAAAAGCAAAATGGCAGCGGGTTGAATTTCTTTGATTTGCGCCATCAAAAATTCGCGGCAAGCCACAATGTCAGAAGCGCTGGGTTTTTCCGCTTTGCATTTTAAGGCAAAGGTTAAAAAGCAATCGTCAAAGGTTAAGCCAATTGATGAGAGCATTGCTTTTAACATTTCGCCGTTTTTGTCTGAAAAGGCATTGCCTGAAAGGTTATCCATAGCAGAAGGCGATTCGCCCACAATTAAAACCCGTGCGGTTTTTTGACCACTGCCAAAAACCACATTTTGCCGATTTTCAAAAAAATGGCAGTTTTCGCATTGCGCAACTTGGAGTTTTAAATTATTCCAAGTGGCATTGGAATTGGAATCGGGTGATTTTCCACGGTCAACCGCATTTTTTTTTGAAAATGTGGCTTTTAAAACCCACGGCATAATGCCGCATTCTTCCAAAATGCGCGTGCGGTCAAACATGGTGTTCTGCCAAGGGTAAGGTGCGAAATAAAACCAAACCGTCTTCTGCCAATTCGGGCAGTTGGTAATAATTGCGGCGGCGCGCAATTTCAATAAAACCAAATTTTTGGTAAAGCGCGCGCGCGGCAAGGTTGGATTCCCGCACATCCAAAAAGATTTTTAAAGCGCCAAAGGCATACGATTTTTTGCACACTTCGTTTAACAAAAAAGCGCCAAAACCTTGGCGGCGTTCATAACTTGCCACGCCAATGTTGAGCAAATGCGCTTCATCAATAATCACCATCCACACGCTAAAACCGATGATATTGCCGCTTTTCTTTAAAATCCACGCGCTGTTTTTTGCATCCAACGAGTCGGCAAAATTGCGTGCGCGCCACGCAAAGGGATTATTTGCATCCAAGGCGACAACGGCGTTTAAATCTTCTTTGGTCATTGAATCAAGAACAATGTTGTTCATAGCCGAAATCCTTTGCGCGCGCGCTCGGCGGTGGTGTCGGCAACTTTGTTGCGCACATAAAGTGGCACCAGGTTGTTGGCGGCAAAAACTTGTGCTTCTTTGGATTCTGCCAAACGTGCCACGTTTTCTGCCGTGGGAATGGCAGAAAAAAACGCCATATTTTTTTCTTTTAAAAGATTTAAAAAATCAGGGTAATTGTCGGCAATATTGCCCACGGCGATGATTTTTTTTGAAAAATCCAAATCAGGCAAATGGTCAGCAGCGCACAAAAAAGGCGCTGTTTCTTCCACCAATTTTTGATTTTGAACATTAAAAACGGCGCAGTAAATCTCGCGCATTCGGGCATCCAACAATGCCAAGATTTTTGCGTTTTCCGCTTTTTTTATAACCGAAAAAGCAAGCGTTTTTAAGGATGAAACGCCCAAAATTGGCAAATTGAAAGCCAATGAAAAAGCTTGCGCCGTGGCAATTCCGTGGCGCAACCCTGTGAAAGCGCCCGGGCCAATATCAACCGCAATGGCATTTAAATCGGCACGCGTGGTTTTTGAATCGTCCAAAATTTTTTGAACCGCTGGCAAAAAGGTTGCGGAATGCGCCTTGGCAACATCGCAGTTTTGGCTAAACATTTTTTTGCCGCTTAAAAGGGCGCAGGAAGCGCTGGCAGTGGCGGTTTCAATGGCGAGAATGTTCATTGCGGCGGAAAATCAAAAGTTCTTCTGTGGAATTGTCGCAAAATTGGTAACCTTCTGCGCAAAAATCGCGCAAGTCGGCAGGTTTGGTTAGGCGATTTTCAATAATAAAACGCGCCATCAAACCGCGCGCACGTTTGGCATAAAAAGAAATGGTTTTAAAAACGCCGTTTTTTTCATCTTCAAAAACGCAATTAACCACCGGCGATTTTAAAAATGGAGAAACGCTTTTAAAGTATTCATTGCTTGCCAAATTCACAAAACAATTCGGCGCTTCCAATTCCAAAAAATCCGCAATTTTGCAATGCCAAAACGCGTATAAATCTTTGCCTTGTTGGTTTTTGAGCTTTGTTTTCATTTCCAAGCGATACGGCAAAATGGCATCAAAAGGTTTTAACACGCCGTAAAGTCCGCACAAAATGCGCAAATGCGCTTGGGCAAAATCTAGATTTTTCAAAGTTTTGGCGTTTAATCCTTCATAAACATCGCCATTAAAAGCAAAAATCGCCGCGCGGGTGTTTTGAGAATCGGCAGACCATTGAGCAAATCGGCGCAGGTTTAAATCCGCAAGCGCGGGTGAGATGTTCATCAAAGCGGCCAAGTCTTTGGCGGAATAATTTTTCAAAATGCCAACAAGATTTTGCGCTTCTTTTAAAAAATGCGGCGTAGAACTTGGCATTTTGGGCGGAATTTCCGATTCAAAATCCAAAGTTTTGGCAGGGGAGAGCAAAATTTGCATCATTTTTTTCAATTTTCCACGGTCAACTTTTTATTTTTTTGAAAAAAATTTTGGGTTGACCGTGGATTTTTTTAAAAGTTTTAAGCGCGCTCCACTTGCCCCAAAATCAAATATTCCATCAAGGCTTTTTGTGCGTGCATGCGGTTTTCGGCTTCATCCCAAACAACCGATTGCGGTCCATCAATCACCGATGCGGTTACTTCTTCGCCGCGGTGCGCGGGCAAACAATGCATAAAAATGGCATCTTTATTGGCAAGCGCCATCATCGCATCATCCACGCAAAAATTGGCAAAGGCTTTTTGGCGCGCGGCGTTTTCTTCTTCAAAACCCATAGAAGTCCAAACATCTGTGGTTACCAAATCAGCGCCGCGGCAAGCATCCATTGGGTTTTCAAAAACTTGGTAACGATTTGTAGGAATGTTGGCGTTTAATTTGGGGTCTAATCCGTAACCTTCGGGGGAAGAGACGTGAACCTTAAAATCCATAATTTCAGCGGCTTGCAACCACGTGTTGCACATATTGTTGGCATCGCCAACCCACGCCACCGTTTTGCCGGCGATGTTGCCGCGGTGTTCGTGGTAAGTAAAAATATCCGCCAAAATTTGGCAAGGATGAAATTCGTTGGTCAAGCCGTTAATCACCGGTACGCGTGAATTTTTGGCAAAACATTCCACCATGGATTGTTCAAAGGTGCGAATCATCACCAAATCGCTCATGCGGGAAATCACTTGCGCGGAATCTTCAATGGGTTCGCCGCGCCCAAGTTGTGAATCGCGCGTGTTTAAATAAACCGCAAAACCGCCCATTTGCTGAATGCCCGCTTCAAAGGACAATCTGGTTCGCGTGCTTGCTTTTTCAAAAATCATCACCAGCGTGCGGTCTGCTAATGGCCAATATTGCCGATAGGTTTTGTATTGTTTTTTAATCCACGCGGCGCGTTCAAACAAATAAAAATATTCATCCCGCGTGAAATCGGAAAATTGTAAAAAATGCTTGATATTCATAAGCGCAAAAATTGTTGAATGACAGGAACCAAGCGGGCGACAAGTTCATCCGCTTCATTTTGTGAAATGATTAAGGCGGGCAACAACCGCACAACAGAGCCGGCGGTTACATTGACCAACAAACCTTCTTTTAATGCCATTGTAACCAAATCCGCACAGGGTTTTGATAATGCAATGCCAATCATCAAGCCAAAACCGCGCACTTCTTCAACGCCTTGGGTGTTGGCCAATGCTTTTTCCAATGCTGATTTTAAATAAGCGCCCATTTTTTGGGCGTTTTCCAAAAGATTTTCAGATTCAATAATCTCTAATGTTGCCAATGCCGAACGCATCGCCAATGGATTGCCGCCAAAGGTGGAGCCGTGGTTGCCCGCTTGCCACAAGCCTTTGATTTTATTGCCTGCCAAACACGCCCCAACGGGAATGCCATTGCCCAAACTTTTGGCTAAGGTTGCCACATCCGGCACAATGCCCGAATGTTGATAAGCAAACCATTTGCCGGTGCGCGCCATTCCGCATTGCACTTCGTCACACATCAAAAGCAGATTGTTTTCATCACACAAGGCGCGCAGTTGTTTTAAATATTCCGAATCTGCCAAATAAATGCCGCCTTCGCCTTGCAAAACTTCCAACATCACCGCAGCGGTTTTGGGCGTAATGGCGGCTTGAATGGCTTTTAAATCCCCAAAAGGCACGCGCACAAAACCAGACACCAAAGGTTCAAAACCTTCTTGGGTTTTGGGGTTGGCTGTGGCTGATAAGGTTGCCAAACTGCGCCCGTGAAAAGCGTGGCTCATCACAATAATTTCAGGCGTTTCATCCTTGGCAATGTTTTTGATGCGATGCCCAAAAAATCGTGCCAATTTAAACGCGGCTTCATTGGCTTCTAACCCAGAATTGCAAAAAAACACTTCTGTTAAGCCAGAGAGTTGGCAGAGTTTTTCCGCACATTGTTCTTGCAAATCAATTTCATAAATGTTGGACGTATGCGTTAAAAGTGCCACTTGGTTTTGAATGGCTTGAACCCATTTGGGATGCGCATGCCCCAAGGCATTGACCGCAATGCCGGAAAAAGTATCCAAATATTCTTTTGCATTAGAATCTTTTAAAAACAAACCCTTGCCACTTTGAAAAGCAACGGGCAAGCGCGCGTAAGTGTGCATCAAATGCGACATTGTTTTGTTCCCCAAAAAATGTGGAAAAATGGCATAGTAAAGAAAAGCACTGCAAAAAGTAAGAGATTTGTTATGAAAATTGCGATTTTTAACCAAAAAGGCGGGGTTGGCAAAACCACAACGGCGCTCAATTTGGCGGCTGCTTTGAAGTTGAATGGCAAAAAACCGCTTTTAATTGATTTAGACCCGCAAGGGCATTTAACGGGAATGATTGAGCCTTTTCCCAAAAAAATGTCGCCCAATATTTTTGATTTTTTTAAAGACGAAGCGCTCATAAAAGATTTGATTGTGCCGTGGAAAAACGTGGGCGATATTATCCCCGCGCCTTTGCAGCTTATCAAAGCGGATGCCGTGTTCGGCAAAGGAATGGGTTCTCTTAACAAATTGCGCGATGGTTTGCTTGCGTGGGAAGCTGAAAATTCTGAGCGCCCGATTATTATTGATTGTTGCCCTTATATCGGCGTGTTGGCATTGAATGCCATTTTTGCCTGCGATTGTTTGATTATTCCCGTGTCAACCGATTATTTGTCGCTCCAAGCGGCTGAAAAAATCACGCGCACGTTGGAAACCTTGGAACCTGTGATGAAGCGCCGCGTGCCGCGCCGTTATTTGTTAACCCGATTTGTGAAGAATCGCAAAATGAGTGCGGATGTGAAATTCCGTTTGCAAAAGCTTTTTGATACCGAAATGTTGGAGACGCTGATTTTTGAAAACGTGGCAATTGCGGAAAGTCCCTTGCAAAAATGCGATGTTTTAACACACAAATACGCCAGCACCGGCGCACAAAATTACCGCCAACTTTTGCGAGAACTCAAAGCCCGTGGTGACCTTTAATAAAAAGAGTAAAATCCACGGTCAACAAGGAATTTTTTTGAATTTTTGGGGTAACCGTGGTGCCTCCTGTCGGAATCGAACCAACGCCTGATGATTACAAGTCAACTGCACGACCTTCATGCTAAGGAGGCTTTTGAAAGCGTGCAATTATAAAACAAAATGAGAGGAAAAAAATGACGAATACAACTTTTCCGCAAAAGGAATTGCGCGCACTTTCTGCCGCCTTAAAATTAAACGCTCAAAAAGAATTGCCCGTGTTGGCGGAAATGGAAACCGCCATTGCGGCTGAAAATTTTGAAGCCTACAAAGCCTTGTGGGAAAAAACAGTCGGCGAAATGCGCACGATTGAAACACTAGAATGGAATAAACTTTTTGCGCAAATTTTGGTGGCTTTGGAAATGCACCACAAAAACTACACCGTTTCCAAAAAACAAAGAATGTTAAGAAAAGTGCTTTCGTCTAAAAACCTCACACCCGAAGCCTTGTTTGAACGTTTGGAAAAATTGATGCAAACGTGGGGCGGCAAAAAAACCAATGAAATTGCGCTGACAAAGCCTGCTGAATCGGAATCAGAAAAAACGCAAAAAAACGAAGAATCAAAAGAATCCGAAGATGAAGACGATTCTTTTGACGGCTTTTCCATTTCTTATGAAACCTTTGCTGATATTAAAAAACTATTTGCCGAACTTTTAACCCAAACCTTGCAACCTTTTGTGCGAAGCGATGAGCAATTAAATGACGATGTGGATGATATTGCCCAAAAACTTTTGAAAGTGGATTCCATTGTTAACCTTGCCAATTTGGCAGCCGACATCAAGCGTTTGTCTTTTAAACTTGAATTATTTGCCGAAGAACACACGGCGCAAACCGATGGCATTTTCAAGTTGGTGCGCTTGATGGTCAACAACGCCGAGAGTTTAAGCGAAGGCGACCAATGGTTGAGCGGGCAAATGGAAATGTTAAAAGAAGTGATAGACAAACCATTGAGTCTGCGTTCTTTAAACGAAGCCGAGCGGCGTTTGAATGATGTGATATTCAAACAAGACCAAATCAAAAAAGATTTAAGCGGATCGCGCGGCACGTTGACCAACCTCATCGCCGGTTTTGTGGAGCAAATTGCAGGTTTTGCCGACAACACCTCCATTTACCACGGCAAATTGAGTGATTACGCGCAAAAAATCAGCAAAGCGGGCGATTTAAAAGAGTTGGATTCGCTTTTAAACGATGTGATGAGCGAAACCCAAGAAATGCAAAAAAGCACGCAAACAATGCGAGCAGAACTCATTTGCGCGCAAGAACGCGCCAAGTTGGCGCAAGCACGCATTAGTGAATTAGAAAAACATTTGGAAGAAACAAGCGCTTTAATCACACACGATACCTTAACAGGCGTTTTGAACAGGCGCGGTTTGGATGATGTGATGTTGCAAGAAATTGCACGCGCCCAACGCGCCCAACAAAAAATGTGCGTGGCACTTTTGGATTTGGATAATTTCAAAAAATTAAACGACCGCTTTGGCCACGATGCGGGCGATGCCGCCTTAAAACATTTGGTTGCTTTGTGCAAAAATTTCTTGCGTCCTCAAGATTCGGTTGCACGTTATGGTGGAGAAGAATTTGTGATTGTTTTGCCGTGTGCCGATGCACAAGAAGGTCAAAAGATTTTGCAACGCTTGCAACGCGCTTTGACCAAAGAAATTTTTATGCACAACAACGAAAAATTGTTGATTACTTTTTCGGCAGGTGTTGCGGAATTAACGGCGGCTGACACCACGGAGGAAATCATCAAACGCGCAGACACAGCGATGTATGCCGCCAAAAAAAGCGGCAAAAACCGCGTGTTGGTCTCCGTTTCTTAAAAAACTTAAAAAAACTAAAAAAATCCACGGTAAACCAAATATTTTTTTGAAAAAAAGAATCGGTTTACCGTGGAAAATTGTTAAATTCTTTTCAACAAAATTTCCAAAGCAAAGCGGCTGCCGATGTAGGCGAGAAGTAGAAATAAAAATCCCCAAAGTGTCCACTTCAAAGCGCGGCGGCCGCGCCAGCCCCAACGCAATCTACCAAAAATCAAAATCGCAAAAGTGCACCACGAAATCATTGCAAAAATGGTTTTGTGGTCCAACTTCGCCGCTTTGCCAAAGATTTCTTCGGCAAAAAATACGCCTGTTAAAACCGCCACGCAAAGCAATGCAAAACCCGCGTAAATCATATGAAATAAGGTTTTTTCCATCGCCAAAAGTGGCGGCAAATAGCTCAAATGCCGCATAAAAACGCGGCGGTGTAGCGCGTGTTCGGCCACACCCATAAAAATTGCGTGAATACTCGCCAAGGTTAAAAGGCTATACGCCAAAATAGAAGCAAAAAAATGCAAATAAAAACTTGGCAAATGCGCATAAGAAACCACATAGCGCACCGGCATTAAAATCGGTGCAAGCGCACAAGCGGCGGCAAAGAGCAAAATGATGGGCTGCAAACCTTCCATGCGGGCGGAAAAACTTTCTAACCAATAAATAAAAACGGCAAGCCATAAGATAATAGCCAGTGCCACGCCCACTGAAAAATGCATTGTTTTGCCATCTGGAAAAATCAAAAGCGCCAAGCCCACGCCTTGAATGAGCAAGGCGCTAGCAATTGCCAAGCGTTCCCATGCAAAAAATGCTTGATTCGGCGCTTTAAAATAACGCGAAATGCAAAAATGCACGCCAAGCGCGAAAAAGAGTAGCGCGGCAAAAACATTGATGAAAAGCTCGTTTAAAATAACCATTCTTTCATTTTACCTGAATAATATGCTTGAAAATCTTACCCAACGTTTGTCGCGCGTGGTGAAAAATATCAAAGGCCAAGCGCGGCTAACCGAAACGAATATTGCCGATGCCCTGCGTGAAGTGCGTATGGCTTTGTTGGAAGCCGATGTGGCGCTTCCGGTTGTTAAAGAATTTATCGCGCAAGTCAAACTCAAAGCCTTGGGCGAAGAGGTCATCGGCGCTTTATCCCCTGCGCAAGCTTTTGTTGGCGTGGTGCAAAAAGAATTAACCGATTTGATGGGCACAGATGCCGCAATTTTAAACCTTGCCACGCAACCGCCTGCGATTATTTTAATGGCGGGTTTGCAAGGTGCGGGCAAAACCACAACGGTTGGCAAACTTGCCAAATGGTTAAAAGAAAATGAGAAAAAAAAGGTGTTGGTGGTCTCCACCGACATTTACCGCCCTGCCGCCATTGAGCAGTTAAAAACCGTGGCAACGCAAGCGGATGTTGAGTTTTTTCCATCTGAGACCAACCAAAAACCCGAAGAAATCGCCCAAAATGCCGTTGATTTTGCGCGCAAACATTTTTTTGATGTGTTGTTGATTGATACCGCCGGGCGTCTTGCCATTGATGAAAAAATGATGGCAGAAATTAAAAACTTGCATGCAGCAACCAACCCCATTGAAACCTTGTTTGTGGTTGATGCCATGTTGGGTCAAGATGCCGTCAATACCGCCCGCGCTTTTAATGAAGCTTTGCCTTTAACAGGCATTGTTTTAACGAAGTTGGATGGCGATTCCCGCGGCGGCGCGGCGTTATCGGTTAAATACATTACCGGCAAGCCCATTAAATTCACAGGCATTGCCGAAAAACTCTCCGGTTTGGAACCTTTTTACCCCGACCGCATGGCGCAACGCATTTTGGGCATGGGCGATATTTTGTCGCTTGTGGAAGAAGCCAAACGCACCATTGATGAAGAAAAAGCCTTGGCGCTTGCCAAAAAACTCAAAAGTGGCAAAGATTTTGATTTGGAAGACTTCAAAGCGCAAATTGCGCAAATGCGCAAAATGGGCGGTATGTCGGGTTTCATAGACAAATTGCCGCATCAATTCGCGCAGTTGGCCAATCAAATGCCGGCGAATATGGAAAACAAAATCATCGGGCAAATTGAAGGCATCATCAATTCAATGACGCTTGAAGAACGCCGCAAACCCGACATCATCAAAGCCAGCCGCAAACGCCGCATTGCCAAAGGTGCGGGCGTTTCCGTGCAGGAAGTCAACCGTTTGTTGAAGCAATTTGAACAAACCCGCTTTTTGATGAAACGCTTTGGCAAAGGAATGCTCGGCAAAATGATGCGCGGAATGAAAGGCTTGATGCCCAAATTTTAAACAATCAAAAAAAATCCACGGTCAACCTTTGTTTTTTTTGAAAAAAATAATTGGTTGACCGTGGAAAATTGTTTTTTTCTTTATAAAAACCAACCCCAAAAAACAATGTTTAAACGCTTAAAAGAAGACCTGCGCTCCGTTTTTGCACGCGACCCTGCGGCGCGCTCCAAGTGGGAAGTGATTTTTTGCTACCCCGGCGTGCATGCCATTTTTTTTCACCGCATCAATCATTGGCTCTGGCAAAAACATTGTTTTTGGTTGGCAAGAACCTTGGCGCATTTGGCACGGTGGGCAACCGGCATTGAAATTCACCCCGGCGCCAAAATTGGGCGGCGTTTTTTTATAGACCACGGCATGGGCGTGGTGATTGGAGAGACCGCAGAAATCCACGATGACGTTACCCTTTACCACGGCGTTACATTAGGCGGCACCACGTGGAATGCGGGCAAACGCCACCCAACATTAGAAAACGGCGTGGTGGTTGGCGCAGGTGCCAAGGTTTTGGGGCCCATTACCATCGGTGCGGGCGCCAGAATCGGCTCCAACGCTGTGGTGGTGAAAAATGTTCCCGCAGGTGCTACCGCCGTTGGCAACCCCGCGCGCATTATTGATTCAACGCTCAAAGAACGCGAAGAACAAGCCCAAAAACTCGGTTTTTCTGCTTATGCGTTAAGCGGCAATCAAGATGACCCGTTGGTCAAAGCCATTCACGCATTGTTGAATCACGCGGCAGAAACCGACCGCCGCATTGAAAAATTAGTTGCCCATTTAGAAACCACGCACGGTTTAGATTTAAAAGAAGCTATTTTGGTTGCCGATGCTTTTGACCCCACTTATTTAAACAAAATGTTGGAAGGCGAAGAATCAAAAAATACCAATTCGCCTGATTTGCCGCCCGACAATATGCAAAAGAAAGAGTCGCCATAATGTCTGTTTATTTGGATCATAACGCCACAACACCTTTGCGCCCCGAAGTGTTTGATGCCATGCGCCCTTTTTTAATGGAAAACTTTGGCAATGCCAGCAGTTTGCATTCTTTTGGAAGAAGTGCGCGCCAAGCCATTGAAGCCGCACGCACGCAAATTGCTTACGCCGTGGATGCCGCACCCGATGAAATTATTTTTACCAGCGGTGCCACAGAATCCAACAATTTTTTCTTAAAAAATTTTCGCGGAAAATCGCTTTTAATTAGCGAAATTGAACACCCCGCCGTTCTTCAACCCGCTTGGCAAATGGCAAGTTGGGGCACTGATTTGCGTTTTATTGCACCCAATACTGATGGCGTGATTACCGCGCAAGCCTTGCAAATTGCGCTATCCCAAAACACTGCCGAAGGCGTTGCAATTATGGCGGCAAATAATGAAACAGGCGCAATCAACAATATTGTGGAAATTGCCCAAGCGCTTGTTGCCATTGACCCAAAAATTATTTTTCATTCGGATGCCGTGCAGGCTTTTGGCAAAATCCCGTTGTCTTTTAATGCTTTTAAAAAAGCGGGCGGGGCAACAATGGCGCTTTCATCGCATAAAATCGGCGGGCCACAAGGCGTTGGTGCTTTTTTATTTCGGCGGAATTTGGATTTCAACCCGCTTTTGGCTGGCGGTGGACAAGAACAAGGTTTGCGCAGTGGCACGGAAAATGTCGCAGGCATTGTGGGTTTTGGAATGGCGGCAGCCATTGCCGCCGCGCGCCAAAAGGAATACGCCCGCCACACGCAAACTTTGCAAAAGCAACTGGAATTAGGCTTAAAAAATCTTGGCGCAACCATTTTTGCTGAAAACGCCCAACGCTTGCCAAACACAACTTATTTTGCTTTGCCTAATATTGACGGCGCCACGCTTGTGGCACAACTTGATTCTTTGGGTTTTGCGGCAGGTTCTGGCTCGGCGTGCGGCAGTGGCAAAACCCGCGCATCTGTTGTTTTAAAAGCCATGCAAACCGAACCCACACTTGCCCAAGGCGCTGTTCGCGTGAGCACTTCCCGCAACACAACGGCAAAAAATATGGATGATTTCCTTACTGCCTTAAACCAAATTATTCTTCGTTTAAAAAACCTCTCGGCTTTTTAATTTTTAAAAAACCGCAAAAATCCACGGTAAACGGCAAAAAATTTTCAAAAAAACATTTTGTTGACCGTGGAAATTTAAATTTAAACCCAATCCAAATAAATATTTGTGGCGTTTTTTTGGCGGATTTTGGTTTGGAGTTGGCGAATTTTGGCTTTGGGATTAGTAAAAAAACGCTCATGGGTTTCAACCATTAAATAATCAATGTGTGGAAAAAGCTTTTGTTCCAAAATAGCGTCCAACACTTCAAATTCCGCGCCTTCTATGTCTAATTTCAGCAAGTGGATTTTGCCGTGTTCGGCAATAAGTTTTTTTAAAAATGCACAAAAATCAAACACTTGCACGTCATAGCCTGCGCTTTGTTTGTAGGGCGTTTGAATGTGCACAATGCTTGCGCCATCGCTAACAATGTTTTCATCCATATCGTAAAAAGTTGTTTTTTCGTTTTTTGTGCCGATGGCAGCTTCGTGCAAAATAAAGTTTTTGTTGTTTTTGTAAAGGTTGCGCAAAAAAGCGCACAAATAAAGATTCGGCTCAAAAGCGTGGCAAATTGCGCCGCAGGCAAGCGCCACATCGCTAAAAACGCCTTTGTGCGCGCCGCCGTCAATAATGATTAGTTTTTCGCCATTTTGATTTTTCAAATAAAAATCGTAGAAAATCTTGCGGTATTTGGGCGCAACAAGGGCGCGGCGCAATAATAATTCAAAGGCGTAGAATCCCCCCCCCCCCCGTTATTCAAATCGGCGATGATTTTTGTGGTATCCAAATAACGCAAGGGTGCGCGGCAGATGAAAAACATCAAAACGCTTTTGACTAATTCGCGAAGGCGGATGAAGGTTTTTTGAAACATTGTTTTCTCAAAAAATTTTGGCGTTTACCGTGGAAAATCGTTTTTTAAATCAAATCCGCAATGGCGTTTTGTTCGGCTTTAAGTTCTTTGGCGTTTTCTTCAATGCGGCTGCGGGAAAATGCGTCCAATTCTAAGTCTAAAACTGGCTCAACAATGCCGCCTTTATTAACCAAACACGGAAAACCAAACACCAAACCTTCGGGAATGCCGTAATTGTTTTTGGGGGCGGCAATGCCCATGGTTGTCCAATCCGTTGTGCCGTTTAGCCAATCGCGCATGTGGTCAATGGCGGCATTGGCAGCCGATGCCGCAGAAGATAACCCGCGCGCGTCAATAATTGCCGCACCGCGCTTGCCCAAATTGTTGGCAAATTCGGTTTGTTGCCACACTTCGTCCGCAATTAAATCCATTACGCGTTGCCCCAAAGCCTTGCAAAAGCGCAAGTCCGCAAACATTTTGGGCGAATGGTTGCCCCAAACAATGAGTTTTGAAAAATCTTTCACGCGCAAATTGAGTTTTTTGGCAAGCATTGCCAGCGCGCGGTTGTGGTCTAGCCGCATCATCGCGTGAAAATTTTCAGGGTGAATAAATCCCGCTTTTTTAGCCGATTCTTTGGCAATCCACGCATTGGTGTTGGCAGGGTTGCCCACCACCAAAATTTTTGCATTGGGGTTGGCATTTTCCGCAATGCTTTTGCCTTGAATTTTAAAAATTTCGGCATTGGCTTTTAACAAATCGGCGCGCTCCATTCCTTTGCCGCGCGGGCGCGCACCCACCAAAAAAATCAAATCCGCATCATTAAAGGCTTCATTGGCTTGGTCGGTTAAAACCATTTTTTGCAACAAAGGAAACGCACAATCTTCCAATTCCATCGCCACGCCTTTTAAGGCATTTTGCGCTTGCGGCAATTCTAATAGTTGCAATGCAATCGGCTGGTTTTTTTGCAGTGCGCCTGCTGCCAAACGGAACAACAAGCTATACCCAATTTGCCCTGCCGCGCCTGTTACAGCGATTTTTAATGTTTGTGCCATTGCTGGTTTCCTTTAAAAAAATCCACGGTAAAGAGCGTTTTTTTTTAAAAAACGAAGGCTCTTTATAAATTAAAATGTATTTTTTTTAAACATTTTTTTGAAATAAAGGACAAACAATGGACTCTGCCCGCCACGCTCAGCTGATTTTGCCCGATCTCTCGCCATTAGAATTCCCGATGATTCAAGGCACACTTGGCCCAAATTGCGTGGATTTGCGCAGCTTGGGCACAAAAGCCAATGTTTTTACCTACGATTCCGGTTTTTTATCCACCGCTTCTTGCCGCTCCACCATCACGTATATTGATGGCGAAAAAGGCGAATTGCTCTACCGCGGTTATCCCATTGAAGAATTGGCAGAAAAATGCAATTTTTTGGAAGTGGCGTATTTGCTCAAAAATGGCGAATTGCCCAACGCCCAACAAAAAGCGGATTTTGAATACACGGTTGCGCACCATTCTTTGGTGCATGACCAAATCAATCGTTTTTATTTTGGTTTTCGGCGCGATGCGCATCCTATGGCGGTGATGACGGGCGTAATCGGCGCGCTTTCCGCGTTTTATCACGATGTGGTGGATTTTTCTTCCCCCAAAGGCCGTGATTTAAGCTATGTGCGCTTAATTGCCAAAATGCCTACCATTGTGGCAATGGCTTACAAATACAATCTTGGAATGCCGTTTTTGTATCCCGACAATTCGCTCTCTTATGCGGGCAATTTTTTGCGTTTGATGTTTGGCAATCCCTGTGAAGAATACAAACTCAACCCTGTTTTGGAACACGCCATGGATGTGATTTTCACTTTGCATGCCGACCACGAACAAAATGCGTCAACCTCCACTGTGCGCTTAGCCGGTTCATCGGGCGCCAACCCTTTTGCCTGCATTGCGGCGGGCATTGCGTGTTTGTGGGGCAAAGCGCACGGCGGCGCCAATGAAGCGTGTTTGAAAATGTTGGAAGAAATTGGCGATGTTTCGCGCCTTTCGCATTTTTTAAATCGCGCCAAAGACAAAACGGATTCCTTTAAATTGATGGGTTTTGGGCATCGTGTTTACAAAAATTTTGACCCCAGAGCCAAACTGATGAAAAAAATCTGCCACGATGTTTTGGAAAATTTGGGGCTAGAAAACGACCCGCTTTTTAAACTGGCATTAACTTTGGAAAAAATTGCCTTGGAAGACGATTATTTTGTTGAGAAAAAACTCTACCCCAACGTGGATTTTTATTCCGGCATTGTGCAGCGCGCCATTGGCATTCCAACCCAAATGTTTACCTGCATTTTTGCGCTTGCCCGAACTGTCGGTTGGCTTGCGCAATGGGAAGAGATGATTACCGACCCCGAATACCGAATCGGCCGCCCGCGCCAACTTTATGTTGGCAAAACGCACCGCTCGGTGCCGGATTTAAACCAACGCTAATTTTTTAAAAAAAATCCACGGTCAACCACCATTTTTTTTGAAAATTTTTGAACGTTTACCGTGGATTTTCTTACAAAAAACTTTTTTTTTGAAAGGTAAAAAATGAAACGCATTTTTTTGTTTTTGGCAACCAACTTGGCGGTGATGTTGGTTTTGTCGGTTACCGCCAGCATTGTTTTGAGTTTGTTGGGAATGCACGAGGCATCGGGTTTGTTGGGTTTGCTTGTTTTTTCCGGCGTTTTTGGTTTTGGCGGGGCGTTTATTTCGCTTTTCATTTCCAAATGGGTTGCCAAATGGAGCACGGGTGCCGTGGTGATTAAAGAACCTTCTTCATCCACAGAAGTTTGGTTGTTAGACACCGTGCGCGATTTATCCGAGCGCGCCAATTTGCCAATGCCCGAAGTGGCTATTTATAACGGCGCGCCCAATGCTTTTGCCACAGGTTCTTCCAAAAATTCATCCTTGGTTGCGGTCTCCACCGGTTTGTTGGATTTAATGGACAAAAACGAAGTGCGCGCCGTTTTGGCGCACGAAATGGCGCACATTCAAAATGGCGATATGGTTACTTTGACCTTGATTCAAGGCGTGGTGAATACCTTTGTGATTTTTTTCGCGCGTTTATTAGCCACTTTTTTAAGCGGTGGTGCCAAAACGGAAAACGGCTCGCGCGTGGTGTATCACGTTTCCACGTTAATTTTTGAAGTGCTGTTTGGCATTTTGGCAAGCGCCATTGTGGCGTCTTTTTCCAGAAAAAGAGAATTTCGCGCCGATGCGGGCGCGGCGCGCTTGCTTGGCAACAGAAAACCCATGCAAAAAGCCTTGGCGCGTTTGGGTGGTTTGAATGATGAAGACACCTTGCCGCAATCTTTAACCGCTTTTGGTTTTAGCGGCGGCAAATTAAGCCAAATGTTTGCATCGCACCCGCCCATTGAAGCGCGCATTTCCGCATTGGAAAATGTTGAAATTTAACAATCTAAAAATCTAAAAATGCGCGAAGAAATTCTCATCAATTTTGCCCCCGAAGAAACCCGCGTTGCTTTGTTGCAACAAGGCGTGGTGCAAGAGTTGCACATTGAACGCGTGAAAAACCGCGGCATTGCGGGCAACATTTATTTGGGGCAAATCAAGCGCATTTTGCCCGGTATGCAATCGGCTTTTGTGGATATTGGTTTGGAGCGTTCGGCGTTTTTGCATATTGCCGATATTTGGCAAGCCGAAGGGGAAAACAAAAAAATTGAACAACTTTTAAACGCGGGCAAAACCATTTTGGTGCGCGTGGAAAAAGCGCCCATCGGCAGCAAAGGCGCAAGGCTTTCAACCCAACTTTCTATTGCTGGCAGAACGCTGGTTTATTTACCGCAAGAAAAACACATTGGCATTTCTCAAAAAATCGCATCCGATTCGGAGCGTGAAGAGTTGCGCCACCGAATCAACAATCTTTTGGGTAACAATGAAACAGGCGGTTTCATTGTGCGCACTTTGGCAGAAAAAGCCACAGATGAAGAATTCATCAACGACATTGCTTATCTCAAAAAAACGTGGGCAAAAATTTTGAACCGCGTCGGCAAAAGTTCTGCGCCCAAGTTAATTTACGAAGAATTGTCCCTTGGGCAACGTGTTTTGCGCGATTGGGTCAATGCCCAAACGCATCGCATTTTGGTTGATTCAAAACCCGAATTTGAAAACCTGCGCCTTTTTTCCAAAACTTATATGCCGCGCGCTTTAAATCTTTTGGAGTTGTATCAAGGCGAGCGTGCGCTTTTTGAACTCAACAACGTGGATGAAGAAATCCAAAAAGCCTTGGCGCGCCGCGTGGATTTAAAGTCCGGCGGTTATTTGATGATTGACCAAACCGAAGCCTTAACCACCATTGATGTGAATACCGGCGGTTTTGTGGGGTTGAAAAATTTTGATGAAACCGTGTTTAAAACCAATTTAGAAGCCTCTGTTGCCATTGCGCGCCAACTGCGGCTGCGCAATTTGGGCGGCATTATCATTGTGGATTTTATTGATATGGAAAACGCCGCCCACCGCCAAACCGTTTTGGATTCGCTCAAAAAATCGGTTGAAAACGACCACGCGCGCGTGGGCGTGAGCGATTTTTCCGCATTGGGTTTGGTGGAAATGACGCGCAAACGCACGCGTGAATCTTTGTCGCACATTTTGTGTGAAACGTGCCCCACTTGCGGCGGGCGCGGCGAAATCAAAACGGCGCAAACGGTAGCTTATGAAATTTTGCGTGAAATTTTGCGTGAAGCACGGCAATTCAACGCCCCAGAATACCGAATCATCGCCGCACCAGCGGTGATTGATTTGTTTTTAGAAGAAGAATCGCAAGCGCTTGCCACTTTATCTGAACAAATTGAACGCTTAATTTCCTTGCAAGCGGAAGCCAGCTACGCCCCCACACAATACGACATTGTTTTGATGTGAAAACGCCGCAGTTTTCCACGGTCAACGCAGAATTTTTTTAAAAATGGCTTTGATTGTTTGAAAAAACCAAATTTTTTTCAAAATTTTGCCAAGTTCACCGTGGAACGTAGCAAAATAACGCCGTTTTTTTAACGCCTTCTTTTAATTATGAAAAAACTCATCATTGCGGAAAAACCTTCTGTGGCAAACGACATTGCCCGTGCATTAGGCGGGTTTGAAAAATCCGCCGATTTTTGGGAAAACAACGACTTCATCATCTCTTCTGCCGTTGGGCATTTGTTGGAACTCAAATGCCCTGAATCTTTTGAAGTCAAACGCGGCAAATGGACTTTCAAAAACCTGCCTGTTATCCCCGATTATTTTGATTTAAAACCCATTGCCAAAAGCGAAGCACGCTTAAAACTGCTGTTGAAATTGATTAAAAGAAAAGACGTTCAATCGCTCATCAACGCTTGCGATGCCGGGCGTGAAGGCGAATTGATTTTTAATTACATCGCCAGCTTTGCCAACAACAAAAAACCCGTTGAGCGCTTGTGGTTGCAATCGATGACACCCGCCGCCATTCGTGAAGGTTTTCAAAAATTAAAAAACCAAACCAGCATGCAAGGCTTGGCGCAAGCGGCAATGTGCCGCTCGGAAGCCGATTGGTTGGTTGGCATCAACGGCACACGTGCGATGACGGCGTTTAATTCCAAAACCGGCGGTTTTCATTTAACAACGGTCGGGCGCGTGCAAACGCCAACACTTGCCATTGTGGTAGAACGGGAAAAAGAAATTAAAGAATTCAAACCCAAAAATTTTTGGGAAATAGAAGCGGATTTTGAAATTCAATCGGGCGTTTACCGTGGCAAATTTTTTGACCCCAATTTTAAAAAATCAGAAAACAAAGATTTAAAAGAATCTCGTTTGTGGAGTCGTGAAGATGCGGAAAAAATCGCCCAACAAGTAGCCGGCAAAAAGGGCAGCGCAACCGACACCGCCAAGCCCGAGAGCAACCTTTCGCCACTTTTATTTGATTTAACCAGCTTGCAGCGTGAAGCCAACGCCCGCTTTGGTTTTTCTGCCAAAACAACGCTTTCTATTGCGCAAGCGCTTTATGAAAAACACAAATTGTTAACCTACCCTCGCACCGATTCACGTGCTTTGCCCGAAGATTACGTGCCGCAGGTGAAAGACATTTTAAAAAACGCCCCTGCTGATTTTCAAACTTTTGCGGCGAAAATTTTAAAAAACGCTTGGGTCAAGCCCAACAAACGCATTTTCAACAACGCCAAAATTAGCGACCACTTTGCCATTATTCCAACATTGAGCACGCCCAAAAAGTTAAATGAAGCGGAATTAAAACTTTATACCCTTGTTTTCAAACGCTTTTTGGCGGTTTTTTACCCGGCGGCTGTGTATCAAGTAACCACCAGAATCACCGAAATTGAAAATATGTTGTTTAAAACCGAAGGCAAAGTTTTGGTTGAAGCCGGTTGGCGCAAAATTTACGGTGCGGGTTCAAATAGCGAACCCGATTCCTTGCCGCCTTTAAAACAAGGCGAAGCCGTTTTAACAAAAAATGTGGAGATTTTGGATTTAAAAACCAAAGCGCCGCCACGTTTTACGGAAGCAACCTTGCTTTCCGCCATGGAAGGTGCGGGCAAAATGGTGGATGATGAAGAATTAAAAGCGGCAATGGCAGAACGTGGGCTTGGCACGCCAGCCACCCGTGCGCAAATTATTGAAAATTTGATTTTGGAAAAATACATGCTGCGCCAAGGGCGAGATTTAATGCCATCTGCCAAGGCTTTTTCATTGATGACGTTGTTGAATGGTTTGGGCGTAACCGAACTGATTCAACCCGAATTAACGGGCGAATGGGAATACAAACTCGGCAGAATTGAAAAAGGCGAATACACCCGAGCGGCTTTTATGAACGAAATTGCCCAAATGACCAAACACATTGTTGCCCGTGCCAAAGAATTTGAAGCGGACACCGTGCCGGGCGATTTTGGCGCTTTGAAAACGCCTTGCCCTTTTTGTGGTGGCGAATTGCGTGAAAATTACAAAAAATTCCAATGCCAAAATTGCGATTACAACATTTGGAAAATTATGGCAGGCAGGCAATTTGAACCGTTTGAAATTGAAGCGCTTTTAACCCACGGCGCCACCGAATTGTTAAGTGGCTTTGTTAGCAAAATGGGCAGACCTTTTTCCGCCGTGATTAAATTGGATGAAAACAAAAAACCCACCTTTGATTTTGGAAAAGAAAACGAATCGGATGAATCCACAACGCCTGATTTTTCCACTGCGCAAGCGCTAGGGCTTTGCCCCAAATGCGCCGCCAATGTTTATGCCACGCCCAAGGCTTTTGCCTGCGCCAAAAAGTTTGAAAAGGCGTGCGATTTTCAAGTGAGCCGCATCATTTTGAACCAAGAAATCACGGCGGAAGAAGTGCAAAAATTGCTGCACAACAAAAAAACCGATTTGCTCACCAACTTTGTATCCAAACGCACACACCGCAAATTTTCTGCTTTTTTAACCTTAAATGACAAAGGCGAAGTTGGCTTTGCCTTTGAACAATCCGCTCCCCGCAAAAAATTTGCCAAAAAGAAAAGTTGAAAAACTAAAAAAACAAAAATCCACGGTGAACGTTTTCTTTTTTTCAAAATTTTTTGCCGTTTACCGTGGAAAATCACCAAGAGTTGCAAAA
>CAKQRL010000006.1 GCA_934271525.1 uncultured Rhodocyclaceae bacterium
TTTTTAGATTCTATTTTGAAAATTGAAAATAAAAATCCACGGTGAACGGCAAGTTTTTTTGAAAAAAAAGAAGGCGTAAAGTAGAAACGGCAGATTTTTATTTAAAAGAAATAACACCAAGCGATTATAAAGCACAGATTGATTTTAAAAAACTTAAATTTTTAGTGCGTTCTAAAAACTTGGCGCAGATTGAAATTAAAAAAATTGTGTGGGAAAAGATTGAATTTGGCGATAATAAAAACTATTAACATTCTCTTATCCGCCCAAAAACAAAAAGAAAACGCCAACATTCGAATCATCAATTTCACTCGCAATTTTGGGCAAGTTGCAATAAACATTATTTTTCGCTTTGAACAATATTGTTTTTCTTGAGGGGGTATCTCAATGAAATTCAGTGTTGCGCAAAAAGAGAATTTATTTCAATACGCTGGTATTTTATTTTTGCTAATTGTTTTTTTTGCATTGGTTTATTTTCTGCATCTTTGTGTGGGCAATTAACTAATTCTGACGAATCTTCCGAGCTTATTTTATCCAATTTGTTATCTCAAAATAATCAGTTTTTTTCCACAGATTGGTTTTATTCAACAGAATTACGGGTTTTACATTCTCAAATTATTTCTTCATTGTTTTTTAAATTTTTGGATAATTGGCATTGGGTGCGTGTGATTGGAATGGCAATTTTATTTATTATTTTTATTGCAAGTTATTACTTTTTTTGCTATGCCTTTCAATGCCGAAAATATTTTGCTTGGACAGCTATTTTATTATTATTGCCATTTTCATATCAATGGTTCAGTGTTGTTTTAATATTTCCACATTATATACCTCATATTTCTTTATTATTTATTAGCGTAGCTCTTTGTGAATTATGTGCCAAAAACCAGGATAAAAAACATTTGAAACAACTTTTATGGATTGCCGCAGGCGTTGCTTTTATTGCTGGCATCGGCGGACCACGACAATTAGTTGTTTCTTATATCCCATTATTTTTGGCAGGTGCTTTAATTTATTTATTAGATTGCCGTGTGCTATCATCCACACGTAAAATAGTTGAAAATATTCGTGCCAATCGTTATTTTGAATTATGCGCTTTAATATCGTTAATTGCCGCTTCGTTGGGATTCGCAATCAATCGCCATTTGCATAAATACTACTATTTTATGCGTTGGCATAAAAGACATTTTCAAAGTTTAGATTTCCAACGCGTTCAAGAAGTGTTTAATGGTTTTTTGGAATGTTTTGGTGTTGTTAACGCAGATTTTTCAGCACAAATATTATTAAAAAATTCTTTAAGTTTTATTTTTATTGTAATTTTTATATTAGGTATTTTTATTTTAATTAAACGTCGTCAAAAAGAAAACGGTGCATCGGGACGTTTTGGGCTTTTTTGTTTGATGGCTGTTTCTTTTTTTATTATTCTTTATTTTTTTACAGATATGTATTATACGCAACGTTATAGCTTGCCCGTTATTGTTCTTTTTATTCCGATATTAGCTTATGGTGCTTCTTTATTTAAAATAGCAAAGTATTTGCTGATTGTTTTGGCAATATTTCTTTCTATTCATTCATTTGTTTTTTATTTGGATACTACGCAAAGAAAATCTGCACTTCCTATTATTGCCAAAACTTTAACAGAAAAAGGTTATAAAAATGGCTACGCCACATTCTGGAAAGCCAACGTTATTACAGAACTTTCAAATGGTAATATGGATATGTATATTTTTGCAGATGATGAAAATAATTTAAAGAATTTTTTAAATATTTATGAATTATCCCGCTGGTTAAAAAAAATAGATCATTTAGAAAATAAACCACAAGGAAAGGTTTTTGTTTTATTTTCAAAACCACAAGATCAAAATAACAGCTGTCCAAAAATGAAAATTTTAGGAAAAGAAGAATATCAATCAGAGTTTTTTATTGCCTATGGTTTTGATTCTTATCAAACTCTTAAAAACGCAACTATTCAATAAAAATATAAATTTTTTTAGCAATTTCCCACGCTAAACATTCAAAAAGTTAATCGCGGAAAATCGTTTAATATTCTATTTTGCAAAATTAGCGTTTTGGTATTTTGAATAATTTTCGTAAACGCGTGCCGATTTGAAGTTTGGCGCGCAGTGGGTGCGACCATACAAAAAATTGTGAGTCTACAAAAAATAGACAATATTTAAAAAACTTCCAAAATGGAAATATTTTTTTAGGCGGCAAGCCAAAATAACGGCGCAAATATTTTGTTTCATATAAAAAAAATGGTCCGCCAACCCAACCCTTATTCCAGTCGGCAAAAGGTGAAAATGCTGTGTCTATATAAAAAACATTTGCCTCTTTTAGATTGTTGATGGTGATTTGATAACCCGTAAAATTGCGCGATTTGCGGCAAATAATGGCTGTGATTTTATTTTTACAAAAAATTAAATTATGCGCGATAGAGCCATCGGTTGCGGCAAAAACTTTGCAATTTTGCAAAATGGCAAGCGCTGTTAAAAAATCAAGTTTTTCAGGATAAATAATTGTAAATCCTTGTTTTTTAAAACAATTTTCAACATCTTGTTCATTGCAATCTTTGCGCAATTGAAAAGCAACGCGTGAAAAATAAACTTTTTCTATATTTAAATTTTTTGGAGCTGGAAGTTGTGGCAATTGGTTTAATAAATTTAAATATTCTATGGTGTAGCGCAAACACTTCAAATGCGAATCAAAAAAAAACAATCATCAGGCACAAATACACGCGCAAAACGCGTTGGTTGTTCAACAATGTGGCATTGTGCTATTGGAATGCCAAGATTTTTTAATAATGCCCAAAAATTATCCGATGGCAGTGAATGACGAATCCAAAACGCAGAAATAAAAACAAATTTCAGATTTTTTAAATTAGAAAAATTTTTATCAAAATAAAACCAGAATCGCCTTAAATTATCTGTGATTTCGTGCCTCCAGCAGGCAATAAAACTGCCTACATAAACGACTGTTTCATCCGTATAAGTTTGCGGGGGGGGGTATGGCGGTGCTATTGTTCTGCGCCAAAATAGGCGCGTTGTTCACATAAAGTCCGCCGTGTTGGTCATTGGGATAAATTACAGCGTTGTCAAACGCGCGCACATTTAATGTGGCATTTTCTAATAAAAAAGTTTGTTGCGATGCGGCTAACAAAGTTGGCGCATCTTTGGGATGGATGAAATCCGTGTTGATGGGCATGGTTTTTCCTAAAAAATCCACGGTAAACGCCAAATTTTTTTAATGTTTACCGTGGAAAATTTAAATTTTATTTTGTGGCGTTGTCTGGTTTTAAGTTGTCGGTAGGATTTGACAAAATTTCGCCTTTTTGCGGTTCTTCGCCCACGTGCAAATCGTTTTTCAAACTCTCAACCGATTTATCGCCGAAGCCTTTGACTTTTTTCAAATCATCTACCGATTGAAATGCGCCATTTTGCTCGCGGTATTCAATAATGCTTTTGGCTTTTGTTGGTCCCACGCCTTTTAAAGTTTCTAACTCGGCTTGGGTTGCGGTGTTTAAATTCACCGCCGCAAAGGCAAAGTTTGCGCCAGCAAAAAACAAAGCAAAGATTTTAAGCAAGGTTTTCATCGTTTTTCCTTTTAAAAATTGAAAGTTGGATTTTATGAAAATTCTATGTTTTTTGGAATCACGGTGGGGGAGAGTTGTTTTGCTCGTTTGAATCGCGCGGTGGTAAGCCGCGCACATAACGGTAGAAAAAGTCCAGTGAGGTGTCAGAACCTGTGCCAACGATAAACATCACGCCGTATTTCATCCTTGTGAAAAGCCGCAATAGGCTATCCGCTTGCCCTAACGATTGTTCATAAACCAAGCGCATGCGGTTGGTAATGCGTTTGCCGATGGTTAAAATTTGGTCGTTCGTGGCACCTGATGAATCCTGCATACTACCCACCACGCGGCTTGTAATGCGGCGTTTGTTGGTATTGCCGCCCACATCGCCTTGTGAAATATTAAATTCATCAATGCCGATGCTTGTTCGCATTTGCGAAATAATGCCGCCTGATGAACTGCCCAACAAACCATCCGCCGCCGAGACCAAAAGTGCTGCATCGCCCATGCTCATATCTTCTGGACCGTGCCCCAACACAAGCCACGATAATTTTTCAGCATCGGGCACGTTGGGTTCCGAAATTAAAGAAATCTCCGGGCGCTCAACGGTGCCTGAAATTTTAACGCCCGATGAGATTTTGCCGCCCAAGCGAAAGGCTTCAACGTCTAGCGTAGGGTTGTTGATAAGATTTTCAAAGTTTAGGCGACCTCTGCGAATCATCAAACGTTGACCGTAGGCTTCAAAACGCCCGCCGCGCGTGTTGATGGTGCCTTCCGCCCGCGGCAAATCGTGCCCTTCGGCAATGATTTTGAGCCGACCATCCAAAAGCGTTGAAAGTCCATAGCCTGTGAACATAAAATGCCGCCCCATATCAATATTGAGCGTTACGCGTGGCTGCCAGATGATTTTTTTCGGTTGAACTTGCGTCTCTAAGGTTTTGCGAACAACCACATCAGAACTTAATGACGGCGAGCCAAAACCCTTGATTTGCCAAAAGCCTGCGTCAATTTTAAGATCGCCCTTTGCCGCCAAGCTTTCTTTTTCCCAGTGTGCTTCGGCATTGCCAGATAAAATCAGCCATTGGTCTGCTTGTTGCACAGGACCAAAGCGATCAAGTTGAATGTTGAGCCGCGCGTTGTCTTCTTCTTGTGTCATCAAGCGCAAATGCCCGTTGGCGCGGATGCTGCCCGGTTTTTCGGTTAAGTCGGCAAGGTTTTTGGCATCTGGTTGCTTGGTTAAAAGTGGTGGCGGTTTTTGTAAGCCGCTTTTCCAAAAGAATTCCTTTAATTGCAAGACATTTTGGTTGATGGTTAAATCCAGCGTGCCATCAAACAAGTTCAAAAGCCAATCATTTTGTGCAAGTTTTAAGGCGCTGCCTTGAATTGTGCCTGATGCAAGCGGTTTTTTTGGGGAGCCTTTAAGCGCCAAATGTGCGTTTAAGGTGCCGTCCAACTCCCAGTTTTCGCCTAGCGATTCCGATAACCACGCCATTTGGGCAATGTCGGCATTGAGTTTTATATGCCACGGCGCGGAATCGGCAATAACCCACGGCGTTTTGGCGTTGGTTAATTCGGCGGATAAATCAATTTTGTTTTTTCTTGCTTGATTTTCCAAAGTTGCTGAAAACGTGGTTTTTTGCGCATTACCATACCCTTCAAAATGTGCTTCAAAAGGCACTTTGAAGGCAAATTTGGAACCATCTTGGGTTTTAATGTTGAGATTTTCTACTTTCCAATGGTTTGCGCCAACTGCGATGGTATTACCTTTTTGAATTTGGTAGCCGCCGCGCGTGCGGTGGTAATAGTTCAAAAGATTAATTGTTCCAGCCCAAATATCGCGCGCATTGGCGATTTTTAATAACGGTGTTTGAAAACCGCCTGCCACGTCAAAATCCAAATATTCGCGTTTGGGCAAGCGCGTTTTTAAGCGAATTTGGTGCGCGCGGTTTGTGCCGCTCAATTTTAAATCCAACTCCCGCAAGAGTTGCGGCGTGTTTTCAATGTTCAATTGTTTGATGGTGATTTGCGATTCCACAGGAGAATCAAGCAACCCACCAACCTTGAATTGCGCTGATAAGTCTTGCAACAAAAAACCGCTTTTGTTGTTGATTTCTTTTGAATTGGCACGCAAGAGCAGTTGTGGCGATTCCCAATTGCCCGAGATTTCGGCATTCACCGCCGCCGCGCCGCGATAACCCAAGGGGTTTAAATCTGCCAACTTAGATTCTATTTTTAATAAACCATTGCCTTTTTGGGTGAGCGTGCCTTGGATTGCCAAGGTGTTTTTTCCCCAAAGAAGTGAAATATCTGCGTTTTTTAGTGCCGTTGGAGTGAGATTCGCATTGCCTTTGGCTATCAATGGCAATGCCAACAATTGGGAATTGTTTAAATCAAAATTGGTGGCAACTTCCAAAGGCGAGAGTTTGCCGCTTGCGTGCAATTTGCCGTTTAAGCGGGAGTTGGCAACAAATTCTTTAAAATCAAAGTTGGCAAAATCCACTGTGGCATCAAACTGTTGTGCGCCTTTTAGTTGCAATTTGCCTGCCATTGTCATTTTGCCCGCACCGTATTCCAACAAAAAACTTTTGAAGGCAATGGAATCGTTTTCATAAAGCGCTTGGGTTTGTAGCATTAAAGGCGGTTTTGCTTGTGAATCGGAAATGGCAACTTCTAATCGTGTTTTTTTTGTTGTGCCTTTTAAAACAATTTTGCCGTTTAAGTTTGTTGGCGGTAGCGATTTTGAAAATTTTTGCAAGTTCACCGTGGAAATTTGCAAATCCGCATAAATTTGTTTTTTAAAATGCCCGTTTGCCGTGATTTTGCCCGCATTGTCAAAGAAAAAAACGTGCAAGGGCGTGAAATTCACGCCAAAATTTTTGTCTAATGCAAAATTGCCGGATACGCTTTTAATCGGCAAGGTTTTATCTGTGTTGCCAACAAACACCGTGCCTTGCAATTGTTGGTTTTTTTGGATGACGTGCAACTGCGCATTCAAAGTGGCTGGTGTTGCAATGCCCCATTCTTTTAAAGTAACGGGTGCAATGTTTAAAAAACCTTTTTCCAAAGCTTGCACGGCAAGGGGATTCAATAAAAACGCGCCTTCGGCTTGCAAGGCACCTTCACTTTTAAGATTGACTTCAATGCCTTTTAAACTGCCTGTTAAATCGGCAGTGAGTGAGAGGTTTTTTTCAGATTCGGTTTTTAAAAGATTTTGCAAGTTGCCGTTTACCGCCGCTTTCATTGTGAAGGCAAAGGGTTTTTTGGCTGCCATTTCACCGGAGATTGAAAATTCCAAATCGTCATAAAAAACGCGAAAGTTTTCAATGGTGTGTTTTTCGCGCGATTCGGTGGCACTTGTTAAGGCAAGTTGGGCGTTGTGAAATAGCCGCTCTTGTTGCCAAAAAAATTCGCCAACTTTGAATTCTTTGATTTCAAAGCGTATTGGCAAATGCGATTCTTCTGGGAACAAGTCTTTTAAATTGATAGGTTTTTGTGCGGATTCGCTAGCTTTGGGCGGAGGATTTTCAGGCGCAATAAAATCCACAAAAATAGATTCAATAGACAAAGTTTCCACAACCAAGTGTGGTGGCAACTGCGAGAGTTTTAAAGGTTGCCAAACCAGTTTTAAATTTTTGAGTTTCACACGCTTGGTTGTTGTTTTTGTTGGATATTCCCAAAATAGTTCCGCAATTTTGAGTTCGTGAGAAAATGAACCTTGCGCTGAATCAACGGAAAACGACATTCCCCAATAAGGCGCGATTTTTTCTACCCCATTTAACAACAAGCGAAACCCCGTTTGGGTTAAAAGCAAAAAAAATAGTGTGAAAAAAAACGCCACAACCACGCCCGAAAAAGCGATGGAAGATTGGATGAATAAGCGTTTTTTGTTCATTATTTTTCAAAAAAAAATTGCGGTTTACCGTGGAAAAAGTTCGGGCGTTGGAATAAATCGCTTTTTTTGCTTCCAAAAATACACAAAATGCGCAACTTTTTGCGCGCGGTGTTCATACAAATGCCGTTTTTGAACTGTTTGAAAAGCATTTTCGGCAATTTCGCGCGTGCGCTCAAAATGGTTAAGAAAAAAGCGGATTTGTTTTACACAATCTTTAAAATCGGTAAAAAAAGCAAAGTCTTCTCCGGGCGTGAAGTCATCCAAAGCGTGATTTCGCCAATCGCTTAACAAAAAACCACCGCAATTAGGCACGCCGTAACAACGTTCAGGCAAACCATCGCTTATGGGTTTGCCTGCTTTGGAACGCTTGCGGTAGCGAAAATCGCAACCTGCCAAAGCCGACAAATTGATTTTGCTTGTTTGAATAATTTCAATTTGTTCGTTAAGCGAAAAATCGTTATTTTTTGCCCACAATGCAATGCCGTATTCTGCCAATGCTTTTTGGAGTTTTTCAAAAAACGCACAACGCACGCGGGTTTCTCCCCAACGATTGGCGTCTAATCTACCGAAAAATGAAACATCGTATTGGTAGTTTTTTTCATCGCGCAAATCGGCAAGTGTTTTGCCGTTGAGATTGTAAATACCGTTTGCCGCGGCGTTTGGCAAATACAAAACATCGCGGCAAAATCCGCCGGCATCTTGCAGTGTGTGCGTGGCGTAAATATCCATAAAAGGCAAAAGCCGCAACAAGCACATGCGCCACAATTTTTCGCCCATATGCGATGGTCCATCGCGGTCCCAAAAAATCACTGGTGCGCCCAAGGCGTTTAGCCGATTTTTGAAGTAGAGCGCCTTGTGCGGTTTTTTGATTTCCAAATGGATATTGTTAAAAGCGCAAAGAATTTCGTTTTTTTGAAAACGCTTTAAATCGCGCACGCTTGGGTTTTCTACAATTTCAAAACCAAGATGAGAAAACGCCGACATCAAAGGTTGGGCAATTGCCCACTGATGCCGAAACAGCACAAAGCGTGGAGCGGGTGAAGGGAATCGAACCCTCGTATTGAGCTTGGGAAGCTCACGTTCTGCCATTGAACTACACCCGCTTACCTTGTTGAAAAAAGCGCAATTTTAGCAAGTTTTCCACGGTGAACTTGAAATTTTTTTTGGGTTTACCGTGGAAAATCGCTAATGGTTGATTTTGCGCATGCGCTCTGATGAGCTCACAATATCCGTCAAGCGAATGCCAAAGCGGTCATTAACAACCACAACTTCGCCTTGGGCAATCAAAGTGCCGTTGACCAACACATCCATCGGTTCGCCTGCCATGGCATCCAATTCCACAACGGAACCGTGCGCCAACTGCAACAAGTTTTTGATGCTGATTTTGGTGCGGCCTAATTCCACAGTGATTTGCACGGGAATATCCAAAATCATATCCAATTCGTTCATCAAGCCCGATGCGGTTTCTTCCGAATCAAACGATGGAAAAATCGGTGCGGCAGTAGCGGCGGCAGGCGCAGTCACGGCCGCAGCGGCGGATTCGCTTGCCGTTTGTTCAGCCATGGCGGCTGCCCAGTCAATATCGCCGTCAGCGTTTGCATCATCAGAAACACTGGCATTAGAAGAAGCGTTGCTTGCCGTGGCTGTTTCTAAGCCAACAGAATCAGCCGTTGCGGCGGCGGATTCTGTGGCGCTTTGTTCGGCCATAGCAGCCGCCCAGTCGGCATCGTCAATTTTGCCTTCTTCGTCTATTAAATTTTCATCAGCCATTATCGTATCCTTATTCTTCGGTTGGGTTAGTATTGTTGTCTTCTTCTGCCGTGTTTAACGAGGGCGGCGGCTCGGGCGGAATTTCAGGTTCCGCCGTAATAAATTCTTCTACTTTAACGGCGTATTGCCCATTTTGTTGCCCATAAGAGCAAGATAAAAGCGGCACGTTGTCTATGGTGACTTGTAAGCGTTCGGGGATTTCAATAGGAATAACATCCCCACGTTTTAATTCCAACACATCTCGCAATCGCACTTCGCCATCGCCTAAATTCACCACCATTTCCACTTCGGCAGCACGCAGTTGTTGGCGAAGAGTGCCAATCCAACGTTTATCGCTTGAAAGCTGCTCGCTGGACATTGTGCTATACAAAATCTCCCGAATTGGCTCCAACATAGAATAAGGAAAGCAGATGAACATATCCGCTGTTGCGCCACCAAATTCCAATGTAAAGCTCGTAGACACAACAATTTCCGAAGGTGTAGCAATGTTGGCAAACTGCGAGTTCATCTCAGAACGGATATATTTAAAATTGATTTTAAATACTGGTTCCCACGCTTTGCTGTATTCGGTGAAAACAATGTTGAGTAAACCTTGAATAATGCGCTGTTCTGTGGCGGTAAAATCACGCCCTTCAACCCGCGTGTGAAAACGCCCATCGCCGCCGAATAAATTATCAACAACCAAAAACACCAAGTTGGGGTCAAAAACAAAAAGTGATGTGCCGCGCAAAGGATGCGCCAAAACCAAATTTAAATTGGTGGGCACCACAAGGTTGCGGATAAATTCGCCGTATTTTTGAACCCGAATGGGACCTACCGAAATCTCCGCATTTTTGTGCATGTAATTAAACAAACCAATGCGCAAATACCGCACAAAGCGTTCATTGACAAGCTCCAAGGTTGGCATTCTGCCGCGCACAATGCGCTCTTGCGTGCCAACGTTATACGGACGCACGCCAGAGGTTTGCTCTTGCGTTTCTTCGGGTTCGTCCGCTTCGCCGGTAACGCCTTTTAAAAGCGCATCAACTTCGTCTTGGGACAAAAAATCGCCTGCCATTTTGCTTATTTTATTGAACGATAAAAGAAGTAAATAAAACGTCTGTCACCGGTCCATCGGGCGGGAGCGGTGTTTCACCTTTGTGGATGATAACGGGCGGGTTAATTGCCCAGTTGACTCGATCCTTGATATCTGCCGCTAATTTCATTTTGCCATCAGGCGATTGCAAGCCCGTAGCGGTTTGACTTGTTAGCAATATCGTCACATCGTTGCGCACACGTGGCATTCTTGTTTTGAGATTCGCTTCTTCTGTTGCATCTTCTAATTCCAAGGTAATGCCCACTTGCAAATATTGGTCGCCCAAATCATCCACAGGCATCAAGTTGACGGTGAAGGTATCCAGCGCCACATAAACAGGCGGAGCAGCGGGGTCTTTTTTCTTTTTCTTTTTGGGAGGCTCGGCTTCTACCACCACTTCTTCTTCATCTGCCGATTCTTCGTCTGAATTGTGTTGCAATAGCAAGAACAACCCTGCCGCAGTGCCAATTAAAATCAATGCCAACAAAATGGCAATGATTAAAAGCAACTTGCTTTTTTTCTTGGGTGTTTCTGCGGCGTTTGTAGTGGGTTTTTCGTCTGCCATTTTGGTCCTCGTGTGGTTAAGCAAACAAATCCACTTGTGCAGAATCGGCTTTTAAAACACGCATTGGTGCGTGGTTTTCTGGCAAATGCACCATCAAAGCGGCTTCTTCAAAAGTGGGCTCGTCTGTGAGTATACCGCTTTGTTTTTGTGCTTGGGCTGAAAAATCTTGGAAGTTGGGGCTTTTTTCTTCACTGCCCACGTTGGTTTGACCCAAATCAATGCCGGATGCCGCCAACATTTCTTTTAACTGCGGCAAGGCTTCTTGAATGGATTGCCGCACTTCGCTATGCGCTGCCACAAAGGCAATTTGCGCCTTGCCATCGGCAATGTTGAGCGAAATTTTAATTGGTCCCAAATTTTCAGGATGCAAGCGGATTTCTGCCGATTGCACATCGTTTTTTGCCGCCCACACAATTTGCTGATTAAATTCCGCACCCCAATTGGCAGAACCAACGGGAGAAGAGACGCTAACATTGGGCGTTGTGTTTTTTGTTTGTGCGGATTCCACCGCTGCCAAAATGTGGTTAAACGGCGTGTCAATGCTTTCATCGTTTGCGGCAAGTTTTACCGACTCCGATGCACCATTTGCCGTTTTGTTCGCTTGCGCCATCAAGGCATTGAATAAAGCGTTGGAAGCATTGTTGGAAGAGCCGCCGTTGTTGGCGATAAGATTGTTTAAAGTGGATAGCGCCAAATCGTTGCGGTTTTCAACATCTGGTGTAATTTGTGCCAAAACGGCATTGGCATCGGGGGTAAGCATTGCAAAAAGTGCGTTTAAATCCAAAGAATTGGCATTGTCGTTGTCGTTATTCAAATGCAAGGCGTTTTTGATGAATTGCGGCGCAGCGCTTGGGTTTTCAGCAATTAAGCTAGTCAAAAGCGGATTATTTGCGGCGTTTTCGCCCAACTGCTGATTAAACAGCAAAGAAAAAATGCCCGCAGATGAAGAAGACTGCACACTATTCAAACCGCCTGTTATCGGCGCTGCGGCTGCCGCGGCGGACATTGCCCCCAAATTGTTTAAAACCGACACACTCATTTTTGCGCTCCACATAGCGTTAAAAACGTCTGATAAAAAGCAAAACACGTGCCACGGCTAAAAGCCTTGTTTTATAAGGGATTGCGGTTGGTTTTTAATTTTTTTCCACGGTAAACGCTTTATTTTTTTGAAAATTTCTGAAGGTTTACCGTGGAAAATCGTTTGTTTTAAGATTTTTAAAGTTTTAAAGGTTTTTCTAATGCAAACAATTCGTCTGTTTTTTCGCGCTCGCGAATCAACTGATGCGCATTGCCACGCACCAAAATCTCGGGCGCTCTGCCGCGCGCGTTGTAGTTGGATGCCATTGTGGAACCATAAGCGCCTGCGGATAAAATTGCCAACAAATCGCCCGTTTCAATCGCCATTTTGCGGTTTTTGCCTAAAAAATCGCCCGTTTCGCAAATGGGGCCAACAATGTCGTATTGCTGCGGCGGGGCTTTTGATTTTTCTTTCACATTCACAATGTTGTGAAAAGCATCGTATAAAGCCGGGCGCATCAAATCATTCATCGCACAATCTACCACGGCAAAATGCTTGTTGGCGTTGGATTTCAAATATTCCACTTGCGTGATGATGGCGCCCGCATTGCCAACCAAGCGCCGCCCGGGTTCCACAACCAACTGCCAAGGTTTGTATTCCAATTTGTTGAGCATTGGCGTTAAATAATCTTTTACGCTTGGCGCTTGTTCATTTTGTTCATAAGCAATGCCCAAGCCGCCGCCCATATCAATGTGCGAAAGCGGGCAGATTTGTTTTTCAATTTCTTCTGCCAATTCAAAAACCAAATCAAAGGCATCATGCACGGGAGCAGGGTCTAAAAGTTGTGAGCCAATGTGGCAATCAACGCCTTTTAATTCAATGTGGGAAAGGCTGGCGGCTTCTTTATAAAACGCCAAGGCTTCTTCAATTGGCACGCCGAATTTGTTTTCTTTTAACCCAGTGGAAATGTAGGGGTGCGTTTTGGCATCCACATTGGGATTCACACGCAATGCCACGGGCACTTGTTTGTTAAAAGATTGTGCAATGGTGTTTAAGCGCAAAAGTTCTTCTTTGGATTCCACATTGAAGCAATAAATACCAGCAGCCAAAGCTTGGCGAATGTCGTGCTCTGATTTGCCCACGCCAGAAAAAACAACTTTGCGTGTATCCGCTCCAGCTTTTAAAACTCGGGCAAGTTCACCCTTGGAAACAATGTCAAAGCCCAAGCCCTTTTTGGCGAAAAATTCCAAAATGGCAATGTTGGCAAGCGACTTCACCGCAAAGGCAATGTGCAAACGATTGCCTTCAGGGTGATTTTCTTTCACCTTTAAAAATTCCTGCACGGCATCTTCCAAGGCTGTTAAGGAATAAACATAAAAAGGCGTGCCAAATTTTTGGGCAAGCTGCTGGGCGGAGACGTTTTCAACGTGCAAAATGCCGTTTTGGTAAGCAAAATTCTTGTTCATTGTTGTGTGTTCTGGGTTGGTTGCAATTGTTGGGTTGGTTTTTCAAAAACGGGCGGGCGCTCCAAGGCGTTTTTTAAGCCGCAAGCGCTCAAAAAAAGGCAAAATAGCAAAAAAAGTGAAGTAGCCCGCATTACAATACCCGTTTTTAAAAAAAGATGAGTCTACCACGATGGATGAAAATTTTAACTGCGCTTTGAATCGCCTCTTTGACGATTTGGAGCGTTTTTTTGACGAACTTGCGGCAAGAACGCCCGATTTAGACGCCGATTGGCAAAGCGATACCGTTTTTCGTTTGAGCATGGATGAAGGCGGTGAAATTTTAATTTCCGCTCATTCCAGCACGCAAGAAGTGTGGTTATCGGCACAAAATGGCGGTTTTCATTTTCAATACAAAAACGGTCAATGGTTGGACACAAGGGATTCCAAAACCTTGGGCGAAAAAATCTCACAAGCCTTATCTGCATTGGGTTTAAACGTCAAAGTGCCGTTTTAAAAAAATGCGCAATATTTTGTATTTGCATGGTTTTTGCGCATCTTCCCAAAGTTGGAAGGCGCAAATCGTCAAGCAAAAAATGGCGCAAATGGGTTTGAGCCAACATTTTTTTTGCCCCGATTTGCATTTTCAGCCAAAAAAAGCCATTCAGCAGGTTGTTGAAATGGTGGAAAAGCACCAACCCATCGGCATTATTGGTTCTTCGCTTGGCGGACATTACGCAAGCGTTGTGGCAGAAAAATATGATTTGCCTGCGGTTTTAATTAACCCTGCCGTTATTGCCAACATTGATTTGGCTTTGTTTTTGGGCGAGCATAAAAATTTTTATAGTGCGCAAAAATTTTTATTTACCGAATCGGATGCCATTGATTTAAAAAATCAAATTGTTTTGCCAAACCCCAAACGTTATTGGTTATTACAAGAATTGGGCGATGAAGTTTTAAACCCAACAGACGCGCAACAATGGTTTCAAGGCGCAAAAACCACGCTTTTTGCAGGCGGCAATCACAGTTTTAGCCGTTTTGAAGAATGCGTGGATGAAATTTTGGCGTGGATTGATAATTTTCCACGGTAAACTTTTAAAAATTTTGAAAAAAAAGGATGGTTCACCGTGGAAAATTGCAATGTCAAGTGGTTGGAATGGGGCAATGCCGTTTTAAAAACTGAATCGCAGGCGATTTTGGATTTAAAACTAGATGACAACTTCACCAAAGCCGTCAACTTGGTTTTGAACACGCCCGGCCGTTTGATTGTTAGCGGCATTGGCAAATCTGGGCATATCGGCAAAAAAATTGCAGCCACGCTGGCTTCTACGGGCACGCCCGCTTATTTTGTGCATCCAGCGGAAGCCAGCCACGGCGACTTGGGGATGATTACCCAAAACGATTTGTTGTTGGCAATTTCTTATTCGGGCGAATCGGAGGAATTGCTCAAAATTTTGCCACTCATTCAGCGCCAAGGCGCAAAAATCATTGCAATAACGGGCAAAGCCACTTCCACATTAGCAAAAAATGCCGATGTGCATTTGAACGCACATATTGAAAAGGAAGCCTGCCCTTTTGGTTTGGTGCCGACTTCTTCCACCACGGCGGCACTTGCTTTGGGTGATGCGCTTGCCGTTGTTTTATTACAAGCACGTGGCTTTGGTGTGGATGATTTTGCACGCTCGCACCCGGGCGGTGCACTTGGGCGGCGTTTGCTCACTCGTGTTAAAGATATTATGCGCCAAGGCAAAAATTTGCCTGTGGTTTTGCCTGAAACTTTAATGGCTGATGCCATTTTAAAAATGTCCCAAGGCGGTTTGGGAATGGTGATTGTGGCGGATTTAGAAAACAAACCGCTGGGTATTTTTACCGATGGTGATTTGCGCCGAGCGTTTGAAAAAAACGTGGATTTTAAAAGCGTTGCCATTGGCGAATTGATGCACCAAAACCCGCAATGTATATCCGACAATAAAATGGCAACAGAAGTTGTGGCATTGATGGAACGCTTTAAAATCAACGCCGTTATTGCTTTAAATGATGCAGGCAAAATTGTTGGCGCTTTAAACACCCACGATTTGTTGGACGCAAAAGTTTTATAGAAAAATGGAACAAAAAATTTTAGAAAAAGCACGCCGCATTCGGTTAATTGCCTTTGACGTTGACGGCGTGATGACTGACGGCGGTTTGTTTTATGCCGAATCTTGGCAAGCCAAACGTTTTAACGCACAAGATGGTTTGGCATTGCGCTTATTAGCCGATTCGCCCATTGCCGTTGCGGTGATTACAGGCAAAAAATCAGAATGCGTGGCACAACGCATGGCGGAATTACAAATTTCGCACGTTTTTCAAGGTATTAAAAATAAGCGTGAAGTCTTTGAAAATTTGAAAAAAAAATTGGGTTTACCGTGGGAATCTTGCGCTTTTATGGGAGATGATTTAATTGATTTATCGGTGATGAAAAAATGCGCTCTTTCTTTTGCGCCGCAAAACGCCGTGCCAGAAATCAAAGAAATCGCCAGTTGGGTATCCGCCAAAATGGGCGGAGCAGGTGCCGTACGGGATGTAATAGAACTGCTTTTAAAAGCGCAAGGCATTTGGCAAAATGCCGTGGAATATTTTGAGAATCAGTAATGCCTTTTAAAAATATCAACACACTGGTGCCGTTTTTCTTTTTGCTGATTTTGGCGGGTTTGTCTTTTTGGTTGAATGAAATGGTGCAATTCAACCCCGAATCCACAACGCCCCAACACAAGCCCGATGCCTTTGCTTATAACCTGCAAATGTTGCAATTTAGCGAGGATGGCGTGTTGCGTTACCGCTTAAATAGCCCAGAAGCTCGCCATTTTCCAGACGATGACAGCGCCGAGATGGATGCGCCAATTTTAACCGCCTACCGAGACAACGAGCCGCCCATCAGCGTCATAGCCAAAAATGCGGTGGTAAGTAGCAATGGCGATTTGGTTTATTTATACAACGGCACAACAATATCCCGCCCGCCTTTTGAAAACCGTGGCGCATTGCGGGCAGAAATGGCGCATTTGGTGATTGAACCCGCCGCTGATTTTGCCTTTACCAACACGGATTTTGTGCTTTATGAAAATGACGATTCTTGGGTGAAATCAATAGGTGCCAAACTTTTTATAGACCGCTCGGTGATTGAATTACAAAGCCGTGTCAGCGGCATTATCCAACCACAACTGATGGAAAAGAAAAAATGATTGTTCGCATTGTTTTATCCCTTTTAATAGCGGTTTTTTTAACGGTGAATGCGTGGGCAGAAAAAGCCGACCGTGAAAAACCAATGTTAATTGAAGCCGATTTCGCCACCATTGACGACAAAGAAAAAGTGCAAGTGTTAGAAGGCAATGTGATTATTACCAAAGGCACCATACGCCTAGAAGCTGCCCGAGTGCGCATTGTGGAAGATCAATACGGCTACCAAAAAGGCACGGCGTTTAAATATGCGAATCGCCGAGCGTATTTTCGCCAAAAACGTGAAGGCGTGGATGAATACATTGAAGGCAAGGCGGACCGCATTGTTTATGATGGCAATTACGAAGTGGCGGAGTTAATTGGCAATGCGTGGGTAAAAAGCGGCAAAGATGAAGTCAAAGGCGCTTATATTCGCTACAACGCAATGAATGAAACTTATTTTGTAAACAACGGCTCGGATGAAGCGCAAAAAAGCATCCGCCAAAATCCCAAATCTGCCCGAGTGCGAGCCATTATCCAACCAAGGAATAAAACCGACAAAAATAATGCCAAAGTTGATTCCAAAAAAAAGTCCAAAGGCGCTTTGCCTAAGAATCAGCCAATTTTATTAAAACCCGCAGTTGAACTCACGCCAAGCGAATCGCAAACTGCGCAAATGCCGTGATTTTCCACGGTAAACTTTTTATTTTTTTGAAAAATTTTTGCCGTTTACCGTGGATTTTTGGTTTTTTTTATTTTTTTATTGGTTCAATTCCAAAACCGCTTGCAAAACTTCATCAACGTGGTTGGGAATTTTGACTTTGAGCCATTGTTGGCGCAAAACGCCATTTTCATCAAACAAAAAAGTGCTGCGCACAATGCCACGCACATCTTTGCCATACATTTTTTTGGGTTGAATCACGCCAAACAAATTGCAAACTTCTTCGTTAGGGTCGGCGGCAAGTGGAAAAGGCAGATTTTCTTTTTCAATGAATTTTTTATGCCGTGCGATGGTATCGCGCGAAATGCCCAAAACAAAAGCATTTGCTTTTTGAAAATCTGCAAATTTTGCCGCAAAATCTTGCGCTTCTTTGGTGCAACCGCTGGTTAAATCGCGGGGGTAAAAATACAAAACAAAAATTTTATTTAATGCCAATTCTGGCGTAAAAGTTTCAATATTTCCTTTAAAATCAACGGTTTCAATAGAAAAATATGGAATTTTTTCGTTTAAAATTATCGGCATTTTTGTTTTCCTTTTGGTGCCCGGGAAGGGACTCGAACCCTCACGTTTTTTGAACGCCAGAACCTAAATCTGGTGCGTCTACCAATTTCGCCACCCGGGCGTAAAATGCCGCATTATACGTTTTTGTTGAAAAATAAAAAAATGAAAAATATTTTTACTTTGTTTTTTTTGCTTTTTGTGGGCAATGCCGCAGCGCTTGATTTGTTGCATTTGGGCAAATTTTGCCTAGATTCTCGCGCCGCGCCAACGGAGTCTGGTCTTCCTTTGTTTTTATACCCTTGCCACGCCAAAGAACGCCAGCGTTGGGAGTTTACAACCCTTGATTCTTCCCGTGTTTTAATCCAAATGTGGCCGCACGCTTGCATTGCCAATGTGAAAGGCAGTGTTGTTGTGCGGCTTTGCCAGTTTGATGAAAACGAAGTGTGGTTTGTGGAAAACAATATTAAAGGCGGCACTTACCGCCAAGGCGATTATTGTTTGGGCGTGCAAACAATCAAACAAGGTGCAAAAATTGAGTTATTACCTTGTGAAAACAAGGCGGATTCGGTCTCTCCCACGCAATTTTGGACGGTAACCAACGCGTTGGATTTTTGGCTACAAAAAACCCGCCCGCGTGAACGGGCATTGCAACCCGGGGAATTGCGCAATGGTTGGTGATTTTCTGCGGTCGACGTAAAATGGCGCAATTATTTGAATGTTTTTTCAAAGGAAAAAATAATGGACAATGAAATTATTTTTAGCGTTGCCGAATGCCGCAACGACAAAAAAGTAACCGAAGGCAAAACCGTTTGCGTGCAAGGCTACATTATGCAAGTGCGCCAAACCGAAGACCAACAAGGTTATACGTTTAGCTTGTGTGATGATTTAATTAATCTTTCGGCAAAAATTGATTGCGTGCTCTACACCTACGGTGAAGCGTTTTTACAAGGCATTTCAGAAAATTCTTTGGTTTGCGTAACGGCAAAAGTGCAGATTTTCCAAGGCATCAAAGAGTTGGCAGTAACTGATATTGTTGCCGTTCCGCAAGAATATTTTATCAACACCACCAAAGTGGCGTTAATTACCACGCCCGGCTCGCCCGCTTTGGTTGATATTCATTATATTTTGGACGGTTTGGTGGAAATCAAAGATTATTTGGCAGAACCTGATTTATCCAATGATCGCCTATGCGCCAACTATTGCGCCGCCATTGAAAAAGCAAAGAGCGACCCAGAAGTTGGTTATATTTTATTTTGCCGTGGCGTGGGCTATGAAAATTCGTGGGAAATTTACAACAATCCCAAGCTCATTGCCGCCATTCGGGAAGCACGCAAATCCAAAGTGTTCATCACCGGTTTGGGTTATATTGAAGAAGATTTTCACCGCCGAGTTTTTATGGCGGATGCCGCCGCTGATTTTGATACCGTCACACCCACAATGGCAGCCGTTGAAGTGGTGAGCAAAATTTTGTTCAAAAAAACGTGGAAAGAGTGGATTACTTTTTCTTCGGTTGTTTAAAAAATATTTTTCAAATATTTTTCAAAAATCAACATTCAAAAAAATCCACGGTCAACGTGGATTTTTTTTGAAAAAATTTGCGATTTACCGTGGAAAGTTTGGTTTTTGGGAAGTCATATATTCCGCCCACGTTTTTCCAAAAAGAAGTAAACAGGCTGCTTCAATGGCAGCCATTGTGGGAGTTGTTGCGTCTATTTCTGCAGCATCGTCTGCTCTTGTTTTCTCTTGTTGGCGGTTATATTGAGCGTGTCCCAACCCTGTAATGAATGTTTTTTGTTTTTGTCGCTGGGCATATTTTATTGTTTGAATCAACTCATCTTCGTCAAAAGCCGCAACCCAGTTGGGCTTTCCTTGTTTTTCATCCCATCCACCGCAACAAAATAAGATATGGCTGATTTCGTTATCATCTGCCGCTTCTCTGATTTTTTCGCAATGTTTTTTGCATATTGTTGCTGTGTCTTCATTTAGGTTGTTAAAGTTGATTAGAAATTCTTTAATTTCAACAATGCCCTTTAAAACGTGTTGAATGTCGTTCAAAGCGGCACTTTTCGGGGTTGTGATAACGCCTATTTTCTGTTCTTTAATGGCTACTTCTGCTTGGTTAAAATTTTGAATGGCTAATTGATTGATTTCGGTTTGAATCATCCCTTCCACCAAAACAACACTACCTTCACAAAATTGCAATAGTGGTGCGTTGTAGGCGAAATAGCTATACGAGCCATCGGTGTTTTGTATGAGTTCGTGAGATTTGTTGAAATTTTTGTCTTGTGGGAAAAGAATACATTTGATTTTTATGGATGAATTCTCTTCATCTACCAAGTCAAAGGTGTCGCCCTGCGGTTTTTTGTCTATGTTTTTAATTTTTCCCTTTACAAAAATAATTTGCTTGTGTTGACGATTAGGAAGGTTCAAAAAATCCGCAACGGTCTTCGTGGGGTTGGGTAATTGTGCCAATGTGTTCATTGTGCTTTCTTTTACAAAAAATTAAAAAATCAAATCTACCACGGAAAAAAGCTGTTTTACAAAGTTAACACGTTTTATAAAGTTAACCGCCATCAAGGTTTTTGGGGCAAAAAATCTGCTTAAATTTTTCATTGTTTTTGTTTAAAATACGGCGTTTTTTATACGTCAGCAAAAAAAGTTCGGGGTGCGAATGATTAAAATCTCTCGCGGATTAGACGTGCCAATTCTCGGTGCGCCGCAACAGACGGTATCAACCGCCAAGGTCAACAAAGTGGCACTTTTGCCTGCCGATTTTGTGGGAATCAAACCGAGTTTGCTCATCCAAGAAGGCGACAAAGTGCAAGCCGGGCAAGCGATTTTTAAAGATCGCAACAACCCGGGCATTGTTTTCACAGCGCCTTTGGGTGGCATAGTTCAAAAAATAAAACGTGGCGCACGAAGGATGATTGAATCCATTACCATTGCCACAGACGAAAACGCACCGCGTGTGGCGTTTTCCAAGCTAACAGATAAAGAAATTTTAAATGCCCAAGCCAATTTTATTCGGCAACGTTTGATTGAATCGGGCGCTTGGGTGGCTTTGCGAACGCGGCCATTTTCCAAAATTCCAGCGGCAGAATCAACGCCGGATGCCTTATTTATTACGGCGATAGATACCCATCCATTGTCGGTGGATCCGCGCATTGCCGCCAAAGAGTTGGATCCAACAGGCAAATTTTTCCACGGCGGGGTTGCGGCATTGTCCAAAATCGCGCCGATTTTTTTGTGCCAAGCGCCGGGCGATTTGTGGCAAGGCGCCGATTTGCCTAATGTGAAAACCGAAATTTTTGAAGGCCCGCATCCAGCGGGTTTGCCCGGCACGCACATTCATTTTTTGCGGCCAGTCAGTTTAAAACACACGGTTTGGCATGTGAATTACCAAGATGTGATTGCCATCGGCGCTTTGTTTTTGGAAGGGCAATTTTTAACCGAGCGCGTGATTGCTTTGGCAGGCCCAGTGGTTAAAAAACCGCGTTTAATCAAGACGCATTTGGGCGCTGATTTGTTGGCATTAACGCAAAATGAATTAAAAGAAGGCGAAAACCGCATTGTGTCTGGTTCTATTTTGGGCGGGCGCACGGCAAAAGCGGATACGGCATTTTTGGGACGCTACCACTTGCAAGTTTCTTGCTTGAAAGAAGGGCGCGAGCGCGAAATGTTTCATTATTTCCGTTTGGGCTTCAATAAGCATTCCGTTAAAAATATTTTTATTTCCAAATTGCTGGGCAACAAAAAATTTGCCATGGATACTTCCACCAACGGCTCGGCGCGGGCAATTGTTTCCGTTGGCAATTATGAATCGGTGATGCCTTTGGATATTTTGGCAACGCCTTTGTTGCGTTATTTGGTGGCAGGCGATACCGAAATGGCGCAAAAATTAGGCGCTTTGGAATTGGATGAAGAAGATTTGGCGCTTTGTTCTTATGTTTGCGCAGGCAAATACGAATACGGCCCGATTTTGCGCGATGTTTTAACGCGCATTGAAAAGGAGGGCTAAATGAAAGCCTTACGCAATATGTTGGACAAAATCGCTCCGCAATTTGAAGCGGGCGGCAAGTTTGAAAAATGGAAAGCTTTGTATGAAGCCACCGATACATTTTTGTATCGCCCATCCAATGTAACCAAAAGCAGTGCGCACGTTCGGGATGGCATTGATTTAAAACGAATGATGATTATCGTTTGGCTTTGCGCTTTTCCGGCGATGTTTTGGGCAATGTGGAATGTGGGGCATCAAGCCAATTTGGCGTATTTGGCAAACCCCGATTTGTTGATTTTGGAAAAAAATTGGCGTCTACCGTGGATTTCTTGCTTGGCAGGGTTTAATCCGCAAAGTTGTTGGGATAATTTTATCCACGGCGCTTTTTATTTTGTTCCCGTTTATGCCACCACTTTTGTTGTGGGCGGTTTTTGGGAAGTGTTGTTCGCCAGCATTAGAAAACACGAAGTCAATGAAGGTTTTTTTGTGACTTCCATTTTGTTTTCTTTAATTGTTCCGCCAACGATTCCGCTTTGGCAAGTGGCGCTGGGCATTTCTTTTGGCGTGGTTTTGGCAAAAGAAGTTTTTGGCGGCACGGGCAAAAACTTTTTGAATCCCGCTTTGGCTGGGCGTGCTTTTTTGTTTTTTGCTTATCCGGCGCAAATTTCAGGCGATGCCGTTTGGGTTGCCGTGGATGGTTTAACACAAGCCACACCTTTGGCTTTGGCGGCATCGGGCGGTGTGGCGGCAATTGAAAACGCCGGCATTTCGTGGATGAATGCTTTTGTTGGTTTTGTTCCCGGTTCTATGGGGGAAACCAGCACCTTGGCAATTATGCTGGGCGGCGTTTTGTTGTTGCTTTCTGGCATTTCTGCTTGGCGCACGGTCTTGGCGGTGTTTTTGGGAATGCTTGCCATTAGTTCTTTGTTCAATTGGATTGGTTCTGCGACCAATCCAATGTTTGCCGTTCCGTGGTATTGGCATTTTGTGTTGGGTGGTTTTGCTTTTGGGTTATTTTTTATGACCACCGACCCCGTTTCCGCCGCAATGACTTCCACAGGCAAATGGATTTACGGTTTTTTAATTGGTGCGATGGTGGTGTTGATTCGCGTCGTCAACCCCGCTTTTCCCGAAGGAATGATGCTGGCCATTTTGCTGGGCAATTTGTGCGCACCGTTAATTGATTATTTTGTTATGCAATCCAATATCAAACGGAGGATGGCACGCGATGAGCACTGAAAAAGAATCGGTTGCCAAAACATTATCGGTAGCCTTAATTGTCAGTTTGGTTTCTGCCGTTTTTGTTGCTGGTGCGGCAGTGGGTTTAAAACCTGTTCAAAAGGAAAACCGCCAAATTGATATGCAAAAAAGCATTTTGCAAATTGCGCAGTTGTTGCCGCAAGGCAATGCCAATGCCGATGAAATCAAACGCATTTTTAATAGCCAAATTGAAGCCAAAGTGGTGGATTTAAAATCGGGTTTGTATTTGGAAAATGAAGACCCGAATACTATCAATCCCTTGTTGTTGGCATCCGATTCTGCGCAATCGGTGGCGTTGTCGGCTAATGAAGACATTGCCAACATCAAACGGCGTGAAAACAAAAGCGTGGTGTATTGGGCAAAAGATGAAAACGGCACCATTCAAAGTTTGATTTTGCCCGTGCGCGGTTACGGGCTTTGGTCTACTTTATACGGCTTTTTGGCGATTAAAGAAGATTTAAACACCGTGGTCGGTTTGGGTTTTTACCAACACGGGGAGACTCCCGGCTTAGGTGGCGAAGTAGACAACCCCAAATGGAAAGCCAAATGGATTGGCAAAGAATTGTTCCAAGGTGAGCAACTCAACATTCACGTTATCAAAGGCAATGTCAAAGATTCTGACCCCGATGCCGCCCACAAAGTGGATGGTTTGGCTGGGGCATCTTTAACCAGCCGCGGCGTGAATAATTTGGTTAATTTTTGGTTAGGCGAACAAGGTTTTGGTGCTTATTTGCAACAACTGCGCAAAGGGGAGGCTTAAAAAATGGCAAAAACAATTTCCGCCAAAGAAGCGCTTTTTGGTCCCATTTTTGAAAACAACCCCATTGCTTTGCAAATTTTGGGCATTTGCTCTGCCTTGGCGGTCACTTCCAACTTAAAAACCGCGCTGGTGATGGCAATTTCGCTCACGCTGGTTACCGCTTTTTCTAATTTATTCATTGCAATGATTAGAAACCAAATTCCCGCCTCCATTCGTATGATTGTGCAAATGGTGATTATTGCCTCCTTGGTGATTGTGGTAGACCAAGTTTTGCAAGCCTATGCGTATAGTTTGGCAAAACAACTTTCTGTTTTTGTCGGCTTAATTATTACCAACTGCATTGTGATGGGCAGAGCCGAAGCCTTTGCCATGCAAAACCCGCCCGGCATTTCCTTTTTGGATGGCATTGGCAATGGTTTGGGTTACAGCGCAATGTTGTTGACGTTGGGCGTTATTCGGGAGCTTTTTGGTTCTGGCAAGTTGTTTGGCATCAGCATTTTGCAAACGGTCAATGATGGCGGTTGGTATATCCCCAACGGTTTGTTGCTTTTGCCGCCTTCTGCTTTCTTTTTGATTGGTTTAATCATTTGGGCATTGCGCACCGCCAAAAAAGACCAAGCAGAACCTGCCGCTTTTCGCCTTGCCCCACAAGTTAAAGAAGATTAAAGGACACAAACCATGGAACATTATTTAAGTTTATTCATCCGCACCGTATTTATTGAAAATATGGCGCTCTCGTTCTTTTTGGGGATGTGTTCTTTTATTGCCATTTCCAAAAAGGTGGAAACCGCCTTGGGTTTGGGCGCAGCCATTATTGTTGTGCAAGCCATCACAGTGCCTGCCAACAATTTGATTTACACTTTTTTGTTAAAAGAAGGCGCACTTTCTTGGGCAGGTTTGCCCGATGTGGATTTGTCCTTTTTGGGTTTGCTTTGTTATATCGGCGTGATTGCCGCCATTGTGCAGATTTTGGAAATGACTTTGGACAAATACATGCCCAGCCTTTACAACGCTTTGGGCATTTTCTTGCCTTTAATTACGGTCAATTGCGTAGTGATGGCAGGTGCTTTGTTTATGGTGGAGCGCAACTACAATTTTGCTGAAAGCGTGGTGTATGGTTTTGGCTCAGGTGCTTCTTGGGCGTTGGCAATCGCTTTACTTGCCGCCATACGTGAAAAACTCAAATATTCCGATGTGCCGGCAGGCCTGCGTGGTTTGGGCATTACTTTTATTACCATCGGGCTGATGTCGCTTGGGTTTATGTCGTTTTCAGGTATTCAACTTTAAAGGGAGATGGCGATGAATATCGGTGAAATTTTGCTCGCCATTGGTATGTTTACTGGCGTGGTGTTGCTTTTGGCAATCATCATCATTGGCGCGCGCTCGGTTTTGGTGCAAACAGGCAAAGTGAAAATCACTTTAAATGGTGAAAAAAGCATAGAAGTTGAAGCCGGCGGCAAGCTTTTGCAAACCTTGGCAAATGAACAAGTTTTTTTGTCTTCGGCTTGCGGTGGCGGCGGCACGTGCGGGCAATGCAAATGCATTGTGAAATCGGGCGGTGGCGATATGTTGCCAACGGAAGAAGCGCATTTTAATAAAAAACAAGCCCGCGCAGGTTGGCGGCTTTCTTGCCAAACGCCTGTTAAGCAAAATATGGAAGTGGTGGTGCCCGAAGATGTTTTTGGTGTAAAAAAATGGGAATGCACGGTGGAATCCAATCACAATGTTGCCACTTACATTAAAGAATTGGTGTTGCGCTTGCCCAAAGGCGAAGAAGTCAATTTCCGTGCGGGCGGTTATGTGCAACTGGAATGCCCGCCGCATCAAGTTGCTTACAAAGATTTTGCCATTGAAGAAGAATACCGCCCAGAGTGGGACAAATTCAACATTTGGCGCTATGTCTCCAAAGTTACTGAACCCGTTGTGCGGGCTTATTCTATGGCGAATTACCCCGAAGAAAAGGGCATTGTTAAATTTAATATTCGTGTGGCAACGCCGCCCAAAGCGCGCGATGATATCCCGCCGGGCAAAATGTCTTCTTATGTTTTTTCTTTAAAACCGGGCGACAAAATCACCGTTTATGGTCCTTTTGGGGAATTTTTTGCCAAAGAAACCGATGCCGAAATGGTGTTTGTTGGCGGCGGCGCTGGAATGGCGCCAATGCGCTCACACATTTTTGACCAATTAAAACGCATCAAAACCAAACGCAAAATTTCTTTTTGGTATGGCGCACGTTCTTTGCGTGAAGCGTTTTACATTGAAGAATTCAACCAGTTGGCAGAAGAAAACCCCAATTTTACGTGGCATTTGGCTTTGTCGGACGCTTTGCCAGAAGACAATTGGAAAGGCTACACGGGTTTTATTCACCAAGTGTTGTTTGACCATTATTTGAAAGACCACCCAGCGCCAGAAGATTGTGAATTTTATATGTGCGGCCCCGGCCCAATGACGCGCGCCACCATTGAAATGTTGCACAATTTGGGCGTGGAAGATGAAAACATTTTGTTGGATAATTTTGGTTGATTTTTTTCCACGGTAAACCTAGAATTTTTTTGAAAATTTTTGAAGGTTGACCGTGGATTTTTGAAAATGGATATTGAAAATGAACGAAAAAGAATTATTAGAATTGTTAAAAAACGAATTTGGCACACATTTAAAACAACGTGCGCGTGAAAAGGATGCCGATTTATTAACATTTTTATTAAACAATAAAGATTTTAAAACCCGTTTTTTTGAAAACATTGCAGGCGCACTTGTTTTTAAAGAAAGGGAATTTTTGCGTTTTTGTGAAAGTTATGTTTTGAATAAAAGTTTTACCCGTTTTAAAAACAAAATTGGTTTGAGTTTTGAAAATGAAGAATTGTTGAAAAAAAATGAAAACACCATTTTAAATTTTCCATTTAAAGATTGTGTTTTAAAAGGTGCGCAAACAAAAGACGATGAAAAAGAAAACGAATTGTTTTTTAATGAAATTTTAGCCCAAACGGAAATTGACGTTTTGTTTCAACCAAAGGCTTTGCATAATTTTGAATTGATTCAAAAAGAAAATAATAAAAACATTCAAAATGTTTTAAGCGTCACAACCCCCCTCCCCCCAATTTTTTAATTAAGGGGAATAATTTATTAGCCTTGCACACTTTAAAAAATCGTGCGGATATTTATGGCAAAGTCAAATTGATTTACATTGACCCGCCTTATAACACGGGCAATGATAGTTTTAATTACAACGACAATTTTAATCATTCCACATGGTTGTGTTTTATGAAAAACCGCTTGGAAATTGCGCGGGATTTTTTGCGCGATGACGGCGTGATTTTCGTGCAATGCGATGACAACGAGCAAGCTTATTTGAAAGTTTTAATGGATGAGATTTTTGGGAGAGAGAATTTTGTGAGTTGTTTTATATGGAAAAAAAATAAAAGCGGTAATCAAAATGCAATTTATATGTCAGTGCAACATGAGTATATATTAGCTTATGTTTTAAATTTAAAAAAAGAAAAATGGCGAATTTCGTATTCGCAAAATGATTTAAAAGATTATAAGGAAAAAGACGAAAAAGGATTTTTTTATTGGAAACCATCTTACCATTCCACCAGGGGAAAAGATTTAACAATAAATTACAAACAAAAAGAATATCTTTTACCAAAATGTATTTATTCAGAGAATAAAGTTTTAAAATTATTAAATGATGACGACGGTGCTTTTAGAAAAAATTCTAAAGGAGAGATGGCATTTTACATTAAACAAAGAATAAAAAATGGTATGTTACCTTATTCTTTATTGAATCCAAAAGATTTTCCAATGACAGAAGATGCCATTAAAGAAATACGAGATTTATTTGGTTTTAATATTTTTGATACACCGAAGCCTGAAAAACTCATTTCTTATTTAATTGATATAACTACAAACGAAAACGACCTTGTAATGGACTTTTTTGCAGGAAGTGGCACCACGCTAGCCGTGGCGCACAAAATGAATCGCCGTTGGGTTGGCATTGAACAAATGGATTACATTGAAAACATCACCAAAGAACGCTTGAAAAAAGTGTTGAATGGCGAACAAGGCGGCATTTCAAAAGCGGTGAATTTTAACGGCGGCGGCAGTTTTGTTTATTGTGAATTGATGCCTTTAAACGCCGTTTTCAAACAAAAAATCAAAAAAGTCAAAACCCAAAATGATTGGGATGAACTATTTGAAGATTTAAAACAAAAAGCTTTTGTGGATTACCGCATGGATATCCAAAACTTATTAAAAGACAAAGATTTTTTTGAATTAAATTCAACTGACAAAAAAGAAATTCTCTTTCAAATTTTGGATAAAAATATGGATTATATGCTTTACACCGATATTGAAGATCGCGACCACCCTATTGATAAAGAAACAATCGCTTTAAACAAAATCTTTTACGGAGAAAAAAATGAATAACAAAAAAACACTGAAAGAAGAAATTGCAGAAAAAAAAGGCACTGAAAACATAGAAAAAATTGAATTGCTTTCGCATATTACGCAAAATTTAAACAAAACATTGCGCATTTATCAAAAAAATGCCTTGCGTTATTATTTGGCAAATTTTAAATACAAAGAATTTAACCGCCACCATTTAATGTTCAATATGGCAACGGGCAGCGGCAAAACTCTGGTGATGGCTGCTATTATTTTGGATTGTTACAAAAGAGGTTACCGCAACTTTTTGTTTTTTGTGGATAGAACATATATTGTGGCAAAAACGCGCGATAATTTTACAAACAACAAAAGCGCAAAATATTTGTTTGCAGAAAATATCAATATTGATAACAAAAAAATAGCCATCAACGTTGTGGATAGTTTTGAAGATTCCAAAGAAAATGCCATCAACATTTCTTTTAAAACCGTGCAAGGATTGTATAGTTTATTTAATAGTGAAAAAGAAAATGCCATCACATTTGAAAATTTTGAAAATCGCAAAATCGTCTTTTTAGCCGATGAAGCACACCATTTGAATGCCGACACCAAAAAACAAACAAAAGACGAAGAAAATATAAAAAAAGGTTGGGAAGATATTATCAACAAAGCCTTTGCCGCTAACCCTGACAATTTAATGTTTGAATTTACTGCCACTATTCCTAGAATTGATATTGTTTTAGAAAAATACAAAGACAAAATTATTGCCGATTATGATTTGAAACAATTTTGCGAAGAGCAATTTAGCAAAAAAATATTTTTATTAAAATATGAAAATAGAGCCATCAATAATCGTTTTTTAGGCGCTATTCTTTTGAATATTTTCCGCCAATTAGTGGCAAAAAAATATTTGCCCAAACAACACCATTTTAAACCCGTGATGCTTTTTAAAAGCGAAACCATTGCAACATCCGAAGCCATACAAATAGAATTTTTGGAATATGTTGAAAAATTAAAAGTAAAAGACATCCGCAACTTTTATTCTTTTGTGAATGCTGACAATCAAGGTTTTGAATTATTAGCAAAAAGCAAAGAGTTTTTCAAAGAATATTGGGGGGATAATTTTTCACAAAATTTATTAGAAATGATTCAAGCCGAAATCAATGAAAATGTTTGTTTAAATGTGAATAATGATTCTCAAGCGGAAAGGAATCAGTTGTTATTAAACAGCTTGGAAAGTGTTGAAAACCCCATCCGCGTGATTTTTGCCGTGGATAAATTAAATGAAGGTTGGGATGTTTTAAATTTATTTGATATTGTGCGCACCAAATCCGAAGAAAGCAGAACAATTCCAAAAGCAACAACAACCAAAGAAGCACAGTTGATTGGGCGCGGCGCACGCTATTGTCCTTTTCCTTTTGATGATGGCGATTTATACAAACGCAAATTTGATAACGAGCGCCATCCTTTAAGTGCTTTGGAAAGTTTAAGCTACCACACCATCAATTCCGTGGATTACATCAATAAGTTAAATGAAGCCTTGGAAGAAATGGGTATTACGCCAGAAAAAACCGCAAAAGAAATCACTTTAAATTTAAACAAAAAAGCCAAAAAAATGCAGAAAGACGGAATAAAAGCAATTTCCTTGGCATTAAATAGCCGCAGTGAACCGCTGCCGTTGTTGGATAAACCGATTGATAATAAAATTAAAGCAAATAAAATTTTTAAAGGCATGCAAATTCCATTGATTAGAACAAACCGAGTGGAAGAAATTGAAGTATTTTCAAGTGATGAAGAAAAAAAGACCATTTTTAAGACTTTTCATTTGAAAGAAATTCCATTGTCCATTTGGCAAAAAGCATTGAATCAAACGCAAACAGGGAATTTAAATTTTCAAAGTTTGCATAAAGAATTTAAATTTTCATCCCGCACGGAATTTTTTGAATTTGTGCAAAATGAAACGTGTATTGTTCACAAAAGCCAACAAACGAAGGGCAGAGAAGAACAATTAGGCATTGCTGCATTTATTTTGGAAAATTTTCAAAAAAAATGGGATGAAGAAAAAAATAAAAAAATCAATTACAAAGTGTTTGATTTTGAAATCAAACATCATTTTGAATTAGAAAAACGTACAATATGGAGCAAAAACGAAGCAACATCTTGCAAAGAATACGATTGGTTGGTTTATGACAAATGCTTGAATGATTCTGAATTGGAAATTAGTTTTTTAGATTTTATAGAAACGCATAAAACTGAAATTGATGCCGTTTTTAAAAATTGGTTGGTTATTCGCAACGAGCAATACAAAGACTTGGTGCTTTATAACAATGATGAAAAATCTCCTTCTTATGCCGAACGTTTTTTCCCTGATTTTATATTTTGGGGAGAATACCAATCGGGAGATAAAATTGCCATTGAATGTTTTATGGAATCCAAAGGCGAACATTTAATAGAAAAAGACAAATGGAAAGAAAATTTATTAAAATCCCTAAAAGGTGAATGTATTCAAAAAAACAACAATAAAATTTTTGTGGAAGGTTTATGCTTTTTCCGCACAAAAGCAGAAAATCACGCCTTTAAAGATGATTTTTGGAAATTTATAGAAAAATACAAAAAAAATCCACGGTCAACCGATTATTTTTTTCAAAAATAAAAAACGTTGACCGTGGATTTTTATTTTTAAAAAGTTTAAAACGCCGATTCAATGCAGGATAATCCGGCGTTTAATTGCCTTGGTGTGGTGCCGAAGTTAAGCCGCAAAAAGTTTGGTGCGCCAAAATCCGCACCGTTGGATAAACCAATGCCGTGGTTTTCAAAAAACGCTTCCGGGTTCTTTTGGTTTAAGGCGCGCGCATCAATCCACGCCAAATAGGTAGCTTCTACCCAATGCGTTTTGAGTTTTGGCAAAGCGTTGATGCGTTTAAAAACTTCTTCTCGGTTTTGGTGCAAGACGTTGAGCAAGGCTTTGCGCCATTCATCGCAACTTGAAAACGCCGCACGCGCGGCTTCCAATCCCAAAACATTCACATCCGGCACAATGCCCGCTTTGGCAGCCAAAAAGCGCGCGCGCAATTTTTCATCTGGGATAATTGCAAAAGCAGCAGCCAAGCCCGGCAGGTTATAAGTTTTGGAAGGCGCCATCAAGGTAATGGCGTTTTGTTCGGCGATTTTTAAAAAAGGAATATGGGCGCGTTTATCCAACATCAAATCGGCGTGGATTTCATCTGAGCAAACTGCAATGTTGTAATGCGTTGCCAAATCGGCGAGTTGTTGCAATTCTTCAATTTGCCACGCACGCCCCACAGGGTTGTGCGGGTGGCACAAAAACAAAATGGAATCGGGCGCGGCTTTTTGAAAGGCTTTTTCTAAATTCGCAAAATCCATGCGCCATTCGTTTTTGTTTTTTTCAGGTTCGTTGGATGGCGCAAGCAAAGGCACATCAATGCGTTTTTTGTTGTTCAAAATGGGCGCTTTTAAAAAAGGCGGATATACTGGCGGCATCACGATAATGTTACCGCTTGCAAAACGCGCCACCACGTTCAAAGCGAGCACCAAACCCGGAATCCAAATAATCCAATCGGGCGAAAGGGCATAATCGTATTGCGCTGCCGCATAGTTTGCGATGGTTTCATTCAACGCCAAATCGGGTGTGGTGTAGCCCAAAACAGGATGTTGCAAGCGTTTTTGAATGGCGGCAATAACCTGATTAGGCGCGGCAAAATCCATATCCGCCACCCAAAATGGCAAAATATCGCGCCCTTTGTATTTTTCCCATTTTAAAGAATGCGTATTTTGGCGCGCAATAGGCGTTTGAAAGTCAAACATTTAAAAAATCCTTGATAAAAAACAAAAAAATCCACGGTAAACCTTAAAAAATTTTCAAAAAAAATTTTTGTTTACCGTGGATTTTTGTTTTGAAAAACTATTTTGCCGTCAATGATGGTGTGGTGCACTTTGCCTTTTAACGTTTTATTCAAAAAGGGCGAGTTTTTGCCGCGGCTTTTTAAATTTTGTGCGTTTAAAATCCATGTTTCTTCGGGGTTGAATAAAATCAAATCCGCTGGTGCGTCAATTTTTAAAGTGCCAAGATGATGAAGCCCCAAAATTTTGGCGGGGAATCGCGTTAAAAAGGCAAGCGCTTCTAAAAGATTTAAACCTTGCGATTTTGCCCATTGCAGTGTTAAAGGCAACAACACTTCCAAACCGGTTGCGCCGGGTTTAGCTTCACCAAATGGCAAGAGTTTGTCGTCTGCGCCAACGGGCGTGTGGTCAGAAGCAATCGGCATTTTGGCGTGGATAATGGCTTGCGATAAAGCGTTTTTGTCCGATTCAGCGCGCAAAGGCGGGTTAAAACGCGCTTGGGTGTTGAAATAATCGGTATCGGAATCGGTCATTAGCAAATGATGAATATCCACATCAAAAGTAACAGGCAAGCCCGCCGCAATGGCGCCCAACACAACTTGCACGCCCGCTTTGGATGAGAGTTTGTGAAAATGCAAGGGCAATGGAATTTCACGAAGCAAAGCCAAAAATGTGGCAATGGCAATGGTTTCTGCCGCCACGGGAATGGTGGCTAAACCTAATCGGTCAGCAATCACGCCCGAGTGCGCCGAACCGTTTTTGGAAAGCCAATAGTCTTGCGGTTCCACCCAAAGCGCAAAACCAAAAGTGGCAGCGTATTCCATGGCGCGGTGCAAAATTTCGGTGTTGATAATCGGGCGGCTGGCTTGTGAAAAAGCAACGCAACCGGCTTTTTTCAAACCAGCAAGTTCGGATAATTGTTCGCCTTTTAAGCCTAATGTTAAAGCGCCCAAAGGCAACACTTTGGATTTTTTGATGTCGCGCGCGCGATGCACCAAGCGGTCGGCCAATTCGGGTTCGTCCAAAGGCGGGTCGGTGTCTGGCGGCACCACCAAAGAAGTAATGCCGCCAGCCACAGCGGCTTCCAATTCGGCTTCAATGCTGTTTAAGCGGGCGCTCAAATCAATTAAACCCGGGGATAACACCAAACCTGTTGCATCAATGGTTTCATCGGCTTCAAAAGGCGCTGATTCGCCCGTTTTGGTGATGGCAGCGATTTTGCCTTTTTGAATCCACAAAGAAAAACCATCACCGTCCAAAGCTTGGGCGGGGTCGACAATGTGGGCGTTTTGAATGTGTAGGCTTTTCATAATTGCGCGGGGGATTGTAATAAAACGCTGATGGCTTCGCGAAAGCAGTTGCGCATCAAGCGTTTTTGAGAATCGCTCAAAGCGCCGCGGTTGAGCGTGGAATAGGTGTGAAAAACAAGTTGTTTATCAATTTCGCGGCTGATAATGCCCGGTTGCGGCATAGCGTGGAACCATTCTTCTGACGGGCGCGAAGCCACAAAGCTATCCACAGCGTTACGAATAATTGCCTCGTCTTCGGCGGAAACTTCGTCAAAATCATACGCATTGTCATTGTTGGCTTGCGGCGCAGGCACGGTGATATTCAAAGGTTCGTTGTTGAAATAATGCTCGGTTTGGTATTTTTGGTATTGCGCAAAAGGCACAATATCGTTGGCATTCAATTTGATAACGGCATCTGCCAAGGAAATATTTTCCAAACTTTGTGCGTGGTGAATGCCCAAATCCGGCGCATCCAAACCAAGCAATGCCACGCGAATGCCGTAACGTTGCGCACGTTCAATGGCATCGGCAATGTCGTTGTCGCCCGAGATAATCATTGCATTTTGTATGGCGTTGTTGGATGAAAGCTCAATTAAATCAATCACAATTTTGGTATCCACGCCTTTTTGTTGGCCGCGGTTGTTGATATGCCCCAAACGCAGTTTGACCCCCGGAATTTCATTCAAACGGCGGTGTTCGGTGGTTGGATCGTTTTTGATGGCGTCATACCAATAAATGCGCAAAAGTTGTGCTTCTGGAAACACAGCTTTGCCTTTTTCCACCAAAAACTGCATAAAGGCTTTTGGGTCGGTTAAATTCAAGTCGCTACGCGAGCGGCTTTGGCGCTGACTTAAAATCTGCACCATTTGACTACACAAATAACCAGCATCAATAAAAATGGCAAATTTTTCCACGGTATACCTCATATTTTTTTCAAAAATTAAAAATTAATGCGCCGCAATTAAACTTAAAACAGCCATGCGAATCGCAATCCCAAATGTAACTTGCGGCAAAATCACGGCGTGTTCGCCGTCTGCCACTTCGGAGTGAATTTCTATGCCGCGATTCATCGGCCCGGGATGCATCACGATGGCATCATCCTTGGCAAGCGATAATTTTTGCGGTGTTAAACCATAATGGCGGAAGTATTCGCTGGGGCTCGGCAAATAAGCGCCGTTCATCCGTTCGTTTTGCAAGCGCAACATAATCACCACATCGCAACCTTGAATGCCTTCTTCCATATTGTGAAACACACGAATACCGCCCATTTCTTCCAAACAAGGCGGCAACAATGTGGCAGGACCAATGGCGTGAATTTCTGGCACGCCTAATATTTTTAAAGCGTGAATATCGGAACGTGCCACGCGCGAGTGCAAAATGTCGCCAACAATCGCCACACGCAAATGTTCAAAATTTTTTTTGTAATGGCGAATGGTATACATATCCAACAATCCCTGCGTGGGGTGCGCGTGCCTGCCATCGCCTGCATTGACCACGTGAATATCGTTTAGCCCGCGTGCTTTCAAATGCCGCGCAATTAAAAAAGGCGCGCCGCTACAAGCGTGCCGCACAACGAATAAATTGGCGTGCATCGCGCATAAATTGTCAATGGTATCCAACAACGTTTCGCCTTTGGAGGTTGATGAGCGATTGATATCCAAGTTCAAAACGTCAGCAGACAAACGTTTGCCAGCAATTTCAAAGGTTGTGCGCGTGCGCGTGGAATTTTCAAAAAACAAATTGAAAATGCTTTTGCCGCGCAAAAGTGGCACTTTTTTAATCTCGCGGGCGTTGACCGCCAAAAAGGATTCAGCGGTATCCAAAATTTTCACCAAAATGCTGCGCGGCAGATTTTCAAGCGTCAATAAATGTGCGAGTTCGCCGTTTTCGTTCAGTTGAGTATTAGGCATTTTCTTGCAAACTCCAACGCAATTTTTGGTTTTCGTCATAAGACAAGTGCATTTTTTGGGATGGTTTTAAGTTAATTTCCCAAACGCAGTAATTCGGTGCAATGGGCAATTCTCTGCCTTTGCGATCCGCCAACACGGCTAATTCTATCGCTTGCGGGCGACCATAATCAAAAATTTCGCTCATTGCCGCACGAGTTGTTCTGCCAGTAAACAACACGTCATCAATCAAAATCACCAAGCGATTTTCTACCGACAAAGGAATTTGCGTGGGTTTAATGGCTGCGTGCAAACCTTTTTTATGCACATCATCGCGGTAAAAAGAAACGTCCAAAAAACCCAAGGCATCATCATTTAAGTTTAAAAAGCGTTTCACACGTTCGGCAACCAAAGAGCCGCCGCTATAAATGCCGACCAAAAGCGGTTGTTGCGGCAATTTTGGGGCGATTAGTTGTGCGAGTTCTTTGCATTGTGTTTCAGGATTAGGCAAATTCATAAGTATTAAACCAAGTTTGTAAAATAATTTGGGCAGAAAGCGCATCAACTTTGCCTTTGTGGCGGGCAAAATGTGCGCCCATTTCTTTTAAAAGTGATTCGGCAACAACGGATGTATAACGCTCATCAATTAAATCTACGGGAATTTTAAAGGTGTTTTGCAGATTTTTTGCAAAGGCGTGGACATTTTTGGTAATTGCTGTTGAATCGCCATTGACTGTTTTGGGTTCGCCCAAAACAAAGCGAATGGGCTGCCATTCCACGGTCAACGCCAAAATTTTTTCAAAAAGCAAGGGCGTATTGTGCAAAGTGGTTAAAGGATGCGCACTTTTTAAAGCAATTTCACCCGTTGCCACGCCCACGCGTTTTAAGCCGTAATCAAATGCCAAAATGGTGCCGTGTTTCATCACGCGTGCCCCGCCACGGCTGAAAGTTGCATAAAATCAAACCCTATTTGCGACAAGGCAGCAACGCGTTTTTGGTCGGGCGCGGTGTCAAAAATAATCTTTTCATCTGCTGGCACGGGCAGCCAAGCATTCATTGCAATTTCGCGCTCTAATTGACCTTGTGTCCACCCTGTATAACCCAAGGCAACAAGCAAATCGGCATGGTCAACGGTTGAACCGATTGCCATTAAAATGTCGCGCGAACTTGTTAGCCCGATTCGGTCGGTTACCTTTAAAGTGTTTTGCCAACTGCCCAAATGCCGATGCAACACAAAGCCGCGCTCAATTTGCATGGGACCGCCAAAATAAACGGGCACGTGGCGCAAAGGGCTATCGGGGCTTTCCATTTCAATTTTTTCAAATAGGTTTAACAAGGTCATATCCAAAGGGCGCGTGATGATAATGCCGAGCGCCCCGTTTTGCCCATGTTCGCAAATGTAAATCACGGTGTTGGCAAAATGCGGGTCGCGCATACTGGGCGCAGCAACTAAAAAGTTATTGGATAAATTGTTGATATCCATAGCGTTGAAAGCAGGGATTTTTAAATCCCCGCTTGTGTATTAAGGTTTTGATGTATAGGTTTTTAACAATTCAAGCAAATGCTCTTCGTTATAGGGTTTGCCAAGATATTCATTGGCACCTGTTTTGAGCGCAAAGTTGCGGTGTTTGTCCGCCGTGCGGGAGGTAATCATAATTACCGGCAAATGCTTCAAGCGTTCGGTGTCGCGAATATTCTTCAACAAATCAAAGCCGTCCATCTTCGGCATTTCAATATCCGACAAGACCACATCGGGCAGACGCTCGGCGCTGTTGAGTTTTTCCAAGGCTTCCAAACCATCTTTTGCCAAGAGCACTTCGTAGCCGTTGCGCTCCAACATACGGGATGTAATCTTGCGAACGGTCAAGGAATCATCCACCACCATAATGCACTTGGTCGCTTCTTCCTTCGGATGATCGGGTTCGTAAGCGGTCGTTACCGAAGCCAATTCTGGAATCACTTCTTCCAAACGGATAATCGGCGCACTTGGGCGATTCGCCAAGGCAATGGGGTTTAAAATCAACACAATTCTGCCATCGCCCAACACCGTGGCACCAGCAATGCCAACCACGCGCGCCACTTGTGCACCGATATTCTTCACCACAACCTCTTGCGTGCCTTGCAAATCATCCACTTGCACGGCAATGCGGCGTTGGCCAGAACGCAACAACAAGACCCAATGCAAGCGGCGCGGTTCAGGCATAGCATTGGCATCGCCCAAAAGTCTTGGCAAAAAGTGGAATTCGTAGGATTCGTCTTTCCACACCCAGAATTTTTGCGAGGTGGCTTGGGTGATTTGGTCGTTCTTTAATTCCAACACCTGCGCAATCATGGAGGATGGAATGGCATACATTTTACCTGCGGCATGCACCATCAAGGTTTGCGTTACCGCCAAGGTCAAAGGCAGATACAAACGGAAAGTTGTGCCTTTGTTCATTGTGGAAGAAGTCTCCACGCGCCCACCCAAAGCGCCGATTTCCGTTTTCACCACGTCCATTCCAACGCCGCGTCCGCTGGTTTGCGTTACTTCTTTTGATGTTGAAAAACCGGGTTGGAAGATGAATTCAAAAATATGCCGTTCATCCACTTCCGCCTTCGGATCCAAAAATCCTTTTTCAATGGCTTTGGCGCGAAGTTGCGCAGGATCCATCCCCTTGCCGTCATCCGACAAGGATAAAATAATTTCATTGCTTTCTTGGGTGAGCTTGATTCTGATTTCACCGATATCGGGTTTGCCTAACTGACGACGCTCGCGCGGCGATTCAATGCCGTGCGACAAAGAATTGCGAATCATATGTTCCAAAGGCGCCATCATCTTATCCAATACCGAGCGATCCAACTCAATTTCGCCGCCCGTGATATCCAGCGAAGCTTGTTTGTTTAAAGCCCGACAAGTCTGCCGCACCAAGCGATGCAAACGCTCGGCTTGGGTTGAAAACGGCATCATCCGCACGTTCATCAAATCTTGTTGTAGGCTACGATTCATCCGCGATTGTTCCACGAGCGCTGCCGTTGCGTCATCAATGCTCTTCAACAAGTTTTGGTGAATGGTTGCCACATCGCTAACCGACTCTGCCAAAAAGCGCGTGAGTTCTTGGAATTGCGTGTAACGGTCTAATTCCAAGGGGTCAAATTCTTTTTTGCTTTCATTTTGTTGCGAGACATGCACCGCTTGAATTTGGCGCTCGGCTTCCATTTCAATGTTGCGCGCTTGACGGCGCAAGCGAATCAAGCTTTCCGTTAAATCTGTAACTGATGAACGAATGGCGCGGATTTCGCCTTCCACGCGCGAGCGCACAATGGCAATTTCGCCCGCTTCGTTGACCAAACGGTCGACCATATCAGCGCGCACACGCAAAGTTTGTTGCGCCAACTCGTGGTCAAAGGAAGAAACCGCGCCCGCAGGAACTCCGGGGGATGCAGGCGCTGTTGTTGCGGGAATTGCCGAACTTGCAAGATTTTCCACGGTCGACGGCATATTTTTTTCAAAATCTGCCGAATGTGTGGGCGCCACCAATGAGTCTAATGATTTGCCTTTTTTTAAGCATTCCACGGCGGCGTACAAAATATCCACGCTTTCTGCCAACTCGTTTAAGAAAGCGGGCTCAACCTTGCCAGATTTGCGGCATTCTTCCACGCGCGACTCGAGCATGTGCGTAAATTCGCCCAAGCGCATCACGCCAACCATCCGCGCATTGCCTTTGAAGGTGTGCAAATGGCGCGCAAGCGTGGCAGGGTGTTTTTCATCCTTCGGGTTAGCCTTCCACGCGCGGACTTCTTCCGAGATTTTCTCTAATGTTTCTTCCGAATCTTCCAAGAAAATCGGCAACAAATCTTCGTCAATTTCGTCTTGAATATCGGGCAACAGCGAGGCTTTGGGCGCACTTTGCGCAGCACTCAAATCGGCGGCAACTTTTTCTGGCGCATCCGCTTTGATTTCTGCCGCTTGCGATTCTGCCGATTCCGCAAGAATGGGAGAAGCTGGCGTTGTGGTTAAAGGCGAACCTGTTGCGCTTGTTTCAGCCGTTGCCGCTGTTGCAAGCGCTGATTCGCTTTGCGTTTCTAATCCCGCATCTGGGGCTAATTCATCGGCGGGGAAGGTTGCTTCCAAGCGATCCAATAAATCTTGCGGTGCGGGTGGAACAGCTTGGCGTTCAATGAGTTCATCAAACAAGGCTTGTAAGCCGTTGAAACCTTCGCGCAACACGCCGATATCCGCCGTGCTGGCAGGGTTTGCTGTGGCGTTGCGGCGTAAGAGTGCGTGTTCCAAAGCCAAGCCCATGTGGCGAATGGACATAATGCCGATGGTGCCTGCCGCGCCCGCCACAGTGTGCGCCGCGCGGGTAATTTCAAAGTCGGATGGCAAGAAGGGATTGTTTTCAATTGCAGTCAAATGTGCGTCAATATCCGCCAAATGCTCATCAACTTCTTCTTTGAATATTTCCAATAACTCGGGCGAGATAGGTTCAAATTCCACAGGCTGCGATTGTGATGCCGTTTGCGCTACACCTTGCGATACCGATTGTGATGCGGGCAACACTTCGCCTTCCAAAACCTGCCCATCGCCTACAACCGAACTTGCGATTCCATCAGCGACTCCGTCCACCGAACCTGCAACACTGCCGATTCCTTCTACGCCACCAGCCGAAGTTACAACTCCGCCAGCGATTCCTGCGGAAACTTCGCCATCTGTTGATTCAGCGATTCCGCCGATTCCACTTGCTATGCCAGTAGCCGAAGTTGCAAGTCCGCCAGCGATTCCTGCCGATATTTCGCCATCTTCGCTAGTTGCAACACCAGCGGAGATTGCGCTATTGCCGATTCCGCCAATAGCAGCCACACCAGTTTCGCTAGATGATTCGCCATCAAAATCTGTGATTTTGCCACCAGCGACTCCGCCGATTCCTCCAATTTCTCCTGCAATTTCACTTGTTGAACCAGCAACACCACCGACTCCGCTTGTAATCTCGCTTGCTGAACCAGCGACTCCGCCGATTCCGCCAGCGCCACTGATTCCACCAACGCCAGCGATTCCGCTTTCACCAGATGCTTCACCGCCAAAACCTGCGATTCCACCGCCAGCAGCGCCGCCGCTAGCGCTGCCGATTCCGTCAACACTAGCGGAGTCAGAGATTCCAGCTTCATCAGCTGCTTCACCGCCAAAACCTGCGATTCCACCGCCAGCAGCGCCGCCGCTAGCGCTGCCGATTCCGTCAACACTAGCGGAGTCAGAGATTCCAGCTTCATCAGCTGCTTCACCGCCAAAACCTGCGATTCCGTCGCCAGCACCGCCGTCGCCGCTAGCGCTGCCGATTCCGCCAACATTAGCGGAGTCAGAGATTCCAGCTTCATCAGCTGCTTCACCGCCAAAAGCTGTGATTCCTGCGCCAGCGCCGCCGATTCCGCCAACACCAGCGATTCCACTTTCATCAGCTGCTTCGCCGTCAAACCCTGTGATTTCGCCTTTTTCAGATGATTCGCTAAATGTTCTGTCAGTTGAGAATCCTGCGATTTCACCGCCAGCACCGCCACCGATTCCGCCTGCGCTTTCGCCATTTTTGGAGACTTCTTTAATCGTGCCATCGTCTGCAAATTCCATGATTTTGGCGCCAGTGGTTTTTTTCTTCTTGGCTTCTTTGAGCGCTTTGGCTTCTGCGGCAAGTTCTTTCTTCGTTTTTCTGTCTTTTTTACCGCGTTTACCTTTGGTTGGTTTTTCTTCTTTTTTAAGCGTTACCGATTCGCTGTTTTCGCCATCAGCAGATAGCGTGCCGATTTCGTCAGCATCAGCGATTCCTGCAATGCCAGCAGAGCCAGCGATTTCGCCTTCACCAGATGTTTCGCCGCCAACACCACCGATTCTGCCTTTTTCGGACGATTCGCTAAATGTTCCGTCAGTTGAGAGTCCTGCGATTCCTGCGCTGTCAACGCCGCCATCGATTCCACCTTTTTCGGACGATTCGCTAAATGTTCCGTCAGTTGAGAATCCTGCGATTCCACCGCCAGCGCCAGCAGAGCCAGCAATTTCGCCTTCACCAGTTGTTTCGCCAACTTCTGCAAGTTGACCGCCAGCAACACCAAGCGTTGATGCTTTATCGCTACTTTCTGCTTCTGCTTTTTCCGCCGCTTCGGCGCTTGCCACTTTATGCAACAATTCTGCCGCCGCCGCATTTGCATCAAATTCAAAGGGAGCGATCATATCGCCGTCACCCGATTTTTCTGCGGTTTTCGCCTCTTCCATATTGAGCAAGGCATCAGGTGCCACAAACGCCTGCGCTTCTTCGGGCGGGATGACCATGCTTTGCGTGGCAAAGTCAAAATCCAAGTCGTTCGGTATTTCTTCCAAAGGCTCGGCAGACGTTGCCGCAACCGGTTCGGGTTCGGCGTGAGTGGGCAGGGCAGTGGCGTCTGATTCGGGCAAATCTTCAATGTTGGGCGCTTCTGCCGCCAAATCATCAAAGGTGGCGAGCGCCTCCTTGGCAGATTTACGCTTGGCACTGCGTTCCTTAGCGCGCTGTTTCTTGGTGAGTTTTTCTTCTTCTTGCGTTTGCGACAAGACGTTCTCGCCACGCAACTCTTCAGCCAAGGCAATCAAAGCGCTTGCATCAGGCGGCGTGCGGTGGGCTTTTAAAGCATCAATCCATGTTTCAAAAGTTTCTTGTTCTTGGCGCACCAAGTCCAGCAACTCAGGCGTGGCAGGGCGATTTTGTTTGAGCCAAAGGTTATAGGTTTGCTCCAAAGTCCACGCAAGATCGCCCAAGTCGGCTAAACCGACCATGCGACCAGAGCCTTTTAAGGTATGCGTGCAACGGCGAATGGTGGTTAGCGCCTCAACATTGTTGGGATTTTTCTTCAAATTGCGGTATTCAGTTTTGAAGTTTTCCAAAACATCGCGGGCTTCGTCAATGAATATGCCAACCAACTCTTCGTCAATTTTAATCGGTGCAACAGCTCTTTTTGGCGCAACGATTTCAACAAAAGAATCGTCATCTTCCACGGTCAACGCGGAATTTTTTTCAAAATCAGCACTGCCGCCTGTTGTTGCAAGCGATTCTGTGGCAAAGGGTTCTTCAACAACGCTATCCAATAAAGGCAAATCTTCGTCAACGTCCGCAAATGCCGTCCCGGGAATACCCGCCTCCGCCGCGGCTTTGCTAGCAGTTTTGCCTTTGGTAGTTTTACCTTTGCCTGCTTTGCTACTAGCAACGCCTGCGTCAGCAATGTCCATTTCGTTAGCTGATTCGCCGTAAGCAGAGACCCCGCCTACCGAACTACCGACAGAACTACCGACATCAGCACTCGGCGATTTGCCTGAAATGAATGATTCACTAAACGTGCCATCGGTTGAGAATCCTGCGATTCTACCGCCAGCGCCAGCACCGATTCCGCCGCCAACGCCAGCAATTCCGCCTTCACCAGTTGCTTCGCCGCCAAAACCAGCGATTCCACCGCTAGCGCCGCCGATTCCACCAATACCAGCAGAGCCAGCAATTCCGCCTTCACCAGCTGTTTCACCGCTAAAACTTGCGATTCCTGCGCCGCCAGCGCCGCCGATTCCGCCAACACCAGCAACTGCGCCTTCACCAGATGCTTCACCGCCAAAACCTGCGATTCCACCGCCAGCGCCGCCGATTCCGCCAACACCAGAGATTTCGCCTTTTTCAGACGATTCGCTAAATGTTCCGTCTGTTGAGAATCCTGAGATTCCTGCGCCACCGATTCCGCCGATACCAGCAGAGCCAGAGATTCCAGCTTCACCAGCGGTTTCACCGCCAAAACCTGCGATTCCACCGCCAGCGCCGCCGATTCCGCCAACACCAGAGATTTCGCCTTTTTCAGACGATTCGCTAAATGTTCCGTCTGTTGAGAATCCTGAGATTCCTGCGCCACCGATTCCGCCGATACCAGCAGAGCCAGAGATTCTAGCTTCACCAGCGGTTTCACCGCCAAAACCAGCGATTCCACCGCCAGAGACGGAAACTCCACTTTTACCAGACGATTCGCCAACCCCTGTTGCGTTGCCACTTCCAGCAGAAGTTGCTCCGCCTGCTCTTGCAGTCAATCCGCTGCCGAACAAAAAGTCTTCAAAATCATTGGGTTCAAGCAATTCCTCGGTTTCGGTGATTTCTTCATAAGTGCTTGGTTTGCCCGCTTCGCTTACGGTAGAAGCGCGTGCGCCTGCCGCCGATTCGGATAAGGGCGCACCGGGAATGCTTTCGGTTGTGGTTGTTTGAGTGATTGACGGCGCACTGGGAATGTTAAATTCAGCGGGCTCGAGCAGTTCTTCCGTTTCAATGGTTTCTTCATAAGCGGCAGGTGCGCCGCCCGTTCTGCTTGAAGCTCCTGCTTTGTCTGCTGCGGCACGTGTTGAACTTTTGGATAGTGGTGCCCCCGGAATACTATCGCCAGATTCAGCTGAATCTGCCATTATTCCTTGACTTGTTGCCGTTGCACCGATGGGATCAAAATCGGTAGGGTCGACTAATTCCTCGGTTTTAATGGTTTCTTCGTAAGCGGCAGGTGCGCCGCTCGTTCTGCCAGAAGCTCCTGCTTTGCCTGCTGCGGCACGTGCTGAATTTTTGGATAGTGGTGCTCCCGGAATACCATCGCCAGATTCAGCTGAATCTGCCATTATTTCTTGACTTGTTGCCGTTGCACCGATGGGATCAAAATCGGTTGGGGCGACTAATTCCTCGGTTTCAAGAGTTTCTTCATAAGTAACCGGCGCACTACCGGCTTTGCCCGCGCGTCCAGTTTTGCCAGAGACGGTTCGTGATAACGGCGCACCCGGGATGTTGTTGCTGTCGCTAGCTTCGGTTGAGTCAGAAGAGAAAGCTTGGCTCGAAGTCGCCCCAGCACTGATGGCATCAAAATCCGTAGGATCAACTAACTCTTCGGTTTCAATGGTTTCGTAAGCTGTTGGTTTGCCTGCTCTGCCTGCTGTTGTAGCGGAAGAAGTGCTAGAAATTGTTGTTTCGGACAATGGCGCCCCGGGGATATCGCCAACGGCGGCGCTTGATTCCGTTGAAAAGGGCATCTCCGGTGCGCCCGGAATGTTTGATTCTTGTCCTGCCGACGTTGGTGTGCTTGATGAATATGCACCTGCGGATGCTGTGGGCTGTGGTGACATTGCCACGGGGTCAGCGCCATAAGCCGATGGTGCAAAAGCAGGTGAAGCGAAGGATGATGCAGTTGGTGAAAACTCCGCAGGAGTTGCCATTTGCGGTGCGACACCGGGCATTGCAGGTTGTTGTGCAAAAGCAGGTGAAGTGAAGGATGATGCAGTTGGTGAAAACTCCGCAGGAGTTGTCATTTGCGGTGCGACACCGGGCATTGCAGGTTGTTGTGCAAAAGCAGGTGAAGTGAAGGATGATGCAGTTGGTGAAAACTCCGCAGGAGTTGTCATTTGCGGTGCGACACCGGGCATTGCAGGTTGTTGTGCAAAAGCAGGCGATGCAAAGGATGATGCGGTTGGTGAAAATTCCGCAGGTGCAGCAGGAGCCGTTGATGCTGACGGTGCGGCGGTAGGAGATGGCGTTGCCATCGCAGGAGATGCAGCAAAAGATTCTGACGACGTTGCAGGCGCAAATGTTTCTGCCGAAGGTGTTAGCGTGGCAACCGCCGCTGGGGCGGTTGGAGCCGTTGTTGCAAAAGAAGCTGCCGAGATTTCAGTTAAAGGGGATGTTGTAGGTGCTGATGGTGCAAATGCAGTGGTCGATGCTTGCATTTCTGCCGCGGGAGCCGCAGGTGATGCGGGCGTGACAGCAGGTGCTGGTGCGGGAGTTGCAGAAGCCGCAGGCGCCGCTGGTGCCGCTGGTGCGAGAGTTGGAGCGGCAGATGTTGGCGTTGTGCTAGAAGTAGCCGTTTCAGAGTTAGAAATTTCTTCTGTTGCGGTTGCCGCCGCGTCGCCATCGCCGAAGATAAAATCTTCAAATTCAGAAGTTTCAGTAATTTCTTCCGTGACTTCTTCAGTAACGCCGCTACCATTTGTAGAAATGCTGGTACCGCCGGTGTGAATATCGTCTTTGGTTTGGATATTTGTTGATTCAATGGCTTCGCTAGTCGTTTTGCCGTCATCCGTTCCTTTATCGGCTTTGGCAGTAGCGGCGCTCGCACCGCCACTGGATGCGCCAGGCGCACTGGTACTACTGGTTTCAGTTGTAGTTTCGGAAGTGGTAGCAGAGGTTGCGCTTGCGGGCGCTGTGCCAACGCCTCCCGCGCTGGCAGTGCTTACCGTTCCGATGGAGGGTTCAGCTGTTGCACCTTCTGTTGGGGCGGCAAAGCCCGCGGGAGCCATCATCATAATTGGTGCAACGCCTTGGGGAATTTCAGGGATAGACCCGCCTGCAGCTGATGCAAGACCCGCGGGGGCAACGCCGCCACCGGCGGGAGCCGCCATGGCTCCTGCCATTGGAGCGCCCGGAATGGCTTGACCATCCGTAGTGGCAGCAAAAGAAGCAGGGGGCGTGCCGCCTGCAATAATGGTTGGTGTGGCACCCGGGGCGGCAGTTGCCGCTGCACCTGCGGGAGCTTGGCCAGCAAAGGCTTCAGAACCTGCCACGATAGAACCGGGACCAGCGATAATTGTGCCGCTTGTTGCTGTGCCACCTGTGCCTGCGCCAGCAGAATCGCCGCCCGCGCCACCACCGCCGGCAGAAGCCGCCGCGGCTTGTTTTGCTGCTTCCGCTTCGGTGGCTTGTTTTGCTGCTTCCGCCTTGGATTCGGCATCCATAATGGCGGGTTTTAATTCTAATGTTTGTGCGGCAATTTGCACAGAAGGCGATAAGAACTGCGTTTGCACGTATTCGCGGTAAGCATCGTAACTTTCGGCACCGTTTGAAATGGTGTCGATATATTGCCCTATCATGGAGAATTCATCGGCCACATGCTCAAAGTCTTGTGGATTAACGGCGTAACCAGATTCTTCAAATTTTTCACAGAATTGGGCGCAATCGTTAATTGCCCCTAATGCTTCGGGTTGCCCAAGCAATGCGAACACCCCGTTGATTTGGTGAAAAAGTGGGGCAAGTTTGGTCAAATCGTCTCGGTTGGACGGATCACGGAAGAAATTATCCAAAATTTGTTCGATTTGCGCCATATTGCTTTGAATTTCTTGCCCCAGCTGCGCCAAGAGCATTTTTTCTTGGGCTTGGCGTGTCATATCATCCAATACAGGCAAGTTGGCATCTTCCGGTGGTGGTTTGCCAGAGACACAACCCTGCAAGCGCCCGACCATCAAATTGACTTGTTTGGTGAAGTCAACTCCCAAATAACGAAAGTTTTGCAAGGCATTGTGAAAGAGCAAAATTGCCGTTGCCACTTCCATGCCCACGTCATCAGAGAAGTTTTGTTTGCTTGATTGCAACCATTTGGCAGTGGCGGATAACGCCTTACTCAATCGTTTTAAATCGGATTGCTTAACGGCTTCGGAATTCTCAACAAGTTTTTTGCTTTCTTGCGCAAAGGTCGGTGCCAAATCGCGATTGCCCGCGCAGTATTTGTTCCAAATATTTTCTAGCGAATCAACCGTTTTGTTGAGTTCGTGCAGGCTATTTTCAGCCGCCATATCAAAGGTGGCTGTTTGTTCGCCAGTGGGGAATAGGGCAGATAAAAAATAGGTGTCTTGAACTTCCTTAATAATACTTTTTTTAGGTGTTTTAACCTGTGCGATTACGTAGAGCATATCGCTCATCAAACGCGTGGTTGAAAAATTTTTCCAGTCTAGTGGGGATAAAATTTGCGCATCTACGCGTGAGCACAAACGGCGCGCAAAGTTGTCTTTGGCAACGGCTTCTTCCGATAATGTTTCAATAAAAGCTTGCGCCACCCACCAAAATGCACGCGAGCGTTGGGTGTTTTGCGCGGCCTCAACCAATGCCACGGATTTGGCCATATTCACGCGGTTTTCCTCATCCCCCTGACGAATCCAGTTGACGAGCGCTTGTTGAAAACGCGTGCGCACGCGGCGCAGTTGCGTGGGCGTTAATTCTTGCCCCATTTGTTTGCGTTCGGGAGGAAGAATTTCTAAATCAGGGAAAAAGAGATCGCTTTCCCGAACGGGATTTTTATTAAAAATCGCGTTGAGTTCGTAATAAGTTGGGAAAAAACGCAAGGGTTGATTGAGCTGACCCGCCGTCACGTCATCCAAATAAGTGTTGAGCTCGGCTAATGCCCTGCCTGCCAAGGTCAATGCACGTTCAACTTGTTCGTCTTCTAAAATTTGTTGCTTTTCAAAGGCGCGCAATAAGTTGTCCAATGTATTGCACATCACTGCCGCGCCTTCTAAATTCAGCATCACCAACGCGCCATAAGCGCGATGCAAACGCGGGCGCGAGTTTTGCAACAGCGCTATATTGTGCGTTTCATGGAAAGTGGTTAAGGCGTTGCGCGTTTCGTTGAGCTCAACGTTAATTTCCGTTTTAACCCAACCGAGCGGGCGGCTGTTGGTTTCCGTCGTCGTCATGGTGGTATACCCTAATCAACTTTAAAGCCCGAGACGGAGTCTCTTAATTCTGATGCCAAGCCAGAGAGTTCATTCACCGCTTGAGAAGCGCGAGTCGTGCCTTCGGTGGCTTGTTCGGTCACTTCTAAAATCTCATTCATTTGGTTGGCGACGCGAGTAGCCGATTCTGATTGATCGCGCGTGGCTTTGGAGATATTGCCGATCAAATGCGCAAGCTGCGCTGATACCTGTCCGATTTCCGCCAAGGCTTGCCCGGCTGCATCCGACAAACGCGCCCCTTCAACCACGCCTTGTGTGGATTGTTCCATGGCAGTGACAGCGTTTTGAGTATCCGCCTGAATAGTCTTTACAATATTGGAAATTTGTTTGGTTGCCTCGCCCGAGCGTTCCGCCAAGCGTTGCACTTCCTCGGCAACCACGCTAAAACCGCGCCCAGCATCGCCTGCACTTGCCGCTTGAATAGCGGCGTTTAAGGCTAGGACGTTGGTTTGTTCGGTAATGTCGGAAATTAATTCCACAATTTCGCCGATTTCCTGTGAGCTTTCGCCCAAGCGTTTAATTCTTTTTGAGGTTTCTTGAATTTGGTTGCGAATTTCGGTCATCCCTTTGATGGAATCCTGCACGGCATCAGTTCCTTTTTCTGCCGCGCGCAATGATTGATTTGCCACTTCCACGGAGCGATTGGCGTGGTCGGACACCTTAATCATTGATGATGCCATTTTTTTAACCGACTCTCCCGCTTCTTTTAATTCTATTGATTGTTTTTGTGAAATCTCTAATAAGCGCGCGGAGTTGTTGTTGGCAATAGCCGTGGAATCGGTAAGTTTTTCCGTGGCTTCGTTGATGTGGCGAACCAAAGTGCGCAATTCTTCCACGGTGTAGTTGATGGCATCTGCAATGGCACCGGTCATATCTTCTGAAACGGTGGCTGTAACAGTCAAATCACCGTTTGCCAAATCGTCCAATTCACCCATCAAACGCAAAATGGCATCTTGGGTTTTTTGGTTTTCTTCTGCCACGCGAGAGCTTGATTCTTCTGCTTCCTGCGCACGGCGGGAATTGTCCATAAAGTAGGAATAAATCAACAAAGCCAAAAGTGCGATGGCAGCGGCGGAAAGCACAAACATAAAGACCACATAAAGCGCTCCCCCGCCCAACTGCGCTTGGAAGGCGGCGGATAGTTCTTCCACGTTTTTAAGCAAAGTTTCGCTATCGTTGGTGATGCGCGTACCTGCTTGTTTGGCCAAATGCAAGGGTTGCATATCGCCCAAAATGGCATCCACTGGTGTGCGGATTTCTTTAAATAAAGAGTCTAAAACTTGCAGCTGCCGCAGGCTTGCCGCATCTTGCGTGCCGCCTAATCCTTCGCTGGGAGAACCTTTTTGAATTTTTTGCAGAGTTTCCCTAAAAGCGAGCGTATCTTTACCCAAGGTATAAGCTACTTCGGGGTCTAATTCGTGGCTTACCCGCAACTTTAAGGCATTTTTAATCATCCGTTGGGAAAGCATGGAAAGATTTGCGACTGCATTGATTTCGCGATTCCCTGAGCCTGCTTGCAGTTTGGTTTTGGTTAAGGTTTCACTCTCTTTCAAGGCTTCTGTGCTGTATTTTTCAATGGTATCCACGCTGTTGGATAAACTCTCCAACTTATCGCGGCTGTTCATCACGAGTGATGCGTCTTTTTCAACCTTTGACCATTGCGTGGATAAGGCTTCCAAGGGCACTAAGAAGTTTTCGTCAGCGGGTGGTACGTTGATGCCATCCACATTGCCACCGTAACGCAAAGCACTTAAATATGTGCCAAAACGCGTTTGAGAATCTTTTAATTGGTTAAAAGCGTTGGCATTGCCTTGCACAGCAAGGGATGAGGCTTTTGCTAATCGTTGAGAGAGCATACGCATTTCCCCCAACGCGCTTGCATAAGCGGCGTTGTCGGAAGAACTTTGCAAGTGGCGCACGACCAAAATACTGATAAGTATCAATAACACCACAAAGATGGTCGCAAAAACGGGCATACGGCGCGTTAACATTTCTTTATGTTGTCCGTTGCGTGCGATGCGGATTCTTTTAGCCATTATGTTTCTCCCTGAGTACCCGTTTAGGCACTGATATTCATAAATTGTTTGTCGTTTAATAAATTTGAAACCGATAATTGATGCCACTGCGCACCGGTTTCATCGGTTAATAATTGTGTGTCCCAAGCTGCTTCATTTTGGTTTTTTTGTTTGAGTTTAAAGTCTTCTGGGTTTTTTAAACCCAACAAACGATTGACCAAAAGAGCTGTATTGTTGCCATAACGCGCTCCAATCAAAAGCAAGCGCGCTTGCGAGGTTCTTGGCACAGGATTACCGCCGCCTAATACTGAAAAATCCGTTACGGCATACAAATTCCCGCGAATATTTGTTAAACCCAGAAACCACGGCAGAGTTAAAGGCACGGGCAAAATCACCGTTTCGGTTGTGATTTGCACAATTTCGCCACTGTCGGTCAAATCCACAAGCCAACGCTTGCGGTTGGTTTCAAAGCCCAACCACGTGGCGCCGCGAATCCCCGCAGCGGCTTCGTTCAGGCGACCAGCCAAGTAGGCTTGAAAATCGTGCAGGCTAATTTTTCTTTTTGCCATTGTTTTGTCGCTTTACTTGGAGTTGGGGGTAGATTTAGATGTTGCAACACGCGTATCTGGTGTAATAGTGCGCATTGCAGGCTGAACGGGGCGTTGTTGCGCCGCTTGGGGTTGTTGCGAGCGAACTTGTTGCGAGGCAACTTGATTCGGTGCAATAGGTTGTGCCGCAGGGCGCATGGCGGGTTGAACAGGGCGCCCTGCAGGTGTTGTCGAAGGTTTTGATGCGGTAGAAGGTGCGGCAGGTTTAGTTGGCGTGGTTGTTGATGCAGGCGTTGTGGGTTTTGCAACCGCCGCAGGGGTTGGTATTTTGCCGCCAATCGCCGCGATATGTTGTAATAATTCTTGGGCTTTGACAGGTTTGACCAAATAATCAGATGCCCCTTGACGAATCCCCCAAATTTTGTCGGTTTCTTGACCTTTGGAGGTGCAGACAATAATAGGAATATCTTTGGTTTCAACCGTTTTTTTCAAGGTGCGTGTGGCTTGGTAACCGTTCATTCCGGGCATTACCACGTCCATCACGATTAAATCCGGATGCATGGTTTTGGCTTTTGCAATGCCTTCTTCTGCGTTTTCGGCTGTGATTACCTGATAACCCGCCTTGGATAAAATATCCACTGTCATAAAACGTTCAGTTGGCGAATCATCCACCACCAGAATTGTTTTTACCATTTAAATTCTCCATCTTCATCTATTAGGCTTGCGCGGCTGGTTGTTCTTTACTGGGCGCATAGGATTGCACAGCCTCCAAAAAACTATCTTTGGTAAAAGGTTTGGTTAAATATTCGTTGGAACCCACCATTCTGCCGCGCGCGCGGTCAAATAAGCCATCTTTGGATGAAAGCATAATCACAGGCGTGGTTTTAAAACGCGGATTTTTCTTAATCAACGCACAGGTTTGGTAACCGTCCAAACGCGGCATCATAATGTCGCAAAACACCACATCGGGTTGGTAATCCACGATTTTTGCCAAGGCATCAAAACCGTCTTCTGCCAAAATCACTTGGCAACCGGCCTTCACCAAAAACATTTCCGCACTGCGCCGAATGGTGTTGGAATCATCAATCACCATCACACGCAGACCTTGTAAACCTGATAAATCTACTGCCACCATTCTCTCCGCTGTTCGCTTCACCTTTCAGGCGATGTTTGTTAGTTTGCCTACTTTTAAGTCAGTTGTTAAGTAGTTTTTCATTATTTTTTGGCTTTTTGAAAATAAAAAAAGCACGAGCGCCATTCTAAATGTTTTTTGAGTGTTTTACAAAGCACTTACAAAAAAATGCCACAATGTTGCAAAAGTGTGGCTAAAATGCGCCCTGCTCTTAAACTCACAGCTTGAAAGGAATGTTTATGAAAAAGACCACAGCCGCCGTGCTGTTTGCCGTTTTAGCCAGCGCCGCTTCTGCGCAAACTTACTCAGCAGAAGATGCCATCAAATGGCGCCAATCCGCCTACCAAATTTTAAGTTGGAATATGGCGCGTTTGGATCAAAATTTGAACGCCGCGCAATTTAATCAGGATGACGCCATCAAAGCCGCCAACACCATTGCCGCCATTGCCAATTCAGGCATGGGGCAGTTGTATTTTGCAGGGTCTGACAAAAGCGACAAAATCAAAACCAACGTGCGCCCGGAAATGTTTACTGATGCCCAAGGTGCTGCCAAAGCCGCAATGAATTTTGCCGAGCAAGCAAATGCCTTGCAACAAGTTGCACAATCGGGAGATGTTGCCGCCATCAAAACGCAAGTGGGCAAATTAGGCGGCACTTGCAAAGGTTGCCACGACAACTTCAAAAAGAAATAACCCTTTTTGTTTTTTGAACCAAACGCCCAAACTTTGCCTTGGGCGTTTTTTTTAAGGTGTAAAAAATGAAAGAAATTTTATTGTGGGATTTGCCAACACGCTTATTCCATTGGCTTTTGGTTTTGTGCGTTTTTTCGGCAATCGCTAGCGGCATTGTTGGCGGGCAGTGGATGGCTTTGCATGTTCAAGCAGGTTTGGCTGTTATTTTCTTAATTGCCTTTCGTTTGGTTTGGGGCGTTTTTGGCAGCACTTATGCGCGTTTTTGCCAATTTTTTCCAACGCCCGGGCGTGTTTTGGCGTATTTAAAAGGGCAATGGCAAGGTGAAGGGCATAATCCTTTGGGTGCGTTTTCCGTTTTTGCTTTGCTTTTTTTATGTATTTTTCAAGCCGTTAGTGGCCTTTTTACAACAGATGAAATAACGTTAAAAGGTCCGCTTTATAACTTGATTGATAAAGACACAAGCCTTTTTATCACTTCCATTCACAAGCAAATGGCGTGGGTGTTGATGGTTTTTATTGGTTTGCATTTGTTGGCGATTGTTTTCTACAAAATTGTAAAAAAAGACAATTTGGTCATTCCAATGATTACAGGCAAAAAGCAGTCCGCGCACGGCCAGAGCTACAAACCCGCGGCGCTTTGGGCATTGATTTTGGCGTTGCTTGTTGCCGCCATTGCGCTTTATTTGGCTTATGGCGCCTGGATTCCAACCCCGCCGCCAGCGGCTCCGTCGCCGCCAGCGCCTGCTTGGTAAAAAAATTTGCAAAATTCTTAAAAAAATAGTGAGTTGACCGTGGAAAATCATAAAATCCACGGTCAACTTTTTTTATTTTGAAAAAATGATGAATATTGTGATTTTTGCGGCGGGGCAAGGAACTCGGATGAAATCAAATCGCCCCAAAACCTTGCAAAACGTGGCGGGTGTTGCGATTTTGCGCCGAATTTTAAATGCAACATTGCCTTTAAAACCCGAAAAAATCGTGGTGATTTGCGGTTTTAAAGCGAATCAGATGATTGATTTTCTAAAAAACGACAAGGTTATTTGCGCCATTCAAAAAGAACAAAAAGGCACGGCGGATGCGCTTTTAACGGCGTTTCCTTTTATTGATAAAAATGCGCCAACCTTGGCATTGGTTGGCGATGTGCCTTTGATTTCAAGCGATTCCTTAAAACGTTTGGCTCAAACAGCCGGCAATTCGGCGTTATCGCTTTTAACTGCCAAAGTGGAAAATCCTTTTGGTTATGGGCGCATTGTGCGTGATGAAAACGGCAATGTTTTGAAGATTGTGGAAGAAAAAGACGCCGATTGTGCGCAAAAACAAATCAAAGAAATTAACACGGGGATGATGGTGATTCCGCCATCTTTATTGCCTTTTGTTGAAAAAATCGGCACGCACAACGCACAAAAAGAACAATATTTGACCGACATTGTGGCCATTGCAACCCATCAAAAAATTCCTGTTCGTGCATTTCTTTTGGAAGATTCAATGGAAGGCGAGGGCGTCAATGACAAAATCGCCTTGGCAAAAATGGAGCGCTTGATTCAAAGTCGACAAGTTGAAAACTTGATGAAAAACGGCGTTACTTTTGCCGACCCCAATCGTTTTGATTTGCGCGGCACACTCAAACACGGAAGCGATGTTTTTATTGATATTGGCGTGATTTTGGAAGGCAACTGCGTTTTTTCCGACAATGTTGAAATTGGCGCTTATTGTGTTTTAAAGAATGTAAAAATCGCCAAAAACGTTCGCATTTTGCCTTTTACACATATTGAAAACGCCACCATTGGCGAAAACGCTTCTGTTGGTCCTTTTGCGCGCTTGCGCCCAGATACGGTTTTGGAAAACGATGTGCATGTTGGCAATTTTGTGGAAATCAAAAAATCAATTCTTGGCAAAAATACAAAGGCAGGGCATTTGAGTTATTTGGGCGATGCCGAAATTGGTCAATCGGTCAACATCGGCGCAGGCACAATTACTTGCAATTATGACGGCAAAAAGAAACACAAAACCACCATTCAAAATGGTGCTTTTATTGGCTCAGACACGCAATTGGTTGCGCCTGTTGAAGTGGGCGAGAACGCTTTAATTGCCGCAGGAACAACCTTAACCAAAAATGCGCCGCCGCATAGCCTAACGCATTCTAGAAGCCAACAAAAATCGTTCAAAAAGAACGAAAATCCACGGTAAACGTCAAAAAAATTTTAGGTTTACCGTGGAAAATTTGTTAAGAGAAAAACTCAAAATTGCGGATGCCGCCATTCGCTTGGAATATTTTCAGCATTTGGATGCGCGCAAAATGCGCCAGTCTCGCGCTATTTTGATTGATGAGATTTTGCAATCACTGTTTGCGCAATGGGCGCAACAACTGCCTCAATATTTTTTGCCAAGCTTATTGGCAGTTGGCGGTTATGGGCGCGGCGAGTTGTATCCTTCTTCCGACATTGACGTGTTGCTATTGATGCCAACGGATGATTTTTTAACCGATGCCATCTCCGATTTTGTTGCGCAAATGTGGGATTTGGGCTTAAACATTGCGCACAGCGTGCGCACCTTGTCGCAAAGTTTAAAAGCCGCTTCGGATGAACCTTCGGTTTACACAGCGCTTTTGGAAGGGCGTTTTTTGGCGGGCGACAAGCGTTTGTTTTTGGCTTTAAAAAGTCGCTTAAAAGCAGTGAGTGATCCTGTTAGCGCTTTTCGCTTAAAACGTTTTGAGCAACAAGAGCGGCATCAGCGCTTCAACAATACGCCTTACAATTTGGAGCCGAATATCAAAGAATCCCCGGGTGGCTTGCGCGATTTGCAAGGCATTGTTTGGTTGGCAGAAATTGCAGGTTTTGGCAATTCCTTTGAGGCTTTGGCTCAAAATGGTCTGCTTTCTGCCGATGGTTTAAAAATCGTTCAAGAGGCGCAAGAGTTTTTGGCACACTTGCGCATTCGCCTGCATTACTTAACCAAAAGGCAAGAAGACCGCTTGCTATTTGATTTTCAAGCAGAATTGGCAAAATCGTTTGGCTTTGAAGGCAAAACGCCGCAAGAATCAGCCGCGCATTTGATGCAACATTATTACCAAAACGCCAAAGTCGTTATTTTGCTTTCGCGCATTTTGACGCAATCCATTTGGAATGCTTTTGTGCCTGAGTTGGTCTCATTGCCGCAAGCAATTGATGAAAACTTTCAACAAAAAGGCGATGCTTTGGATGTGCGCGATTCAGAAGTTTTTCAAAAAAATCCATCGCTGATTTTCAAAACCTTTTTAATCTTGCAAGAATCGCCCGATTTAAAAGGGATGACGGCAAACACTTTTCGCGCGCTTTGGCAAGCGCGCGGCAAAATTGACGAAAAATTTCGCCAAAACAATGCGCACCAACAGCAATTTTTGGCTTTGTTTCAAGCCAAACAAAACGTGGTGCGGGAATTGTCCCGTTTGCATTTATTAAATTTGTTGGGTTTTTATCTGCCGACTTTTCAAAAAATCATCGGTCAAATGCAATACGATTTGTTCCACGCTTATACGGTTGACCAGCACATTTTTCAAACATTGGCGCATTTGGAAGGTTTTGGGCAAGAAGAATGCGCCCACGAATACCCGCTGATGAGCCGATTGTTTGATGGCTTTGAATCGCCGTGGTTGCTTTATGTTGCGGCGCTTTTTCACGATATTGCCAAAGGCCGCGGTGGTGATCACGCAGAACTTGGCGCTATTGATGCCGATGATTTTTGCCGTTTACACAACATTCCAAAAAAAGAAAGATTGATGATTGTGTGGTTGGTGCGCTATCACTTAAAAATGTCGCTAACCGCACAAAAAGAAGATTTGAGCGACCCCAAAACCATCGCGCGGTTTGCCGATTTTGTTGGCGATTTGACGCATTTAAATGCCTTGTATTTGCTCACCCACGCTGATATTCGCGCAACGGGCCCCAACATTTGGAACGCTTGGAAAGGCAAGTTGTTGGAAGATTTGTATTTTGCAACCGCATCGTTTTTGAGCGAAAACGCTGAAAATGCGCAAAACCTTGCCAACAAAGGCGGCATTGTTGCTTTGCGCAAAAAAGAGGTTTTAAAAAAACTGCGTTATTTTGCCTTGCCCACCGCTGTGGAATCGGGCTTGTGGGCAAGTTTGGACGATGTTTATTTTATGCGCCACACGGCAGAGGAAATTGCTTGGCACACGCACGAATTGCATTACCGCTTTGCTGAATCCCGCCCGATTGTTGCCACGCGCATTGTTGCCGAAAACAGCGTTCAAGTGATGGTTTATACGCCAGACCGCGCTGATTTATTCACACATTTGGTTGGTTTTTTTGCGCGCCAAAATTTTTCAGTGGCTGATGCCAAAATTCACACAACGTTGAATAATTACGCACTGGATACTTTTATTTTATTTGCCCAAAACGTGCAACGGCGGGTTTTAAAAAATTTGGATTTTTTGCTTTTAAAAAGACTTTCAAATTTTAAAAATTCGGATGCGCCGATTTTGCACACAAGACTTTCACGGCAATTAAAATATTTTCCATTAAAACCGAATATTCGCATTGTTCCAGAGGAAAATAAACAATTCTACCGATTGTATATCACAGCATCGGATCGTTTGGGTTTGTTGTATTTAATTGCATCAGAATTAAATAAAGCCAAAATTGTTTTACACAGCGCGCGGATTTTAACAATGGGCGAGCGGGTGGAAGACGTTTTTCTTATCAGCGGCACGGGATTAAACGATGAAAATATGCGCTTAAAATTAGAAAAAGATTTATTTACCGCCATTCAAAACTAAAAAACTAAAAATCCACGGTAAACATTATATTTTTTTCAAAAAAAATATTTGTTTACCGTGGAAAATTGTTACAAACGCAAATCCACTTCATATTCTGGCAACAAATAACGCAAATCGTATAAAACGTGCGTTTTTTTGCCGAAAGAGTGAATGCGGTCAACGCCCATCACGTTGAAATCGCGATGCGCAACGGTGATGATAATTGCGTCATAAACATAACGATCGGGTTCAGAAACTAATGAAATACCATAAGTTCGGTAGGCTTCTTCCTTGTTGGCAAGTGGGTCAAAAACATCAACCACGCATTGGAAATCTTGCAATTCTTTCACAATATCCACCACGCGCGTGTTGCGAATATCCGTGCAGTTTTCCTTAAAGGTCAAGCCCATAATCAAAATGCGCGCTTGGGTAATGGGAATGCTTTTGCGCGTCATCGCCTTAATACATTGTTGCGCCACATAATTGCCCATGCGCGTATTCAAACGGCGGCCGGCAAGCATCATATCGGGTTGGTAGCCAACTTGTTGCGCCTTGTGCGCCAAATAATAAGGCGCGGCGGTTAAATAATTGCCGCCAGCCAAACCCGGACGAAAATAAACAAAATTCCACTTGGTTGCCGCGGCTTGCAAAACCGCTTGGGTATCCAAACCCATTTGGTTGCACAAAATGGCAAGTTCGTTGATTAAGGCAATATTCACATCGCTTTGAATGCTTTCAAAAACCTTGGCAGCTTCTGCCACGCGGATGGATGGCGCTTGGTGTGTGCCGACCTTGATAATTTCGCGGTAGAGCCAATCCACGCGATTGGCGGCCTCTGGCGTGGAGCCCGATGTGATTTTGCAAACATTTTCTAATCGGCGCGCTGTGTTGCCCGGGGAAGAGCGCTCAGGGCTATATCCCACAAAAAAATCCGTGTTGTATTGCAGGTTGGAGATTTTTTCCAAAATTGGCACGCATTCGTCTTCAATTGCGCCCGGGTAAAGCGTGGGTTCGTAAATCACCAAATCTTTCGGTTTTAAAACGCTTGCAACCATTTCGGTTGCTTCTAATAAAGGTTTTAAATCCGGGCGGTTGTATTCATCCAAGGGCGTAGGCACTGCGATAATAAAAACGTTGCAAAGTTTCAATTCGTTTTTATTAGATGAAAAACGTAAAAATTGCGCGGCTTTTAAATCATCGCTTGTGAGTTCTTGGGTGACATCAACCCAATGTTGCAATTCGCGGACTCGCTCGGCAGATACATCAAAGCCTAATACTTGCCGTTTTTTGCCGAAGGTTGCCGCCAAGGGCAAACCCACATAACCCAAGCCGATTACTGCCAAATGAATATCGTCTTGCTTCATTTTCTATTCTTCCAAAAAAATATCCAAGTCGGAAAAGGGCACGGCGGTCATATCTTTAAAAGATAAGAGCGGCGTGTCCATGTCTATTTTTTTCAACTCCGTTGCCCACGGAATGTTGAGCGTATTGTCGTTCCAACGAATACAACCTTCTGCTTTGGGGTTATAAAAATCGGTGGTTTTGTAGAGCAATTCCGTGTTGTTTTCCAAACTCAAAAAACCGTGCGCAAAACCGGGCGGAATCCAAAATTGCTTTTTGTTTTCTGCACTCAAACAAACAGAAACCCAAGTGCCAAAAGAAGGGCTATCTTTTCTAATATCCACCGCCACATCAAAAATAGAACCAGCAACCACGCGCAACAATTTGCCTTGCGCAAAAGGTTCTTTTTGAAAATGCAAACCCCTTAAAACACCTTTGGCACTTTTGGAATGGTTATCTTGAACAAAATTTAAATTAAGACCTGTTAATTCATGCAGTTTTTTTTGATTAAAACTTTCAAAAAAAAATCCCCGCTCGTCTTCAAAAACGTCCGGGGTGATGACGAATACTTCGGGAATCATTGTTTTGGTTACTTGCATTTTTTTGCCTTTAACGTGTTTTTGCAGTTTTCAAAAGATTTTGCAAATATAAACCATAATGCGTTTTGGAAAAATAATCGGCGGCTTGTTGCAGTTGTTCATCATCAATCCAAGCTAGGCGCCATGCAATTTCTTCTGGGCAAGCCACTTTCAAAGATTGGCGTTTTTCAATGGTGGCAATAAATTGTCCGGCTTCCAATAACGATTCGTGCGTGCCGGTATCCAACCACGCAAAACCGCGCCCCATAATTTCCACAAACAAGGCATCTTTTTCCAAATAATGCCGATTGATATCGGTAATTTCCAATTCCCCGCGCGCACTTGGGCGAATGGTTTTCGCAATACCGCAAACATTTTCATCATAAAAATAAAGTCCCGTCACGGCATAATTGGATTTGGGTTTTTGCGGTTTTTCTTCAATAGACAAGGCTTTGAAATTGTCATCAAAAGACACAACGCCATAACGCTCGGGGTCATTGACCGCATAAGCAAAAACGCTGGCACCTTTTGGGCGGCGATTGACTTCTTGCAATTTGTGGCTAAATTGATGGCCATAAAAAATGTTGTCGCCCAAAATCAAAGCACTTGGCGCACCATTTAAAAATTTTTCGCCCAAAATAAAAGCTTGCGCCAAACCTTCGGGTTTTTCTTGCACTTGGTATTGAATGTGAATGCCCCATTGCGCACCATCTTTCAAAAGCATTTCAAAACGCGGCGTATCTTGCGGTGTGGAAATCACCAAAATTTCGCGAATGCCCGATAGCATTAAAGTTGTGAGCGGGTAATAAATCATCGGTTTGTCGTAAATGGGCAACAATTGCTTAGAAACCGACAACGTGGCAGGGTAGAGCCTTGTTCCTGCGCCGCCTGCCAAAATAATGCCTTTGCGCTCTTTCATATGGCGTTTCCTTTTTGAAAAAAATAATGCGTTGACCGTGGATTTTTATCAATTTTATTAAAATAAACATTTTATTTTTTATTTTTTATTTTTTTTATTCCTTTTTAATTTGAATCATAATGTTTTTGAACCCATTCTCGGTAATTGCCATTTTGCACATTGTGAATCCATTCGTTATTGTTTAAATACCAACGGATGGTTTTATTTAAACCACTTTTTAAATTTTCTTGTGGCTTCCAATTTAATTCTTTTTTGATTTTGTTGATATTCATTGCATAACGGCGATCGTGCCCCGGGCGGTCGGTTATAAATTGAATTTGATTTTTATAAGAAGTTTCTTTGGGTTTTAATTCATCCAAAATGGAACAAATATTTTCCACAATTTCCAAATTGGTTTTTTCTGATTCGCCGCCGATATTATACGTTTGCCCCAAAATGCCTTTTTCTAAAATAGCCATTAAAGCATTGCAATGGTCAACAACATATAACCAATCGCGAATTTGTTTGCCATCACCATAAATGGGTAATTTTTTGTTATTTAAAGCATTTAAAATCACCAATGGAATCAATTTTTCAGGGAATTGAAACGGACCATAATTGTTGGAACAATTGGAAGTTAAAACCGGCAAATGGTAAGTGTGAAACCACGCCCGCACCAAATGGTCGCTTGCCGCTTTGCTTGCGGAATAAGGGCTATTGGGTTGGTATTGATGATTTTCTGTAAATGACGGCGCATTTAATTCTAAACTACCATAAACTTCATCGGTTGAAACGTGTAAAAAACGAAAATTTTCTTTATTATTTTGATTTAAATTTTCATAATAATTTCTTGCCGATTCCAACAATTGAAAAGTGCCAAAAATGTTGGTTTCTATAAATTCTTTTGGCGAATGAATGCTGCGGTCAACGTGCGATTGTGCCGCAAAATGAATTACTGCACGCGGTTGGTATTCTTTGAATAAAGAATCAATTAAATTTTTATCACCAATATTGCCTTTGATAAATTTATAATTGAGGTTATTTTCAACCGATTTTAAATTTTCTAAATTGCCAGCATAAAATAAAGCATCTATATTTAAAACAGGTTCATTTTTTAAATTTAACCAATTTAAAATAAAATTACTGCCGATAAATCCAGCGCCGCCGGTTACAAAAATCATGGGGTTGCTCCATTTTCTTCACGTAAAAAAACAGGAAAACGCGGTTTTTGATTGTGCGTATATTCCCGAAAACGAAAGCGAATTATAGCGCCAATTTCAGGCGCTTGAATACGCTCCTTGTTGCGCAATCCGCTGCCAATAGAAAAAACATTGCCTTGTTCATCTTGCACCAGCAACGCGCCCACTTTGCCTTTGAGTTTGCCTTTTCCGGGAATGTGCGCAATCACTTGGGCGCTGCCCATTTTCCAAGGTTTTAATTTCAATAAATAATCGCTTCTGCCTACAACATAAGGCGCATTGATTTGATGCAACATTAAACCTTCGCCGCCTTCTTTTACAATTTCTTCTAATTTTTGGTGTAATTCTTGTTTGTTTTTTAATGTAAATTGTGGAATAACAAAAATCCACGGTACACGCAAATTTTTTTTGATTTTTAATAATGTTTCATAACGCGTTTTAAAATCGCCTTCATATTCTGGCAATTCAAAAAGATTATAAGAAACTTTTTTCCATTCTTCATTATTTTCTTTTGAAAATTTTCGGCGAACAAGGGAAGATATTTCATTAAATTTTCCGCGTCCCATCCACAATTCGCCGTCTAATTTTATTTTTGGAAAATCGGCGGTAAACCATTTGGGTGCGTTTATTTTGTTGCCGCTTCTTGTATATAAAAACTCGCCATCCCAAAAGGCACGAATGCCATCTAATTTTTCGCTGATTAAATAATTTTCAATTTTTATATTTTCATCATAATATTTTGCCAAAATCAAATCGGGTTTTTGGGCACAAACTGAAAAAGAAAAAAATACAAAAAATAATAAAAACAATAAAAAATAACAAAATGGATTTTGAATGTTATTCTTCATTTTCACCGCTCCATTTTCGGCGCGCTTGGCGTGCATTGTGAAAGATATTTTCTAATTGTTTGCCATCTTTATTGGCCAGCGCCACGCTGATTTGGTCTAGCGCCATTTGGTATTCAGCCAATTCTTTCATCAAGGCGTGGCGGTTGGACAAACAAATATCGCGCCACATTTCTGGGTGGCTTGCGGCAATGCGTGTGAAATCTCTAAAACCCGATGCGGCAAAATCAAAATAAAGTGCGGCGTTTTTGCGGTTTGCCAATTCATCAACCAAGGCAAAAGACAACAAATGCGGCAAATGGCTCACCGATGCAAAAATTTGGTCGTGCATTTCAGGTGTTAATTCAAAAATCTCCGCGCCGCATATTTGCCACGCTTTGCTTGCTTTATTTAAAAAATCTTCTTTATTTTCATTTAATGGCGTAATCACCACTTTTTTATTTTGAAATAATGTGGCAAATGCCGCTTTGGGACCGCTAAATTGTGTGCCGGCAATAGGATGTGCTGGCACAAATAAACCGATGTTGTTTTTTAAAATTTTTTGCGCTTCCAAAATCACCGACATTTTGGTAGAACCCGCATCCATAATCATATTGTTTTCATTTAAATAAGGCGCAATTTCTTTTAAAATAATCGGCATTTGTTGCATGGGCGTGGCAATTAATATTAAATCGGCATTTTTAATTTCCGATTCAATATTATTAGCGCCTCGGTCAATAATGTTTAATTCTTGCGCTTTTTTTAAGGTGGCGGGCGAGCGTGAAAATCCCACAATTTCTTTTGCCGCTCCTGCTTTTTTCAAAGCCAAAGCAAATGAGCCACCAATTAAACCCACGCCAAAAATAATGATTTTTTGGAATAAAAAATGATTTTCCACGGTCAACCTTTTATTTTTTTCAAAAATACAATTTAAAAAAATTGTTTTTCAATTATATTTTTGCCAATTCTTCTAAAAAACGCGCATTTTCATAATCGGTGCCAATGGTTACTCTTAAATGATTGGGGAGATTATAATTTTTTAATGGGCGAACAATAATTCCTTTTTTTAATAGTTTTAAATTTACACTTTCTGCACTTTCTTTTTCAGGATTAAAATAAATGGTAATAAAATTACCGGACGATGGAATATATTCGTAATTTAAATTTTTTAATCCGTTTTCAATAAATTGCATTCCATTTTGATTATTTTCAAAACTCTTATTTAAAAATTCAAAATCAGTGCGTGAAGATAATGCGGCAACCAATGCCAAATTATTCACATTAAAAGGCGTTCTAATGCGATTAAACAAATCGGCAATTTCCAAAGAAGTTACCGCATAACCAATTCTCAAACCCGCCAAACCATAAATTTTTGAAAAAGTGCGCGTGATAATTATATTAGGATGATTTTGAATCCATTCCACATTATTGGCTTGTTTTTCTTTGGGAAGATATTCATTGTAAGCTTCATCAATCACCACAATAATGTGTTTTGGAATGTTTTGAATAAAATCCAAAATTTCATTGTGCGGCAAAAAAGTGCCTGTGGGATTATTAGGATTGGCAATCCAAATAACTTTTGTTTTTTCATTTATTAAATTTTTTATTTCATTTAAATTGTGACCAAAATGATTGGATTTTGCCATGATTGGCTTTGCGCCCACACTTAATGTGGCAAGCGGATAAATAGCAAAAGCATATTCTGAATAAATAGATTCTAATCCGGGTGCTAAAAAAATCCGCGCGATTAAATCCAATAAATTATTAGAACCATTGCCCAAAACAATTTGATTGATATTCACGTTTAAATCATCGGCTAATGCGTTTTTTAATTCAAATTGATCGGGGTAACGTGATAATCCAGATAATGCTTTTTCAATAGCTATTTTGGCTTTTGGAGATATTCCCAAAGGATTTTCATTAGAAGCCAATTTAATAATGTTTTCTTCTTTAATATTTAATTCTCGGGATAATTCTGTAATGGGTTTTCCGGGTTGGTAAGGAGATAAGGCGCGGATATAATCATTGGCTTGATTTTGTAAGGCAATATTCATTTTAAAATCCTTTCAAAAAAAATACGGGTTGACCGTGGATTTTTTAAATAAAAGCGGGATAAGAACCCAAAATTTTTAAATAAGCGGCACGGCGTTGCAATTCTTTTAAAGCCGCCGCCAAAGAAAAATCATTTTGATGACCTTCCACATCCACAAAAAAAACATATTGCCACAAGGCATTGGCAATGGGGCGCGATTCCAAATGCGTCATTGAGATGCCGCAAGCCGAAAAAGGCAGTAGCATTTCGTGCAAAGCGCCTGTGCGGTTGGGCGCTGCCATAATCAACGATGTTTTGTCTTTTTGAGAAGGCGGCACATTTTCTTTGCCCAAAACAAAAAAGCGCGTGCTGTTTTGCCGTGAGCTTTCAATGCCTTTTGCCAAAATGACAACATCGTAATGATTGGATGCGGTTTTTCCGGCAATGGCGGCGGCGTTTTTTTCGTTTTGTGCTTTTAAAACGGCGCTGGCATTGCTTTCTACTGGAATTTGTTTGGCATTGGGTAAGTTTTCACAAAGCCATATTCGGCATTGCGCAAAAGCTTGCGCGTGCGCATAAATGGTGTGAATATCGCTTAAATGTTGGGCATTGGAAAACAAATTGTGGCTGATGCGCAAAATCACCTCCCCCACAATTTTCAAAGGGGTTTCCATTAACAAATCCAAGGTGCGCGCCACACTGCCTTCGGCAGAATTTTCAATGGGCACCACGGCATAATCGGTTTGGTTTGTTTCGGCTAACTTGAAAACCGATTCAATAGAATTTTCTGGGAAAAATTGCGCGGCATGCCCAAAATGATAACGCGCCGCACTTTCGGTAAAGGTTCCCCAAGGGCCCAAAAATGCCACCGAATTGGGGCGCTCCAATGCAAGTGTGGCGGACATAATTTCTTTGTAAATTTGCCGCAAGTTTTCATCTTTAAAAGGGCCTTGATTTTTTTGGGTAACGTGATTCAAAACTTGCGCTTCGCGTGCGGCGGTGTAAGCCGATTGTCCAGCATTCAAGCGCGCTTTGATTTTGCCAATTTCTTGTGCAATTTTGGCGCGTTGGTTTAATTTTTGAACAATTTCATCGTCCAAGGCGTCAATTTGGGCACGCCAAGGCGCTAATTCTTCTTGCAAAGCAGATGGGTCATTCATTTTTGTTACACTTTTTTGAAAGGTTTTTATAATACGCTTTTTTCTTTTTGCCTTTTAATTTTATGAATTTAGCCAAAACTTTTGAACCCAAAGATATTGAAAGCCGCTGGTATGCCCAATGGGAAGAAAAAGGCTATTTTGCCGCCGGTGTGGATGAAAACGCGCCTAATAATTTTTGTATTTTAATGCCGCCGCCCAATGTTACCGGCACGCTTCATATGGGGCACGGTTTTAATCAAAGTTTGATGGATGCGCTAACGCGTTACCATCGGATGAAAGGCGACAATACGCTTTGGCAACCCGGCACCGACCACGCGGGCATTGCCACGCAAATTGTGGTGGAGCGGCAGTTGGATAAAGAAAAAATCTCGCGCCACGATTTGGGGCGTGAAAAATTTTTAGAAAAAGTTTGGCAGTGGAAAAACTATTCCGGCGGCACCATTACCAATCAAATGCGGCGTTTGGGCGCATCGCCCGATTGGTCGCGCGAGCGCTTCACCATGGATTCTTCTATGAATGAAATTGTGGTGAAAATTTTTGTAGAACTTTATAAAAAAAATCTCGTTTACCGTGGAAAAAGGTTGGTTAATTGGGACCCCGTTTTAAAAACCGCCGTCTCTGATTTGGAAGTGGTGCAAGAAGAAGAAAAAGGTTTTTTGTGGCATATCCGTTATGATTTATCCGATGGTTCCGGACATTTGGTGGTGGCGACCACGCGCCCTGAAACTTTGTTTGGCGATGCCGCGGTGATGGTGCATCCGGATGATGAACGCTACCAATCGTTGATTGGCAAAAGCGTCAAATTGCCTTTAACCGAATTGGAAATTCCCATTATTGCGGACGAATACGTTGACCGTGAATTTGGCACGGGTTGCGTGAAAGTAACGCCTGCGCACGATTTTAACGATTACGCCGTAGGGTTGCGCCACCATTTGCCGATGCGCAACATTTTTACGTTGGATGCCCAAACCAATGAAAATGTGCCTGAAAAATACCAAAATTTAGACCGCTTTGCCGCGCGTGAAAAGGTTTTAAACGATTTAAAAAACAACGAACAACTTTTAAAAACCGAGCCGCATTTGCTTAAAATTCCAAGAGGTGACCGCACCCATTCGGTGATTGAACCGATGCTTACCAACCAATGGTTTGTGGCGATGAGCCAAAAAGATGACTCGGGAAAATCCATTGCTGAGCGCGCTTTGGATGTGGTGCAAAATGGTGACATTCGTTTTTACCCTGAAACTTGGGTTAATACTTACAACCAATGGCTTTTGAACATTCAAGATTGGTGCATTTCGCGCCAGCTTTGGTGGGGGCATCAAATTCCCGCTTGGTATGGTGAAAATGGCGAAATTTTTGTGGCGCACAATGAAGAAGAAGCCAAAGAAGAAGCCAAAAAAGCAGGTTACAACGGCATATTAACGCGCGATGAAGATGTGTTGGATACGTGGTTTTCTTCTGCCTTGTGGCCGTTTTCCACGTTGGATTGGACGGGCGATTTTGAAAAAGACAAAAACAACCGCATTTTGCAGCAATATCTGCCATCAAGCGTTTTGGTAACTGGTTTTGATATTATCTTTTTTTGGGTTGCCAGAATGGTGATGATGACCCTTTTTGCAACCGATAAAATCCCTTTTCATCACGTTTATGTGCATGGTTTGATTCGCGATTCCAAAGGGCAAAAAATGTCCAAATCCAAGGGCAACGTGCTTGACCCGATTGATTTGATTGACGGCATTGATTTGGAATCGCTCATTCAAAAACGCACTTTTGGCTTGATGAACCCCGAACAAGAAAAAGAAATTATTCAAAACACAAAAAATGAATTTCCCAACGGCATTCCCGCTTTTGGCACGGATGCCTTGCGTTTTACTTTTTTAAGTTTGGCAAGCCCCGGGCGTGATATTAAATTTGATTTAAAACGTTGCGAAGGTTACAAAAACTTTTGCAACAAATTGTGGAATGCCACGCGTTTTGTTTTGATGAATTTGGGAGAAAATAAAATTTCTCCCAACATTCAAAAAGAAAAATGTTCTTTTGCAGATTTGTGGATTTTAAATTCTTTTAATTCGGTAATTAAAGAAATGGATATTCATTTTAAAAATTACCGTTTTGATTTATTAGCCAATGCGTTGTATAAATTTGTTTGGGATGAATTTTGCGATTGGTATTTGGAAATTGCCAAAATTGAATTGAATCATTCCAATCAAGAAAATGTTGAAAATACAAAATCCGTTTTGTTTTTTGTATTAGAAAACATTTTGCGTTTGGCGCATCCTTTAATTCCTTTTATAAGCGAAGAATTGTGGCAAAACCTGATTGTTTTATCCAATCAAAAAGACAAAAAAGAAACATTGATGTTAATGCCTTGGCCAAAAGAAAATTCTGCTTTTGAAAATGCCGATTCTGTTCAAAAAATGGAGCGTTTAAAAGCATTTATTTCTGCCACACGCATTTTAAGGGGCGAGATGAAATTATCGCCCGCACAAAAAGTGCCATTGATGATTGGCATTCAAAATGAAACCATCAAAAATGAAATTGCCGAATTTATTCCCATTTGGTGTGTTTTGGGGAAATTATCTGAAATTAAAATTGTGGAAAAAATCCCTGAAAACACCGCCGCCCCCGTTTCTATTGTTTTTGATTGTTCTTTGATGTTGGAAATAGAAATTGACAAAACGGCAGAAAAAAAACGTTTGGAAAAAGAAATAGAATCCATTCAAAAACAAATTCAAATTGCAGAAAATAAATTGAATAATCAAAACTTTATTTCTCGCGCGCCGGCAAATATTGTGCAACAAGAAAAAGAACGTTTTTCTAAATTTTCACAAGATTTAGAAAAATTACAAATACTTTTTCAAAATTTAAAATAACAATTTTCCACGGTAAACGAAATAAAATTTTGGTTTACCGTGGAAAAAATGGAACAAAACAATGATTAAATTTTTGGACCTTTTGAAAATCAACGCGCGCCAACGCTTGGCATTTGAAGCACGCATTCAACAAGTTTTAAATAGCGGTTGGTATTTGCAAGGCAAGGAAAACGAGGTTTTTGCCCAAAACTTTGCACAATTTTGCGGTGCCAAATTTGCGCTGGGTGTTGCCAATGGTTTGGATGCCATCAATTTGATTATTCGCGCTTATGGTTTTGGTGCGAATGATGAAATTATCGTGCCTGCCAACACGTATATTGCTACGATTTTGGCGGTCTCTTACAACGCTTGCACGCCGATTTTGGTGGAACCAAATTTTGCCACTTATAACATTGACCCTGATTTAATTGAGGCCAAAATTACTGAAAAAACCAAGGCGATTATTGTTGTTCATTTGTATGGTCAGGCCGTGCAAATGGAAAAGATTTGGGCGTTGGCGCAAAAATACAATCTTAAAATCATTGAAGATTCGGCGCAGGCGCACGGCGCTATTTACAACGGGCGGCGCACGGGCAATTTGGGAGATGCCGCCGCTTTTTCTTTTTATCCGGGCAAAAATTTGGGTTGCTTGGGCGATGGCGGCGCAGTGACCACCAATGATGAAGTTTTGTTTAACAAAATCAAAGCCATTGCGAATTATGGGTCGGATCGCAAATACCACCACATTTATAAAGGTGTGAATTCACGCTTGGACGAATTGCAAGCGGCAATTTTGGATGAAAAATTGAAAATTTTGGATTCGGATAACGCGCGGCGGCGCGAAATTGCAATGTTTTACCGCAAGGCGATTACCAACCCAAAAATCATCTTGCCGCAAACCTATGATGAAGCGGCATCTGTTTGGCATTGCTTTGTGGTGAGAACCGATAACCGCGCCGCCTTGCAAGAATATTTAAAGGAAAAGGGCGTAGAAACTTTGATTCATTACCCCACGCCGCCGCACCAACAAGGCGCTTACGCGGAATGGGCAAATGCACATTATCCAATCAGCGAAGAAATCCACAAAAGCATTTTAAGCTTGCCCATTTCCCCTGTTTTAACCGACTTTGAAACCCAACAAGTCGCGGAGATTATCAATGCCTACTAATCCCAAACCATTGGTGTCTGTTTTAATCGGCGCTTATAATCATCAAGATTATGTGGCGGCAACCATTCAATCTATTATTGATCAAACGTATTCAAATATTGAATTGATAGTCATTGACGATGGATCAACGGATGCCACTTGGGAAAGAATAAAAGTCATGCAATCGGCATGTGAACAACGTTTTCAGCGCGTGGTGTTTCAAACTAAAAATAATGAAGGTTCTTGTGCCACAGTGAATAAGTTATTAGATTTGGCAAAAAGCGAATTTGTTTATTTAATCGCCAGCGATGATTTGGCAAAACCCACCGCCATTGAAAAAGAATTGGCATTTTTAATAACCAACCCGGAATATGCCATGGTGATGGGGGATGATGAATTTATTGATAAAAATGGCAAACGTTGTTATTGGGATAAAAATAGAAATATTATTTATGATATTCATAAAGCCGCATCCAAAACTTACAAAGACCATTTGCAACGGGTTTGTAATATTCAATTCAATTCGGATGATTTTGGGGCTTATGATAAATTATATATTGCCAACCATATTCCCAATGGTTATTTGGTGCGCAAATCTATTTTTAACATTATTGGAAAATTTACTTATGAAGCACCTCTGGAAGATTATTGGTTGATGTTGCAAATTTCAAAATATGCCAAAATTAAATTTTTGGATGAAGTATTATTTTCTTACCGTTGGCATGATTCAAACACCATTAAAAAAGAGAATTTGATTATTGATTATATGCAAAAAACCAGAGCTTATGAAAATAAACTATTGGATAATATTGATGACAAAACGGTTTTGCCAGCTGTTTTAAAAATAAAATACGGTGTTTTGGAAAAAATCATTGGCATTCCATATATTGCCACTATTGAAACTAAATATTTGCGTTTGATTAAACAAAAACGTGTCTTTAAAATTTTTAACTTTCCTGTTTTTATCTGGTGCAAAAAAAATTAAGCCTTCACCGTGGAAAATCACAAAAAATGCAAAAATCCACGGTAAACGGAAAATTTTTTTCAAAAAAAATCCCACGTTCACCGTGGAATTTGAAAAAATTGGAGAAAGCTTTGGAAAACTTTTGGTGGAGACGGGCGGGATCGAACCGCCGACCTATTGATTGCGAACCAATCGCTCTCCCAACTGAGCTACGCCCCCACGTGGAAAGCTCGCAATTATAAACATTTTTTAAAAAAAAGAAAGGGCAGGCTTGCCCGCCATTTTTAACAACGCCGCCACATTTCTTTTTTTATAAAACTTTTGTAAAAATCCCGCCCGTTTTCTGCCAAACGCTTTCTTTTCGCCGCTGGCGTTTTCAAAAAAAAAATCGTGTTTACTGTGGCAAATCGCGGTTTTTGCTGAATAATTTTTGGCGTTTTTTTGATTTTTCGCCGCTGGCGTTTTCAAAAAAAATCGTGTTTACCGTGGAAAACCGCCTATTTTTTATTGCGCCATTGCCCGTTTTGCCAACTGAGCGCGCGCGTGGATTTGGCTTGCCAAATAAAAATCTTTGCCTGCCGCTTTTTCCGCTTTTTCAAATTGTTCGGCGGCTGCTGGAAATAAGCCTTCCAACAAAGCGCTTTCCCCTAACGCTGCGTGGTAATGCGCTGTTTTTTTCAGTTGCAAAGCCGCCTGTGCCATCCATTGAAAACCCCGCACGCTTGGCGTTTTTTTGTTGAAATCGCTCAAAAAATCAAAGGCTTCTTGGAATTTTTGGGCGGCAATTAAGGTTTGTGCAAAATGTTGGTCGACTGCGTTGTTGTTTGGGTATTGTTGGTGGAGCGCTCTTGCGAGTTGTAAGGCTTCGTCTGTTTTTTTTAAGGCTAATAAAATTTGCGTTTTTAAATGCAAAATCAAGCGGTGTTGGGCGATTTTGAGCGCCGCGTTGATAGCATTTTCTGCTTTTTGAAAATCGCCGTTTTGAAAATAAGCCATCGCCAAGCCGTAAAAAGCCGCCGCGCGGTTGGGGTAGCGGTGGTTTTCCACATACGCTTTAAAATTTTCAAGTGCGGAAAATCGCTCGGTTTGTAAAACGGCGAGTTTGGCGCGAATCAAATAAAAATCTTCACTGCTTAAAATTTGGCGGTAGGGCAGTTTGGAATCGCGATTTTGCATATCCGACAAGCGATCGCTGGTTAAAGGGTGTGTTTGCAAATAAACGAGCGCGTTTTTTTCGTTTTTGCTAGCCAAAAGTCTTGTGAAAAAACCTGCCATTGCGCGCGGGTCAAGCGATGAACGATTTAAAGTTTCAAAGCCCAAGCGGTCTGCTTCTGCTTCCAAATCACGCGAAAAAGCCAAGGCGTTGTGGGTTATTGCACCTTGGGACAAAGCAATTGCCGCAGCACCTGCACTTGCCCCGCCTGTTGGAATTGCCAAAGCGGCTGCGCCCAAGCCTAATAAACTGGCTAACAACATTTGTTTGTTTTGATAAACCCGCCGCGCAATGTGGCGTTGCGTCACGTGCGCAATTTCGTGTGCCAAAACGCCCGCCAATTCGGATTCGCTTTGCGATGCAACGAATAACCCCGAATAAACGCCGACAAACCCGCCCGGCAGGGCAAAGGCGTTGATGGCGGGGTTCAAAAGCGCAAAAAAATAAAGCGGCGTATCAGGCGCTTTTGTGCCCGCTTTTAAGCGTGCGCCCAAGTTTGCCAAATAAAATTCCACGTCAATGTCGTTTAAAAAGCTGGCATCGCGTTTGATGCTTTGCATTAGGTCTTCGCCAATTTTACGTTCTTCGTGGATGGGCAAGGCAGTGTTGGCAACATCGCCCAAATCCGGCAAAGAATTTTGCGCCAAAACGTTGTTTATGATTAAAAAAAACGCCACCAACATTGAAAAAAATTGTTGGTTGACCGTGGAAAAACGCCACCTTGAATTTTTGTTTTTTGTCCGCATAAAGCGATTATTCCTTTTTTTAAAAGAGACAACGAAAATGCAAATTGATGAATTTACCACGCCTTTTCAAGAGGCTTTGAATGAAGCGCAAAGTATGGCGCAAAATTTGCACGCCGCCTACATTGAGCCGGAACATTTGCTCTGCGCAATGTTGGCACAAACTGAAAGCAGTGTGCGCTCGCTTTTGTTGCGTGCGAATGTGAATGTTTTGGCATTGGAGTCAGAAGCCAATGCACGCATGCGGCAATTCCCCGAAGTTTCGGGCGAAATCAATATGAGCCGCGATTTGATGCGTTTGTTAAACACCGCCGAAGAAGAAGCCAAAAAACGCGGCGATGAATTTATCGCAAGCGAGATGTTTTTGGTTGCCTTGGCTAAGGACAAATGCGCTTTGGCGGAAATAGCCAAAAAAAATGGCTTAAATTTAAACGCTTTAAATGCCGCCATTGATGCGGTTCGCGGCGGGCAACATGTGGATTCGCAAGATGCGGAAAGTCAGCGCGAGTCGCTTAAAAAATACTGCTTGGATTTAACCGAGCGCGCGCGTGAAGGCAAATTAGACCCAGTGATTGGCAGAGATGATGAAATCCGCCGCACCATTCAAATTTTGCAGCGCCGCAGCAAAAATAACCCGGTGATTATTGGCGAGCCGGGCGTGGGCAAAACCGCCATTGTGGAAGGTTTGGCGCAAAGAATTGTCAATGGCGAAGTGCCAGAATCTTTAAAAAACAAACGCGTTTTGGCGCTGGATATGGCAGGACTTTTGGCTGGCGCCAAATATCGCGGCGAATTTGAAGAACGTTTGAAAAATGTTTTAAAAGATATTGCCAAAGAAAACGGCAACATTATTTTGTTTGTTGATGAACTGCACACAATGGTTGGCGCTGGAAAATCCGATGGTGCAATGGATGCTGGCAATATGCTCAAACCCGCTTTGGCGCGCGGCGAATTGCATTGCATTGGCGCTACCACTTTAAATGAATATCGGCAATATATAGAAAAAGATGCCGCCTTGGAGCGCCGTTTTCAAAAAGTGTTGGTGGATGAACCCAGCGTGGAATCCACCATTGCCATTTTGCGCGGTTTGCAAGAAAAATACGAATTGCACCACGGCGTGGATATCACCGACCCGGCTATTGTGGCAGCCGCTGAGCTTTCAAATCGCTATATTACCGACCGCTTTTTGCCGGATAAAGCCATTGATTTAATTGATGAAGCCGCAAGCCGCATCAAAATGGAAATTGATTCCAAACCCGAAGCCTTGGATAAATTAGAGCGCCGATTGATTCAATTAAAAATTGAAAGCGCCGCTTTGAAAAAAGAAAAAGACGAAGCCTCGCAAAAACGTTTGGCGTTGTTGGAAGAAAAAACCCAACAATTAACGCAAGAATATTCCAACTTGGAAGAAATTTGGAAAGCGGAAAAAGCCGCCGTGTTGGGTTCGGCGCAAATTAAAGAAAACATTGATAAATTAAAAGCGCAAATTGTGAAATTGCAACGCGAAGGAAAATTAGAAAAAGTTGCCGAATTGCAATACGGGCAATTACCCAAGTTGGAAGCGCAATTAAAAGCGGCAGAAAAAACCGACAAAACCGGCAAAACGCACAACAAACTTTTGCGCACCGAAGTGGGTGTGGATGAAATTGCCGAAGTGGTCAGCCGCGCCACCGGCATTCCAGTTGCCAAAATGATGCAAGGTGAGCGTGAAAAATTACTCCACATGGAAACAAAATTGCACCAACGTGTGGTGGGGCAAGATGAAGCCGTGCGTTTGGTGTCGGATGCCATCCGCCGCTCGCGCTCTGGGTTGTCGGACCCCAATCGGCCTTATGGTTCTTTTTTGTTTTTGGGACCAACAGGCGTGGGCAAAACCGAACTTTGCAAAGCCTTGGCGGAATTTTTGTTTGATTCCGAAGAACATTTGATTCGCATTGATATGAGCGAATTTATGGAAAAACATTCTGTTGCGCGTTTAATTGGTGCGCCTCCGGGTTATGTAGGTTATGAAGAAGGCGGTTATTTAACCGAATCTGTTCGGCGCAAACCGTATAGCTTGATTTTGTTGGATGAAGTAGAAAAAGCGCACCCAGACGTGTTCAACGTTTTGTTGCAAGTGTTGGACGATGGCCGTTTAACAGATGGTCAAGGCAGGACTGTTGATTTTAAAAACACCGTGATTGTGATGACTTCCAACTTGGGCAGCCAAATGATTCAACAAATGAATGAAAATTCTTATGATGAAATCAAAACTGCGGTGATGGAAGAAGTGAAAAATTATTTTCGCCCAGAATTTATCAACCGCATTGATGAAACCGTGGTTTTCCACGCGCTTGCCGAAGAACACATTGCAAACATTGCCAAAATCCAGTTGAAAGTTTTGGAAAAACGTTTGAATGCGTTGGATTACCAATTAAAAGTATCCGATTCGGCATTAAAAGAAATTGCGCGCGCTGGTTTTGACCCGATTTTTGGCGCAAGGCCTTTAAAACGCGCCATTCAACAAGAAATTGAAAACCCGCTTGCCAAGGAAATTCTCACGGGCACTTTTGCTCCAAAAGATACCATCAGCGTTGATTTTAAAGACGAGAAAATGCTATTTTCCAAAACCTAACAACGCTACAAAAACACGATTTTCCACGGTAAACCAAGAATTTTTTTGAAAAAAAAATGTGTTTACCGTGGAAAATTGCTTAAAATTCGTTTTTTCAATTTTTAAAAGGATAAAGAAAATGGCATTTCATATTTGTATGGCTGCGGATGAAAATTATGTGAAATACGCCGCTGTTTTGATGACGAGCATCGTGCGCCATATTGATAAAAATATTTCTTTTGAAAGTTTATTTGATTATCAATCAAACAATCAAGATAATCAATCATCAATCAATCAATCAATCAATCAATCAATCAATCAATCAATCAATCAATCAATCAATCAATTCGTTCCGCCGAATTGTTGAAAAATTATAAAAAATTAGATTATCAAAGTTTAAAAGATGAAGAAAAAGAAGAAAAAATAGTTTTTCATTTATTAAGTGATTTTATAAAAAAAGAAACACTAGAAAAATTAAAAACATTAGAAAAAGAATTATCCGCGTTTTATCCCACAAAAATTCAACCCCATATTTTGTCGGATGAGATTTTTAAAAATTATCCAAAATATTGTGGGAATTATATGACGTATTTTCGTTTTTATATTCCTCACATTTTGTCTGCCATTGACCGTGCTTTGTATTTGGATGTGGATATGGTAGCGTGTGCGGATATTCGTGCTTTGTGGAGTCTAGATTTAACAGGCGTTTTTGCTTGCACCATTCGGGATTGGGTAAAACACGCCCATGAAAAGCGTATTGCTTTAAAAGCAGGCGAAGAAAATTTTGATTTTGGCGATTATTATTTCAATGCAGGTTTTTTATTCTTTAATTTGAAAAAAAGTAGAGAAGAAAATCTTGTTGAAAAATGTATTTATTTTTTAAGCAATTATAAAGTGATTGCGCCAGACCAAGATGCTTTGAATTATGCCATTAGAGAAAACACATCTTGCGTTTTACCATTTTCTTTTAATAATATGAACGAAGGCACGCATATTCATCAACTTGGCAATGCAAAAATAAAAAGTCATTATGCGATGGCTGATTTAAAATTTTGGTCGGAAAATACCGTTATTTTGCATTTGGCTGGCGGTGTTAAACCTTGGGAAAATCCTTTTATTATGCAAAATGAAAAAGGCGAATATATTGGTTTGTATTATGTGGCAGCAGCAAAACAAAGTTTTTGTTTTGCAAACGATGCCACACAAAATTTGTTTGTGTATGCCCAACAAACCGATATAGCACGCAGTATTTTGCAATACGCCAATAATATTTTTGGTTTGTTTTTTATTCCTTTTATTATTCAAAAAATCAAAATCCGCAATTTTGTTGATTTAAATGAAGTTTTGGAATATTTAAAAAACCAAGAACAAAATCCGATTTTTCAAGGTTTGGATTACCATGGAAAATCCTTTTTGATTAAAGAACTTTATTCTAAATATGAAAAAGTAAAAAACAGCGGTTTTTTGTATTTATTAAAACTCCCATTTGCTATTTTAAAAGCCAAAAATTGGGCAAAAAAAAGTAAATTTTGCTGATAATAAAAATCCACGGTAAACAAAAGTTTTTTTGAAAAAAAGTTTGGGTTTACCGTGGATTTTGGTGGTTTTAATAACCGCGCAATAAAGCAATACCGTGCGCTGAAAGATATTGTAATTTTTCTAAATGTGAAAATTGCACACCGCCCAAAGCAAAAACAGGAATGGGCGTGTTTTTAACCATTTGGGCAAAGCCCAACTCGCCCAATGTTTTGGCGTTGGGGTGCGATTGGGTAGAAAAAACAGGGCTTAAAAAAACATAATCCACGCCCAAAGCAATGGCTTTTTTAAATTCTTCGGCACAATGCACAGAAGCGCCACAAAAGGCAAAATTCGGGCGTTTTTTTGACATTTTCAAGGATTTTGACGACAAATGAATGCCATCGGCGCGGATGCTTGTTGCAAGTTCACAATCGTCATTGATGATTAAAACACTTTGCGGAAAGTTCGCCACCATTTTGGCGACTTTTTGAGCAAATTCTCTGCGATTTTTAAGATTTTTATCGCGAATTTGTATTAAAGCGCGCGGGTGTTGCAAAAGGGCGTTTTTTAAAGAAGCAAAAGCTTTTTCTTCGCCATCAATTTCTGCGCGTGTGATGAAGGCAATTTCCGGAATTTTAAGGCTTTGGATGATGTCGTGATTCGCCGCCAACAATGGCGCAACTTTGAGTGCTTCAAAAGGCGATTGCCACATAAAGTCATCGTGTTCCATATTGCTTTTGTTTAAAACGCCTGCAAACTTTTTAACCTTCCAAAAATGCAAGCGCACGTTGGCGTGCGGGTAGGCAAATTCACGCACCAACCACGGATGCGCTGACAAAACATTAAGCTTTAATTCTTCGGCAATTTCGCGTTTTAAAGCATCAAAATGTGATTCTTGTTCTTCAATTTTGCCGCCCGGAAATTCCCAAAATCCGGCGCAAACTTTACCTTTTGGGCGTTGGCAGAGCAAAAATTCGCCGTTGGTGTTTGTAAAAACGGCGGCAATAACGTTTAGTCTGCCCATTGAATCCACGGCATACTCAACAGCACAAAGCCGCCAAAAGCAATGCGGTAATAGGCAAACATATTGTAGGTATGGTTGGAGACGAATTTCAACAACGCCTTCACGGTTAAAACCGCCGCCAAGAAGCTGGCAATAAAACCGACTGCAAAAGCCAAAAAATCATCTGTGTTCAAAATGTTCCAGTTTTTGTAAAGGTCATAACAAGTGGCGCCGAACATCGTTGGAATTGCCAAAAAAAAGGAAAATTCCGTGGCGGTTTTGCGCGACAATCCCAAAAACATTCCGCCAATAATCGTAGCACCTGAACGCGATACGCCGGGGCACATCGCCAAACATTGCATGAAACCAACTTGAATGGCATCTCTAAGTTTCATTTCACCAACGGATAAAATGCGCGCAGAAAAGGCTCTTTTTTCCACCCATAAAATAATCAATCCGCCAACAATTAAAGCCGATGCCACAACAATTGGGTGAAACAAATAATTTTTAATGATGGAATGAAACAGTGCGCCCAAAAAAGCCGCAGGCAAAAAACCGACAATTAAAAGCAATAAAAAATGCCGTTCGGTTTTGTCCGTTGGGGATTTTTTGATTGCGTTCAATAAACGCGCGCGGTAATGCCAACAAATTGCCAAAATAGCGCCCAACTGCACGACAATTTTAAAAACCTTGCTGCTGGAATCCCCAGTGTAATTGATGATATCGCCCAAAATAATCAAATGACCAGTGGAAGAAACGGGCAAAAATTCGGTTAAACCTTCCACAATGCCCAAAAATAAAACTTTGGCAAATAGCAAAAAATCCATAATTGTTGTTATTTTTTTAAGTTACAAAATGGTCGGGGCGGCGGGATTCGAACTCGCGACCCTCTGCTCCCAAAGCAGATGCGCTACCAGACTGCGCTACACCCCGACAAAAAACCGCAGATTTTAGCACAATCTTTGAAAAGTAAAAGGGAAAATTTTTAAAAAAGATTTTTTTGATTTTTAGATGAGAAAGGTTTTAAATGGCGCTTTTAAAAATTTTAGAAGAATTTTAAAAACGATTTTCCACGGTAAACTTTAAATTTTTTTGAAAAAAAACGACGTTTACCGTGGATTTTTAAATATTGTTATTTTTTTTGACAATGATTGAAAAAAATATAATAAAATGCTTAAAATTACCACGCTAACTCTTTAATTTTTTTATATTTTTTCCATGGCAGAAGATAGCGATTTAGAAAAAACAGAAGCCCCATCCGAGCGGCGTTTGGAACAAGCGCGCGAAAAAGGGCAAGTTCCGCATTCTAAGGAACTGGGGACTTTTTTGGTTTTAATTACCGCTGCTGCCATTTTGTGGATGATGGGCGAATGGTTTGCGCGCCGATTTATTAGCGTTATTTCAAAAGCCTTAACGCCTGATTTAAAAACTTTAACCGAACCTGCAATGCTGGTGCCGCGTTTGGTTGAAATTGCATCAGAAGGTTTTTTGGTTTTTGCGCCTTTTGTGGCGGCTATGTTTGTGGTGGCGCTTTTGCCGTCTTTTTTATTAAACGCTTGGGTTTTTTCCACGCAATCTTTAATGCCAGATTTAAAAAGAATTAATCCACTTTCTGGATTATCGCGTATGTTTTCTTGGCAAAGTTTAATGGAATTAACCAAGGCAATTTTAAAAGCGCTTTTGGTGGGCGGCGTGGCAGTTTTTTTAATTAACAAACAATTGGGCGAATTATTTGCTTTGTTGAGTATGTCTTTGAACACCGCAATGGCGGCAATGGCGAAGTTGTTGGCTTTTACCTTTTTGATTTTGGCGGCAACGCTTTTTGTGGTTGCCGCCATTGATGTGCCTTTTCAAATTTGGCAACATTATTCCAAACTTAAAATGACCAAAGATGAAGTCAAGCAAGAAACCAAAGAAATGATGGGCGACCCGCAGGTGAAAAGCCGCATTCGTAGCCTGCAAATGCAAATGGCAAGAAAACGGATGATGGCATCTGTGCCAAGTGCGGATGTGATTGTAACCAACCCCACGCATTATGCCGTGGCTTTGAGTTACAAAGACGGTATGCGCGCCCCGAAGGTTGTTGCCAAAGGCATGGGCAATATTGCGCAGAAAATTAAAGAATTAGGCGATGAAGCTTCTGTTCCCCGATTAGAAGCACCGCCTTTGGCGCGCTCGCTCTACAAATTTTCAGAATTGGATTCAGAAATTCCCACCCCGCTTTATGCCGCGGTGGCGCAGGTGTTGGCGTATATTTATAAACTCTCGGAATGGAAAAAAAACGGCGGTTTTTATCCGCTGCCGCCGCGCGATTTGCCTATTCCAAAAGAATTTTCGGCTTAAAAGGATTCGTTTATGAGAATGACTTTGAGCCGCTTGAACCAAAACCTGAGCCATTTCAATTCCACGGCTTTGGCAGCACCGCTTTTGATTTTGATGGTGTTGTCAATGATGGTATTGCCTTTGCCGCCATTTGTTTTGGATTTGTTTTTCACCTTCAACATTGCCATTTCCATTTTGGTGTTGATGGTGGCGGTCAACACGCAAAAAACTTTGGATTTTTCGTCTTTTCCTTCTGTTTTGTTAATTACCACATTGTTGCGTTTATCGTTGAATGTGGCTTCTACCCGCATCGTTTTAATGGAAGGCCACAACGGCGGCGATGCCGCCGGCAAGGTCATTGAAGCTTTCGGGCAGTTTTTGGTTGGCGGCAATTACACCATCGGCATTGTGGTGTTTGCCATTTTAACGGTCATCAACTTTGTGGTGATTACCAAAGGTGCTGGGCGCGTGGCAGAAGTTTCTGCCCGTTTTACCTTGGATGCAATGCCCGGCAAACAAATGGCCATTGATGCCGATTTGAACGCAGGCTTAATTGGCGAAGATGAAGCGCGCAAAAGGCGCGCGGCAATTGCACAGGAATCGGAGTTTTTTGGCTCCATGGATGGTGCCTCCAAATTTGTGCGCGGGGATGCCATTGCGGGCATTATCATTGTTCTTATCAATATTATCGGCGGTTTAATTGTTGGCGTGGCGCAACACGGCATGAGTTTGAGTGAAGCCGGCAGTGTTTATACCCTTTTAACCATCGGCGATGGTTTGGTTGCGCAAATTCCGGGGTTAATTATTTCCATTGCGGCGGGTATGGTTGTTACCAGAGTGTCGGATGAGCGCAATGTTGGTCAACAGGTTTATTCCCAAGTCTTTACCAACCCAAGAACACTGGCGATTACAGCAGTAATCATCGGTGCGCTGGGCATTATTCCGGGTATGCCGAATATGGTGTTTTTGTTGATTGCAAGTGGCATTGGCACGCTTGCGTGGAAACTTGCCAAATCCCGCGTGCCAATACCTGTTGAAGCGCCGGTGCAAGTGGCAGCACCTCGCCCGCGCGAAGCACAAGAAGCCAGTTGGGCGGACGTGCAAGCCATGGATGTTTTGGGCTTGGAAGTGGGTTACCGCTTGATTCCCTTGGTGGATAAAGCCCAAAACGGCGAGCTTTTGCGCCGCATTCGCGGCATTCGCAAAAAATTTGCGCAAGATGTCGGCTTTTTGGTTTCCCCCGTGCATATTCGCGACAATTTGGAATTAAAACCCAATACCTACCGCATTTTGTTAAAAGGTGTGAGTTTGGGCGAAGGCGAGGCTTTTGTGGGGCAATTTTTGGCGATTAACCCCGGACGCGTGGCAGGCACTTTGGAGGGCAAAGAAACCACCGATCCAGCATTTGGTTTGCCTGCCATTTGGATTGACTCTGCCATTCGTGACCAAGCGCAAGCCTATGGTTATACGGTTGTTGATACCTCAACCGTGATTGCCACGCATTTGAATCACATTATTTTGAGCCACGCGGCGGAATTGCTCGGTCGCCAAGAAGTGCAACAGTTGCTGGACCATGTGGCACAAGATTCCCCCAAACTTGTGGAAGACTTTGTGCCGAAGATTTTGCCGCTTGGCACCTTACAAAAGGTTTTGCAAGGACTTTTGGATGAAGGCGTGCATATTCGCGATATGCGCACCATTATTGAAACGCTCACCGATGCCGCACCGCAAACAACCAACCCAGAAGAACTCATCGCACAAGTGCGCATTGCCTTGGGGCGCGCCATTGTTCAGCAACTTTTCCCGGGGAATGATGAATTGCAGTTGATGTCGCTTGATCCAACATTAGAACGTCTTTTAACCCAAGCCGTATCAGGCGCTTCCGCGCACACGAGCATTGAACCGAGTTTGGCGCAAACCTTATTGACGCAAACCGCAGCGGCGGCAGAACGCCAAGAAAATATGGGCATTGCGCCTGTTTTGCTCGTGCCGCCGAGTATTCGTCTTTTATTATCGCGCTTTTTGCGCCGCAGCGTGCCACAACTCAAAGTTTTATCGCACGCGGAAATTCCTGAAAACCGAAAAATTAAAATCACAGCCATTATTGGAGCACAACAATGAACGCCAAAAAATTTATTGCTAATAACGCCCGCGAGGCTTTGCGCAAGGTTAAAGAAAGTTTGGGCAATGATGCGGTCATTTTATCCAATCGATCTATTCCGGGCGGCGTGGAAATTTTGGCGGTTGCGCAAAAAGAATTTGATAATGCCACGCCGTCTTTTTCTGCGCCCGCACCAGCTGTTGGCGCGCCGCAAAAAAAGAAAAGCACTTTTACGCCGTCTATTGTCTCCAAACATATTTCTGTAACCGATGAAGACGATTCAGATTATTCCGCGCTAATTGCCAACGCGCGGCGCAATAATTTTCAAAATGCGCAGATAAAAAAGAACAACAAACCTTTGGGGCAGGTGATTACGCCCTCAATGACGCAGATTTTGCAAGCCACCGCCGCGCGCTTGACCAAACAAATGCAAAACCAAAATCAAAGCCAAAACGTCAAAAAAGTGAATTTAGCGGCGAAAGAGACATTCAATTTGCAAAAATCCACGGTAAACGGCAAAAAAATTTCAAAAACCGAATCGCCCAATGCGCCAAACGTGCAAAGCGCTTTGGCAAACCTTGCGGCGAATGCTTCGGCAAAGCCAAACCGTGCTGATGATGCCCGCCACGATGCTTTGATGCGCGAAATCCAAGATTTGCGCACTTTGGTGAGCCAACAACTTGCAGGCTTTGCGTGGGGTTTGAATCAAAAAAGCGCACCGATGAAAAACGAAATGTTGGCGTGGATGCTCAATTCTGGCTTTTCGCCGCAATTCACGCGCGATTTGTTAAACGATATGCCCACAACATCAGACCGCGCAGAAGCGAGCCAATGGGTGCAAAGCGCGGTTGATCGGGCGCTATCTATTGCCGATTCGGAATCGGATATTATTGCCCAAGGCGGAATTTTTGCACTTGTTGGCCCAACAGGTGTGGGCAAAACCACCACCGCCGCCAAATTGGCAGCGCGCGCGGTTTTAAAATACGGGGCAGACAAAGTGGCATTGATTACAACCGACAACTACCGCGTTGGTGCGCACGAGCAACTGCGAATCTACGGGCGCATTTTGGGCGTGGTTGTTTTTTTAGCCAAAGACAGCCGCGATTTGCAACAAACCTTGATGGAATTGCGCTCCAAACATTTGGTGTTGATTGACACCATGGGCATGAGCCAGCGCGACAAAATGGTTGCTGAACTCACCACAATGTTATCCAACAATTTTGTGCAACGCATTATGTTGTTAAACGCCACTTCCCAAGGCGATACTTTGGATGATGTTGTCCACGCCTATATGGGTTCAGGTGTGGCAGGTTGCATTTTGACCAAAACGGACGAAGCGGCTGGGGTTGCAAGCGCTTTGGATGTGATTATGCGCCACAAAATGCGCCTGCATTATATTTCCAACGGTCAGCGCGTTCCGCAAGATTTGCATTTGCCCAATCGCGGTTATTTGATGCACCGCGCCTTTAAAAGCATAGCGGATGATTCGGCGCACCATTTGGCAGGCATTGAACCTGCGTATCGCATGGGCGCTTATTAAAAGGCGGGAGACAAAATCGTGGCTGATTTTTACACCGACCAAGCCGAAGGGTTGCGCCGATTGATGGGGCGCATTCCTTTTCAAGTGATTGCTTTTGGACAAAGTTCGGCAAAAATTGGGCAAAGCACCTTGATTGCCAATGTTGCACTGCGGCTTGCGCGTTTGGGGCGCAACGTTTTGATTTTGGATGAACATTCGGATGCTGGCATTTTGCATTATTTTGGCAAACCTTATTCCCGCGTTTTGCAAAGTTTAACAACCCATGTTCGCGCCTTAAAAATAGATGCGCAAACACAACCTTATTTCAAACGTCTTTTAAACATTGACCCGCCGATTGACACCGTTTTGATTGATGGCGCAGTGGCTTCGGTTTCTTCTTGGTTGTTGCATGCGGATGAAGTGATTTTGAGCGTCAACACGCATTCCCAATCGGTTTCAACCGCTTACCAAATGATTCAAACATTGAGTCAGAACGGTATTAAACATTCCAACCTTTTTGTGAATTTGGTAGAAAACCCCAAACAAGCGTATTTTACATTTGAAAAACTCTCGCAAACCTTGCAAAATCGGCAAATTGCACAATTACATTCGGCGGGATTTTTATGTTTTGACCCCTTGATTGCGCAAACGGTCAATACGGGTTCGCCTTTTTTAAAACATCATCCCGATTCACAAAGCGCACAAATTTATTACAATTTCGCTGAAAATTTGCAAAATATGGACGAAGGGCGCTACGCCAATTTGGATCAATTTTTAGAACGGATACCGGCATAAATGTATACCGCAAGCGGCAAACCCGACAAAGACCAACAATTGGAGAGTTATCTGCCATTGGTCAAACGTTTGGCATTTCAAATGGCTGCCAAACTGCCGTCAAATGTAGAGGTTGATGATTTAATCCAAAACGGCTTAATCGGCTTGATGGACGCTTTAAACCGCTTTCAAGAAATGGGCGCACAATTTGAAACTTACGCCACATCGCGCATCAAAGGCGCGATGTTGGATAGCTTGCGCCAAGACGATACTTTGCCCAGATTGTTGCGCCAAGAAATGCGCAAAATTGAAAAGGGCATTCGGGAACTAGAACAACAATTCAAACGCCCGCCCTCTGAGGCTGAAATTGCCGCGCATTTGAAAATGCCATTAGCCCAATACCAAAAAATTTTGCAAGATGCCAAAGGTCATCAAGTGGTTTATTTTGACGATTTGATGAACGATGAGGAAGGCGAAGATTTTTTAGAGCGCTATTTGGAAGATCCTTCGCAAAACCCTGCGGAAATTTTGGATTCTAATGATTTTAAGCGCGAACTTGCCGCTGCCATCAACCGCCTTCCCGAGCGCGAAAAATTGATGATGGCGCTTTATTACGAACAAGATTTGAATTTAAAAGAAGTGGGCGCGGTGTTGGATGTGAGCGAATCGCGCGTGTGTCAAATGCACAGCCAAGCGGTGGCGCGCCTTCGTGCTACTTTACAAAGGAAAATGCAAGATTAAAAAACGATTTTTCAAAAAAATTCAGCGTTTACCGTGGAAAATCGCAAAATTTTGCAAAAACTTGCAAAAATCCACGGTAAACGCTTCAAAATTTTCAAAAAACAATGGATAAATTCAGTTGGTTCGGTTTAATTTTGGGTTTTGCGGCGGTAATTACCGCGCAAGTTTTGGAAGGCGCCATGCTGGGCTCGCTCTTCCAATCCACGGCTTTTTTGATTGTGGTCGGCGGCACAGTGGGCGCTGTGATGTTGCAAACTGCTTGGCCAGTTTTTAAAGCGGGCTTTCAAATGGCCAAATGGGTGTTCGTGGGCTACAACACAGATTTGCAAAGCGATTGGCTAAACATTGTGCGTTGGAGTCAATTCGCCCGCCGCGATGGTTTATTAGCCTTGGAACAATTTGCCACACGCCACAATGATCCTTTTGTGCGCGAAGGTTTGCAGTTGTTAATTGACGCCACAGATCCCGAAGTGATGCGCGAAATTTTGACAATTAAAATTGAACAAAGCGAATTAGAAATGCATCGCGCTGCACGCATTTGGGAGAGCGCCGGCAGTTATTCCCCAACTTTTGGCATTTTGGGTGCGGTCATTGGTTTAATCCACGTGATGGAAAATTTAACCGATCCTTCCAAATTGGGTTCGGGCATTGCTGTGGCGTTTGTTGCCACCGTTTATGGCGTAGGTTTTGCAAATCTTTTGTATTTGCCGATTTACGGCAAATTGTGTTTTTATATTGACCGCATCACCGCGCGCCGCGAAATGTTTGTGGAAGCTTTTGTTTGCATTGCCCAAGGGCATCACCCGCGCTTGATTGAATCGCGCTTAAAAGGTTTTATGCAAAATGCTTAAAAAACGCAAACGCATCAAAGCCCGCAATGACCGCAACCGTTGGTTGGTTTCGTATGCGGATTTTATTACGCTGTTGTTTGCGTTTTTTGTGGTGATGTATGCCTTGTCTTCCATCAACGAAAACAAATACAAAACTTTATCCACCGCTATTGAAGCGGCATTCAAATCGCCTGCGGGTTTTGTGAATACGCGCAATTTAATAGATTTGCCAGATAAGCCCAACGCCGCACAGTCCATTCCAAACGAACCCAGCTTAAACGCCCGAAAAACCGAAACAATAGAAGATTCCAAAGAAGTGGCGCGTCAAAAAATGAAATCTTTGGCAAACGATATTATGAGCGCTTTGGAACCCTTGGTAAAAGCGGGCAAAGTGCGCTTGTTGGAAAACAGCCGCGGCGTGACGGTAGAAATCAACGACAGCGTTTTGTTTGCCGTGGGGCAGGCGAATTTGCAAGCTGAATCGGCGGATGCGCTCAAAGCGGTGGCGCAAATTTTGGCGCGCACACGTTTTCCCATTACCATTGAAGGCCACACGGACAATGCGCCCATTGCCACAGCGCAATTTCCTTCCAACTGGGAACTTTCGGCGGTGCGCGCCACAACGGTTTTGCGTTTGTTTAATGCAATGGGCGTGAATGCTTCGCAACTCACCGCAATTGGTTATGGCGACACACGCCCGGTTGAAACCAACGCCACGCCAGAAGGTCGCGCCCGCAATCGCCGCGTGAGCATTTTAATCGATTCGGTGCGTCCCGAAGAACCCACCGAATTGAGCGAAGCAGAAACCGAAATTGCAAACGAATAATTTCCACGGTGAACGTTTTATTTTTTTGAAAAAAATAAACGGTTTACCGTGGAAAATCTTATTTTTTGGCAAATTCACC
>CAKQRL010000007.1 GCA_934271525.1 uncultured Rhodocyclaceae bacterium
CACTCCGTTAAAATTTTGCCCCCCCCCCCCCCCGTTTTGTTGGGATTCTTCTGCGCCAAAAAAGAAAGGGCGAATGTGCGTAATCGGGGTTTTCATTTTGATAAAACTTTCAAAAAAGGGTTGGCAAAATTCTGCAACACTTTGCCAAAACGCTCACAAAAGGTCAAATACTTTTTAGCTTTTCCCTGTGCGCGTTGTTTTTTTCAAAATTTTTTGCCGCTCACCGTGGATTTTTTTGTGGAAAAAGCACTTTTAACAGCACAAAATCAAACAGCCAAAATAGCATGTGCTACTTTATTCAAAAACGCATCATAATTATTCAAAATTAAACTACTACCTAAGTTAAATTGAAACTTTTGAGAATAATTTAATCTTTTTCCCAAACACATTTTTTGATAATCTAATTTATTTTGTATGTTTTTAAAATCTGGTAATTGAATAATCACCAAAAGTGTTTTATTTGGAGTATGAAAAAATAAATTTTCATTGTCGTTGGATAAAGAAATGTATTTTTTTAAATGATGTAATTTTAATTCTTCTATTTTGATAATTTTATTTTCCTTTGAAAAATACGGCATCATTTCCGGCACAATTAAAATTTGAAAATAAGATATTTTATTGGCTCGCAAATTAGCTGTTTCGCCCAACATGTTTTCAAAATAATTATTTGAATTTTGGGCATAATTGCTCATCACAAATTTAACAGCGATTCCTGCATATTGTTTTGTATTTTTAAAAATAGCAATATCTACTTTTTTATCATAATAACGCCCTTTTATTTTTTTTTCATTTCCTTCATTGATTCCATAAGCAAAAATTTCAAATGTATTGAAAGAATTAAATAAATCAAGTTTGTTTTTTAAATCATTTGCAATTTTTTGATGCAAAATTTTTAATTTTTCATTACTTCTTGCATTGGTTTTCAAATAAATATCAAATGATTGAGTTAAGATATTTAAAAAATCATCATTAAAATAATTCATTTTCAACTCCTTTTAATATAAAGTGCATTCATTGAGCTTATTTTCTTCGCTTAATTTATAAGCCAAAAAGCGCCCCAAATCACTGCTTGAAAAAGTATAATAACCGCCATTTTTGTATTTACCCAAACTTTTCACATATTCCAAAAATTCCTTGTTTTTCAAAACTTTGTTGAAAAATTCCAGCGGTAAATTGGTTTTCAAATAATAACCGCCAAAAACACCTGCTCCGCTTTGAACTTCCACGATACGCAAGTCTTTGATTTCTTTAATCAAGTGGTTAAAAGCAATTTTGCGGAAAAATGTATCTTTTAAGCCTTGCGTGCGAGCAAAGGCTTGCCACGGTTGATTTTGCAAATCACGTTTTTTTAAAATCAATTCAAATTGCGCATAACGCTTTAAAACTTCGCCTGTTGGTTGTTTAAAATTACCTTGTTCATCATAAGGATAAATGCCATCTAACCATTTTCCGTTGGAGGCTTTGAAAATGGGAATAGTAGGATAATTTTGATTTTTAAAATCACCAAAAAAGAAAGAATCACAATTAGTGGCAAAACCATTTTTAACCGGCAACGGCTTAAAATTAAAAATTCTTTTGAATTGCAAATTTCCTAAAAAAATATCGCAATTGGGCAAAAACAAATCTTGATATTGAATCATGCGGTTATTTTGCGGATTTTGAAAATCTTCAAGCAAAATTTCATTAAAAATAACACCTTTTTTAAAATAAGAAATTAAACTATACGTTGTAATGTTTTCAAAAACTTGTTCAAAAGAAAAATCTATTAGTTTTTTTAAATTTTTAAAATAAAAAATGTTTTTTCTTAAATATAATCCTGCTTTACTTTTTAACCAAGAGCTTGGTGTGATGAAAATTAATTCTCCTTTTTCTTTTAAACATTTAAAGCCACAATCAAAAAAAATTAAAAACAAATCCGTCATTCCGCCTTTTGAAAATTGTTTTAAATTTTTGTTTAAATAATGAATGCGCACATAAGGTGGATTACCAATAACATAATCTATTTTATTTTTAAATTGTGGATAAACTTTTAAAAAATCACCACAAATTAAATTCCATTGGACATTTTTTAAATTAAATTCTTCTGCAACTTGATTTAAATTTTGTTCGCATTGTTCAAATAAATTTTCATCAATTTCAACACCAATGATATTTTGCTCCAATTCTTTTTTTAATTGTTTTAAATTATTAGATTTTTTCAAAAAACTTTGGGCATACAAACGCACACATTCACTTAAAAAAGCACCTTTTCCAAAAGAAGGTTCCAAAATGGTTTTGCCCAAAAAATCAAGGTTTTTTAGCATTGTGTCAACAACAAATGAAGGCGTAAAAACTTGTCCTAATTTTTTGTTTTTCATTTTAAAAAAATAAATGGTTCACCGTGGATTTTTTAAAGTTCAAGCACCGTGCCAATTGCCGTGTGGTCTGAGAGTTTTTTCCAATTGGAATGCGTCAAAGTTTGGCAAGATAACACATTCAAATTGCGCACATAAATGCGGTCCAAATGCAAAATCGGCAAGATTGACGGAAAACTTTTTGCCGATTTGCCGTGTTGCGACAAAAAAACTTCTTTTAAATTCAATGGCTTGGCTAAAAATTGTTGGGCATCGTTTTGCCAATCATTCAAATCGCCCGCAACAATTAAAGGCAGGTTTTCAAAATTTTCCAATTGTTGTAAATACGCCACCAACTGCGCCATTTGCTTTTTGCGCGACTTTTGAAAAAGCGACAAATGCACGCACACGCAATGCAAAAATCGCCCATCCAAAAGCGCCACTTTGGCATGCAACACGCCTCTTTTTTCAAAAGAAAAATCGGTGATGTTTTGGTTAAAAACCGAAACAATGGGATAGCGCGACAAAATTGCATTGCCGTGGTGCCCAGCTTGATACTGCCGATTACACGCATAAGCGGCATAAAATTGCGTGCCTGCCAAAAATTCGTGTTGCGGAAGCAATGGCCAATCTTCAAATTGTTGGGCGCGAAAATCGTTTTTGCCCTGCACTTCTTGCAAAAAAATCAAATCAAAATTTTGCTCTGCCAAACATTCTTTTAAAAGCGGCAAAGTGTGTTGCCGATTAAAAGCGGACAAACCTTTATGAATGTTGAAACTCATCACCTGCAACTGCATTTTTTTATTCCAAATGCAAGGCATGCATAATGCCGGTTGCAATTTCTTCAATGGATTGTCGGCTGGTGTCTATAAAACGAATACGGTGTGCGTTCATTAAATCTTCGGCGCTGTAAATATCGTGCCGACAAGAATCAATATGCGCGTAATTTTCGCTTAAATTGCGCTCCGTGCGCAAAGCCGACAAACGCTCAGGTGTAATGGTTAAGCCAAACAATTTTTTTGGATATTGCAACAAACAAAAAGGCAAAGAAGCGCGCAAAAAATCTTGTTCCACAATGGGATAATTCGCCACTTTTAGCGAAAATTGCATAGCCAAATAAAGCGAAGTGGGCGTTTTGCCGCAGCGGGAAACCGCCACCAAAATCACATCCGCTTCATTTAAATGGTCAAAACTCATACCATCGTCATGCGCCAGAGTGTAATTGATGGCATCAATTCTTTTTTTGTAATCCACATCATCGGCATCGTGCAAGCGCCCTGCCAAATGAATGGAAGGCATGCCCATTTCTTTTTCCATTTCCTTTAAAAAAGAATCAAAATACGACAAACAAAGCGCATTGGCTTGTTTGATAATTTGGGCAATTTCGCGATTAACCAAGGTGGAAAAAACAATCGGGCGTGCGCCATCACGCAAGGCTTGGGTGTTGATGCGCGCCACGGCAAAATGCGCTTTTTCAACCGAATCCAAAAACGGAATGCGCACTTCTTTAAAACGCACTTTTTCAAATTGCGCCAACAAACTGGCTCCCAAAGCAGAAGCGGTAAGCGCGGTGCCATCAGAAATATAAAAAACGCTGCGCGTTTGCATGGTTTTTTCCTTTTTTTAAAAAATCCACGGTCAACCCAGATTTTTTTTGAAAAATCTTCTTGGAATGTTTTTTTATTGTTTTAATAATTTGGATTATTTTTCAAAAAAAGTGCGGCTTCTTTGGCAAAATACGTTAAAACGGCATTGGCGCCCGCGCGTTTGAACGCCAACAAAGATTCCAAAATGGCTTTTTCTTTATCCAACCAACCATTTTGAATGGCGGCAGAAAGCATGGCGTATTCGCCGCTGACTTGATAAGCCAAAGTTGGCACGCCAAAGGCTTGTTTGACGCGGTAAATAATATCCAAATAAGGCAGTCCGGGTTTAATCATCACCATATCCGCGCCTTCTTGCAAATCCAAAGCCACTTCGCGCAAGGCTTCATCCGAATTGGCTGGATCCATTTGATAAGTTGCTTTGTTGCTTTTGCCCAAATTTTTGGCAGAACCCAAAGCATCGCGAAAAGGACCATAAAAACAAGAAGCATATTTTGCCGAATACGCCAAAATGCGCGTGTGAATCAAAGCCGCGGCATCCAATTTTTTGCGAATTGCCAAAATTCTGCCATCCATCATATCCGATGGCGCCACCACATCCGCACCTGCTTCGGCGTGGCTTTGCGCTTGTTTTTCCAAAACAGCGATGGTTTCATCGTTTAAAACATAGCCAAAATCATCAATTAAGCCATCTTGCCCGTGGGAAGTGTAAGGATCCAGCGCCACATCGGTAATCACGCCCAACTCTGGCAACGCCGATTTTAAGGCTTTGATGGTGCGCGGAATCAAGCCTTCTGGGTTATAAGATTCTTTGGCGTTTAAGGTTTTTAAATTCGGTTCAATCACCGGAAAAAGTGCAATGGCGCCAATGCCCAATTTTGCCAATTCTTCGGCTTCTTTCACCAACAAATCAATGGAATAGCGAAAAACATTGGGCATAGAAGGCACTTCAATTTTTTTGTTTTTGCCTTCCAACACAAAAACGGGAAGAATCAAATCAGCCGCCGTTAAAACATTTTCTGCCATCAAACGGCGCGAAAAATTATCTTTACGCATACGGCGCAGACGCGTTAAAGGATAACCTGCGTTGGCATCGCTATAAAAAGTCATTTTTTGTTCCTTTTTTCAAAAAAAATTGGTGTTTACCGTGGAAAATCGCAATTTTTGCAATTTTTTACAGCAAAATTTTGAAGTTTTAAAAAAAATCCATCGCCATTTTGATTTTATTTTCTAATTCTGTTACGCCGATTTTCTTCACGCCTGAAAATAGTTGAATGGTGTAGCGGTGTTGGTTTTGCGGCGGAATTAAAATTTTCAAAAAAGTTTGTGCTTCACGCAGCGTTTTGATTTGTTGAGTTGGTGAGAGTTTGTCCGCCTTGTTCAACAAAATATGCACAAAACCTTTTGGGCGATACCACGTTAAAAGCGTGCAATCCAAGGAAGTAAAAGGATGGCGGCAATCCATCACGGATATCATCCCTTTTAAAACTTGGCGCGTGCCCAAATAAGGCGATATTAAAAAATCCCAACTTTTGCGGATTTCTTCGGGCGCGCGCGCGTAACCATAACCGGGCAAATCTACCAAATAGCGCGGCGTTGTATCGCGCAATGCCGTTGCGTTTTTAGGAAAAGGTATATTAAAAAAATTCAAATTTTGCGTTCTGCCGGGCGTTTTGCTGACATGCGCCAACTTGTGCCGATTGCACAAAGCGTTGATAACCGTAGATTTTCCGGCATTGGAGCGCCCAACAAACGCCACTTCCGCATAAGATTGTGGAAGGTCGGTTAAGCGTGCCACGCTTTTTGAAAATTCAACACCGCTAAAAATAGACATAAAAAAAGGTGAAATTGTGAAAGCAATTCGGTATTATTGTAACGCTTTTTATTTTTGCATTTGGGGAGAAAACTATGTTGCGCATCACAGCCACGGCAATTCTTTTAGCAACGTCCAGTGTGGCGTTTGCAGCAGACACGGAACCTGCTGACCCTGCCAAAGCACAACAATATGTTGAAACGGTTTGCATTGCTTGCCACGGGATGGACGGCAACGGTTTGGATCCGGAAAATCCCATTACAATGTATCCGATGATTTCCGGGCAAAATGCGGAATACATTTTGAAACAACTCAATGAATTTTATGTGGATGTCAGCGCCGACCCACCCAAACCGGCTTTGCGTGAAGAACCCAATATGAATGCGATGTTGGCGGCTGTTCCGCCCTCGGAATTCAAACATTTGGCGGCGTATTTTGCCCAACAAAAAATTGCGCACAGCAAAGTTACTGCCGATGAAGAAACTTTGGCGTTGGGCAAAAAATTGTGGAAGTTTGGCGATATGAAAAAAGGCATTCCGGCTTGCACAGGTTGCCATGGTCCCAACGGGCACGGTATGCCGGCACAATATCCAGCTTTGGCGGGGCAATATCCGGAATATTTGGAATTGCAATTAAACAATTTTCGCCAAGGTTTAAGAACCAATGATCCTTCGCAAATGATGCGTATGACGGCTGAAAAAATGAGCGACAAGGAAATTAAAGCCGTATCGCAATACGCCGCCAGCTTGCGCTAAGCACACGGTGATTATTGCAATATCACAAAACGATTTTTTTAATTTTTAAAGCGGTCGCAAGATCGCTTTTTTTATGCAGTTTTCCACGGTCAACAAGAATTTTTTTTGAATTTTTTTTTGGTTCACCACGGAAAACAGAATTTTTAAGGCAAAATAAGTTTTTTTTGAAGGCTTTTTAAAAAGGAAAAAAACCATGCAAATCAACGCTCCCGCCTATGTGCGCCACGAAAAATTAAAACAATGGGTTGCCCAAATTGCCGCTTTAACCGAACCGGAAAAAATTGTTTGGATAGATGGCTCGGATGAAGAATACGCACAATTGTGCGATGAAATGGTCAAAGCCGGCACGTTGATTCCTTTAAACCCAACGTTGCGCCCCAATTCCTTTTTGGCGCGCTCCGATGTTTCCGATGTGGCGCGCGTGGAAGACCGCACCTTTATTTGCTCGGATTCGCAAGACGACGCCGGCCCTACCAACAATTGGCAAGAACCGCAAAAAATGCGCCAAACTTTAAATGGTTTATTCCAAGGTGCAATGCGCGGCAGAACGCTTTATGTGGTGCCGTTTTCAATGGGGCCTTTGGGTTCACCCATTGCGCATATTGGCGTGGAATTAACCGATTCACCTTATGTGGTGGTCAATATGAAAATTATGACGCGCATGGGGCGCGCGGTTTATGACATTTTGGGCGAAGATGGCCATTTTGTGCCGTGCGTGCATTCGGTGGGCACGCCTTTAAAAGCAGGTGAAAAAAGCGCCGCGTGGCCGTGCAATTCAACCAAATACATTGTGCATTTTCCCAAAACGCGTGAAATTTGGTCATATGGTTCTGGTTACGGCGGCAATGCTTTGCTTGGCAAAAAATGCTTTGCTTTGCGCATTGCTTCCAATATGGCAAAGGATGAAGGCTGGCTTGCCGAACACATGTTGATTTTGGGTGTAAAAAATCCGCAAGGCGTTAAAAAACATATTGCGGCGGCTTTTCCTTCGGCTTGCGGCAAAACCAATTTTGCCATGCTTATTCCACCCGATTCCTTTAAAGGTTGGAAAATCACCACCATTGGCGATGATATTGCGTGGATTAAACCCAAAAAAGATGAAAACGGCAAAACACGATTTTTTGCCATTAACCCCGAGGCAGGATTTTTTGGTGTGGCGCCGGGCACGTCTTTAAAAACCAACCCCAACGCCATTGAAACTTTGCGCGCCAATGTGATTTTTACCAATGTTGCCTTAACCGATGAAGGCGATGTTTGGTGGGAAGGTTTAACCGAAAAAGCGCCCGAACATTTGATTGATTGGCAAGGTCAAGATTGGTCGCCCAATTGTGGCAGAGCCGCCGCGCACCCCAACGCACGCTTTACCGCACCGGCTGCGCAATGCCCGTGCATTGATGAAGATTGGCAAAATCCACAAGGCGTTGAAATTGACGCATTTGTTTTTGGCGGGCGGCGCGCCAGCACCATTCCTTTGGTTTATCAAGCAGCCGATTGGGATTCGGGCGTTTATTTGGCGGCAATGCTCGGTTCAGAAACCACCGCCGCCGCGCAAGGTGCGCAAGGCGTTATTCGGCGCGACCCTTTTGCAATGTTGCCTTTTTGCGGTTACCACATGGGCGACTATTTTGCGCATTGGCTCAATATGGGCAAAAAAGTGGATGCGGCGCCACCCATTTTTTGCGTCAATTGGTTTCGCACCAATCCAAATGGCAAATTTTTGTGGCCGGGTTTTGGGGACAATATGCGCGTGTTGGAATGGATTTTAAAACGCATTGAAAACCCGCAAACCGAAGCACAGCCAAGTTTTTTAGGATTTTTGCCAACTTTTGAATCGCTCAACTGGACGGGTTTAAATTTTTCAAAAGCGGATTTTGAATCGGTTACCGAACTCATCAAAACCGAATGGCAAGCAGAATTGGCACAACGCGAAGAATGGTTTAAAACCCTTTACCCCAAATTCCCCAAAGCCTTGCAAGAAATTCATCAACAGATGAAAGAAGCGCTTTCAAAAAGCTAAAAACCTAAAAACGCAAAAATCCACGGTAAACGCTTCAAAATTTTCAAAAAAATAAAAGGTTTACCGTGGAAAATCGTTTGTTTTTTTATTCTTTTTGAATATCGGCAACGTTTAGGTCTAAATCTTTATAAACGCAATCGGCTTCAAAATAAAGTTTAACAAAGCCTAATCCTTTGCCTTCCAAAAAGGCGATGATTTGCCCTCTTCCCCATTTGGGATGAATAACAAAATCCTTCAAATTCAACGCTTCGCCGTGGCGAGAGCGAGCGCTCATTTTTGTTTGCGGGGTGGTTTTGGCGCCGCCAATTTTGTCATCATCAAAGGCATTGCCAAAAGATTCAAAATTGATGCGCGTATCCATTTCATATTGCGGGCGCTCTGCTTTTGTTTCCCGCAAAATATCTGGGCGAACAGTTTTGATTTCATCCAAAAATTGCGATGGCTGCTGCGTCTCCCAAACGCTAAACACCTGCCGCCGCCTTGCAAAACTCAAATGCAAATGCTTTTGTGCGCGGGTCATCGCCACATACAACAATCGGCGTTCTTCCGACAATTCATCGCCTTCGCGCTTGCCGCGACCGCGTTTTGCCATGGCGTGCGGAAATAAACCGTTTTCCAAACCCACCACAAAAACGCTATCAAACTCCAAACCTTTGGACAAATGAACGCTCATCAACTGCACAGCATCGTCCGCAGAATTTTGGTGTTCGCTGGCAAAAAGTGCGGCATAAGACAAAAAAGCAGAAAGTTCGCCTCCTGTTTTATCAAGCGTTTCATCTGCCATAAAATTGTGCGTGGCGTTTAACAATTCGCTTAAATTTTCTAAGCGATCTTCTAATTTTTCCGCATCTTTTTCTTTTTTCTCGTAATAATCGCGCAGTTGGGCTAATTCAATAATTTTTTGCGTGGTTTCAAACAGGTTGTGTTCTGCTGAAAAGGCGGTTAAAGAATCAATCAAATGCAAAAACGGCAAAAACTTTTTTTGCGCGGCGGGGTTTAAGCGCAAAGCGGTGTCGTAAAGACTGCGTTCATCCAAATTGGCGTATTCTTCCAAACTCTCCAAACTCTTTTGCCCGATGCCGCGGCGCGGAATGTTGATAACGCGCAAAAATGCCGCGTTGTCGTTTGGGTTGGCAATCAAACGCATATACGCCAAAACGTGTTTGACTTCTTCTCGGCTAAAAAAACCCAAGCCGCCGTAAATGTGGTATTTGATTTGCGCGGCAATAAACTCCGTTTCCAACACGCGCGACAAAGAATTCACGCGATAAAGCACAGCAATTTTGGATAGCGGCACGCCCAACTCATTGTGCAATTTTTGAATGCGCGCAATCACATAACGCGCTTCTTGCGCTGCGTCATAAGCGCTATGAATTTGCACCATTGCGCCGCCATCAGATTCTGTCCACAAATGTTTTTCCATAAAACGGTCGCGGTTGTTGGCAATCACAGCGTTGGCAACTTCCAAAATGTTGGAAGTTGAGCGGTAATTGCGCCCCAAATGCACAATGCGCGGTTTAAAGGTGCGTTCAAAATCGTGCAAAAATTGAATATCGGCACCGCGAAAACCGTAGATGGATTGGTCATCATCCCCAACCACAAAAACACGATTTTGCGCCCCATTGCCTTTGGCTAATAACATAATCAATTTGAATTGAAGGGAATTAATATCCTGAAATTCATCCACCAAAATATACCGAAAGCGTTGTTGGTAGCGTGCGCGCAATTCATCGTTAAATTTAAAAACTTCATAAATGCGCAACAACAATTCCGCAAAATCCACAACACCCTGCGCGTTGCATTCGCGCTCATAAGTTTCATAAATTTGAACCAAGGTTGCTTGGTTGGGCGAAAAACTATCCGATTCCTTTTGCAAATCCCGCGCGCGCCAAGCGTGTTCTTTTTGGTGCGCAATCCAATTGGCAATGTTTTTGGGCTGCAAAGCGTTTTGTCCGTCCGATTCGCGCTCTTCTTCTATTAGAGTTGGAAAATGTTGTTTTAAAAGGCGTTTGATAAAGGCGACTTGGTCGTCCGTATCCATAATTTGAAAATCGCGCGGCAAATAGGCTGAACGAAAATTCGCCCGAAGTAGCCGATTAGCAATGCCGTGAAACGTGCCAACCCACAAATTTTTGGCGTCTTCTGCCAACATTTCTGTTAAGCGATTCAACATTTCCTTGGCGGCTTTGTTGGTGAAAGTTACCGCCAAAATGTTGTTGGCTGGCACGCCTGATTTTAATAAATACGCAATGCGAAAAGTCAGCGCCCGCGTTTTGCCCGAGCCGGCACCTGCCAAAATTAAAGCGTTTTCGTTAAGCGGCAACATCACCGCTTCTTTTTGCTCTTTGTTTAAGTGTGAAAACATTTTTCAAAGCGCTGAAAAAAAAATCAAATTTTATACTTTTTTGCCTTCACTGATTTTTAAAACAAAAATCCACGGTCAACCGAATATTTTTTTAAAAAAACATCGCGTTGACCGTGGATTTTTGTAAAAGGTTAAAATCGCCACGTTTTTTTATATTTGTATCTGAAAAGGATAAAAAATGGACATTTTGCCCAAAAAACGTGTGGAAATTTTAGCCGAAGCCTTGCCTTATATTCGGCGCTTTCACGGCAAAACCATTGTGGTCAAATACGGCGGCAATGCAATGACGGATAATCATTTGAAACAATGCTTTGCGCACGATGTGGTGTTGTTAAAACTCGTTGGCATCAACATTGTGGTGGTGCATGGCGGCGGCCCACAAATTGAAGATTTGCTGCACAAAATGGGTAAAGAAGGCGAATTTGTGCAAGGTATGCGCAAAACCGATTCGGAAACCATGTATGTGGTGGAAATGGTTTTGGGCGGGCAAGTGAATAAAGAAATTGTCAATTTAATCAATTTAATCGGCGGCAAAGCCGTTGGCATCACCGGCAAAGACAGCCATTTTATTCAAGCAAAAAAACTACTTTTGAAAGACAAAAACCACCCCGGACAATTTTTGGATGTGGGGCAAGTGGGCGATATCACGCACATTGACCCATCTTTAATTCGCACTTTAAAAAGCGGCGAATTTATTCCCGTCATTGCGCCCATTGGTGTGGGCGAAAAAGGCGAGACTTACAACATCAATGCCGATGTGGTCGCCGGCAAAATTGCCGAAGTTTTGAATGCGGAAAAACTGGTTTTGCTCACCAAAACGCCCGGCGTTTTGGATAAAGAAGGCAAGCTTTTAACAGGCATCACGCCCGATGCAATCAACCAAATGGTTGAAGACGGCACGCTATCCGGCGGAATGTTGCCCAAAATTGCCTCGGCTTTGGAAGCGGCAAAAAATGGTGTTAATGCCGTGCATATTATTGACGGGCGCGAAGAACACGCTTTGCTTTTGGAACTTTTAACCCACCACGGCGTGGGCACAATGATTAACGCGCGGTAAAAAAAACAAAAATCCACGGTCAACGCAAAATTTTTTTAAGTTTTCAAATTTTTTTTGGGTTGACCGTGGAAAATTGAATTTTTTTTAAAAAAAACGCTCAAAAACGTTTTTCTTTTTTGATTTAAAAAAATGCTCTCCAAAATTCCCAACTTTCCAAAAACCAAAGCGCCCGTGCTTTTAATTGTGATGGATGGCGTGGGCATTGCGCGCGACCCCGCAGGCAGTGCTGTTGCCGCCGCAAAAACGCCTACTTTGGATTATTTGTTTCAACATTACCCCAACATTCGCTTAAAAGCGCACGGCAAAGCTGTTGGAATGCCCAGCGATGACGATATGGGCAATTCCGAAGTTGGCCACAACGCCATTGGTTCTGGGCAAATTTATGCGCAAGGCGCGGCTTTGGTCAGCACCGCCATTGAAAGCGGCGCCATTTGGCAAGGCAAAGCGTGGCGTGAAATTGTTCAAGGTGTAAAAGACAAAAACAAAAACGCCTTGCATTGCATCGGTTTGTTGTCGGATGGCAATGTGCACAGCCACATTGCCCATTTAAAAGCCTTGATTATTCAAGCCAAAAAAGAACATTTAAAAAAAGTTTTTATCCACGTTTTGTTGGACGGGCGCGATGTTGCCGAACAAAGCGCCTTGGATTATTTGGAAGATTTGGAAAAACTTTTAAACGAATTAAACGATGCAGACTTTTGCGCACAAATTGCATCAGGCGGCGGCAGGCAAACCATTACAATGGATCGCTACAACGCCAACTGGCAAATGGTGGAGCGCGGCTACCAAACCCACGTTTTGGGCGAAGCGCCACATTTTGAATCGGCAACAGCAGCCGTTTTAAAAGCGCGCGCGGAAAATCCCAAAATCATTGACCAAGACTTGCCGCCTTTTGTTGTTGCGCAAAATGGCAAACCCATTGGCAAAATAGTGGATGGCGATTCGGTTGTTTTTTTTAATTTTCGGGGAGACCGCGCCATTGAAATTTCTTTGGCGTTGACCGTGGAAAATTTTAATAAATTTCGCACGCCGCCTTTAAACATCACCTTTGCGGGAATGTTGCAATACGATGGCGATTTACAAATTCCGCCGCGCTTTTTGGTTAATCCGCCCGCCATTGAAAACACTTCGGGGCAGTGGTTTTCTAAAAGCGGAATTGCGCAATTTGCTTGTTCCGAAACGCAAAAATTCGGCCATGTAACTTATTTTTGGAATGGCAACCGCTCCCACAAGTTTGAAAAAGAAACGTGGCTTGAAATTCCAAGCGATGGCGTTTCTTTTGATGAACGCCCGTGGATGAAATCTGCCGAAATTGCAGATGCGATGATTAACGCCTTAACAAGCCGCCAATACGATTTTTTGCGTTGCAATTTTGCCAATGGCGATATGGTTGGGCACACGGGCAATTTTCGCGCCGCAACAATGGCAGTTGAAGCCTTAGACTTGGCGCTCAATCGCTTATTAAAAACACTTGAAAAAATCGGCGGCATTGCTTTGATTACCGCCGACCACGGCAATGCGGACGAAATGTTTGAAACGGATAAAAAAACCGGCTTGGTGCTCTTAGACAAAAACGGCAACAAACGCGCCAAAACTTCCCACACCTTGAACCCTGTGCCGCTGATTTTGTTTAACCCAAAAGCGCCGCAATTTTCTTTAAAAAATTTAGAAAATGCGGGGCTTAGCAACCTTGCCGCAAGTGTTGCAACACTTTTGGGTTTTGAAAAACATCCATCGTGGGAGGATTCTTTAATTCAATGCATTTCCACGGTAAACTGAAAAAAATTTTGAAAAAAAATGACTCAAATCACCATTCTTCCACACCCTGAAATTTGCCCAGAAGGCGCTACCATCAACGCCGAATCTGGAATCAGTATTTGCGAAAATCTGCTTAAAAACGGCATTGAAATTGAACACGCTTGCGAATTAAGCTGTGCGTGTTCCACGTGCCACGTTATCATCAAAGCGGGTGGCAAAGATTTAAACGAATCGGATGAATTAGAAGACGATTTGCTGGACCAAGCTTGGGGACTTTCGCCAACATCAAGGCTTTCTTGCCAAGCCATTGTGGGAACGGACGATATCACGCTTGAAATTCCGCGTTATTCTCTCAATCACGCCAAGGAAAAATAATGCGCTGGACGGATATTTTGGATATTGCAATCGCTTTGGATGAACAATTTCCCAATCAAAATCCGCAAACTTTAAATTTTGTGGATTTGCGCCAAATGGTTTTGGATTTAAACGATTTTGACGATTCGCCCAATGCCTGCAACGAGCGCATTTTGGAAGCCATTCAAGCGGCGTGGTTAGATGAACGTGAATAGGCAAGTTTGCAATGTAACCATTAACGAATCTGCCGATGGGCAACGTTTGGACAATTTTTTGTTTAAAACGCTCAAAAACGTGCCCAAAAGCCACGTTTATCAAATCATTAGAAACGGCGAAGTGCGCGTGAATAAAAAACGCGCCAAAGCGCAAAATCGTTTAACAATCGGTGATTCGGTGCGCATTCCGCCGATTTTTTTAAGCAATTCCAATTTTGAACAAAAACAATCGGCGCCATTGCCCAAAATCCAAATTCCTGTTTTGTATGAAGACGATTGTTTGCTTGTTGTTGATAAACCCGCCGGTTTGGCGGTGCACGGCGGCTCAGGGTTAAATTTTGGAATCATTGAAATTTTACGCCAAATGCGCCAAGACTTGCCTTTTTTGGAATTGGCGCACCGCTTAGACCGCGACACTTCCGGCGTGTTGATTTTGGCAAAAAAACGCGCAGCTTTAAAACATTTACACGAAATTTTCAAAACCAAAACCTTAGAAAAACATTATTTTGTTGGCGTTTTTGGTGTTTTAAAAAATCCTTTAAAAATCAATTTGCCACTTTTCAAAACAACCTTGCCCAATGGCGAGCGCTTTGTGCGCGTGGATTTTGAAAACGGCAAAGTAGCGGCAAGCGTTTTCACGCCCATTGCCGCGTGGAAAAACGCCAATATTTCGCTTTTAAATGCGCAGATTTTAAGCGGCAGAACACACCAAATTCGCGTGCATTTGGCGGCAAAGGCGTTGCCTGTTTTAAATGATGAAAAATACGGCGACTTTGCCTTCAACAAAACCTTGCAAAAACACGGCTTAAAACGCATGGCGCTGCACGCGCACCGCGTGATTCTGCCCTACCCTTTTGATTTAAAAATAAAATCGCCTTTGCCAAACAATCTGCAAACCTTTTTTAGCCATTTGGGCGTGCCTGATTTTCAAAAAAATTTGCCGTTTACCGTGGAAAAATGTTTTTAAAAACCCACAACCGCGTTGAATTGCTTGCATCCAGTGCCAACTACATTGCGCACTTAAAATCCGCCATTGATTCAGCCTGCGAATGCGTTTTTTTGGAAACTTATATTTTTGCCAACGATTCTGCTGGCAACACCGTTGCCCAAGCGCTACAAAATGCGGCGCGGCGCGGCGTATCGGTCAACGTTATTTTGGATGGTTTTGGCGCCAAAAATGCCGAAGGCGACTTTGCCCAAGCCTTTCAAAATGCGGGTGTTCGCTTGCTTTTTTTTCGGCAAGAAAAATCCGTTTTTTCATTCAAACGCCAGCGCTTGCGGCGTTTACACAGCAAACTTGCAATAATTGACTACAAAATTGCTTTTGTTGGCGGAATGAATATTGACGCTGACCCAAAAGGCACAACACGCTTAGACTTTGCCGCCCAAATTGAAGGCGAAGTGCTAACAGATATTGCACGCCATATGTTGCGGCAATGGCAAAATTTGCGCCGCGCACATGGTTTAAAACGTGATTTTTTTCATTGTGATTTTCACGCTGAAAATTGCATTGCGGCGGAACAATCCAATGCCGAAGTTGGTTTTTTAATTCGTGATAATTTTCGCCATCGGCACGATATTTTGAACAGTTATTTGCGCGCCATTGAAAGCGCCAAAAAGGAAATCATCATCGCCAATGCTTATTTTTTGCCCGGTTTTTGGCTGAGCCAAGCGCTTTTGAATGCGGCTTCGCGCGGGGTTAAAATCCGCATTATTTTGCAAGGCAAATCCAACGTGCCGTTTTTGCTTTCTGCCACGCGTTTTTTGTATCAAAAACTCATTCAAGCGGGCATTGAAATTTACGAATACCAACCCGGTTTGTTGCACGCCAAAGTGGCAGCAATTGACGAGCGGTGGCTTACCATCGGTTCTTCCAACATGGATCCATTTAGCCTGCTATTAAACAAAGAAGCAAACATTTTGGTTTTATCCAACATTTTGGCAAAGGAATTGAAAAAAAAATTAGAGTTGACCATGGCAAATGATTGTGTTTATTATTCTGCGCATGCGCCGCGGCGGCAAAGTTTTTTAAAGCGAACCGTGCAGGCGTTGAGCTTTTGGATGATACGTGCAATTTTAAAATTATTGCACTATAATCAAAGCCAGTGGGACGACCATCAAAAACGCTTTTAAACACAAAAACGTTTTTCTTGGATTTCGGCGGAAAAAAAACAATACTGAAAACATTTTGGAAGCAACAAACTTCCAAAGTTTTTTTACAACCTTTTCGCAAAGTCTTTTTTAAGAGATTGGAATTCAAGATGAAAAAAATAGCACACGGTTTTTCGTTAATTGAGCTGATGATTGTGATTGCGGTCATCGGCATTTTGGCAGCCATTGCCATCCCTGTTTATCAAGACCATGTGATTCGCGCAAGGCTCACAGAAGCGCATTCCATCTTGATGCAAGGTCAACAGTTAATGGAAAGAAGATACACCAACCGCCGCGCGTATTATTGCGGTCAGTGGCCTGATAATGAATCTGAGTCTACGTGTGCTGGTAGCTTTGATGCGAATTTTATTTACGCCAACAACGACTGCCACAATACCAGTGACAGTAACAAGATTTACGTCATTGACGATAAAGATTTCAAAGTGAAATGCAATGCGTGTGCAGATACGAATAATTGCTCTACATCCAGAAGACAAATATACAAACTAACTTTAACAGGGCGCAAAGAACCTTTTATTGGTTTGATAATGACCGTAGACCAAAACGGCAACAAAACCTCGTCAGGAACAATCAATGGCAAAAATGTTCCTGCTGCTGCCAACAGTTGTTGGGTTGCACACAAAAATGGCACTTGCTAAAAGGGGCGTGTGATGAGAACAAAAGGTTTTACGCTCGTTGAAATGATGGTCGTTGTGGTGATCATCGGCATTGTGGTCGGCTTTACCATGCCGGCTATGGAAACTTGGCTAACCAACACCAAAATTCGCTCTGCCGCAGAAAACGTGCAAAACGGTTTGCGCAAGGCACAGCAATTAGCAGCCGCACGCAATAGCGATGTCAGCGTTGTATTCACTGAAAGGGCATACAACAAAGCTTACAATGTCAGCACAGGAACGTGTCCGCCAACAGGAGACAGAAAAAAACCATCGGAAGCCAATTATTTGGTCATTTGTGCTGATGCCAATAGTGCGCGTTCCAGAGATCCTAAAAAACCAGATAATTTTAGCGATGATATTTTCCCCATGAGTGTGCAATACCGCACGCCACCAGAAGATGGTGAAAATGTTGTAGACATCATCAGCGATAGCTTTTTTTCAAATAGTAACACCGACAAAATCATTACTTTTCGTGCCACTGGCGGCACAAATTCTTTTGCGGAAGAAGGTAAATACCTAAAAGAACCCAAGTTGCAGTTTGCATCCAAAAAGCGTGACGCAAACCAAAAAACCACTCACAACTGTTCAGGAAAAGCTGCCACCAATCCTGATAAAGGCAACAACGAGGGCGACATTCGTTGCCTGATGGTTTTGATGAAATTAGGCGGCAAAGTGCGCATGTGTGACCCGGGCTATGATGATACAGACGGTTCAAGCACAATGCGCTCCATGGCATGCCAAACCAAAGGTTAATTCAACGCAATAACGGGTGATGATTATGAAAAAAACAACGTTCAGCAAACAATCGCAACAAGGTTCAGTGCTTTTGGAAGCGCTGATTGCGGTGGTTATTTTTTCCATCGGTATTTTGGGTTTGGTGGCAATGTTGGCGCGTTCCACCAATAGCGTGAATGATACGCGCTTGCGTGACGATGTTTTTACCGCATTCAATTCTGAAATTGCGCAAAAACAAGTGATATCGCGCAACGTTAAAAATTTTAACGACACCCAGTTAAACATTTCAATTAACCAAAACGATACTTTTCTTAAACGTCTATCCAATGAAAAAGCCTTCAATTTGCAAAGCGGCGAAAGCTTGCAACACCGCATGCAAGAATACGACTCCCAAAAATTTTCAATAGATGGACCAGAAGGCAATGCCCGTGGTTATCTTTCGCGCAATCAGCTGGAATATGGCGTGGAAAGGGAGAAAGAACAAAGTGGCGCCCGTTCTTTGGAGTTTTTCTCTTACCGCGATGATGGTCCCATTCGCCACAAAAATTAGTTTTTTTCAACGTTTTTCAATTTTTTTCAAACTCTGCCATGAAAACTTTTCAAAAAAAATTTGCGTTGACCGTGGAAAATCACCAAAAAGGTTTTTCTTTGGTTGAATTGCTGGTCGGCGTAACCATTGCTTTGATTGCCACAGTTGCTATTTTTCAGGTTTTTTCTGTTTATGAAACCCAAAAGCAACAAACCACCAGCGATTCAGATGCGCTGCAAAACGGCAATTTGGCTTATTTTTTGTTGAGCAATGAATTGCGCCAAGCGGGGCAAGGCATCAGCACAGCACGCTTGAACGCAGGCAAATCTATGCAACTTTATGGTTGCAGAGCGCAAATTTGGCCATTTGAAAACCGCATTCCGCCCTTGCCGACTAAGGACAAACATTATCTGCCTCTTGCAGATAATTTTGATTTCCAAGGCGGTAACAATACTTTCTTTGGTCATCGCCCGCCTCAAAACGGCAATGCTGGAACCGACAAAGACACTTGGCCCGTTGCGCCCATTTTGATTCGCTCCAAAACAAACAACAAATTCACTCTCCCGGAAAATAACGGGCAGAACCAAGACATACTGATTACAATGCGCAGCACCAACACTTACAGTGCTATTGCGCCAATTGCTGAGATTGGCAGCAACGGTAACAAAAATTTTGTGAAATTCGGTTGGTTCAACGGTAAAGAAGCGAAAAACTGGGGGAATGGCAATCCCAAATACCTTGGTTTTTGCAGTGCGGGCAAAACGGACACGTATTGCCGTGAAGCAGTAATGGCAATTAGTTCTGACCTAAAAAAATGCCATATCACCGCCACAGATTGGGAATGGAAACCAACATACTCAAATGGCTTGTTAGATGGCAATTTGCAACTACAAACAGCCACAAGAAACGCTAATCCACAACAACAAAAACCCGACCCAACCACATACAAAAACGGTTTTTTGATGAATCTGGGGCGCTTAGACCGTGGGAATTTCAGTGACAAGGGAACTGTTGGTTCTGGCAATGACGAAAAATTAAAGGACGACATTCTCACGCGCAGCGGCTTTGCCATGTTCACTGCGGGCAGATTGGCTGAAGCAGAAAATGACCAACTTGGCACAACGGGCAACTTATTGCGTTATGACCTTTTGCACGATAAGTTAGAGGCATTGGCGGATAACGTGGTGTTGTTAAAAGCCATTTACGGCGTTGCACCTTCAGAAAACAGCGCCGACCCCAACAACCGCAATTTGGCAAATAACAGTGTATGGCATTTGCCAACAGGCGATTGGTCTTACGATAAATTGCGTGAAGATACAGATGCCGCACGCAATAAAATTCGCCGTATTCGTGCAATAAAAGTAGCCTTGGTTTTGCGCAACTCTTTCCCCGAAATTGAGGACAAAAAAAATGCGCCAGCCAAACCTTTGCCCGCGCTATTCAAAGAGGAATTAGGAAATAGTGCCATCACAATCACCATTCCAGCCAACACAGACGAAGCCACTTACCATTACGAAGTGGTGGAGTTTTTGATTCCTTTGCAAAATACGCAATACGGCTTTGACCAAGCCTATGCTTCTTGCATGGATAATAAAGACAACAAATGTAGCCAATAATTGAAAGGACACGCTGATGACTTTCTCTTCTATTCAACGACAAAAAGGCGTGGTGTTGTTTATTGCACTCATTGCCTTGATTGCGATGATGGCAGCCGCTATTTCCCTATCTTATTCCGTGGATACGGGCGCTCAATTTGCAACCAATAGAATGTTGGCGTTTTCCGCACAATCAGCAGCAGATGTGGGCTATGCCAAGGCAAAAGACGACATACTGAAAAAAATTGCCAACAAAACCTTCAAAAGTAAGGATATGGTCACCACGTTAAGAGCACAAAGCGGGTGTTATTATCCATACGCCTTTGCTGGTAGTTTTGAAGAAGCTAAAAATTTTTCAACAGACAGGCAGGATCGCCTAAAAGGCGTAGACCCCCAAGGCGTTCCCATGCGTTTGACAGATTCAACTCCCAAAGGTGCTTGTTCTTTTGATTTAGACAAAACGCGCGAAAAGGTTTACTACATTATGGATTTGCAATGTCCAAACGAAAACGCCAATAGCTTTGATGCCGATTGTTCATTCCCCAATAGCCTTAACAAAGGAACGAATAAAGTGGGTTTGGTGGTTGAAGGCACAAATACACCAGCTGAACCGGGAAAGGTAAATGGGCACAACATACTGGGTTGGCAAGGTGCGGGGCTCAACAACGTGCCTACTTTTGCGGTGCCTTTGATTCGTGTATCCGTGCGTGTGGATGGACCGCGCGGCACGCGTTATTACCGCCAACAAATGATTAGCCTTTTCCAAAATCCAGCTAAAAATAGCTGAGATACGACAAGGAATAAAAACAAAACCTGCCCTTTTCGGCAGGTTTTTTTTGCACAAACGCCACGCCAAACTTTGTGTTTTTTTTAAAAAGTCAAACGCTAAACTTTGTTAAAAAAACGTGAAACATTCGGCACTGCCTTTTTGTCATTAAAATCCACGGTCAACCGCTTATTTTTTTGAAATTTTAAAAAAATTGACCGTGGAAAATCGCTTTATTCCCCCACAATTTCAAGGTTTGAAGAACCAGACAAATCGTTTGGTTTCACCAACACCCGAACGGCAATGCGCTCGCACATTTCTTCAATATGCGAAATCACGCCAACCGTGCGCCCTGCCGCATGCAAGTTTTCCAAGGCATTCATCACCAAGGCAAGCGACTCTTTATCCAATGCCCCAAAACCTTCATCAATAAAAAGCGAGTCGGAAAGTTGCGCCGAATCCTTTAAGGTTGCCAAACCCAAAGCCAAGGATAACGACACCAAAAAAGATTCCCCGCCTGAGAGCGAATGCACCGAGCGCGGCACGCCGCCCGCCGCCAAATCCACAACCCACAAGGCAAGCGACTCGGGCGCACGTTTTAAAGCATAGCGTCGCCACAATTTCTGTAAGTGGCTGTTGGCATGCAACACCAAGGCATCCAAGGTGTAGCGTTGCGCAAAATCACGAAAAACCTTGCCATCGTATGCGCCGAGCAAATCATTCATCCCAGCCCACAAACTCGCTTCCTCTTGGGCTTCTAGCACCGCTTGGCGCAAAGTTTCTGCCGCCCTGCCCTGCGCTTCCAATTCGCCCGCTTGCGCTTGCCGCTTTGCCAACAAAGATTCTGATGTTTCCAACGCCGCTTTTTTTTCGTTTAATAAAGCGTTTATTTCATCCAAATTTAAAACTTGCGCATTTTCAAAAGGATTTGTTTTTTCGTGCTTTTCCAAATCTTTTTGTCGGGTGTTTTTTAATAATTCCGCAGAATTTTTTTCTTCTTCTATTTTCAAAGTTTGATGGTATTGCGCTTGCACTTCTTGTTGGTCTTGCAAAAACAATGCTTTTATTTCTTCCTTTGAAAAATCATAATCTTTTAATGCCTTTTCAAATTGATGCGTAAAAGTTGCCAAAGCGTTTTTTAATTCTGCCGATTTAATTTGCAAATCGTCATTATTTTTTTTGTAAATTGCCAAGGATTTTAATAACAAATCCTTTTCATTTTTGGCTTGCCAAGCATTGTTTTTAAGCTGATTTTCTTCAAAATGCCACGTATTTTGAATTTCAGAGACGCTTTTGCCTTCAAAAAGAGAACAACGTTCTTTTTGAATATTTTCAAAAACATTGTTTTTTTCTTTTAAAAACAATTCTTTTTCTTCTAAACTATTTTTGTTTTTTAAAATAATTTTGCTAGCATTTTCATAATTATTTTGTAATAAAAACAAATCATTTTTCAAAGATTCTTCCAATTTTTTTTGCGTGCGGCATTGTGCAACATTTTTGGCAGAATTTTCTAAAAACAAAGCAGGATTATTCAAAAAACGATTTTGCCAATCGCTGGCAATTGGCAACAAATATTCATTTAAAGCATTTAAAGAGTCTGATAATGATTTTTTTTGATTTTCATAATTTTCTTTCAAATGTTTTAAATTTTCTTTAAAAAGCAATAATTCTTTTTCCGCTTTTGAAAATGCCGATTCTTTTGCTTCAACGTTTTTTTTGAGATTTTCCAAATCAAGCAATTCGGCGTTTTTGTTTTCAACATTTAAATGAAAAGGCGCAGGATGCTTTGCCGAACCGCACACTGGGCAACTCTTGCCATCTTGTAAGCCAAGGCTCAATTCGCAAATAATTTGATTTTTCAAAGTTTGTTGCGATGATTCAAATGCCGTTTTTGCAGAATTAAAATCTTTTTGAATCAAAGCAAAATCATTTTCTTTTTTTGATAACTGCGATTCTTTTTCAACAATTGATTTTTCTAAATCTTGCAAATATTGAAAATTAAAACTTTTCAAAAGATTTTCAACCTTATCCCAAACATTTTCTAACAACAAATGTTTTTGTTTTTTAGCAAAATATTCTTTTAAATTCTCTATTTGCGATTCTTTTTCAATCATTGCTTTTTGAATTTGAGCGGAATCATCTTTGGCTTTTTTATTCTGCGCTAAAATAGAATGTAAAAATTCTTCTTCCTTTTGAATTTCGGTTTTTATTTTTAAAAGTTGTTCATCCAAACCTTTCGCTTTTTCTAAGTCATTTGCTTTTGATTTGATTTCAACTTCAAAATCCGCCAAGACCTTTTCGCTTTGAATCAAATGTTTTTCCGCATTTTGCAAAGTATTTTGCGTTTCAACAATTTTTTGATTATTTTCAAAAATTGCTTGTTCATTTTCAGAAAATTGTTTGTGGGTTTCTTCTTTTTGAATCCATAAAGGTTTTAAAGTGAAGGCATTTTTTTTGCGTTTTAATTGCGCAATTTTTGATAAATTATTTTCCCATTCTTCTTTTAAAAGCAAAAAATCTTTTTCTGCCTTTAAAAACAAAGTTTTTAAATTATTTAATTGCAAAATCCATGTTTTTTGTTGTTCCAAATGCTCTTTTTCCACGGTCAACGTGGATTTTTTTTGAAGAATATCGGCAATTTCTTTTTTTAAATCGTCTTTTTCTTTTTCCGTGGGGATTTTTTGCGCATCCATTTGCGCCGTCAATTCTTTAAAACGGGTAGAAACTTGGCGATTTTTTTCATGCGCGGCAATGGAGATTTTTTCAAAAATTGTGCTATCGGTTAGCATTTGCAAAATCTGCGCGCGCTCGTCATCTTTTGCGCCCAAAAACGCCGCAAAATCGTTTTGCGCCAACAACACAGTTTTGGTGAATTGCGCAAAATCGCAACCGATTTTTTGCGCTATCAATGCCAAAGTTTCCTTGTAACCCTGCGAAATCAGCGTGGCGCTACGCGCTTGTGCTTGTTGCGCTGCGCCGCAAGTAGCAAAATTACCCAAAATCTCGGTTAGCCGCATTTCAACCTTTGCCACGCCGCCGTCTTTTTTGCTTTTTTTCAAGCGCCGCACCGACCACCGCGCGCGGTATTTTTTTAAATCCACACCCAAAAAATCCACTTCGGCATAAGCGCTTTGTGCGTCTTTATTCAACAAGGTTCGCGGGTCGTTGGGCGACAAATCCGTTTGGTCAAATTTATTTCCGCCACTTTTTTTGAGCCGCGGCGAATTGTTGAAAAGCGCCAAGCACATCGCATCCAACAGCGTGGATTTGCCCGAACCCGTGGGGCCAGTGATGGCAAAAAGCCCGCAATTCCGCAAGGGCGCTTTTTCAAAATCCACACAAAATTCCTTCAACAGCGAGCCGATGCCCGCCCCGCGCAATGCCAAAATTTTCATTTTTCTTGCCTTTCAACCATGCGTTCCAACTCATCAAAAGCGTCCTGCCATTCGGGCGGCGGCGGCGCGTCGTCGTTTTGTGTGCGGTAAAGTTGGATGAACAAATCCTTTGGGTTTAATTTTTGCAGAATGTGCAGGGATTGCTCTTGCGCTGATTCCAAAGAATCGCCCTGCCCTTTTTCCAAAACGCCCTGCTCCAAAAGCATCAAACGAACAGCCTTATTTTCCAAGGCTTTTTTTACCTCCGATGCGGCAAACAAATCCTGCGCATTAAAACGCAAACGGATTTTCAAAAATGGGTATTCTTCAACATTGTCGTTGGTTTTTTTTTCAGGCAAATCGGCGATTTTTTGCAAAATTTCTTGTTTGGATAAGGCAGATGAATCGTCTGGCCATTGCCAAAAATCCACCAGTCGGGTTAAAAAAATTGACAAGACGTTTTTTAATTTTTTGCCTTCAAATTCAACCTTCAACACCCGATGGCGATAATGCCGCTCGGTAAAAGAAAGCGGAATTGCCGAACCGCTATAAAAAATTTTGTCGCTAATTTTTTGTGCGCGGTGCAAATGCCCAAGCGCAACATAATCAATGCTTTTGGGAAAAACATTTGCTGATACACTTTCTTGCCCGCCGATTAAAAGCCGCCGCTCCGAATCGGGCGAATTTTGCGCGCCTGCAACAAAACAATGCGCCGTGGCGATAATCGGCAAATTCTTATTCGGCACCAAACTAAGCGCTGTTTCATAAAATGCGGCAACACCGGTTTCATAAAAACATTCTTCGCTTTCTTGAATAAAAGGCGCAATGTCCGAAACGCGCAAAAACGGCACCGCCAAGCAAAAGGCGGCAACATCGCCCGCGCGGTTTTTTAAGGGAATAATCAAATCAGCAGGGTTATTCACCGCGCCGACTACGGCAACATTCAAATAGCGCAACACTTCGCGCGGGGCTTCCAGCCGCAATGCGGAATCGTGATTGCCCGCAACCAACACCGTTTGCACGTGCGGCATTTTGGCGTGCAATTCGCCCAAAAATTGATACAAAGCTTTCAAGGCAAATGCCGATGGATTGATTTTGTCAAAAATATCGCCTGCAACAATTAAAGCATCGGCATTTTCATTGTTTAAAATTTCTAACAATTCGGCAAAAAAGGCGCGGTGTTCCAAACGGCGATCCGCTTCATCCAAAAAACTATGCCCCAGATGCCAATCGGCAGAGTGAATAAAAGTGAAGTTTTCCACGGTAAACGCCAGATTTTTTTCAAAAAAATATTGGTTTACCGTGGAAAATGTTTTTTTTCAAGTTTTAAAAGTTTTAATCCAAAAAAAAAGCGGCGGCGCTACAATTTTGAATTTTTAAAAACGGCAAAAAACAATGCGTTTTGCAATACACGGCTTTGGGCGAATTGGGCGTTGCGTTTTGCGCGCGTGGGCAGAGTCGCCCACAAAAAACCTCATTCCCGCAGCCATCAACGAGCCTGCGGATGCCCAAAGTATACTTTATTTGAGCCTTTATGATTCCACGCACGGCGTTTTTCCTTGCCCTTTGAGCTTGGAAGATGAAGATTTTTTATTGTTTAAACACAACATTGCACTGAGCCATTTTTCAAAAATTAAAGATTTAAAATGGCGCGCCAAAGCCGATTTGATTTTGGAATGTTCCGGGCAATACGGCAAGCGCAAACACTTGGAAATGCTCTTGAAAAAAGGCGGCAAGGTTTTGATTTTATCCAACCCGGGCGATTCACAAGACGATGTCGACCAAACCATTATTTTTGGTTTTAACGAAAAAACTTTAACGGGAAAAGAAAAAATCATTTCCGCCGCCAGCTGCACAACGCTGGCAAGCGTGCCAACTTTGTCCTTGATTCACCAAACAATCGGCATTGAAGAAGTTTTTATCACCACGCTGCATTCGGTGATGAACGACCAACCGCTCTTAGATGGTTACCACCACAAAGACTTGCGCCGCACGCGCTCTGCCCTGCATTCTTTAATTCCCGTTTCAACGGGTTTGGCACAAGGCATTGAGCGCTTCTTGCCCGATTTAAAACAACATGTGAGCGCGCGCGCCATTCGCACACCAATTTTGAATGTTTCGGCATTGGATATTACATTGGTTTTAAAAAAATCGGTTTCGTTGGTCAGTGCGCAGGCAATTATCCAAAACGCCATTGATTCGGGCGCACTGCCTTTTCATTCTTACACGCGCCAAGCGCACGCTTCCATTGATTTTAACCACAACCCCAACTCCGCCATTGTGGATTTTTTGGAAATGCGCCAAAGCGGCAAATGCTTGCAACTTTTGATTTGGTTTGATAACGAATGGGCATATTCCAAACGACTCTTGGATTTGGCGGATTTTGTGGCAGAATTCCACGGTAAACCTTGATTTTTTTTGAAAAAAGAAGACATTCAAACAATGAATATTTTGAAATTAAGCAAAGTCAATTTGCACAACAAACGCGTTTTGATTCGCGCGGATTTAAACGTGCCGCAAGATGAAGCCGGCAATATCACCGAAGACACGCGCATTCGCGCATCCCTTGCTTCTATCAACCATTGTTTGCAACAAAACGCCGCGGTGATGGTAACCTCCCACTTGGGGCGCCCAACCGAAGGCGAATTGGGCGAAGACGATTCCTTAATGCCAGTTGCTGTGCGTTTGGGGCAACTTTTAAAGCAACCTGTGCGCTTAATTCAAAATTGGGTGGATGGCCATTTTGAAGTCAAAAACGGCGAAGTGGTTTTGTTAGAAAACTGCCGCTGCAATGTGGGCGAGAAAAAAAATGATGAAGCGCTTGCCAAAAAAATGGCAAAACTTTGCGATGTTTATGTCAATGATGCTTTTGGCACGGCACACCGCGCAGAAGCCACCACCGTTGGCTTGGCAAAATTTGCGCCGGTGGCGTGCGCGGGCATTTTGATGAGTGCGGAAATTGACGCCTTAACCCGCGCTTTTTTTAACCCCACGCATCCGCTGGTTGCCATTGTGGGCGGCTCTAAGGTTTCTTCTAAATTAACCATTTTAAAACGCTTATCTGAAAAAGTTGACCAACTGATTGTGGGCGGTGGCATTTTGAATACGTTTTTGCTTGCCGCTGGCAAACGCGTGGGCGATTCTTTGTCTGAACCCGGTTTAATCCGCGATGCGCACAAAATTATGGATTTGATGCACGAGCGCGGCGCGGATGTGCCTTTGCCTGTTGATGTTGTGGTGGCTGATGAAGTGTCAACCCTTGCGCGCGCCAATAAAATTCCCGTTGATTCTGTGGGTTTGCACGACCGCATTTTGGATATCGGCCCCAAATCTGCCGCGCATTTGGCGCAGATTATTGCGGATGCGGGCACCATCATTTGGAATGGCCCAGTTGGAATGTTTGAATTGCCGCAATTTGCAGGCGGCACCAAAATGTTGGCATCCGCCATTGCGCATTCTTCCGCCTTTACCATTGCAGGCGGCGGCGACACGCTGGCTGCCATTGCCAAATTCAATATTGCGCCCAATGTTGGCTACATTTCAACCGGCGGCGGCGCCTTTTTGGAATTTTTGGAAGGCAAAACCTTGCCCGCCATTGCGGCGCTGGAAGAACGCGCTGAATCGCTTGTTTAATTTTTTTAAAAAAAATTTTGGGTTGACCGTGGAAAAAAAACTTGTTTTGGCATCTTCTTCCGTTTTTAGAAAAGCGTTGTTAGAACGCTTAAACATTCCGTTTGTTTGCGCCTCCCCCAACATTGATGAATCGCCCAATGAAAATGAATCGCCTGAAAATTTAGCCAAACGTTTGTCCATTGAAAAAGCCAAAGCGCTAGCCAAAGATTTTCCCAATGCGTTGATTATCGGCTCCGACCAAGTGGCAACGGCAAATGGCAAAATTTACGGCAAACCCAAAACTTTGGAAAATGGCGTTTTGCAATTAAAAGAATTGTCGGGAAAATCGGTTGATTTTTTAAGCGCTTTAACCCTTTTAAACGCCAAAACGGGCAATGTGCAAAGCCAATGCGTTTTAACCCGCGTGCAGTTTCGGCAATTAACAGAATCCGAAATCCGCCAATATTTAAACCAAGAACCCGATGCCATCAATTGCGCAGGTTCGGCAAAATCAGAGTCGCTTGGCATTACGTTATTAGAAAAAATACAATCAAACGACCCAACCGCGCTTGTTGGTTTGCCTTTAATTGCCTTGTGCCAAATGTTGCGCCAAGAAAACGCCTTATGAAACCGCTGGGCACGCTTTTTTTAATTCCCACGCCGCTTTTTTTTAAAAGCAAAAATCCGCCAACTTGCGCTGATTTTTTGCTCAATCACAATTTAAAAACCTTAAAAACTTTAAAACATTTTGTGGTAGAAAACGCCAAAACCGCACGTGCGCATTTAAAAGGCTTAACCGATTTGCCTTTGCAAGAACTCCATTTAATGGAATTAAACGAACATACGCCCAAAAAGCAAATAGCAGATTTTTTAACCCCGCTTTTACAAGGCGAAAATATGGGTTTGATGAGCGAAGCCGGTTGCCCAGCTGTTGCCGACCCGGGCGCTTGGTTGGTCAATTGTGCGCACCAAAAAAATATTATTGTGGAACCTTGGATTGGCGCATCATCCATTTTGTTGGCGTTGATGGCAAGCGGTTTGAATGGGCAGCGTTTTTGTTTTTGGGGTTATTTGCCAAGCGAATCCCAACAACGCAAAATGCACATTTTAAAATTAGAAAAAGAATCCAAACAAAACCAACAAACCCAAATTTTTATTGAAACGCCTTATCGCAATGAAGCGCTTTTTGAAAGTTTATTAAAACACTGCGCCTTGCAAACCCAAATTTGCGTGGCGCTGAATTTAACGCAAGAAACACAATGGATTAAAACCCAAAGTGTGAAAGCGTGGCAAAATGCCGCTTTACCTGTTTTGAAAAATCAATTAGCCGTTTTTTTGTTGTTAGGATAACTATGGACAATTACACTTGGGCTGGCCGTTTTGATGAACCGATGAGCGAATTGGTCAAACGCTACACCGCTTCTATTGCTTTTGACAAACGCTTGTGGCAACAAGATATTCGCGCTTCACTGGCGCATGCCAAAATGTTGTGCAAACAAAAAATCATCACCCAAGAAGATTTAACCGCCATTGAAAACGGTATGGCACAAATTAAAGAAGAAATTGAAACTGGACGATTCCACTGGTCGCTGGATTTGGAAGATGTGCATTTCAACATTGAAAAACGCTTAACAGAATTGGTGGGCGATTCTGGCAAACGCTTGCACACCGCGCGCTCACGCAATGACCAAGTGGCAACGGATATGCGCCTTTTTGTGCGCGATTCCATTGATTCTATTTTGCTGATTTTAAAAAAATTCCAACTGGTGCTTTTAAATTTAGCCGAGCGCGAAGCAAACACCGCAATGCCGGGTTTAACGCATTTGCAAATTGCGCAACCCATTTCCTTTGGGCACCATTTGATGGCGTATTTTGAAATGTTTTGCCGCGATGTTGAACGCCTGCAAAACACGCGCTGCCGCTTGAACAAACTGCCTTTGGGCGCGGCGGCTTTGGCCGGCACAACTTATCCCATTGACCGCGAAATGGTCGCCAAAGAATTGGGGTTTGATGGACTTTGTTTGAACTCTCTGGATGCCGTCTCCGACCGCGATTTTGCCATTGAATTTTGCGCGGATGCGGCGCTGTTGATGATGCACATCTCGCGCTTGTCCGAAGAATTGGTTTTGTGGATGAATCCACGTTTTGGTTTTATCACCTTGCCCGACCGCTTTTGCACGGGCTCATCCATTATGCCGCAGAAAAAAAATCCAGACGTGCCCGAACTTGCGCGCGGCAAAACCGGGCGCATTTATGGCCATTTAACCGCCCTTTTAACTTTGATGAAAGCCCAACCTTTGGCTTACAACAAAGACAACCAAGAAGACAAAGAACCGCTTTTTGACACCATTGATACATTAAGCGACACCTTGCTGATTTTTACCGAAATGTTAGAAGGCTTGAAAGTCAAACCGCAAGCGCTTTTGAATGCCTTAAAAGAAGGTTTTGCCATGGCCACCGATTTGGCGGATTATTTGGTTAAAAAAGGCATTCCCTTTCGGGATGCGCACGCCGCCGTGGGGCGCGCCGTGAAAATGGCAGAACAAAAAGGCGTTGGCTTATCCGATTTGAGTTTAAAAGAATTGCAACAATTTTGCCCAGCCGTTGAAAACGATGTTTTTGAATGTTTGAAAATTGAAAACGCTTTGAAAGCCCGCGCGCACATTGGCGCCACAGCGCCTTCTTGCGTTTTAAAAGCCATTCAAACGGCACGCGAAAATTTAAAGGATTAAAAAAATCCACGGTCAACATTTAAAAAATTTTAAATGTTTACCGTGGAAAATTGAAAATCAAAAGCCACTTTTTTTGAAATATAAAAATGGAAAATAATTTAAAAATAAACGCTGTGATGTTAATGGCGCAATGGGCAGAAAAAATCCCGCCCAAAAAAAGCATTATTTTGCAAAAAGAATTAAAAAATATTGATGATTCAACAGCGCTAGCACTTGCCGCCATTCCTTTAAAAGACCCAATTTTAGGACTTGTATTGAGTATTTTTTTTGGCGGTTTTGGGGTTGACCGATTTTACAAAGGCGATATTTTATTAGGTATTTTAAAACTCTGTTTGTCGTGGCTAACTTTTGGCATTTGGTGGTTATTGGATTGCTTTTTTATTTTTGGCGGAATTAAAGAAGATAATTTCAACAAAATAATCGCCACCATTTCATCAGCCAAACAAAAAACAGCTTCAATGATTTCACAAACTTAAAATCCACGGTAAACAAATAATTATTTTCAAAAAAATAAAATGTTTACCGTGGAAAATTATTTTTCTTTGATTATTTTTGCAATTTCAGCGGCAACAGGCTCTGAACCCCAAAACGTCAAATGATTATCATCCCAAAAATTTGCGCCGTGCTCGCCAAAGGCTTGGCAATGCCCTTTTTCATCGCACAACATTTCAAAAGGATAAACAAAATGCACAAAATCGGGGAATTTTTTCTCCCGAGACCAACGACTAAAATTCAAATACGGCGCAATGTCATAAGGCGGTTTACATTCTTTGGGCGGACGAATTAAACGACTTCTATAATTCGCCTGCTCGCAAAGCACATCAATATTGCCGGGGTCACCCACAAAAATAAATTTTTTAGGCGCTGGGTCAAAGAGCGCGACCTTTTGCATAATCAAATCGTAAAATTCATCGGCATTTTTTGGATTCAAACTGTAAAAACCTGAATTGCCCGTAACAACAACTTCGGGCGTTGGCGCGGCAATCAATTCTCTTTGAATGTTTTCACACAAATTCGCAGGTGCCTGAAAAGCACGCAAAGCATTTGCAGAATAAGACATTTTGTTTTTACCAACCCAACAAAGCCCTGCAATGCGGTCAAAGGCGTAATCATTGCCTAATTTTTCGGCAAGTTGCAATTCAAAATGCGCCATATGCGAATCGCCAAACAAAATGATTTTTTTGGGCGATTCGCGGTTGCCCGTTTTGAGCCATTTGCCCCAAGTTGCCCACCATTCTTGGCCAAAATCATTGCGTTCTTTTGCAGTTGTAACAAAACCAATGCCGCCCGCCACGCCCAAAAGAAGCATCACGATGCAAAGCAAACGCACTTTTAGGCGTTTTTTGCCACCAAACCGCAAAGGATTTTCAATCAAAAACGTGGTTAAAAAAGCAAACAAAATGGCAACAAGCAAAATACCCCAACGCGCGGCAACGCTTGGCATCTCACCCCAATAAATTTTGGCATAACAAAGCAGTGGCCAATGCCAGAGATAAAGCGGATACGAAATTCTGCCAATAAAAACAGCAACCTTGTTTTTTAAAATCAAACGGTTAAAACAAGCATTTTCACCTGCGGCAATTAAACAGACCGCACCAATCACCGGAAAAAGCGCCCATTTTCCGGGAAATGCCATTCCCGCTTTAATTCTAAAAACGCTATAAATTAAAAAAATAAAACCGATAACAGATAAAAAATTCCTAAAACGCAACCCATTGATTTTATTAGAAAATACCCCTCCCCCCCCCCGCAAAGTGAAAGTTTCGCCACAATAGCACCTGCCAAAAGTTCCCACACGCGCGTAACAGGCAAATAAAATGTGGCAACGCGGCGGTAGTTAATGCCAACAAGATTGGTTAAAAGGGAAAGAACAAACAAAAACACCACAACGCCCAAAAGTTTCCAATTTTTCTTGTGGGCAAACCAAAGAATAAAAGGAAAAGCAATATAAAACTGCTCTTCAATGCCCAAGCTCCACAAATGAAGCAAAGGTTTTAATTCGGCGGTAATGTCAAAATAACCTGCTTCACGCCAGAACACAAAGTTGGCAACAAAACCAACGCTTGCCAAAAGGTGTTTTGCCAAAATCAAAAATTCGTGGTCAAAAAAGATGATTTTGCCAAAAAGAAAAGTGGCAATTAAAACAACAATTAAAGCAGGAAAAATGCGGCGGATGCGGCGGGCGTAAAAATCTAAAAAAGAAAAGCGATTTTCGGAAAGTTGCGTAAAAATAATGCGGGCAATTAAAAAACCAGAAATAACAAAAAAAACATCCACACCCGTAAACCCGCCACGCAAAGCGTGCGGAAAAAAGTGGTAAATAACAACGCTTAATACAGCTACGGCACGCAAACCATCAATATCAGGGCGGTAAAGAAGAGACTTTTGCACGGTGTTTTTCTTTTGTTTTTTAAAAACGGCGATTTTATCTTTTTTTTAAGCGTTTAAATCTCTAAAAAAGCGATTTTCCACGGTGAACAAAAAGTTTTTTTCAAAAAAATTTGGCGTTTACCGTGGATTTTTAAAAACGCGTATTTTTTGCTCTTCCAATTTAAAATTTCTTTTGCGTTGACCGTGGATTTTTGAAAAAATAATGAAATTTTTTAAAAATCCAAACAATGTTGCAAAAATTCTGCGTTTTGGGAAATCCCATCCAACATTCCTTGTCGCCACAAATCCATTTGGCTTTTGCAAAAGCCATGGGCATTGATTTGTCTTACGAAAAAGTCTTAATAGATTTTGAAAAAGGCAGCGACTCCAACCACGCCGCCAACGATGCCTTTGAAAAATGCGTGCTCAACCTCATTAAAAAAGGTTACAACGGCGCCAATGTTACCGTGCCTTTTAAAGAAATTGCCTTTCAAATGGCAGATGTTTTGGACAAATCCGCCCAAAACGCCAATGCGGCAAACACCTTGCGTTTTCATAGTGGCAAAGTGCGGGCATTTAACACCGATGGCGAAGGTTTTTTAAAGGACATTCAAACGCGTTTGAAGTTTGAAATTGAAGGCAAAAAGGTGTTGTTGTTAGGCGCGGGCGGCGCGGCAAAAGCCATTGTTTATCCGCTTTACAAAGCCAAGCCAAAAAGTTTTGCCTTGGCGAATCGCACATTAGAAAAAGCGCGCACATTGGCAAAAAATCTGCCTATTCAAGTGGTGGATTTTGCAAATTTAAAAAATGCGCCTGCTTTTGATTTGGTCATTAACGCCACCACCTCGTCTTTAACCCATGCCGAAATTCCCTTGCCGAATTTTAACGAAGGCGCACTTTTTTATGATTTGTTTTACGCACCAAAAATGCAAACCTTATTTTTAGAATCCGCCCAAAAAGCTGGCGTGAAAAATATCAGCGATGGCTTGGGAATGCTCATTTACCAAGCCGCTTTGGCGTTTTACATTTGGCACGGCAAAATGCCGATGGTTGAAGCTGTTTATGAAATGTTGCGAAGCGAATTAGACCAAAAAAAATAAAGGTTTACCGTGGGAAAAAACAAATGAAGCGCAAAACCTTGTCGTCTTGGGGTTTTTGGTGTGCCGCAGGTGCGGCATTTGGCGTTTCTGCCAAGGCGATTTTTGTCAAACTTGCCTATCTTGTGCCGCAGGATGTAGAAGCCAACGCCATTTTGCTATTGACATTGCGTATGCTTTTTTCAGCGCCATTTTTTTTAATGATGGCGTGGCGTTTAACAAAAATCAAAACACACAAACACACCGCACCCTTATCCATTCTAAATTGGGCGTGGGTTATTCTGCTTGGGATGATGGGCTATTACTTTTCTAGCTATTGGGATTTTTTAAGTTTGCACTACATTTCCGCAGGGCTAGAACGCTTGATTTTGATGACTTACCCGAGTTTAACGGTTATTCTTGGCGCATTGTTTTTGCACAAAACAGTTGCTTTGCGCGAATGGATTGCAATGTTGTTGATGTATATCGGCATTGTTGTTGCCTTTTGGCACGATTTGAATTTCAGCGGCAATACAAACGCCATTTGGTGGGGTTCGTTTTTGGTTTTTTCAGCCAGCATTACCTACGCCATTTATTTGCTCGGCGCCGCACGTTATATCCAAAAAATGGGCAGCACGCGTTTTACATTGTCATCAATGGCGGCTGCCACGGCAGGCATTCTTTTGCATTATGTGATAACGCAACCCTTATCACTTTTATTTGCACAAAGTTGGCAGGTTTATGCCTACGCCTTTGCAATGGCGCTGATTTCCACCGTTTTTCCTGTGTTTTTATTAGGATTAGCCATTCGCTTTATCGGCGCGGCACGCGCTTCAATGGTTGGGATGTTGGGGCCTGTTTTAACCATTTTTTTGGGATGGATGGTTTTAAACGAACCTTTATCCATCTGGCAAATTGCAGGCGCTTGCCTGTTGATTTTGGGGGTAATGTTGCTCTCTAACATTTTGGATAGCATCAAACATTTTTTTCATAAGGAAGTGAAGTAATTGAAAACCGCAACGCTTTTAGATTTAATCCAAAACGCCTTAGAAAACGTGAAGGCGCAAAACATTGTGTGCTTTGACACAACTTCAAAATCGCCCTTATTTGAAGCAATGGTGATTGCAAGCGGCACATCAGAACGTCAAGTGGCAGCGCTTGCGCGCCGCGCGCTAGAAGATGTGAAAAAAAACGGCGGCGAAGTTTTTGGCGTGGAAGGTTCATCCGGTTGGGTGTTGGTTGACTTTGGCGCCGTGCTTTTAAACGTGATGTCTTTGGATGCCCGCGCTTATTACAATTTAGAAGAATTGTGGGCTTAACAAGCTTAAAAGGCTTAAAAGTTTTTTTAAAACGCAATTCCCCAAGCGCTCAACAATTTGCGCAGTTCATCAGCAGAAAATTCATAATATTTCCCGCGTTTTAAGCGTGGTGGCAAGCGCAAAGTGCCAAAACGCGTGCGGATTAGGCGCGAAACGATTAAACCTTGCGATTGAAACAAACGCCGCACTTCGCGGTTGCGCCCTTCTTCTAAAACCACGCGATACCAACGATTAGCACCTGTTCCGCCCAAATCATCCAAACTTAAAAATCGGGCAAAACCATCTTCCAACATCACGCCTTTTAAAAGATTTTCGCGCGTTTTGTCCGTTAATTCGCCCAAAATGCGCACGCTGTATTCGCGCTCCCAACCAAAAGAGGGGTGCATCAAGCGATTGGCCAAATCGCCAGAAGTGGTAAAAAGCAACAAACCCGATGTATTAAAATCCAAACGCCCGATGTTAATCCAGCGCGCAGAGCGCAAGCGCGGCAAATGCGCAAAAACGCTTGGGCGATTTTGCGGGTCACGGCGCGAGACAATTTCGCCTTCCATTTTGTGGTAAATCAAAAAACGCGCGCGTTGCTGCACGCGCGATTGCTTAATTTCAACCAGTTTGCCATCAATTTTAACTTTGTCCGTTGGCAAAACTTTGTCGCCCAAATTGGCTTTTTTCCCGTTAATTTGAATGCGCCCGACTTTTATCCATTCTTCAATGGTGCGCCGCGATGCAATGCCTTTTTGCGCCAAAACTTTTTGCAAACGCGGCATTGCATCCGCATTCAAAACATTGCGTTTTTGAAAGCGTTTTTTGACTTTTAAAAAATGCGGCGCGGCATTTTCATTTTGAAAATTTTTTGGCGTTGACCGTGGAAAATCGCGTTTTTTGCGATTTTCCACGGTCAACGTTAATTTTTTTTGGTTTTTCATTTTGAAAGCGCCAACATCAACGTATTCACACGCTTCACAAAACCGGCTGGGTCTTCCAACTGCCCGCCTTCTGCCAAACTGGCTTCTTCAAAAAGCAAGGTTGCCCAATCGTTAAAATGAGCGGTTTCGGTTTTCAAACGCAAAACGGCTGGATGATTGGGATTGATTTCCAAAATCGGTTTAAAGTGCGGCGCGGCTTGCCCTGCCGATTTTAAAATCCGCGCCAAATTGCCAGATGGATCAAATTCATCAGAGACCAAACACGCCGGCGAATCCGTTAAACGCAAAGTCAAACGCACTTCTTTGATTTTTTCATTCAAAACTTCTTTGATTTTGGCGAGCAATTCTTTGAAATCATCTTCGGTTTTGCTTAAATTTTCTTTCTCAGACTTGTCTTCCAAATCGCCCAAATCCAAGCCGCCTTTGGTAACCGATTGCAATTTTTTGCCATCAAATTCATTCAAATGCGCAACCAACCATTCATCAACGCGTTCGGTTAAAAGCAAAACCTCAATGCCTTTTTTCTTAAAAATTTCCAAGTGCGGGCTGCCTTGCGCGGCTTTTAAGGTTTCGGCGGTTAAGTAATAAATTTTGTCTTGCCCTGCTTTCATGCGCGCGATGTAATCGGCAAAAGAAACATTGGCTTCATCGCTTTGAGTGCTTTGAAAACGCAACAATGCGGCAATTTTGGCTTGATTGGCAAAATCTTCGCCCACGCCTTCTTTTAAAACCGCGCCAAATTGTGCGTAGAATTTTTTGTAATCATCGGGTTTGTTTTTTGCCAAATCTTCCAACAAAGCCAACACGCGGCGCGTGGCACCTGCGCGAATGGCATCAATATCGCGACTTTCTTGCAAAATTTCGCGCGAAACGTTCAAAGGCAAATCGGCAGAATCAATCACGCCTTTGACAAAACGCAAATAAAGTGGGAGCAATTTTTGCGCTTCATCCATAATAAAAACGCGTTTTACATAAAGTTTAACGCCGTGCTTGGCGTTTCTATCCCACAAATCAAAAGGTGCGTGTTGTGGCAAATACAAAAGCAAGGTGTATTCTTGCTTGCCTTCAATTTTGGCGTGCGTCCAAGCCAGCGGATTTTCAAAATCGTGCGCCACGTGTTTGTAAAAGGCTTGGTATTCTTCATCTGTGATTTCATTTTTGGCGCGCGCCCACAAGGCGCTGGCTTGATTCACCGTTTCATCTTCGCCCGTTTTAACGGCTTTGTTGTCTTTGAACTCTTCCTTTTCCATCACAATGGCAATGGTGATGTGGTCGGAATATTTGGTGATGATATTTTTCAAAGTCCAAGCATTTAAAAATTCGTTTTCCGATTCTTTTAAATGCAAAACCACATCGGTGCCGCGCGTTTTTTTGGTGGTTTTTTCTACGCTAAATTCCCCTTCGCCTTTGGATTTCCACAAAACCGCTTCATCTTCTTTTAAACCCGCGCGGCGCGAAAAAACTTCCACTTCATCGGCAACAATAAAGGCAGAATAAAACCCAACGCCAAATTGCCCAATCAAATGCGCATCTTTGGCGGCATCGCCCGTTAAAGATTCAAAAAACTCTTTGGTGCCAGATTTGGCAATGGTGCCCAAATGTTTCACCGCTTCATCAAGGGATAAACCGATGCCGTTGTCTGAAACGGTAATGGTGCGTTTTTCTTGGTCGTAAGCCACGCGGATTTTAAAATCGGTGGATTCTTCAGAAAGCGCTGGATTATTTAAACTTTCAAAACGCAATTTGTCGCAAGCATCCGATGCGTTGGAAATCAATTCCCTTAAAAAAATCTCTTTGTTGGAATACAAAGCGTTAATCATCAAATGCAACAACTGCTTGACTTCGGCTTGAAAACCCAATGTTTGTGCGCTCATAAATGTCCTTTTTTTAAAGTGAAAACTTTTGGCTATATTGTGCAAAGCGTCTTATTTTCAAGTTTTTTAAAAAAAAATCCACGGTAGACGCCAATTTTTTTTAAAATACAACTTTTTCAACAGGATGCGGCCATGCAAAGACGCCATTTTTTAAGCGCACTTTTGGGCACGGCTTTTGTGGGTTCGGCACAAGCGCAAAATAAAAAGAAAAGAAAATCCACCAAAACAACGCCATCAGCGGCACTGCATAACCCTGCCAACAGCGTTGCCACGCCAGAAAAAAGCATTATTGACCAACCTGTTAAAGGCGGCGTTACCGACAATCTCCCGCCCTTAAAAGCGCTTGGCGAACCCGAAAAATGGCACAATTTTGAAGTAACCTACCGCTTTGCCTTGCCTGAAAATGACGAATCGGAAGATATTTTTGCGCCGCTGGCTTGCGATTTTTTGCCGCTTTATCAACGCCAAAAACGCTTGCGTTGGCAAGGGCAAGTGGCTTGCGAACTCTTAAAATTGCCACAAAACCGCGCGGATATTTTAAAAATCAACACGCCCGCCCAAGAGTTTTTTTTGCGAACGGCGCGCGGCAATGTTGAAATTAAAATGGAAATTGCCTTGGCGACGCGGCGTTTTGATATCGGGCGGCGCAGCGTATCACCTGAAAATGAAGACATTTTGCGTGAAAATTTAAAAGATACCAACGCCATTCCCAATCGCGGCAATGTGCGCAACTTGGCTTTGCAAATTATTGGACGCATTCAAGACCCTTTGGCGCAAGCGCGCGCCATTTACGATTGGATTGTGGAACGTGCGCACTTTGTGCCACAAAAAACTTTTGATGCGGGCGATGCCAAAGTGCAGATTTTTTCCAAAACTTATGGCGGCAACTCATCGGATATTGGTTGCTTATTCGTTGCCTTGTGCCGCGCCATTGGTATTCCCGCGCGCAATGTTTATGGCGTGCAGTTGGCAGATTCCAAAATTACCTCACAACTGACATTGCACCCCAATTGGCACGAAAACGCGCACACCCGCAGCGAATTTTATATTCCGGGTTATGGTTGGATTGGCGTGGATTTAGGCGCTGTTTTAAAAACTTCTGGACTTGCCGCCATCAAAGAAATCCAACAAAAACGCTATTTTGGCTTTTGGGAACCCAACTGGGTGGCACTGCATTGGGGAACATTGGCAGAGTTTTTGCCAAAATTGCCCGTTTTAATTGCGCCTTTGGTTACACCTGCCGCCAAGACGAATGCAGATATTGGCAAAACCAAAAAGCGCACGCCTTTTGAACCGAAAATTTCTCTGCGCGAATTGCCATAAAACAATGCGATTTTCAAAAAAAAATGAGGTTGACCGTGGAAAATCGCGCGTTTTTTGGTTTTTTTGGGTGGTTTTAACGCTTTTTTTAAGCCATGCAAATGCCGCGCCGCCGCAAAAAATCTTATCCACCAACCTTTGCGCTGATTTTTTGTTGATTTACTACGTCCAGCAAAACGTTTTAAAACGCGAACGCATTCTTGCTTTATCTCCTCTTTTAAAACGCTATGGCGCCAATATTCAAAGCGATTTGCCAAACCATCGGGCAAGTGTTGAAGATGTTTTAAAACGCGCACCCGATATCATCATTACCGGCGCTTTTGATTCGCCTGCCACCAAAGCCACATTGCAAAAAATGGGTTTTCAAATTTATACCCTGCCCTTTATTCAACATATTTCCGACATTCCAAAAATGGAAAAGGATTTTTTAAAAACGCTCGGCATTGCGCCAGAATTGGCGCGAAAACCCACATTGCCCAAAATCGCCAAAAACCCAAAACGCCTTTTGTTATTAGGCGCATCTTTAATTGCCACGGGCAAAAAAAGTTTTGAAGATTCTCTAATTCGCGCAGCTGGCTTTCAAAACGCCGTGGATTTTGCGGGATTCCAAACGCTTTCTATGGAACAGATTATTAAAAATCCGCCCGATTTTTTGCTCTACACCACACCGTTTGAAACGCCCTCGTTTGCAACCAATATTTTGCAAAACCCTGTTTTTTCTAACATCAAAAAAATCAACACCCACAACGATTGGCGTTGGCAATGCGCAGGCCCGTGGTCGTGGGATTTATTAGAAAATCTCAAAAAAATTTCAGGTTGACCGTGGAAAATCGCAAAATCATCGCTTTTTTTAGCATTTTTACTGCCATTTTGGCGATTTTCTCGCTTTTTTTAGGTGAAATTGCCATTTTGCCTTGGGAGATTTTTGATTCAAAAAACGCCCAAATTATTTTGGAATTGCGCTTGCCACGAACGCTTTTGGCATTAGAAATTGGTGCCGCTTTGGCTTTGTCCGGCGCGGCATTGCAAGCTTTTATGCAAAATCCACTTGCCGACCCCGCCTTAACAGGCACTTCAAGCGGCGCGGCATTAGGTGCGGCGGCGGTGTTTTATTACGCTTTATTTCCAACGCTTGCCGATTTTGCCTTGCCTTTTGCCGCTTTAATTGGCGCATTCATCAGTTTGGTGTTGTTGTTTGTTTTTGCAGGATTCCCAAAAAAAACCTTATCGCCTGAAACCTTGATTTTGGCAGGCATTGCCATTTCCACATTGGGCGGTGCGGCATTGGCAACTTTGCTCAACTTTGCACCAAACCCTTTTGCCATGCAAGAACTTGTTTTTTGGTTGTTGGGCTCTGTTGCCAATCGCGGCTTTGCGCCACTTTATTTTTTGACACCTGCGCTTATTTTGGGCGGATTTTTAATTTTCAAAACCCGCGCGTTTTTAAACGCCTTGTCGCTTGGCAGCGCCGCCGCACAAAGTATGGGTTTTTCTATTTTTAAAATGAGCCTTTATTTGATTGTTGGCGCAGCCGTTTTGGTTGGTGCAAGCGTCTCAGCGGCTGGTTCCATCGGTTTTGTGGGTTTGGTTGTGCCGCATATTGCGCGCAAAATTGTGGGCAACACACCCGCCAAAACGCTAATGCTCAGCGCCCTTTTGGGCGCATTGTTGGTTTTGTTTGCCGACATCATCGTGCGGCTTTTGCCGGGCGCGGAATTAAAACTCGGCATTGTTACAGCCTTAATTGGCGCGCCATTTTTTGTGTTTTTATTATGCCAACAACGCCGATTTTAAACCTTCAAAATCTCAATGTTTTGCAACGTTTGCAGGCAATTTCTTTTGCCGTGCAAGCGGGGGAAATTGTTGGCATTTTGGGGCCAAACGGCGCGGGGAAATCCACGCTTTTAAAAACCATTGCAAGCATTTTTGAATTTGAAGGCGAGATTTTTTTAAACGAAATACCATTAAAAAAAATTCCCTTACAAAAACGCGCCCAACAAATTGCGATGGTTTTTCAAAATCAAACGGCGTTTTGGAATTTGAAGGTTTTGGAAATTGTGCGTTTGGGCCGCTTGCCGTGGAATGATGAAAATGATTCTGCCGTTTTAAGCGCCATTAAAAGCGCCGAATTAGAAGATTTTAAAAACCGCCGAATCAACACCTTGTCGGGTGGCGAAGCCGCGCGTGTGTTTTTGGCACGCGCACTTGCCAATACGCCAAAAATTTTATTAGCCGATGAAATCACAGCGAATCTGGACCCTTTTTACCAAAAAAAAATCGGGGAAATCTTAAAAAATTTTGCAAAAAATAACGGCGGCACGGTTTTGATGGCGCTGCACGATATTGCCTTTGCCGCTGAACTTTGCGAGAAAATCTTATTATTAAAAACAGGCAAAATTGTGGCTTTTGGCAAATCAAGTGATATTTTAACAAGTGAAATTTTAAGCGCAGTTTTTGAGACAGAAATACCCGATTTTTCAAAAAAATAATGCGTTTACCGTGGAAAATCGCCGCAGTTTATGAAAGAATAAACCAATTTTTTCACAAGGATTTTTTATGCTTGACCATGAAGGCTTTCGCCCGAATGTCGGCATCATTCTCTGCAACAATAAAAATGAAGTTTTTTGGGGTAAACGCATTCGCGAGCATACGTGGCAATTTCCACAAGGCGGCATTTCCAAAGGGGAATCACCCAAAGAAGCGATGTATCGCGAATTAAACGAAGAACTTGGACTTCAAGCTGAACATGTTTATATCTTAGGGCGCACCAAAAGTTGGTTGCGTTACGAAGTTCCCAAAACTTGGATTCGCAGGGATTGGCGCCACATTTTCAGAGGACAAAAGCAAATTTGGTATTTGTTGCGTTTGTTGGGCGGCGACCATTTGATTAACCTACGCGCCAACCCCAAACCCGAGTTTGATGCGTGGCGTTGGCAAAATTATTGGGTGCCGCTGGATGCCGTTATCGACTTCAAACGCAAAGTGTATGAAAGTGCGCTTTTGGAATTGGTGCAGCGTTTAACGCGCGATTCTAAAAGCTACCGCGCGCGTTTGTTGGCGCGCAGCGTTTTCACATCGCCTTTGCGTTACGATTTGATGGCTTTAAATCGCCGACAATCCCAACTCTCGCAAACGGCGCACACGCTTTTGCCGCCGGATTTGCATTCGCCACAATCGCGTTTTGCTTAAAATTAACAAAAATCCACGGTCAACCATTATTTTTTGAAAAATGAACACGAACCGTTTCAAAGACCACATTGATTATTTGGGTCGCTTATTGGATGAGATTATTCTTGCCCAAGAAGGTGAGGCTATTTTGGCGATTATTCGCCAAATTTTGGCGGCAACAACGGAAAATAACGATGCCGCTTTGTCGCTAATTTTGAAAAAAATCTCGCGCGAAGAAGCCCTCAAAGTCATCCGCGGTTTTAGCTTTTTTTTGCAACTCTCCAACATTGCCGAAGATGAAAACCACATTCGCCGCCGCCGTGCGCACGCCTTAAAAGGTTCACCCGCACGGCAAGGTTCCTTTGGGCACGCTTTGGCGCAAATGCAAAATGCGCATGTTTCAAGCCACGATTTTCAAAAATTGTTGGCGCATACCGAAGTTGTGCCTGTTTTAACGGCGCATCCCACCGAAGTGCAACGGCAAAGTTTGTTAAAACACCACCGCGACATTGAAGCGCTCTTGCAACAACGCGCCCAAACCGAATTAACCGAAGAAGAATTGGCAGAAAATGAAGCCGCCATCACACGCGCCATTTTGACCTTGTGGTTTTCGCGTATGTTGCGCCCAACGCGCCTGCAAGTTATTGATGAAATCAACAACGGCATACACGTTTTTAAAGATACCTTTTTTAAAGCCGTGCCAGAACTCTACCAACACTTTGCGCGGATTTTGGCAAAAAATGGCTTAAAACAAAGCGAATTGCCCAATGTTTTAACGCTTGGCTCTTGGATTGGAGGTGATAGAGACGGTAATCCTTATGTCAACGCAGAACTCTTAAAAACCGCTTTGGCAATGCAAGCAGGTGCCGCTTTGGATTTTTATTTGCGGGAAGTGCGGCAATTATTTGTGGAATTGCCCTTGTCGGAAACCTTAACACCCTCTTCGCCTTCTTTGGCTAAACTTGCCGCGCAAACGCCCGATGTTTCGCCTCATCGCGCAGATGAACCCTACCGCCGCGCGCTCGTGTGGATTGCAGGGCGCTTAAACGCCACACGCTTGATTTTGGCGAATAATCACGGCGCAGAAGATGCTTTTTCCGAATGGTCGCTCCCAGAACTGAAAAACGCCCCACCTTATGCCACAAGCAATGCCTTTTTGGAAGATTTGGAATTGTTGGCAAAGGCGCTGGATGAAGGCGGTTGCCGCGCATTGGAAGAAGGCAGAATTGGGCGGCTAATTCGCGCCGTTGCTGTTTTTGGTTTTCATTTGGCAAGTTTGGATTTGCGCCAAAATGCACAAGTTCATGGCGCTTGTGTTGCGGAATTATTAGAAAAAGCAGGCATTTGTGCGCATTACGAAAAATTAAACGAAGAAGAGCGCCGCGCTGTGCTTTTAAAAGAATTGCAATCGCCCCGCCCGGTTTATTCGCCGTGGATTAGCTATTCCGAGCCACTCAAAAAAGAATTGGCAATTTTCTTTTCATTAAACGAATTGCGCCAAAAATACGGCGCCAAGGCTTTGCCGCGCACAATTATCTCAATGACGCAATCGGTCGCCGACTTGCTTGAAGTCGCCTTTTTGTTTAAAGAATCGGGTGCTTGGCACAACAATGCCCCCGATTTAGAAATTGTGCCGCTTTTTGAAACAATCACCGATTTGCGCAGAAGTGCCCAAATTATGGCGGAGTTTTTTGAAATTCCACTTTGCCGCACTTGGTTAAAAACACTCAACGATACCCAAGAAGTAATGCTCGGTTACTCCGACAGCAACAAAGACGGCGGATTTTTAACCTCTGGTTGGGAACTTTACCAAGCAGAAATTCGCTTGTCGCAAACTTTCCAAAAACACGGCGTGCGGTTGCGGCTATTCCACGGGCGCGGCGGCTCAATTGGGCGCGGCGGCGGCCCTGCTTGGCAAGCCGTGTTGGCACAACCCGCAGGTGCATTAAAAGGGCAAATGCGGCTAACCGAACAAGGCGAAGTGATTAGCAGCAAATACGGCAACACAGACAACGCACGGCGAAATTTGGAAGTCTTGCTTGCCGCAACCTTGTTAGGCTCGCTGACCGACCAAGAAAACAAAGCGCAAAATGCCGAAGATTTTTACCCAGTGATGGATTTTTTAGCCGAATCGGCTTTCAAAAGTTACCGCGCTTTGGTTTATGAAACACAAGGTTTTGAAACCTATTTTCAAGAATCAACCATTTTGAGCGAAATTGCATCTTTAAATATCGGCAGCCGCCCGGCGTCTCGCAAAAAATCCAACCACATTGAAGATTTGCGCGCCATTCCGTGGGTTTTTAGTTGGGCACAATGTCGGCTAATGTTGCCCGGTTGGTTTGGTTTTGGCAGTGCTGTGGAAGCGTATTTAAAGGAAAATCCCGAAGGCTTAAAAACGCTGATTTTAATGAACCAAAACTGGCCATTTTTCAAAATGCTGTTGTCCAACATTGATATGGTTTTGTCTAAAACCGATTTGGCAATTGGCAGGCAATACGCGCATTTGGTCAAAGATGAAAAACTGCGCCGCACCATTTTCAACCGCATTGAAAAGGAATGGCATTTGACCAAAAAACACCTGCTCAAAATTTTGGGAGCGCACGCTTTTTTGAAGAACGACCCTGTTTTAAAGGAATCGCTATTGTTGCGTTTACCCTACATTAACGCCTTAAACCATTTGCAAGTGGAACTCTTAAAGCGTTACCGCATCAACAATTCGGATAATAAACTCGCGCGTGCCATTCATTTGAGCATCAACGGCATTGCGGCAGGTTTACGAAATACGGGTTGATTTGTATTAAACTTTCACAAAACTTTTCAAAAAAGGAGCCATCATGAACAAAAAATTAACGATCAGCGCATTATGTTTGATTTTTGCCGCAGGTACTGCCTTTGCGCAAGCTTGGCAATGGAAAGACAAAGACGGCAGAGTGCAAATCTCGGATACCCCGCCGCCTGAATCGGTTAAAAACGTCAAAGAAATTCCCAAACATACCCCGCCAGAAGATTTGTTATCAGACGCAGAGTTGGAAGCCCAAAACGCCAAAAGCGATGAAGAATTCCAAAAACGCCGCGAAGAACGCTTAAAACGTGAAGAAGAAGAGCAAAAAGCCGCCCAAGAAGCGCGCAACAGCAAACGTAAAAAATAATTGGGAGATTCATTTTGAACAAAAAGATTCTTTTGGCAAGCTTTCTTGCCTTTTTGTCGTCTGCTGTTTTTGCCCAAGCTTGGCAATGGCGCGATAAAAACGGTCAGGTGCAAATTTCCGACTCTCCGCCGCCTGCTGGCGCTTTGGATGTCAAAGAAATCGGCAAACACATGCCGCCCGATGATTTGTTGTCTGATGAAGAACAAGCGAAATTAAACGCCCAAAGCGATGAAGATTTTCAAAAACGTCGCCAAGAGCGTTTAAAACGCGAAGAAGAAGAGGCAAAATCTGCATCTGATGCAAACAAACGCCGCAGTTGTGCGGATGCGCAAGCGGGTTTGGCAGCCAAACGCGCTTCGCGCCGCTCCACCAACCCCGCGCAACGCGCCGCCAAGCGCGAAGCCATTGCAGAGCTAGAAGCGAGCGTAGACGAGTATTGCAATTAAAAAAAACCACGGTAAACCATTGTTTTTTTCAAAAAAAACATCGTTTACCGTGGAAAACCATTTTTTTGGAAAATAAAATGAAAAAGCGCTTTCAAACAATAACAGTGATCGCATCTTTTTTGATTGCTACAACGGCTTTTGCGCAAAAGGCGTGGCAATATGAAGATAGCGAAGGCAATCGCATCGTAACCGATTATGCTCCGCCCAAAAACGTCAAAAGTTATTCCGTGGGCGAGCGCACCACGCGGCGCGTTAGAAAAGGTGAGCGCGGCAAAAATCGCGCAGAAAACGCGGCAGAACGCACACTTAGAACGCGTTGCGTGCAAGCGCGCGAACGCTTGGTGGGTTTGTTAAACTCTCGCGCCCAAGACGTTGTGCCACAAGAGATTCACCAAGAAATTGACACCTTGGAATTATTCGTCACCGAAAACTGCCAAAATCTCAACAATAAAAACGCAGAAATAGATGAGAAAAAATAAATATTTTCCACGGTAAACTATTATTTTTTTTGAAGTTTAAAACGTTTACCGTGGATTTTTAGCACTAAATTTAATTTAAATCTTTAAACAATAATATTTATTAGATTTTGATGCCATCGGCAAATTAGAAAAACAAAAAGATTTTAACAAGCGCTTATAAACCAAATAAAAATTTTCCACGGTAAACCGCAATTTTTTTTCAAAAAAATATGCCGTTTACCGTGGATTTTTTTAAATGGTTGCGGGGGTGAAAAACCAAGATTTTAAAGATTGCGGGGGAGTTTCTTGAAATTCAATGATTTCAAATGCCGATTCATTGGCAAGCAGTTTTCTAACAAGTTGGTTGTTCAAAGCATGCCCGCCTTTGTGTGAAGAATATGCCGCCAAAAAAGGATAGCCAGCCAAATACAAATCGCCCAAAGCATCCAAAATTTTGTGGCGCACAAATTCATCGGGATAACGCAAACCATCAGGATTTAAAACGCGGTATTCATCCAACACAATGGCGTTTTCCAAACCGCCGCCAAGCGCCAAACCATTTTCACGCAAAAACTCCACTTCATGCATAAAACCAAAAGTGCGCGCGCGTGAGATATCTTTCACATAAGAATCGTGCGCAAAATTCATTGTGGCAAGCGTTGCCGAGCGGTCAATCACTGGATGATTAAAAACAATGGAAAATTGCAAAGAACAACCATCAAAAGGCTCAAAACGCGCCCATTTGTCGCCATCCTGCACTTCTACTTTTTCTTTAATGCGGATAAATTTTTTCAAGGCTTTTTGTTCTTCAATGCCCGCATTTTGAATTAAAAAAACAAAAGGCGCAGCAGAGCCATCAAAAATGGGCAACTCAGGAGCGTCCAAGTCAACATAAAGGTTATCAATGCCCATGCCGCAGAGTGCGGACATAATGTGTTCAACCGTGCCGATTTTAACGTTGCCCTTTTTGAGTGCGGAACAAAGCACAGTATCAGCAACGCAGTGGGCATCCGCTGGAATTTCAACAGGCGAATCCAAATCCACACGGCGAAAAACAATGCCCGTGTTGGCAGGCGCAGGGCGCATTGACAGCGTAACTTTCAAGCCAGAATGCAAGCCAACACCGCTTGCGCTAATGAGTTGTTTTAAGGTGCGTTGGAAAAGCATATTTTTGTTTGTTTTTCAAGAGATTATCAGAAAAAGACGAGCGTATTGTAGCAAAAAAACAAAAACGCAGTCAAAAAAATAAGCGAGTGCCGCACTCCATTTGGAATAGCGGCACTCGCTATTATTGTTTTTTTAAAATTAATCCGCTTGTTTTCTTAAAAAAGTGGGAATGGCGTAGTGATCCACGCCGCTATTGGCAAGCGTTTGCGCGGTCATTGAGCTAACCGTGGATGAGCGGCGGTGGCGGCGATTAACCGCTGGACTTTCCACATTGGAAAAGTCGGGCAAATCATCCGTTCCCGTGCGAGAACCTGCACCAGCGACAACTTCGGGCGTGGCGCGAGAATTCAAACCCGTGGCAATCACGGTTACGCGCAATTCATCGCCCAAGGTTTCATCAAACACTTGACCGCAAATGATATGTTCGTCTTCCAAACCACGCGCAAGTTTTTGCACAACGTCCATTACTTCGTAAGATTCCTTTGCCTTCATTGTGGCGCGCGAGCCAGAGATATTGATCAAAATACCGCCTGCTGTTGCCAAATTGACACCTTCCAACAAGGGCGAAGCAATGGCTTGTTCGGCTGCCACGCGGGCGCGATCCACACCCGATGCGGTGGCTGTTCCCATCATTGCGCGCCCCATAGAACTCATCACGGTGCGCACATCTTCAAAGTCAACGTTGATTAAACCGTTGGAGGTAATGATTTCAACAATGCCGCCCACGGCTTTTTTCAAAACATCATCTGCCGCATGAAAGCAATCTTCAGAAGATGCGTCTTCACCCAAAACTTCAATTAATTTATCGTTTAAAACTACCAAAAGCGAATCCACACAACCGCCCAAAGCCTCAATGCCTTGTTCGGCTGTGCGCATGCGGCGGGGACCTTCAAAACGGAAAGGTTTGGTGACCACACCCACGGTTAAAATGCCCATTTCGCGCGCCACACTTGCCACAACAGGTGCGGCACCTGTTCCCGTGCCACCGCCCATGCCTGCTGTGATAAACACCATATTGGCGCCTTGCAAGGCGCTTCTAATTTCATCAATTTTGCCCTCTGCCGCTTCTTTGCCGCGCTCGGGTTTGGCACCCGCGCCCAAACCTGATTCACCCAAGGCAATTTGCAATGGGGCGGATGATTGCGCCAAAGCTTGAGAATCAGTATTTGCGACAATAAATTCCACGCCTTCCACGGCGTTGACGATCATATGTTCCACGGCATTGCCGCCTGCGCCACCTACGCCAAAAACTTTAATAACTGTGCCACGGTCAAATTTATTGACTGGGTCAACAATGGTGTATTTCATATTGTCCGCCATTGCTAAATCTCCCTTAACTAAAAATTAAAAAAACCATCAGAAAAAAACAAAACTTGCAATTTTCAATTTTATATGATTCTGAATCAAAACATTTCAACCCTCCTTAAATTTTTTAAGGCATAGCAAAGAAAATTGCCAAAAAAGCCTAAAAATTTTTAACAATCCAACCTTTCACGCGGTGGAATGTATCGCGAAAACTTTGTTTCTCTTGTATTTTTTGTCCACGACGGCGTTGATTTAATGCTTCTAATATTAAACCATAAGCGCACGCCATTCCCGTGTTTTTCATTTTATCTGCCATACTGCCTTGGTATTGCGGCACCCCCAAACGCAATGGCACTTGGAAAATCTCCTCCCCCAATTCCAACATTCCCGGCATCACGCTTGCTCCGCCCGTTAAGACAATGCCTGAGGATAACGAATCCAAAAAACCCGCATGTTTTAATTCCAACTGCACGCATTCAAACATTTCTTCCACACGCGGTTGAATTACATCCGCCAAAGCGCGACAACTTAGGCGGCGCGATGGGCGATCATTAACACCTGCCACGTTGATGAATTCTTCCGGATCGCTCAAATCGCTCATTGCATTCCCAAAACGACATTTGATCAGTTCCGCTTCTTTTTTGGGCGTGCGAATAACCATTGCAATATCTGATGTAATGTTGTCCCCTGCCATTGGCAAAACCGCCGTATGCCGCACTGCGCCTTTGCTCCACACGGCAATGTCCATTGTGCCGCCGCCAATATCAATCAAACAAACGCCCAAATCCTTTTCATCTTTGGATAACACGGCGTAGCTTGAAGCAAGCGGTTGTGCCACCAAATCAATTGCTTCCAAGCCGCAACGCCGCACGCATTTGATGATATTTTGCATAGCCGATGTGGCACCTGTCACAATATGCGTGCGCACTTCCAAGCGCCTGCCGTTCATGCCGATTGGCTCGCTAATGCCGTCTTGCCCGTCAATGGTGAATTCCTGCGGCAAAACGTGGAAAATCTCTTGGTCAGCAGGCACTGGCATAGCGCGCGCAGTTTCCATCACACGTTCTACGTCTGTGGCGGTGATTTCCATGCTGTTGGAAGCAACCAACCCGTGCGAATTAAAACTTTTTAAATGGCTGCCTGAAATACTCACATAAACATCGCTGACGTTGCAATCCGCCATTAGTTCTAATTCTTCAATCACGCGGCTAATGGTATTGACCGTGTGTTCAATATTCGTCACGCGCCCGTTTTGAATACCTTGTGAGTTTTTAATACCAACGCCTACGATATTGATATGATCTTCATCGTCAAATTCCGCAGCCAAAGCCACAGTTTTGCTCGTGCCAATATCTAAACCCACCACAAAATTATTTTCTCTTGCCATTTTTTTATTCCTTATTGCCAAGATAATCCGCGCAAATAACGCAAATCAATTATTTTAGGACTCGCATCATTGGATGCAAATTCTTTTTCAAATTGCGAATAAAAACGCACAAAACGATTTAAATTATCTATCGGTTTAATCTTTTCACTAGAGCGCCCGAGTTTTAAAAGCATACCATTTTGTAAGCGCATCTCCCAAGATAATCGCGAAGATAAATAAATTTGCATAATATTTTGCTTCATATTCAATAATATTTGGGAGAATTGAATATAATTTTTTAATAATTCCGCACTTGTGCCTTCTGGACCATAAAATTGTGGCAAATTTTTTGGAAAAGCATAATCAAAAGGCGCATAAAAAATCTCGCCTTCTTCATTTACAAAAGCCTTTTCATCCACGCGATGTGTGCCCCATTCGGCAACCGCTGTTTGTTCCACAATTTCTATTTTTAAACGATTAGGAAAAATACGCTGAATTTTAATATCTTTAACCCACGGCATTTCTAATAAATCCGAGCGCATTTGATTTAAATTCATACTTAAAAAATTGCCTTTTAAAGTTTGCGGCAAAACGCGCGCCAAATCGCTGGCTTTGGCGTATTTTAAGGGCGTTAAAACATCAACTTCCTTCACGCTCCAAAAAGGCATATTGAGCAGAAAAATCCACAACCCCCAACCAAGCGCCAACAAACTTGCCCAAATCAAAATATCAGCAATCACAATCATTAAGGCAGAATTGTTAAAAAAATCAGATACCCACTTTGTAGGCTTTGTGGGCGGCGCAGGCGGCATATTGTAAGAAAAACGTGGCATTTTAAACGCTCCCTTCTAATGCGGCGGTTTCCAAAATTTTGATAACAAGGCTTTGAAAATCAAGCCCTGCGGCTTTTGCCGCCATTGGCACCAAAGAATGGGAAGTCATTCCGGGAGAAGTGTTGATTTCCAAAAAATAATGCTTGCCACCGTTATCCATTAAAAAATCAATTCTGCCCCAACCTTTGGCATTTAAGGCATTAAAGGCTATTAGCGATTCTTCTTGTATTTTTTTGGTTTGCCATTCAGAAAGTTTGGGCGCCGGGCACAAATACTGCGTATCATCTCTTAAATATTTCGCTTCATAATCGTAAAAAGCGGCATTCGGGCGAATTTCAATAATCGGCAATGCCGCGCCATCCACAATGCCAACCGTGTATTCCCCGCCCAACATGGCTTTTTCAGCCAAAACCACAGAATCAAAAGCACGCGCGGTTTTGTAAGCTTGTTGCAAATCTTCTTGTTGATCCACGCGCGTAATGCCAAGCGATGAACCTTCGTTTGCCGGTTTAACAAATAATGGAAAACCAAGATTTTCCACGGTCAACCGAATATTTTTTTCAAAATCATCGCTTAATAAAACGCTTTGGGGCACGGGCAAACCATATTGTTCCCAAATGAGTTTGCTGCGCCATTTGTCCATTCCCAAAGCGCTTGCCAAAATGCCCGAACCTGTGTAAGGCAAATGGAAATATTCCAACACGCCTTGCACGCCGCCGTTTTCGCCCCAAGCGCCGTGCAAAGCAATAAAAGCGCGGTCAAATTCGCGCAGTTTTTCAAGCGAATCTGAGGCCGGGTCAAAGGCATACGCTTGAATATTGGCGGCTTTTAAAGCGCTTAAAACCGCATTGCCGCTTAAAAGTGAGACTTCCCGCTCGCCTGATTTTCCGCCCATTAAAACGGCGACTTTTCCAAAATTCATAATGCATTCTCCGCCATCATTTTTTGCGCCACTGAACCGATGGAACCAGCGCCCATCATCAACAACAAATCGTTTTCGTGTAAAAAAGGTTTCAACAATTCGGGCAGTTTTTGGCAATCTTCCACAAAAATTGGCTCAATCTGAGCGCGAACGCGCAAGGCATGCGCCAAACTTCGCGAATCAGCAGCCACTATTGGTTGTTCGCCCGCGGCATAAACTTCGGTTAAAAAAAGTGCATCGGCACTGCCCAAAACTTCCACAAAGTCTTCAAAACAATCGCGCGTGCGGCTATAACGATGCGGTTGAAACGCCAAAACCAAACGCTTTTGCGGAAAAGCCGCGCGCGCTGCGGCAATGGTGGCGCGCAACTCCGATGGGTGATGACCATAATCGTCAATAATCGTCAAACCACCTTTGCATTGGGTTAAATTAAAACGCCGCCCCACGCCGTGAAATTGCGACAATGCCTTTTGAAGCGCTTGAACGCCCACATTCAATTCATCCGCCACGGCAATGGCTGCCAAAGCATTCAAAACATTGTGGCGGCCGGGTGCATTCAAAACAATGGGAAATTTTCCTGCGGGCGTAACACAATCAAAGTGCATTTTGGTGCCTTGGGCTTGAATATTTTCTGCACGAATGGTGCAATCCATATTGGTGCCGTAACACACAATTTTGCGTTTAACCTGCGGCAAAATGGCGCGCACATTTTCATCATCGCCACACAAAATTGCCACGCCATAAAATGGCAAGCGGTTTAAAAAATCCACAAAAGCATTTTTGAGTTTGGAAAAATCGTGGGCGTAGGTTGCCATGTGGTCGGCATCAATGTTGGTGACCACCGCCATAATGGGCGACAAAAGCAAAAAAGACGCATCAGATTCATCGGCTTCTGCCACAATAAATTCGCCCTTGCCCAAACGCGCATTCACGCCCGCGGCATTCAAACAACCGCCAATTACAAAAGTTGGGTCTAAACCTGCTTGCGCCAAAATGCTGGTAACCAAACTTGTGGTGGTGGTTTTGCCGTGCGTGCCGGCAATGGCAATGCCGCGGCGAAGGCGCATCAATTCGGATAACATCATCGCGCGCGGCACAATTGGAATGTTTTTCTCGCACGCGGCTAAAATTTCGGGATTATTCTGCGGCACGGCGGTTGAAGTAACCAACACGTCTGCGTGTTGAATATTTTCTGCCGTGTGATTGATAAAAATTTCAACGCCCAAATTGCGCAAGCGCCGTGTGTTTTGGTTTTCAGCCAAATCCGAGCCTGATACGGCATAACCCAAATTGAACAATACTTCGGCAATGCCGCTCATCCCCGCGCCACCAATGCCAACAAAATGAATGGTGCGGACTTTGTGTTTCATCGGATGGGTAATTTTTTCAGTATTCATTTTCAAAAAAATATTCGGTTGACCGTGGAAAATCGCCACTTTTTTAAAGTGCGACCTCCGCACACAAATTTGCCAACTCGCCTGCGGCATTCGGGCGTTCTTGTGTTAAGGCGTAAGCGCGTTTGCCCATTGCCACCAACTGCGCGCGGCGGTATTTCATCACATCGGCGATTTTTTGCGGCAACAAGTCTTCTTCCTGCACCAAAAAGGCGGCACCCGCTTCCACCAACAAATGCGCGTTGCTGCTTTGGTGATCATCCACGGCATAAGGGTATGGCACCAAAAAACTCGCTACGCCCGCGGCAGAAAGTTCGGCAATGGTCAAAGCACCCGCGCGGCAAATCACCAAATCTGCCCATTCGTAAGCGCCTGCCATATCCTCAATAAACGGCACGCAATGCGCAAAAACGCCCGCATCCGAATAAGCTTTTTTTAATTCTTCTAAATGCGATTCGCCCGATTGATGCACCACCTGCGGACGATTTTCAGATTCTATTAAAGCAAGCCCTTTGGGCACCATATCGTTAATTGCCTTGGCACCAAGACTGCCGCCCAAAACCAACACGTGCAAAGGGCCTTCGCGCTCTAATGCACGCAAACCCGGCGGACGCAAATTTGCAATTTCAGGGCGCACGGGGTTGCCAATCCAAATTCCATTTGGCAAGGTGTTTGGAAAACCTGTGGCAATTTTGTTGGCAAAACGCGCAAGCTGTTTGTTTGCCAAACCGGCAATGGAATTTTGTTCATCAATGACCAAAGGATAACCCAACAATTTCGCCATCAAACCGCACGGAAAAGAAATATAACCGCCCATGCCCAACACCACATTCGGTTGGACCTTTTTCAAAATTTGGTAAGACGCCCAAAATGCAGAAATTAAATTGAACGGCAACAACAATTTGCGCATCAAGCCTTTGCCGCGCACGCCGCTGAATTTGAGCCACACCATTTCATAACCCATCGGCTCCACGCGTTTTTTTTCCATGCCAGATGGATTGCCCAACCACACCACGCGCCAGCCTGCCGCACGCATTTTTTCTGCCACGGCTAATCCCGGGAAAATATGCCCGCCGGTGCCGCCTGCCATAATCAAAATTGTTTTCATCGCCGTCCCTTCATCAAAGCGCGATTTTCAAAATCCACTCTTAAAACAATGGCCAATGCCACGCAGTTGACCAACATTCCCGAGCCGCCGTAGCTCATCAAAGGCAGCGTCAAACCTTTGGTGGGCAATAAACCCATATTGACACCCATATTGATAAACGACTGCATGCCCATCCACAAACCGATGCCCATTGCCACGAGCGCCGGAAAAATTCGTTCCAACTTCACGCTTTGCCAACCAATTGCAAAGGATCGCCACACAATAAAAGCAAACAAAGTGATAACCACCGCAACGCTGACAAACCCCAATTCTTCTGCCAATACCGCAAGCAAAAAATCCGTGTGCGCTTCGGGCAGATAAAAGAGTTTTTCAACACTGCCGCCCAAACCCACGCCCAACCATTCGCCGCGCCCAAAAGCAATTAAGGAATGCGAAAGTTGATAACCTCGCCCAAAAGGATCATCCCAAGGATTCAAAAACCCAAAAATGCGCTCGCGGCGATACGGCGAAAACACAACCATCAAAGTAAAAACAAAAGCCAAGGTTAAAAAGAGCATCAAAAACCAACCTGCGCGAAAACCGCCCAAAAACAAAATGCCCATAAAAATGCTGATGATGACAACAAGCGCCCCAAAATCTGGTTCCAAAAAAATCAACAAAGCAATAATGACCATCACAGATGCCAAGGGCAAAAAACCGCTTGAAAAACTGCGCAAGTGCGCGGCGCGTCTAGAACAATAATCCGCTGTATATAAAACGGCGAATAATTTCATTATTTCTGAGGGCTGAAAATTAAGAAACGGCAAGTGAATCCAACGTTGCGCACCGTTGATTTCGCGACCAATCACCAACACCAAAACCAACAACACAATGCCAAACAAAATCAACTTTGGCGCTAATGATTGCCAGACTTCCATCGGCACGCAAAAGGCGGCATAAGCAATGGCAACACTCATCACCAAAAAAATAGAATGGCGCACCAAATAAAATGTGCTATCAAAATCGCTTGCCGCACTTGCCCGCGCAATGCCAACCGATGCGGAATAAACCATCACCAAGCCAATAGATAAAAGCGCCAAAACACTCCACAAGAATGCCAAGTCAATATCGGTTTTTGGGCGAATGCTTGCAAAACTCAACATTGTTGTGCTCCCGAAACACTTTTGACGCAGTTTAAAAAATCAATGGCGCGCGCAAGATAGTTTTGGTATTGGTCTAAACTTGCGCACGCCGGGGACAACAATACGCAATCGCCATCTTTAGCAAATTGCATTAAAAAAACAATGGCGTTTTTTAAGGTTTTGGTGTTTGCACTCGGCACATTTTCAAGTGCGCAAACTTCGGCAATTTTGGCGCCATCTTTGCCAATAAACGCCACGGCACAAGCGGATTTTTCCAAAGCGTTTTTTAAAGGTGAAAAATCTTGCCCTTTGCCGTCTCCGCCCAAAACAATGGCGATTTTTTTGTAAATTTTTTCTAAACTTTCTAATGCCGCCAAGGTTGCCCCAACATTGGTTCCTTTGGAATCATCAATAAAATCAATGCCGTTTTGGGTGAATACTTTTTGCACACGATGCGGCGGCGCGTCAAACGCTTTTAAAGCGTTTAAAACCGAATCGGCAAAAACGCCCACCGATTCGCACAACATCAAAGCAGCGGCAGCGTTTACGGCATTGTGCATGCCGAACATTTTCAAATCTTTTAAATCAACAATTTTGGCATTGCCTTTGAAAATGCCATTTGGGGAAACCCAAAAATCTTGTTTGTCGCCCAACAAACGCAAATCGGCGGTTTTCCACGGTAAACCGTTATTTTTTTTGAAAAATTCGGCATCACCCAAAATTTTGCTTGTTGCATTTTCAAAAATGCGCCATTTGGTGGCGGCGTATTCTTCAAAATTGTTGTTGTAGCGGTCCAAATGGTCTTCGGTGATATTTAAAATCACAGCGGCATTCAAATGCAAAGAAAATGTTTTTTCCAATTGAAAACTGGACAATTCCAACACCCAAACCTTTGGAAAATCGCCCTTATCCTTTGCCGTTAAAAAAGCATTTAACGCCGATGGCGAAATGTTGCCGCAGGCAATGGCGGATTTTCCAGCGGCATTCAACAAATGCGCCGTCAAAAGCGTGGTGGTGGTTTTGCCGTTGGAACCGGTAATGCCCACAATTTGGCTTTGCGGGCAATATTTTTCAACACCCCAAACAAAAAGTTCTATTTCTGAAAAAACAGGAAAATCAGCGGGAATGGATAAGGTTTTAAAATCCAAACCCGGGGAAATTACCGCAAAATCAAAATTTTGAAAATTTTCCACGGTCAACCGTGGATTTTTTTCAAAATGAACGGGAAGATTTTTAATTTCATCCAAAAACGGCGGATTGTTGCGCGAATCTATGAGCCAAACCTTGGCATTTTCCGCACACAAAAAACGGATGGCAGAAAGCGTGCTCTCACCCAAACCCAAAACCAAAACGCGTTGTTCTGCAATTTTCTCCATTTTTTACCGCAATTTCAAAGTGGATAAACCAATTAAAACCAACAAAAAAGTGATAATCCAAAAACGCACCACCACTTGCGTTTCACGCCAGCCGCTTTCTTCAAAATGGTGATGAAGCGGCGCCATTTTGAACAAACGCTTGCCTTGGCCAAAGCGCTTTTTGGTGTATTTAAAAAAACCAACTTGCAACACAACCGACAAAGTTTCCGCCACAAAAACGCCGCCCATAATGAAGAGCACCAACTCTTGACGCAAAATCACAGCCACTGTTCCCAATGATGCGCCCAGCGCCAATGCGCCCACATCGCCCATAAACACTTCGGCAGGGTAAGTGTTGAACCACAAAAATCCCAAACCCGCGCCCACCATTGCGCCCAAAAAAATGCACAATTCGCCCGCACCCGGCACAAAAGGCATAAAAAGGTATTTGGCATAAATGGCATTGCCCAAAGCGTAAGCAAAAACGGCAAAAGCCGCGGCAATTAAAACGGCAGGCATAATCGCCAAGCCATCCAAACCATCGGTTAAATTCACCGCATTGGAAGAACCCACAATCACAAAATAAGTTAAAACCACAAATCCAGTAATTCCCAAGGGATAGGCAATGGATTTAAAAAACGGCACGAGCAATTCCGTTTGTGCGGAAGAAGGCGAGACAAACGCCAAAAAAAGCGCCGCGCCACAACCCAAAACCGATTGCCAAAAATATTTCCAGCGGGAAGCCAAACCTTCTGGGTCGTGATAAACCACTTTTTTCCAATCGTCATAAAAACCAATGGCACCAAAACCAAGCGTTACAATTAAAACCACCCAAACGTATTTGTTGGTTAAATCCGCCCAAAGCAAGGTGGATAGCGCAATGGAAAGCAAAATCAACACGCCGCCCATCGTTGGCGTGCCGTCTTTTTTTAAATGCGACTGTGGTCCATATTGCCGCACCGCCTGCCCGATTTTTTTGGCTTTTAACCAACGAATAACCATAGGCCCCAAAACAAAAGCAAAAATCAAAGCGGTTAAAACCGCCAACACGGTGCGCAAGGTAATGTAATTAAAAACGTTTAAAATGCGCCATTCATCTGCCCACAAACGCGCCAAGATTAAGAGCATAAAGCCTCCACAATTTTTTCCATACGCATAAAGCGCGAGCCTTTGACAAGAATCACGGCGGGCGTGTTTTCTTTTTTGAGTTCGGCAACAAGCATTTGCGCGTTTTCAAAGAATTTGGCGTTGTCGCCAAATGTTTCTGCTGCCAACTTTGAAAAATTGCCCAGCGCAAAAAGCGCATCAATGCCCTTTTCTTTGGCAAAAGCGCCAATTTCGGCGTGCATTTGCGCGGCGTTTTCGCCCACTTCACCCATATCGCCCAAAACCAAAATTTTTTTATGGTTGACCGTGGATAAAACATTGATAGCCGCACGCATTGATTCCGGATTGGCGTTGTAAGTATCATCAATAACCTGCCAATTCGCCACACCGCACGGCACAATAGAAAGTCTGCCTTTGGGCGCTTTGAAGTTGTTCAGCGCTTTGACAATTGCGCTAAAAGGCACGCCAGCAGCAAATGCTGCCGCTGATGCGGCAAGCGCGTTTTGGGCGTTGTGCAATCCCAAAACTTGTAAATCAATCGTTTCGTTTTGAATGTTTAAAGAAAAGCGTGCGCCATTTTGGTGCGTTTTTGCCACAAAATCCGCCGAATCATCGTTTAAAGCAAAAGAAAAAACCTTTTTTTCATCCGCCATTTTTTGCCACAACGCAAAAAACGGCGATTCTTTGGGCAAAATGGCAATGCCATCTTTTTTCAAAAACTGCAAAATCGCGCCTTTTTCACGCGCTACGTTTTCGGTTGTTTTTAAAAATTCCAAATGTGCTCTGCCAGCATTCGTAATCAAAGCGATATTTGCTTCGGCAATTGTTGCCAACTGCGCAATTTCGCCCACATGATTCATCCCCATTTCAACCACAGCCGATTGTTCATCACCCAACTGCAAAAGCGTTAATGGCACGCCGATGTCGTTGTTCAAATTGCCTTGCGTTGCCCAAACTTTTGAATCGCCATAAGCGGTTTTTAAAATGGCGCTGAGCATTTCCTTGGTGGTTGTTTTGCCATTGGAGCCAGTAATGCCAAAAACCTTGCCCTGAAAGTTAGAACGCACAAAATGCGCCATTTGCGCCAATGCCGCGCGCGTGTTGTTGACCACAATCGCTGGCAAATCAGCAGGACATTTTTCAGCGTTTTCAATTAAAACCGCGGCAGCGCCTTTTTCTTTGGCTAAATCTAAAAAATCATGTGCGTCAAAATTTTCGCCTTTTAAAGCAATAAAAAGAGAATCCGCCAAATCCGCGCGGGTATCCGTGGCAATTTTTGAAAATTTTTCATCGTTTACCGTGGATTTTTGCGCGTTTTGCAATGTTGCGCCCGTTGCCGCCAAAATATCCTTTAAAAACAACGGTTTTTTAAGAAGAATACTATTCATTGCTAGCTTCTCCCCAAAATTTTTTAAGCGCCGCTTCGGCTGCGCTTTTGTCCAAAAATGGATGTTTCACGCCTTTGATTTCTTGGTAAGTTTCATGACCTTTGCCGGCAATTAAAATCACATCTTCTTTTGCCGCCTTTTGAATGGCGTAATCAATGGCGTATTGCCGATCGGGCAAAAGCGTAAAATCGCCTTCAATGCCCGCCACAATTTCTAAGGCAATTTGCACTGGTTCTTCATCGCGTGGATTATCGCTGGTTACCAAAACGCGCTCGGCATATTGGCTGGCAATTTTGCCCATCACCGGGCGTTTGCCTTTGTCGCGATTGCCGCCGCAACCAAAAACCACCCACAATTTGCCCTGCCGCGCTTCTTTTAAAGGAATAAGCGACTTCAACGCGTTTTCCAAAGCGTCCGGCGTGTGGGCAAAATCCACCAACACAAGCGGCGCATTGTCCATTAAAACGCGTTCCAAACGCCCGGGCGGCGCACTAAGGCTTTTGATTTTTTCAGCAATATCAACAGGTTTTACACCCGCTTCCCACAACACTGCCGCCACAGCCAAAAGGTTATAAACATTGTGGCGACCAAGCAAAAGCGTTTCCACAAAAAGCCGTGCGCTAGGCAAAACCAAATCAAAACGCTGGCGCGCCGTTTGCGCATCCAACACCACGTTTTCTGCCCAAATTTGTTTTTCTATTGATTTGGAATTTTCATCTTGAATGCCATAGCGCAAAATGCGGCAAGCGCTGGTGTTTTGGGCAATTTCAACGCCAAAAGCATCATCCACATTGATGATGGCGCAACGCAATTTTTCCCAAGTGAAAAGGCGCATTTTGGAAGCGGCGTAGTTTTGCATATTGCCGTGGTAATCCAAATGATCCCGCGTTAAATTCGTAAAAATTGCCGTATCAATGCGCATGCCATTTAAGCGCCCTTCTTCAATGCCAATGGAACTGGCTTCCAAGGCAACAGCGGCAACATTTTCTTTAACAAAATCGGCGAGCAAATTTTCCAAATCGGGCGCTTCGGGCGTAGTTAAACCCGTTTCTTTTAAAGCACGCGAATTGCCGGCGCCAAGCGTGCCGATAACCGCACAAGTTTTGGGAAACAAGGCACCCAAGGCTTGCGAAATGGTGGTTTTGCCGTTGGTGCCGGTGATGGCAATGATTTGCAGTTTTTCGCTGGGATATCCCAAAACGTTTTGCGCCAAAAAACCTGCCAAATCACGCAAGCGTTCGGCTTTAACCAATGGCACACGCAAATTTTCCACGGTAGATGTGAAATTTTTTTCAAATTCGTCATTTTCGCTTTGCCACAAAATAGCCACAGCGCCTTTTTTAACAGCTTGCAGAACAAATTGCCTACGGTCAGAAATGGAATCTTTAAACGCCAAAAAGAGATCGCCTTTTTTCACGCGGCGGCTATCAATAGAGACGCCTGTTGGATGAATATTGCGTTTGCGCAAAGCAAGCACGATATTTTGCGCATAACGGTTGAATTTTTTCATCATATTTCGCCCCGCATATCTTCCAGTTTATCGGGCGGCACGCCCAAGTAATTGAGCGCCATTTGCATAATTTCAGAAAATAAAGGTGCTGCAACCAAGCCGCCGTAAAAACCGTTTTCAGACGGCTCATCAATCATCACGGCAACCACCAAGCGTGGGTTTGATAAAGGCGCAATGCCAACAAAAGAAGCCACGTATTTTTTAACATAAGCGCCCGCTTCAATTTTGTTTGCCGTGCCTGTTTTGCCACCCACGTGATAACCCGGCACTTGCGCACGAACGCCCGTGCCGCCTTTGGTCACGGCTAATTCCAACATAGCGCGCATTTCACGTGCCGTTTGGTCGGAAAAAATTGGTTGACCTTGAGAGCGCACTTCCTGCGATTTTTTTAAGGATAAAGACACCATATCGCCGTTTCTTGCAAAAACGCTATACGCGCGCGCTAATTGCAACAGGCTAACGGAAATGCCGTGGCCATAAGACATTGTCGCTTGTTCAATGGGTTGCCAATTCTTCCAAAAACGCAGTCTACCTTTGCCTTCGCCCGGAAAACCCAAATTGGGCGGCTGACCAAAGCCAAGCGCGTTATACATTTCCCAAAGCGTTTTGGAATCTTGGCTTAAACCGATTTTTGCTGTGCCAATATTGGATGATTTTTGAATGATTTGCGCAACCGTTAATGGCCCATAAGCACGCACATCTGAAATGGTGTTTTTGCCGATTGTCAATGTGCCGCTTTTGCCGGTATCAACCGTTGTTTCATAATGGTGTGTGCCTTTATCAATTGCCAAGGCAATGGCAAAAGGTTTTAAAGTGGAGCCCGGCTCAAAGGTATCCGTCATTGCGCGGTTGCGCAAATTTTCGCGCTCGCTTTGCAAAGGATTATTCGGGTTATACGCTGGATAATTCACCATTGCCAAAATGTCGCCGTTCTGCGCGTCCAAAACCACAACACTGCCCGCTTTGGCGCGGTGTTTTAAAACGGTGTTTTTGAGATAACTAAACGCGGTGTATTGAATATTCAAATCCAAAGCCAAGGTAATATCCTTGCCATTTAAGGGTTGATGGATGGCTTTGACATCTTCAATGATGTGGCCTTTGCGGTCGCGCAACACAAAGCGTTTGCCATTGATGCCCGGCAAGTCGGCATCAAAAGCGAGTTCCACGCCTTCTAAACCTTTTTCTTCCACGCCCGTAAAACCCACAACGTGGGAAGTAATTTCCCCTTGCGGATAAAAGCGGCGGTAAGATTGTTCTTGATGAATGCCCGGAATTTTTAAAGCGGCAATTTTTTTTGCCACTTCGGGGGATACTTGGCGATTCAAATAAACAAAGGTTTTGTCAAGTTCAATTTTTTGGTCAATCACCGCGGTTTCGGTTTTTAATAAATCGGCTAATAGTTTTTTTTGCGAATCGCTCATCTCCCGCGCATCTTGCGGAATTGCCCAAATGGCACGCATGGGAGTCGACACCGCTAAAAGTTTGGCGTTTCTATCCATTATTCTGCCGCGCATGGCAGAAATCTCAATTTCCCGCAAATAACGCGATGACCCTTTTTCCTGCAAAAAATCGCCCTGCACGGCTAACAAATAAAAACCGCGTGCAAAAAGCCCAACGAATGCGAGCCCCAAAAAAAACCACATCAAGCGCAATCGCCACAACTGCAAGTTGAGCGACAAGCGCTTATTTTCTACATAACGATGCACGTGGCGGCGATTAACAACCATTATTTTTTCCTCCCACGCAATTCGTGCGCTTCTCGCATCATCAGGCGATCGCGGGCAATTTTTTCAATGCGCGAAGGGTTAGACCAAGTGGAATGTTCAATTTGCAACTGACCAAATTCAATGCTCAAACGGCGAATGTTGTTTTCTTCTTCATTGATGGCTTGGTAAATTTCGCGGGCGCGTTGCTGGCTTGCCACAACGCCCAAAGCGCAGGCCACCACAGCAAAGAGTAAAATTAAATTAACACGCACCCACACGATTTTTCCACGGTCAACTAAAAATTATTTTTAATTACCTCAACATTTTTCTGCCACGCGCAAAATGGCACTGCGAGAACGCGGATTGTTTAAAACCTCATCCACGCTTGCTTTGATTTTTTTGCCTATTAAGCGCAACTGGGGTTGTGGCAATTCGTGGTTAGAAAGAGGCACCAAGCTGGGAATCGCATTTTCAGGTTTGGCTAAACGGTTGAAGAAGGCTTTGACAATGCCATCTTCCAACGAATGAAAAGCAATCACAGCCAAGCGCCCGCCCTTTTTTAATAATTGAAAAGCAATCGGCAAAACCTTTTCTAATTCACGCAGCTCTTCGTTGATAAAAATTCTAATGGCTTGAAAGCTGCGCGTCGCCGCGTCTTGCCCGGGTTCAAACTTGGGCACGCTCTGGCGGATGATTTGCGCAAGCTGCCCTGTGCGCGTAAGTGGGCGTTCGGCCCGGAAAGAAATAATCGCCTTTGCAATTTTGAAAGCAAACCGCTCTTGACCATAATTTTTTAAAACCTCCCGAATGTCGTTTAAAGAAGCACGGGCAAGCCATTGCGCAGCGGATTCGCCCGTTTCCGGGTTCATCCGCATATCCAATGGACCATCCGCTTGAAAACTAAAACCACGCTGTGCATTGTCAATTTGGGGCGATGAAACGCCCAAATCAATCAAAATGCCATCAACGTTTTTAAAACCTTGTCGTGGGGCAACTTCCCCCATTTGTGAAAATTCGGCATGAAGCGCTTTAAAACGACAATCATTGATCTCAAAAGCCGCGGCAATGGCTTCGGGGTCGCGGTCCAATGCCAACAAACGTCCTTTGTCGTTTAATTTTTCCAAAATGGCACGGCTATGCCCGCCGCGCCCAAAAGTGGCATCTATATAAAAACCATCGGGCGCAGTAACAAGCGCTGAAACCGATTCTTTGAGCATTACCGGGCAATGCTTCATAACGCCAACTCCGATAATGCTTGCGGCAGTTCGGCAGCGGCAAAAACGCTTGCAGCCAAATTGTTTTGTTCCGCCCAGCCCGCTTCACTCCAAATTTCAAAGTGCGAACCCATACCAACCAAATAAACCAATTTTTCAAAGTGCGCATAAAGACGCAAAGCGGGCGGCAACAACAAGCGACCAGCAGAATCAAGCGTCATCGGAGAAGCATTGCCCAACATCACGCGTTTGACCGCCGCCGTGCTCGTATTAAAACTTGATAAACCGCTCAACTGTGCGGCAACCGGTGCCCAATTTTCTGTGGGATACAACAACAAACAACGATGCGGATGCGCCGTCAAAACAAGCGCATCCGCCCCCTCCAAAGACGGACGAAACTTAGAGGGCAGCGCTAATCTGCCTTTGGCATCCAAGTTAAGTGAAACCGTGCCTTCAAACATTGTTGTTGTGTCCTAAAAACCCACTTTTAAACATTTTTCGCCACTTTAACCCACTAAAAATGGCTGGTCAATAAAAAAATGATTTTTTTATTTAAAATTTTATTAATATAACTATTTAAAAAATCATTTAAAATCAATAAATTATAAAAAACAACACAATATATATTGTTTTTTAATTTATTTTTAACTAAATATAAAATCAAAAATAAAGACGAAAAAAAACCCGCCAAAAAGACGGGTTTTGTGTGTTCAAAATTCGTTATTTTTTATTTTTGCGTTGGCACTTGGTGGCCTAAACGTGCAATGCCGTTTTTTTCATCGGCATAAACCAACCACGGGGAGTGGTTTTTGTATTCTTCGTCCGTCATCATCACAAAGGTGGCAATAATCAAAATATCGCCCACCATCGCGCGGCGCGCTGCCGAACCGTTTAAAGAAATAATGCCCGAGCCGCGCTCAGCCTTGATGGCATAAGTTGAAAAACGCTCACCGTTATTCACGTTCCAAATATCCACGTGTTCGTATTCTTTGATGTTGGCGGCGTCCAAAAGATTTTCATCAATGGCGCACGAGCCTTCATAATTCAAATCAGCGTGGGTTGCGCGCACACGGTGCAACTTGGATTTTAAAATCAGTCTTTGCATGGGAAAAAGCCCCTAAAAAAATTTGTGTGATTGTAGCCCTAAAAAAGCCCTAAAAAAAATTAAAAAAAGGCGTTTTTTGAACGAAAAATGCAAAAAAGCTACATTTCCAAATTATCCAACAAGCGCGTGTTGCCCAAACGTGCGGCGGCAAGCACCACAAGCGTTCCCAAGGCATCGCCATTTTGTGCGGGCGATAAATCGGCGCGGCGGCAAATTTTCACATAATCTACCGCAACAAATCCCGCTTCCAACAAAGCCACGCTTGCCGCGGTTTGAAGCGCGGCAAAGTCTGATGCGCCACTTGCCACCGACTCCCGCAAATCTTGCAAAACAAGGGAGAGTTTTGGGGCAATGCGGCGCTCATCGTCTTTCAAATAACCATTCCTAGACGACAAAGCCAAGCCATCTGCCGCACGTTCAATTTCAACGCCCACAATTTCAATAGGTAATGCCAACTGCCGCACCATATGCGTGATGATTTTAAGTTGCTGATAATCCTTTTTGCCAAAACACGCCACATCCGGCGACACAATATGGAAAAGTTTCAACACCACCGTTGCCACGCCTTGAAAATGCGTGGGGCGGAATTCGCCTTCCAAAATGCTTTGCATTTTTGGCAACGCCACCAAAACGTCTTGTTCTTCGGGGTAGAGCGTTTTTACATTCGGCGCAAATAAAAAATCAACGCCCACCGATTCCAACTTTTTGCAATCGTCTTCAAAAGTGCGCGGGTATTTTTCAAAATCTTCGCCCGCACCAAATTGCAAAGGATTAACAAAAATGCTTGCCACCACCACATCGGCGTGTTGGTGCGCCGTTTGCATTAACTTCAAATGACCTTGATGCAAATTGCCCATTGTGGGCACCAAAGCAATTTTTTTGTTTGCACGAAAAGGTTTTAAGGCGTTTTGCAAATCGGCAATGTTTTCAAAAATCTTCATTTTTTTTAAAAATCAAAAAAATCCACGGTCAACGAATAAATTTTTTCAAAATTTTAAAGCGTTGACCGTGGATTTTTGTTTAATAACAATGTTCTTTTGCAGGGAAAGAACCATTTTTGATGGAATCAACCGCAAGCGTTATGGCATTTTGAATGCAATCCGAATCCGCCATAAAATTGCGCACAAATTTGGCTTTTTTGCCGGGCGGAATGTCCAACATATCGTAAATCACCAACACCTGCCCGCGCGTTTGGGCTCCCGCGCCAATGCCGATGGTAATTAAAGCCGTTTCACATGTAATTTCATAAGCCAAATCAGAAGGAATGGCTTCCAAAACCATCATTGTGGCGCCGGCATCTTGCAACGCCAATGCGGAGTCTTTTAAATAACGTGCGGATTTTTCATCCTTGCCTTGCACTTTGTAACCCATCACATGCACCGATTGCGGCGTTAAACCAATATGCGCGCAAACAGGAATACCTCGCGAAGTTAAAAACCGCACGGTGTCTGCCATTTCTGCGCCGCCTTCAATTTTGACCATTTGCGCGCCTGCTGCCATCAACTGCACGGCGTTTTCAAAGGTTTTTTCGGGCGAAATTTGGGAAGTGCCAAACGGCATATCCGACAAAATAAACGGCACAGCGCAACCACGTTTGACGTTTTTTGTGTGATAAATAATATCCGCCAAAGTTACAGGCAAGGTTGTGTCTTGCCCTTGGATAACATTGCCCAAAGAATCGCCAATCAAAATGCAGTCGGCGCCAGCCAATTCCAACATTTTGGCAAAGCTTGCGTCATAACCCGTAAACATTGCGATTTTTTCGCCGTTGTTTGCCTTTTTAAACAAATCACTTTGCGTTAAGCGGCGCGTGATGGTGTGCGAAGACATGAAAAGTCCTTAATCAAAAAAACGCAATGTAACAAAAAAGTTACGCATTTAAAAGACGAATTTTTTGCATAGCAACAGCGGGAATCCACGCTGCCGCACGCCCGCGATTTGGAATTTCCAAATCCGGCGCAATTTCTAAAAGCGGGCGCAACACAAAGGCACGCAAATGCAAACGTGGGTGCGGAATAGTTAAGGCAGAAGTTTTCAAAATACAGTCATCAAACAACAACAAATCCAAATCCAAGGTTCTAGGCGCGTTTAAAAACAAACGTTCTCGCCCAAAATCTTGCTCAATTTTTTGGAGATTTTTTAAACAATCCAAAGGCGATAACTCGGTTTTTAAAAACGCCACGGCGTTTAAAAAATCGTTTTGATTGGCATAACCAATCGGCGCACTTTGAAAAATGGAAGATTGTTGAATAAGCGCAGTTTTTGGCATTGCGGCAAGCGCGGAAAATGCTGCGTTTAAAATATTTTTTGAGTCGCCCAAATTACTGCCCAAAGCAACAAAAACATTGGCGGATTTCATTGTTTTTTTTGAAAATTTTTTGTTGTTTACCGTGGAATTTTGCAAAAAAAGCAATTTTCCACGGTCAACGTGGATTTTTTTTGAAAATTATTCTGTTGCGCCTTTTTTCTTTTGTTTCAAACGGCGGCGTTTTTTGATTCCGCGCGCCGATGCTGGCAAATCGGCGAGCATTCGGGCGCGCGTTTTTTCATCCGCATATTGAAAATCATCCCACCAACGCACCAATTCTTCGGATACTTCGCCCACTTGCTGGCGCAAACTCAAAAAATCAAATGCCGCGCGAAAACGCGATTGCGCCAACAAATTGTAAGCGCGGCGGGCTTGGCGTTTTTCAAAACGCGGCTGCAAAGCCCAAATGTCGCGCACATCGCCCAAAATGCGGCGCGGCACGGCAAGTTTGCTGGCGCGGTTTTCCAAAACTTCATCCATGGCGGCGTTTAAGGATTCTACCAACGGTGCACTTTCTTTCAAACGCTCCCAACGCTCGCGCACTTGTTGCCACAACAATGTGGCAAACAAAAATCCAGTGGAAATGCCTTTGCCCTGCGCAATGCGGCGGTCGGTGTTGCCAAGCGACAACCGAATAAACTTGCGCCCTTCGGGATAAGCAATCACGGCATCCAAAAGCGGCAACAAGCCTTTGTCTAGCCGAAATTCGCGCAACTGCCGCAAGCATTTTAAGGATTGCCCGCAGGTGAAAACTTTCACCGTTTCATCAAAAAGCCTTGCGGGCGGCTCGTTTTCTAAAAGTTTAGCCATCTCAAAAATTGGCGCTGCCGTATCTTTTGCAATGGTCATTTGCAGTTTGGCAGACAAACGCACAGCGCGCAGCATACGCACAGGGTCTTCGCGATAACGTTCTATTGGCTCACCAATTGCCACAATTTGCCGATTTTTTAAGTCCGATACGCCGTCAAAATAATCGGTAATGGTTTCATTCACAGGGTCGTAATAAAGTGCATTCACGGTGAAATCGCGCCGCGTGGCATCTTCCTTTTGGTTGCCAAATTGATTGTCGCTCATCAAGCGGCCTTCATCTGTTGTTCTGCCCTGCCCTTTGGCGCGAAAGGTTGTTACTTCAATGGTTTCGTGATTCATCGCCACATGCACAATCTTAAAACGCCGCCCGATTTTGCGCGCACGCTGAAAGCAGTCGCAAACTTCATCTGGCGTGGCATTGGTTGCCACGTCAAAATCTTTTGGCGGAATGTTTAAGAGCAAATCCCGCACGGCGCCGCCCACAACAAAGGCTTCAAAATGATTTTTGCGCAAAATTTCGCACACGCGGCGCGCGCCCGGGCTAATGGAATCGCGCGTAATGCCGTGTTCGCGCGGTGAATACACCTTTTTTTTGAATAGAAGTTTTTGAACCAACTTGCCTAGCATTGTTGTAATTGTGATAAACAAAGGGCGGCGGCTTTTTGTTCGGCTTCTCGCACAGATTTGGCGCTTGATTCGCCTTTAATCTTGCCAACCACGCATTCTACCCAAAAGGTTTTGTTGTGGTCTGCCCCCGATTCTTTGACCAAATGGTATTGCGGCAATGCCTTTTTTTTGCCCTGCACGTATTCTTGTAAGCGGGATTTTGGGTCTTTTTGCGGTTGCGTTAAATTAATTTGGGCAATTTTATCTTGGTAAAACTTGCTAATAACCTTTTTTGCCGATTCAAAACCCGAATCCACAAAAACCGCACCAAAAATTGCTTCCATTGCATCTGCCAAAATGGAATCGGGAAGCAACGCGTGTTTTTTTTCGCCTTCGCCCAAATGCAAAAAATCGCGCAAATGAAGATTTTTGGCAATCTCCGCAAGCACAGATTCTTTGACCAAATTGGCACGCAAGCGCGACAACTGCCCTTCGTCCAAATGCGGGAATTTTTGGTAAAGCAAAAACGCCACCACAAAATCCAAAACGCCATCGCCCAAAAATTCCAAGCGTTCATTGTGCGGTGTGCCAAAACTGCGGTGCGTCAAGGCTTCTTTCAAAATGGCTGGATTTTGAAAGGTATAACCCAACACCGCATGCAAAGTCTTATTCAATTTGAATTAGTCTAGAATGCCGCGATCACTGCGCGCACTGCGGGCAACGCGCGGACCATTGCCGGTGGAAGTGTAATAATCCAAAACCAAATAAACATTCCAAAAAAGCGGGATGCGTTTTTCATAATCCGCCGTGATTTCCCACTGACCGCCCACTTTTTTGAAACGCAGTTTGGAAGAATCAATTTCCAAATAATCCACATCAGCAAATTTGTCATAAGTGCGCATCAAATCTTTTTTTGTGGCGTTTGGTCCTTCTTTGTTAACGGTGGCGTGAATGTTCTTTTTCACCTTATAAAACTCGGTTACCGCAGGCAGAACCTTCATCGCAAGCATTGAGCCAACAACTAGGAAAAAACCCGCAATCGCCACACCCCACAAGGTGATGCCCCTTTGTTTTTTTAAATTATTGAACAACATATTCTTCTCCTTCACATTAAAAAAATTTTATAACCTTTTGGCGCGTTAAGAAAGAGACAACCCCACACGCGACATTTCCCCCAAATGCAACCAAATTAAAAACGCGCGCCCGATGACATTTTCATCCGGCACAAAACCCCACGCGCGAGAATCCAAGCTGTTGTCGCGGTTGTCGCCCATCACAAAATAATGATTTTCCGGCACTGTGCAACGCACGCCGTTGGTATCAAAACGTTGACAATATTCATCACCCGGAAAATTAAAAGGTAGCGAAAATAATTCCCGCGCGTTTTTGTCGTTCAAATAACGAAATTTGCGCTGCCCAATTTGCGTTTCAAACTGCTCGGAATAATACATGCGGGACGGGTGAAAATAATCTTCAATTTGTTTGACGGGGAAAACTTCACCATTTACTTTTAAAACTTTATTTTGGTATTCCAAAACATCGCCACCCACGGCAACAACGCGTTTAATAAAATCTATTTTTGGGTCTTCGGGATGGCGAAAAACCATCACATCGCCTTTTTTGGGATTATTTAAAGCGATGATTTTTTGATTTAAAACCGGTAAGCGAATGCCATATTCAAATTTATTGACCAAAATAAAATCGCCGGTAATTAACGTGGGCACCATAGAATCCGAGGGAATTTTAAAGGGTTCCACCACAAAAGAGCGCAACAAAAAAACAATCAACAACACCCAAAAAAAATCCGCACCCCAAACCACCCAAATGGGCGATTTTTCTTCATCCTTGCGCTTTTTGCGCGTGATTAAATCGGCAACATACAACACGCCGCTTACCACAACCAAAATAAACAACAAAAGCGAAAAATCCATTTTTTTGATTTCAACAATAAAATTTAAAAAAACAAGCGCATTATTTTATTTTCAAAAAAATTTTAAGTCGACCGTGGAAAAACAAAAAATATTTCAAAAATCCACGGTCAACGCTTTATTTTTTTCAAAAATTACGAATCGGTTCTTAAAACCGCCAAAAATGCTTCTTGTGGAATTTCAATGGCGCCCACTTGTTTCATACGTTTTTTACCTGCCTTTTGTTTTTCTAATAATTTTTTCTTGCGCGTAATATCGCCGCCATAACATTTTGCCAACACATCTTTGCGCAAGGCTTTGACATTTTCGCGCGCAATAATATGCGAGCCAATTGCCGCTTGAATCGCCACTTCATACATTTGGCGCGGAATTAAAGCGCGCATTTTGGCAACCAATTCTCTGCCGCGGTATTGCGCATTGGCGCGGTGAATAATCACCGACAATGCATCCACTTTCTCGCCGTTTATCAACACATCCAACTTCACCACATCCGCCGTTTGGTAACATTTGAATTCATAATCCAAGGAAGCATAACCGCGCGAGACGGATTTTAATTTATCAAAAAAATCCATCACCACTTCTGCCATCGGCATTTCATAAACCAATTTCACTTGCCTGCCGTGGTAATGCATATCCTTTTGCACACCGCGTTTTTGGTTGCAAAGCGTCATTACTGCGCCCAAATAATCTTGTGGCACAAAAATAGAGGTTTCAATAATCGGTTCGCGAATTTCGGCAATTTTTTGGGTCTCCGGCAAATGCGCGGGGTTTTCCACAATTTTTAAAGTGCCATCGGTCAATAACACTTCGTAAATCACTGTGGGCGCGGTGGTGATTAAATTTTGGTCAAATTCGCGCTCCAAACGCTCTTGCACAATTTCCATGTGCAACAACCCCAAAAATCCACAACGAAAACCAAAACCCAAAGCTTGGGAGACTTCGGGTTCAAAATGCAAAGAGGCATCGTTTAATTGCAATTTTTCCAAAGATTCACGCAAGGAATCGTATTGATTGGCTTCAACCGGATAAAGCCCCGCAAAAACTTGCGGTTTGATTTCTTTAAAACCCGGCAAGGCTTGGTCTGCTTTTTTTTCGTTTAAAGTAATGGTGTCGCCCACTTTGGCGCTGGAAAGTTCTTTGATGCCGGCAATCACAAAACCAACTTCTCCCGCCGATAAACAATCACGCACCACTGAGCGCGGTGAAAAAACACCCACTTGTTCGCACAAATAAGTGGATTTTGTAGACATCAAATAAATTTTATCTTTGGGGCGCAACACGCCATCTACCACGCGCACCAATATCACCACGCCTACGTAATTGTCAAACCACGAATCAATAATCAAAGCTTTTAAAGGCGCATTCGCATCACCTTTTGGCGCAGGAACTTTATTGACCACCAATTCCAAAATATCATCAATACCTTGCCCCGTTTTGGCAGAAGCCAAAACGGCGTTTTGGGCATCAATGCCAATCACATCTTCAATTTCTGCTTTGGCAGAATCGGGATCGGCGCTGGGCAAATCAATTTTGTTTAAAACGGGCAAAACTTCAACGTTTAAATCTATGGCGGTGTAACAATTGGCAACCGTTTGCGCTTCCACACCTTGCGAAGCATCAACCACCAAAAGCGCGCCTTCACAAGCACAAAGCGAGCGTGAAACTTCATAAGAAAAATCCACATGCCCGGGCGTGTCAATTAAATTCAAATGGTAAGTGTTGCCATCTTTTGCCACATAATTTAAAGAAGCCGTTTGCGCTTTAATGGTAATGCCGCGTTCTTTTTCAATTTCCATTGAATCCAACACTTGACTTTCCATTTCGCGCGAAGACAAACCGCCACAGCGTTCAATCAAACGGTCGGCAAGGGTGGATTTTCCATGGTCAATGTGCGCGATAATTGAAAAATTGCGAATGTTGTTCATGGTGGGTTTAATAAAGAAAATGGCGAATTTTACATTTTTTCTGCTAATTTTGCCGCCGCTTCATCAAAATGGTAATGACAAACCTCAACATCTTTAAAAAACAAAACGGGCACGAGAGTATTGTATTTTTTTAATAAATCGGAATGTTGCGGTAAATCAATGTCTATTATTTGCAACAAATCGCTATCCTTTAAAAACTGCCGAATTGCCTTTTCCATTTGGTAACACAAATGGCAATTTTGGCGATAAAGTAAACGCCACGGACGATTTTCAAAAGTATTCATAAAAAAATTATGGTAGAGTAAAATTTCTTCAAACAAAAAAACTTTTAAATGCTTATGTTAAAACTGGAATGGTCAAGCGTATTAGACACCGGCATTGAAGAAATTGATAACCAGCACCGCCGCTTGGTTGATTACATCAATGAATTGGGCGAAGCCCGCAAAACAAACGATATGAAGCTCGTGGGCAAGGTGATTGACGACACCATAGACTACACCATTTCGCATTTTGGTTTTGAAGAATCACTGATTGAAGAAGCCGGCTACAAAATGTTACGCCCACACAAAAAGGTGCATGAATTATTCGTGCGCCGCGTGGCAGACTTTCAAAAACGTTTTAAAGCAGGTGAAGATATTAGCGAAGAATTGCACGCGCTTTTATCCCGTTGGCTCGTTAGCCATATTAAACACGATGACCACGCCTACGCAGAATGCGTGAAAAAATATTTGAACCTGCCGGATACGCCCAAACGCCAACAAACTTGGATAGAACGCTTTTTTGGAATGTAAAATGGCTGATTTTGTAATTGCGCCGAGCATTTTGTCGGCAGATTTTGCGCATTTGGGCGATGAAATTGAAAACGTGATTAAAAGCGGTGCGGATTGGATTCATTTTGATGTGATGGACAACCATTACGTGCCCAATTTAACCGTTGGACCCATGGTTTTAAAAGCCATTCGGCCTTTGTGCCGCGTGCCTATTGACGTGCATATTATGGCGCGGCCAGTGGACCAACTCATCACCGAATTTTTGCTCGCCGGTGCTGATTTTATTTCCTTTCACCCAGAGGCTAGCGACCATGTGCATCGCAGTTTAAAATTGATTCGCGATGGTCACGCCAAAGCAGGCTTGGCTTTGAACCCGGCAACATCTTTGGACGTTTTGGAATTTTTGCTTGACGACATTGATTTTGTGCTTTTAATGAGTGTTAATCCCGGCTTTGGCGGGCAGAGTTTTATCCCCAAAATGCAAGAAAAAGCGAAAAAAACGCGGGAAATTTTGAAATACCACATGAGTAAAACGGGGCGTTATATTCGTTTGGAGATGGACGGCGGCATTCATGCGGAAAATATCGGCGGCTTGGCGCAAGCAGGTGTGGATACTTTTGTGGCGGGTTCATCTATTTTTGGTCAAAAAAGCCAAAGCGACCCGCATTTTTATGAAACGGCAATTCGCACCTTGCGCGCTTTTCTGCCGCGCAACAATCCTTCGCCCTTCACGCCCAACCCTTCTCCTTTTTCTCCTTTTCCTTAAAACGCCAAAAATCCACGGTGAACAAAATATTTTTTTCAAAAAAATTTGGTGTTTACCGTGGATTTTTGCAAAAAATAAAGGCAGATTTAAAAAATTCGGCATAGACTCAAAGAATCAAAAAAACAAAGGGTTTTTACAATGCCACGCCGTTGTTTATTTTCCATGCTTGCTTTGTCGCTCTTTTTGGGCAATGCCAATGCGTTGACGAGTTTTGAGTTGCACAATATCAACGAAGCGCACAAACAAGGTTTCACGGGCGAGGGAGTCAAAATCGGCGTGGTCGACGGCATTTTTTACCCCGAACACGAATTATTGCGTGGAAAATTTTTAGAACCGCCTATTCATAATCAATACTCAACGGACCTATTTCACGGCAACCACGTGGCTGGCATTGCCGCCGCCAACAAAACGAATAATGAAAGTTACGGCGTTGCCACGAAGGCTATGATTTTGGGCTACGGTAATTTGGGCAATGGCGTAACGCCAGAGGAATTTAAAAAAATACTAAATTACAACGTTAAAATTGTGAATAACTCGCACACGGCTGATCGCATGGAATTGCAAGAGTTTGCAAAAAACAATGACGTTTTAATTGTTTACGCCAATGGCAATGGCAATACGCTTTCCCCTACTTTGGCTGCCCGCCAAGGCACAGGCAGCGACAAAAATCTCGGCGCTTGGCTAACCGTTGGGAATATTAATTCCACATGGGTTTCACGCCAAAATGGCAAACTAATTGTGGATTCTTGGGCTGTCAAAACCAATTCTCAACTATGTGTTAACGCTTCTGCTTATTGTGTGATGGCGGCAGGAACAGGTATTCAATCGGCGGGAGAAGGAAATTCTGGTATTAGAGAAGAAACGGGCACTTCAATGGCGGCGCCGCTTGTAACAGGAGTTGCCGCATTAGTAGCGCAAAAATATCCTTTTTTGGGCGGCAAGCAGTTGGCGGATGTGATTTTAAGCACGGCAAATAAAGATTTCACAACGCCCGAAGTTATTTATAAACAAATAATCGGTGTCAACAAAACATCTTATGAAGTCGTTTATATTGACAAAAAAGCACCAACAGATAAACAGCAAGTTTTGGACGACCTTAAAAAAGTTTATGGACACACCGCAGGGCTAACGGTTAATTCAGAGTTCGGCATTTCTAGTTTGACCAAAGAAGACGTTTACGGTCAAGGCATTGTGGATGCCGAAAAAGCCTTGAAAGGCTTGGCATTGCTTGACATAAACCGCCTTTCTGCCAAAGACGTTTCCGGCAACACAGCGTTTTACACCATCAACACCAATGGACACTCTGCCCTTTTTGAAAACGATCTTAACGAGCGCCAATGGGACGACAAATACCACATAGACAACATCACCGCCGCCAAACAAACGCTCAAAGCCGCTTTGGAACATAAAAATGCCGGGCTCAAAAAAACAGGGCTTGGCACGCTTTCTTTGAGCGGTGATTTGAATTACAAGGGCGACACCAATATTGAAGGCGGCACGCTTGCACTTGTTCGCCCAACAAATACCGTGCAAAGTCGCTCCACCTTGTTGCGTAATGCTGCCGCCATTAGCTTGCACGGCAATGTGAATGTTGGTAGCGCTGGAACATTAGATATCAGCCGTGAAGCCAATCTCCAACAAAATTTAAACAACAGCGGCACCACCAACATCAATGCTGAAACCAACATTGCCAACAACTTTGAAAACAAAGGCACGGCAAACGTCAATGCCAAACTCACCGCACAAAATTTAACCAACAGCGGCACCACCAACATCAATGCTGAAACCAACATTGCCAACAACTTTGAAAACAAAGGCACGGCAAACGTCAATGCCAAACTCACCGCACAAAATTTAACCAACAGCGGCACCACCAACATTGATGCCGCAACCAACGTCGCCCAAGACGTCAACAACAAAGGCACGTTAAACGTTGGCATCACTGCTCCACATACTTTGAACGTTAGCGGTAAATATACCCAAGAGCAAAACGCCACTTTGCAACTCGGTTTTTTGGTAGACGATTCTTCCAACTCCAAACTCAAAGCACAAACTTATGATGTTAAAGGCGGTTCTTTGCTTTACGCCCCGTTAAGTGCTTCCGTTGCCAACCGCACAATTACTTTTGATTTGCAAGGGCTTGAAAATCATCTTGGCAAGTTTACAAACATCGCTTTAACTTCCAATGGTTACGCCATAACCTACGCACTTTTATCGGGTCAAAACGGCATCACCATCACAGCCCGCCCCAATGTTTATGCTGATTTTTCAGGTGCTAATCCAAGTTTGGCAAGCGTTTTGCGTGCAATGAGTTCAGCCAATATTTCCAATGATTACAATACCTTCTTTTCAACTTTAAACGCTGCCGACTTTGCCACTTACCGTTCGGCACTTGTGGATTTAAACGACATGTCGCA
>CAKQRL010000008.1 GCA_934271525.1 uncultured Rhodocyclaceae bacterium
GGTGAATTTGCCAAAAAATAAGATTTTCCACGGTAAACCGTTTATTTTTTTCAAAAAAATAAAACGTTCACCGTGGATTTTGATGAAAAAAATCCACGTTTAAAAAAACGTGGATTTTTTTATTTTTAATTTCAAATCAATTAAATATTTTCCTGCAAAACGCTGCGCATTTTTTTGAGTGCTTGCGTTTCAATTTGGCGGATGCGCTCAGCAGAAACTTGGTATTCTTCTGCAAGTTCTTGCAAGGTTTTGGGCGAATCGGCAAGCCAGCGCGCTTTTATAATTTGCGCACTGCGGTCATCCAAAACACCCAAAGCCTTTTGTAAGCCAAGAGTTTGCAATTTTTCAGCGGCTTTTTTCTCCAAAATGGTTTCAGGCGAAAAGCGCGAGTCTGCCAAAAAATTCACGGGCGCTTCTTCGCTTTCATCGGAAAATGGCGCATCAAGCGCCAAATCGCTCGTAAACATGCGTGTTTGCATTTCCAAAACGTCTGATTCTTTGACATTCAAATCGCGCGCAATTGCCTTGGTTTCTTGGATTGTTAGCGCTTTGCCGTTGCTGTTTGTTAAACGGCGCAAATTGAAGAACAATTTCCTTTGTGCCTTGGTGGTGGCGGTTTTGACGATTTTCCAGTTTTTCAACACATATTCGTGGATTTCCGCCTTAATCCAATAAAGCGCAAAAGTAACCAAACGCACGCCGCGCGTAGGGTCAAAACGTTTGACGGCTTTCATCAAGCCGATATTGCCTTCCTGAATTAAATCCGCATGCGGCAAACCGTAGCCCAAAAAACCGCGGGCAACCGAAATGACCAAACGCAAATGCGACAAAACCAAGGTTTTTGCGGCTTCTAAATCACCTTCGGTTTGATAACGTGTTGCCAAGGCGCGCTCGGTTTCTTCGCTTAAAATCGGTTGCTGTTGCGCCTTTTGAATGTAGGCGCTTAGGCTATCAGTGGCAATTAAAGCGGTGGTGGTCATTTAAAACTCTTTTCCAAAGTCCATAAAAAAACGTGCTGATTTTAGCACTCATCATTTTAGAGTGCTAAACAACGTTATGGTTCCATGTGATTTTTTGTGATTGTTGATTTTCCACGGTAAACGTTGAATATTTTAAAAAAAAATAAAGGTTGACCGTGGATTTTTTTATTTTAATTTGCCTTTAACGGCGGTAACTTTGTTGCGGTCTTTAATTTGGCAAACGCCTTTGTCTGCCGTTAAATTGCCGCATTCGCAGGACGCTTTAATGCGCGAGACGGAGTTGACAATGCCTTTGCATTCTTTGCATTCGTAGTAAATATCGCCGCCCACGGGCAAATTGTTTGGGTCGGGTTCTGGGGTGACGGGGTAAAAATTGTAAATTTTGCGTAACATTGCATTCTCCTTTATTGTTGCGCCAAAGCGCGATAATGGCGGTTTGCATCCTCTGGGCGATTCAAATAATCCAACAACTGCGCCAACTCCAAATGCGCACGGGCGTTTTGATTCAAAGCGATTGCCGCCTCCAAATAATTTTGCGCCTTGCCCCAAAGCTGCGCACGAAAACACATTTGCCCCAAAGCCAAAAGCAGTGCGCCGTTGTCGCTATTGGCTGAAAGCCATTTTTCAGCCTGCGCAATGCGCATTTGTTCATCGTTTGTTTTTAAGTTGGCGTAAAGGTCAAAAAGCGGTGCCGCGTCTTTCAAATGCGCGGGCTCATTCAAATATTTTTCAATCCATTTTTGTGCGGCGGCATATTCTTCAAAACGCAACAACGCTTCGGCGGCAGCAGTGGCAATTTCTAAGGAATCGGTTTTTAAATTGCGAACAAAGTTTTTGAGCAATTCGGCGGTTGTGGTGGATTGTTGCAAGGCATCAAGTGTGGCTTGGTGTTTGAGAGATTCGGCAGATTTTTCGTCTGCAATCACGCCTTTTTTTTGCAAAAGTTTTAAGCGTTCCAAAATACCTTCACCGTCTTTTAAACCTTGGCGCGCTTGTAAATCCAAACGCAAGGCGGCGGATGAAGCCGCAAGTTTGGGCGGCAAGTGTTCCAAGTTTTGTATGGCTTGTGCAAATTGTTGGTTTTTCAACTGCGATTCGGCTTCTAATAAGGTGGCGGCGGCGTCAACTTCATCTCTGGTTTGCCGCGCTTCTTTGAGCCATGCGCTTTGCAAATCCGCATTGTTTAAGGAAAATGCCGAGCGCGCCGCGAGCATTGCGGATAAACCTTGCCATTTGCCGCGTTTGAAGGATTTTTCAGCGCATTTTAAAGATTCTGAATATTGCCCTTCAAAAAACGCCAAAAGCGCGCGGTTGAACATTTTTTGGGCGCGCTTGTCCTGAAAACGGCGCACGGCGGCGGGAATGCCAAAAATCATCGCCAAAATGCGAAAAATAACAAACAAAACAACAAACGCCAAAAGCAACAACACAATAAAAAAATTCACCGAGATTTCAATGCGCTGTTCGGCCAACAAAAAAATCACACTGCCCGTGTTTGCCCGCGCAACAAAGGCAAGCGCCACAGCGGCAAGAAAAATGGCAACCATCCAAAAAACGTTTTTCATGGCAATATCTCCGCTGGCACAGCCATCAAAAATGTGGCGGATTTTAAAGTGGCAGGTCGACCAAAGCGTGCGTTTTGCATTTCTTTTAAGGATTTTTGCGCGCCAACCACGTTGTCATCCATCACGTCAAAATCGCGTTCAATAGCTTTTAAGGTATCTGCCACTTCTGCCAAAAATACAGGTTCGTTTAGCGCCGCCAGCGAAAGTTTTAAGGTCATTAGCCGTTGGCGCATATTTTCATAGAGCATCCAAGCGGGCGCGGTTTCTGCCATCATATCTTCGGGCGTGGCGGATTGCACGCGCACAAAGTCGCTGATTGCCGTCCAAAAATGCGTGCTTGCATCTGCCAACCAAGCGCCAACGCTTGCCCATGAGAATGCCTCGGCAGGCGGATTTTCCTGCGCTTTTTGCACTTGTGCGTTCAACTGTTTTTCAGCCGCTTTTTTCTTCAATGGCCATGAAGCGCTTGTTTTGGCGATTTCGTCAATCGTTTTCACCATTGCGGCAACGTTTGGCAAATGCGCATCGCGGCTTAACGCCGCCAAATCGTCTTCCACCAAGGGCAACAAGTTGGCGGATTGCGCATCCGTTTGCGCTTTTAAACGGACTAATGTTGATTGCAAAAGCGTTGCCGCCCATTCTGGGTTGGTTGCCAGCGCTTGTTGTGCCGCCATCACGCGTTGAAAAACGCCAATCAATGGTGCGCCCGCTTGCAGTTGTTGCAAACGTTCCGATTCGGCTTTTAAATTGGCTTGGGCGGTTTTGATGGCTTCTTCGGCTTTTGCAACTTTGGCGTCAATTTCGGCGCTTACTGCCGCTTGAATTTGCGCTTGCCATTCTTTTTGATGGTCTTCTAATGCTGCCAAGCGCGAATCGCGCGAGCCAAAATCCTTGGCAACTTGTGCGGATAATTCCTGCATTTGTGCCGTGTGTTGTTCTTCTGACGCTTTGGAAGTTTGCGCCAAGCGATCAGTGCCACTTTTGGAATACCAAGCCGTCCAAGCCACAGCGGCAAGCAGCACCCACATTAAAAGCCACATCAACAAAGACGTGCTGCCGCTTTTTTTGGTGGATTTTTCTTTAACAGGCGCCGTTGGCACTTGTTGCGATTCCATCGGGTTGGGCGATTCTGCCGATTGGGTGGATTTGGGCGATTCTGTTGTTTTGTTGTTTGTCGTGATTTCTGGCGCAATCTCTTGCGATGCGGGAGACTCTGCCTGCGCTTCAATCCCCGTTGATTCGTCCAAATACTCGGCGCTGCGGTGATTATTATCTGCTGTTTCAATCACTGGCGTGGCTTCGCCTTCAATGATTTCGGGTTGTGTTTGCGTTTTTGTTTTCTTTGCCATTTTGAATCCCTCGCGCGTCAAAAAATCTTTCAAAGCCTTGTCGTTTTTCACTTCAAGCACGTTTGCAAAACCGAGTTTTTCGGCAGTTTTGGCAATGCGCGAATGAATGACAAACAAGGGGAATTTTACCAAAGCGGCGGGCAAGCGGGGCAATTTCAACACATTCAACCACGCCGCAAGCGATTCTGAACTGGTGATAAGAATGCCGTCAATTTCATTTGCCAAAGCCTTATTCAGCAAGGTTTGCGCCGTTTTTTTGCTGCACATTAAACGCTGATAAACGCCAAAATGTTGAACTTCAAAACCTTTTTCTTTTAATGCGTTTGCCAAAAATTCACGCCCGTGGTCGCCGCGCACAATGGCAATTTTTTTGAAAGTTTGGGATTTTAAGGTTTGGAATAAACCTTCGGAATCTTCTGAATCATCAGGAATGGTGGCTTTTAAGCCTTTTTTTGCCAAAGCCTGTTGAGTGGCAACACCAACGGCAAACAAAGAATGGCGATTCCAAAATTCTGCATTTTCAAGTTTTAAAGCAAAATGCGCGGCGTTTGGGCTAACAAAAACAACGGCGGATTTTTCGCTTAAAAATTCGCGCAAAGTTTGGCGAACAGCATTTTGCGAATCGGAATCAAGCGGGATAATTTTTAATAGCGGACACAAAAAAACGCCAAACCCTGCCGATTCCAAAGAATTTTGCCATTCGTTTGCTTGGGATTTTGCGCGTGTGATGGCAATGGTTAATTTTTGGCGATTTTCCACGGTCAACGCACAATTTTTTTCAAAATATGGTCAGCACCCTTTGCCAAAAGTTCGCTTGCCACAGATTCGCCCAAGCGTTGGGCATCGTTTTTATCGCCTTTAATTTCGGCGCGCAAAAAATCTTTGCCATCAGGGCTTGCCACAAAAGCGCGCAAAAATAGCGCATTGCCATCTAATTGAGCAAAAGCGCCAAGCGGCACTTGGCAAGAACCACCCAAAATTTTGGAGACGATGCGCTCGGCTCTCACACACGCTGCCGTTTGTTCGTCCGCCAAAGGTTTTAAGAGTTTTAAAATTTCAGGCGAATCTGCCAAAATTTCAACGCCCAAAGCGCCTTGACCGGGCGCAGGTAGAGATTCTTCAGCGCTTAAAACGGCACGAATGCGAGACTTTAACCCAAGCCGAACCAAACCTGCGCAAGCCAAAATAATGGCGTCAAACTGGCCTTGGTCTAATTTTTTTAAACGCGTATCCAAATTACCGCGCAGGCTTTTGATTGTTAAATGCGGAAAATTGCGCCGCAACTGCGCTTCGCGCCGTAGGCTAGAAGTGCCAACAACAGCGCCTTTTGGCAAATCGGTGAGTTTTTCAAAATGGTTGGAAACAAAAGCATCCAATGGATTTTCGCGCCCAAAAATAATCGGCAACAAAAAGCCATTGGGCAATTCCATTGGCACGTCTTTCATTGAATGAACCGCCAACTGCGCTTTTCCCGCTTGCATTGCCACTTCTAATTCTTTAATAAACAAGCCTTTGCCGCCGATGGTGGATAAAGGTTGATTTAAAATTTCATCGCCTTTGGTGGTTGTGCCTAAAATTTCAAATTGCAAATTCGGGTGCGCCTTTTTCAAAAGCGCTTGCACGTATTCGGCTTGCCACATAGCAAGCCGCGATTCTCGTGAAACGATTACAATCTTATCCATCCAGTTTCCTCAAAAGACGAAAGACAAAAAATGTTCCGTGTGATTACCAAATACAACGAAGACAGCGCACACGTAATAACCGAACACGGTCCGTGGCACGAATCAGAAGAAGTGGCGCAGTTTTGGGCAAATGAACTCAAACGCCAAGGTTATACGGTTGAAATTGAAAACCAAAACAAAGATGAAGCGCCCGCCAAAAAAGCCAAGGACGACAATGCCGATTTGGCTGCCGCCTTGGCAAGTATGGCGTAGCAATCGGTTATTGTTGTTCCAAAATATTCGTGGAAGTGGTGTTTTTTTCGCCTTTTAAAGAATCGTCAATGGCTTTGATTTGCGCATCGGGCAGAACTTCAAAAAGGCTAACAACCTTTTTCACGCCACTAATCACACGGGTAGCTTCAATAGCCAAATGCGCTTCGTTGGCGGTGACCAAACCCATCAAATAAACAATGCCCGCTTCTGTAACAACTTTCACGTGGTTGGCTGACAAACCTTCTACTTCCACCAATTTGGCTTTGATTTTGGATGTGATATACGAATCATTACTGCGGGAAACAAGCGATGAATTCTCGCCAATGACCATTTCGTTAAAGATTTCTTTAACGCCTGCAATGCCCAAAACCGCATCACCAATGCCTTGGCGCACCGATTCGTTGGCTGCTTCGCCCGTGATTAAAACCCGCGCGTTGTAAGCGGTGTAATTGGTGTGAGAAGCTTCTGCGTATTTTTGTGGCACGCGTTGCAAGGCTTTCCATTCAATGCCTTCGTCATCGGCTTGCACGCCAGTTGTGCGACGGTCGTGAATTGCCAGCACGCCGGTGGCGCCGCCCGCAATCATAATTGCCGGCACACAAGCTGTGAAGGCTGTTGCCATCATCAAAATACTTAAAAGTTTTTTCATGGGTTGGTTCCTCCCTTTTTAAAAAGATAAATCCACGCTGTCGCACAAAGCGTGGATAATCGTCAAATGCACTTCTTGAATGCGTGCGGTGCGCGAATGCGAAACGTTCAAAAGAATATCTTTTTTGGTTAAAACCTCAGCGATTTTGCCGCCGTTTTTGCCAGTGAGCGCAATAACGTTAATATTTTTGGTATGCGCTGCCTCAATGGCTTTTAAAATATTTTTGGAATTGCCTGATGTTGAAATTGCCAACAACACATCGCCCGAATTGCCCAGCGCCAAAACTTGCCGCGCAAAAACGTCTTCAAAGGCGTAATCATTAGCCACGGCAGTTAAAATGGAAGAATCCGTGGTCAAAGCAATAGCAGGCAAAGCAACACGTTCTTTTTCAAAACGCCCAACGAGTTCTGCCGCAAAATGTTGTGAATCCGCCGCCGAGCCGCCGTTGCCGCAAGCCAAAACCTTGTTGCCGTTTTTCAAAGCAACAACAAGCAAAGCCGATGCGTCTTGCAAAGGCACAGCTAAGGTTTGTGCCATTTGGGTTTTAAGCGCGGCGCTTTCCAAAAAATGCCCGCGCAATATTTCATTTAAATTCGCCATTTGCGCCATTTTACTGATTTTCCACGGTAAACACGTGATTTTTTTCAAAAAAATTACTCGTTTACCGTGGATTTTTTCAAATCCAATGCTTTTTTATAAAGTTCGTTTTTTGCAAAACCTGTGATTTTGGCAGCTAAGCTTGCGGATTCTTTTAAAGAGAGATTGCCGTCTAACAAAATTTTCAAAACACGTTCTGCTTCCAACGCTTCAAATTGGGTGCTTGCTTCGCAAGCATCAAGAATCAACACAAACTCCCCTTTTTGCCGTTGCGGTTTTGCCAAAATCCAAGCAGCCGCTTCTTTTGCTTTCAAAAGCGCCGATTCTTCAAAACGTTTGGTTAATTCTCGGGCAATAAAAAGTGAGCGATTTTGAAAAATCTCACCAAAATCGTTTAAGGATTCAAAAATGCGATGCGGCGATTCATAAAAAATAATCGCGGCGTTTTGATTTTTTAAATCTTTTAAAACCTTTTGCCGCGCCGCTTTTTTGGGCGGCAAAAAGCCGCAAAAGAAAAATTGTGTTGATAAAAAACCGCTCATAGAAAAAGCAGTAATTGCCGCGCACGCACCGGGCAAAGCCACAATTTTAAAACCTGCCGCGCGCACCATTTGCACAATTTTGGCGCCCGGGTCAGACACAGCAGGCGTGCCAGCATCGGTAACAAGCCCAACCGATTCGCCTTGTTCCAAGAACGCAATAATTTTGCTTGCCGCGCGATTTTCAACGTGTTCAAAAGCGCAAAACAACTGCAAATCCGCATTAAAGGCTTTTAAAAACGGAGCGGATATTCGCGTGTCTTCACAAGCAATGTGGCGCAAATTCTTTACAATATCGGCGGCGCGCACGGAAAAATCGCCCAAATTGCCCAAAGGCGTGGGAATCAAATAAAGGAGTGCTTCGGTGTTCATTGGTCAAACGGCAGAAAAAGTGGCTTGCGATTTTTTAAAAAAGCAAGGGTTGAAATTGTTGGAAAAAAACTTTTTGGTCAAAGGCGGCGAAATTGATTTGATTATGCTTCAAAAAAAGGTTTTGGTTTTTGTGGAAGTGCGGTTTCGCGCAGACAACAACTTTGGCGGCGCCGCAGCAAGCGTGGATTTAAAAAAACAACGGCGCATTATTTTTGCCGCCAATCATTATTTGATGCGCTTTAAAGATGTTCCCGAATGCCGCTTTGATTGTGTGTTGTTTGAAGGGGATTTGAAAAAACCGATTTGGCTGCAAGCCGCATTTTCTTTATAAAAAATTACCAAAATCCACGGTCAACCTTTTGTTTTTTTCAAAAAAAAAGATGGTTGACCGTGGATTTTTGATTCTAAAATTATTTGGTATTTAAAAAATTAGAAAAGGCGAAAAAATGGACATTATGCCGATTGCCAACTTGGCAAGCGCAATAGCGCAAAACCAAACGCTAATGGAAACGCAAGTTGCTTTGTTAAAAACGGCAATGGAACAAACAAGTTCTGATGCGCTAACCTTGTTGGAAACCATTCCAACAGCAAGCGAAACCTCTTCGGTGATTTCTGCGCTTGGCGCAAATGTTGATATTTCCGTTTAAAGCGTTTTTGGCACAACCAATTTAAAACAACAAAACAAAACCAGTGGCGCGCAAAATAAAGCGTCCCACAAATTGCCAAAAAGCCCAAAGCGCCACGCCAACAAATCCAAACTTAAAACAACCAAAGCAAACACGGCGTTTTGAAAATATAAAAATAACCCAAAAGGCACAAGCGCCAAGAGCAAAACTCCGGGCGAAAAACCAAAGGCATACAAATCAAAATTTGTGATGTATAAGCCTAATCCCAACGCAAAAAAATAAAAAACGGCGGCAAAAATCAAAAATAGCGCCAAATAACGCCGTTGCCAATGAATAGGCGCAAAACCTTCGGATGCTGCCAAGGAGCGCACGGCAATGGCGCTAAGTGTTAATGATGGCGCACCCATAAAACCGTGCATGGCAGGCGCAATGCCAACAAACAAGGCAAAAACCGTGGCAATTAAGCCCATGCGCGCACGCAAAACGCCCAAAGGCAATGAAGCGCACAAGGCGGCAAAAATCAAGGCGTGGGCGATTAAGCCATAAGCGTGGGAGGCAATCATTGTTTGGAATCTCCTGCCATGAGCCACGCTTGGCTAAACACCATATAACGAATGGTCTCGCGCCGCCACGTGTAGCTCAAATGAATGCGCCCGTGTGCATCCACCAACAAAAAAGGATAAGAATATTCGCCATCGCCTTTTTCAAGGTTACGCACAAGTTGCCACGTTTTTCCAAAATCTTTGGAAATCCAAGCGTTTAAGCTTGTGCGAAACTTCAAGTCGTTGCCCACCAACAACCAAGCGCCGCTTGGTAATTTTGCCGTTGCAATGGAATTGTTGACGTTGGGAATATCGGTTGGCGCTAAGGCTTGCCAAGTGGTGCCGCCGTCAGAAGTTATGGCGTGGCGCACACGGTAAAAAGCGGCGTTTTCATCGTAATCACGCAAAAAGGCGTGCGCTGTTTTTGCGTTGGCAATTTCTATGGCAGGTTGCAACGTTGCGGGATTGGGCAAGCGCGTTTTCATCAAAATCTTGCCGTTTTCATCCAGCCTTAAAAACTCGCTAAATTTCATAAAAGATTCGTGCGAAATTGGCAAACCAATTTCATTATTTGCCAAATAAACTGGGCGCGTGCGCACTAATGTGCTGATATTAAAAAAAGGCGAGGTTACCAAACGCCGCGGCGGCGACCATTTTTTGCCATCTTCGCTTTGCATCACGTTGATTTGACTAGCAGCCCAACCGCCAATGCCAACGCTTACAAACCACAACCACACCTTGCCATTTGCCGTAAAAAGCACAGGATTGCCGATTTTTCTGACCTGCGCCAAAACGGAACCTGCCACAAGTTCGCGTGTGATGAGTTTTTGCGGCGTGCTCCAACCCGATTTTTCTAAAATACTGGTAAAAATAGCAACGTCTTTTGCGCCTTCGCGCTCGCCCGCATACCACGCCGCCATCAATTTGCCGTTGGGCAAGATCGTCATTGTTGAAGCGTGCGCCACTTTTGCCACTTTGGGCAAAAAACTACTGGCAAAAAATGGCGGCAAGTTGGTTGGCAGTGCGCCTTGTGGTGAAAATTCGGCAGGCGGCAGGGGTTTAAATTCCCACAACAAAAAGGCAACAACAGCCAAAAAAATTGCCAAGGCAATGTTTATTGGTTTTTTCACGGGTTAATCCTAATGGCGTAAATGGTTAGCATCAAAGGTTCTGGGTTTTGCATCGCAATAGCCCACAACCAATGATTGCCGTTTTCTCCTGCGCGCGCAAAACGCAGCCCTGAACCTTTGCTTGCCAAGGTTTTGTATTCATAAACAATTTGGAATTGGTAATTAAAACGCTGCGCCAACGCAATGAATTGGGGAAAATCGTCAGAGGATAAAAATATTATTTTTTGATTTTTTGCCAATTCATCAAAAGTTTTGGCATTCCATTTTGATAAATGCAAATGCGTTTTGCCGCTCAAAATAGAAAGCATTGCGGGTTGTGGACCTTCAAAAAAAACAACGTCCTGCGTTTTGGCAAGGTTTATGATGTGCGGCGGCACGGCATTGACAGCAATGGCTGGAAAAACGCCAACCAACAAAACCTTCCAAAAAATCAAACTTGCCGCCGCTGCAATTGCCAAAGGTTTTTGTTGCCAAAAAGCAAAAAAAAGCAAAACGGCAGCGCAAGCAAATAACCAAAAAACGTGCGCGTTTTTTTGGAAATACAGCACAAAAACGGCTAAAAACAATCCCAAAAAAATCGCCAAAAGCATTCCCAAACGGCGCGCCCAGTTGGCGTTTGTAAGATTTTCCCATTGTAAAAAAAGTAATAACGAAAAAGGCAAGACCGCGCCCAACAAATAACGTTCAAAAGTGCGCACAAACAAAAATGGAATAAGCGTTAAAACCAACCACAAAACGCAAAAACGCAACAATTTTCCACGGTCAACGGCATATTTTTTTGAAAAAAATGTTTGGTTGACCGTGGATTTTTGGAATGTTTTGAAAATGGCAACAAGCCCGATGAAAAACCACGGCATTGTAACAACCAAAAAACCTGAAAAAAGCGTGAAATGCAGTTTAAAAATTTCGCGCGCGGCAATTTCGTCATTAAAAACCGCGCGGGCAGTTTCGGGATAAAGATTTTTTACCGCAACAAACCACGGCAATGCCAAAATTGCCCAAAAGGCAAAGGCGGAGATTATCCAAGCGGCGTTTTTAATTAGCGATTGAATATTCCAAATGCCGCTCAAAATCAACGCCAAAATGCCCGCGCCACAAAGCAAAAAAACAATAGGTCCTTTGGTTAAAAAACCACACGCCAAAAAAAAGGCGGCAAGGAAAATCCACATTTTTTGTTGTTGCGTTTTTAAAACACACCAAAAAGCAAGGGCGGAAAAGGCGGCAGTTGGCATATCCAACATAAAACGCGGCGCATCCGTTGCAATGCCTAAGGATGAGGCAATAACCAAGGCAACAACCGCCGCTTCTAATTTTTTAAAACCAAAATGCCGCGCAATGCCAACAGCGGCAACAATAAAAAAAGCGGACAAAAGGCAAGAAACTGCGCGAATAGAAAATAACGACACGCCATTGATTTCATAAGCCATTCTGCCTAGCCAATAAAGCAAAGGCGGTTTGCGCAAACGTGGCACATTGTCTAATTGCGGAAAAAGCCACAAGTCTTTTTCCATCATTTCCAAGGGCGTGCGAAATCCTAAAAAAAACTCGTCTTTGCCAGTAAAAGAGGTTGGCAAATCCGCACCGCACAAAAACCACAACGCCGCGCACAAAAAAACGGCGGCATAAAAAATAAAGTTGCGCCAATGGCGCTTAAAGCGTGGCATAAAACAATGCGGCATTTGAAAAAAAATGGTTAAGATAAAGTGGTTTTTGCGGATAAAAAAATGTTGCGATTTTACTTGGCTTTTTGCTTGTTGTTTTGCGCTTTGCATTTGGATGCGCGGGTGCGCGTTGGTTTGGTGTTGAGCGGCGGCGGCGCGCGCGGAGCGGCGCATATTGGCGTGTTGCAATTTTTGGAAGAAGAACAAATTCCAGTAGATTGCGTGGCTGGAACAAGTATGGGCGCATTGATTGCCAGCGCGTGGCTCTCTGGAATGTCGCCCAAAACAATGGCGCACGAATTAAGCCAAGTCGACTGGTCGGATATGTTCCACGATGCGCCTGATTTCACGGAAGTCTCACCTCATCGCCGCAGTTTTGAATACGATTATATGGCGGGTGCGGAAATTGGCATCGGTCAAGACGGCTTAAAATTCCCGCAAGGCGTGGCTTATGGGCAGAAAATCAAGTTGTTTTTTAATCATTTGTTAAAAGTGACGCACGGCGAGCGCACAATTGAATCTTTGCCATTGCCGCTTTCTATTATGGCAACGGATATTGGCACGGGCGAGCGCGTGGAAATTAAAACGGGCAACATTACGCAAGCCATGCGCGCAAGTATGTCGGTGCCGGGGTTGCTTGCGCCTGTTGCCATCAACGGCAAAAAGTTTGTGGATGGCGGACTAACCGACAATTTGCCCATTGAGATTGTGCGCCGCCGCTGTGCGCCTGATGTGGTGATTGCAGTAAATACTGGAACGCCAATTGCCAATAGCGCCCAAGTGGAATCGGTTTTTGATGTGGCAGGGCAAGTGATCAACATTTTGACCGAGCAGAATGTTCAAGAATCCTTAAAAAGTCTTAAAAAAGGCGATATTTATTTGATTCCCGAATTGGAGAATTTTTCCGCAATGGATTTTGAAAAAATTCCAGAAATTGTGCCGCTTGGCTTTGAAATTGCCAAACAAAACCGCCCTGCTTTTTTAAAACTCAAAAGCGATTTGAAAACGTGGGCAAGTTGGCAGGCAAAATTAAAAAACAATACAGAAGAATTGAAAATTACCGAAGTGGAAGTCGCCACCTTGCAACATGTGAATCCCGCCGCCGTGCGGCGTTTTTTTAGCGACAAAGAAGACTTAAACGAAAAAACAATCGCCCGCGATGTGCAACGCATTTACGCCGATGGTTTTTTTGAGCGCGTGGATTACACGGTTTTAAAACAACAAGACCGCAACATTTTGCGCTTGTTGCCAACGGAAAAATCATGGGGACCAGATTATTTGCGTTTTGCCGCGCATTTGAATTCCAACAGCGCTGAGGGTTCGTTTTTCAATATGCGCGCCGCTTACCACAAAACGTGGTTGAATGCCTTGGGCGGTGAGTTTTTGGTTGAGGCATCCTTGGGCGAAGAATGGCATTTGAAAGGCTTGTGGTATCAGCCATTGCGTGAATCGCAGGATTATTTTTTGCGTTTTTCAACCAAAATGATGCGCGAGAAATTGCCAATTTTTTGGGAAAACAAAAAAACAGGCGAACTTTCGCACAACGAGCAAAATGTGGCTTTTGCTCTTGGGCGAAATTTTGGAACCTTTGGCGAAGTATCGCTTGGTGCCGCGCACAGAAGCGGGTTTTATAGCCAAAAAATGGGCGCATCAATTCATTTGCCGCGCGCGCATTACCACCTTTCATCCGCCTTTTTAACGCTTGATTTTGAACAGTTTGACCGCCTTTATTTTCCGCGCCAAGGTTGGTCGTTCAAAGCCAAGTTGGCGCAAAATCATCCCAAATATACCCGCGCCGAAGGCGTGCTAAAAACAGCCTTGCCAGTAACAAAAAAAGATATTTGGAATCTCAAAATAAAATACGCCGCGGCGGCATCTGGCAAGCTGCCTTATTTTGATACCGACCATTTGGGCGGATTTCAAAATATAAGCGCGCTTGCTCCGCACGCTTTGTGGAGTGATGACCTGCTTTATTTGGGCAACAGTTGGGAACACGTTTTGGGTTCAATGCCCTTGGGCAAAGGCGATTTGCGCTTTGGCGTGTTGTTAGAAGGCGCACGCGCACCGTTGGCTTTTAGCAAAAACCGCCGAAAATATGTGGATTCATCAGCGCTTTATTTGGGCGGTGAGACCTTTTTGGGACCTGCTTTTTTGGGTGTGGGTTATTCCGCCGAGTTGAGCGTTTATAATGCCTTTTTGTTTATAGGAATGCCGTAAAAAAATCTTGCGTTTACCGTGGATTTTTGAAAAATTCCACGGTAAACCACAAATTTTTTTGGAAAAATAATGTCTGAAACTCTCACCTTACGCGCGCCGGACGATTTTCACCTGCATTTGCGCGATGACGCAGCACTTCAAACCACCGTGCCGCACGCGGCAAACCAATTTGCGCGCGCTATTGTTATGCCCAATTTAATAGAACCCATTACCACAACCGAAATGGCGCGGCTCTACCAACAACGCATTTTAAAAAACATTCCCCAAGGCAAACATTTTGAACCCTTGATGACGCTTTATTTAACCGAAGAAACCACGCCCGATGAAATAGAAAAAGCCAAAAAAAGTGGCATTGTTTTTGCCGCAAAACTTTATCCTGCGGGCGCCACAACCAATTCTAAAAAAGGCGTGAAAAACATTCCCAAAATTTTCCCTATTTTGGAAGCGATGGAAAAACAAGGTTTACCGCTTTTGATTCACGGCGAGATGCCAAGCGATTCTGTGGATATTTTTGCGCGCGAAAAAGCCTTTATTGACGCGGTTTTGTTTTCTATTTTAAAAAAATTCCCCAATTTAAAAATTGTTTTGGAACACATCAGCACGCGCTATGCCGTGGAATTTGTTAAAAGTGCACCCGACAATTTGGCCGCCACGATTACCGCGCACCATTTGGCTTTTAACCGCAATGCGCTGCTTTCTGCTGGTTTAAAACCGCATTTTTATTGCTTGCCCATTTTAAAAGGCGAAAACGATAGAAAAGCGCTACTTGCCGCGGCAACATCGGGCAACCCCAAATTCTTTTTGGGCACAGATTCTGCCCCGCACGCACAAAACAAAAAAGAAAATGCGTGCGGCGCGGCAGGTTGCTACACCGCGCATTGCGCGCTGGCGCTTTATGCCGAAGTTTTTGAATCAGTTGGCGCGCTTCATCAATTAGAAAACTTTGCCGCGCGCTTTGGTGCCGAGTTTTATGGTTTGCCTTTGAATCATTCCACAATCACCTTGATTAAAAAAGAATGGCAGCCGCCTTTGGATTTTGATTTTGAAGATTCGCGCTTGGTTGCAATTCCGCTAAACCAATTGCAATGGCAACTTTTGGAATAGGAGCTGAAAATGCGTGCTTTTTTTGCTTGTTTATTAAGCGTGCCGATTTTGGCAGGCTGCGTCAATGATGGCGTGGCTTATGATATCAACAACGATCGCCAAACCAGCATTTCCATTTTGCGCGAACAACCTTTATTTTGGAATAACACCGTGCATTTTGATGTTGTTTTGTCCAGAATGCCCGACTGCACGCGCCGCCACACCATGGGCGATGGCACAACGTCAACACAAATTGACGTTTTTCAAGTGCCTTCCAGCGCTTATATTTTAAAAATGGATGACCGCTACTTTGCTGCGGAACTTGAAACCTGCGAAGGGTTTGCAGAAATTAAAGACTTAAACGAACAAGGCGAACCAGTGAATGGCACAGGCATTTACCGCGGACGTTTTCACACGCAAAACAAAACGTGGGTTTTCACCAAAGCACAAAATTTAAAACAATGAAAAACAATTTTTTTGCCACTTGCCCCAAAGGTTTGGAGAGCGTTTTATTAGAAGAAATTCAAAGTTTTGGCGCAGAAAACATAAAATCCACGGTCGGCGGCGTTTTTTTTTCAGGAAATTTAAAAACCTGTTACCGCGCCAATTTGGAATCGCGCATTGCCACGCGCATTTTGCAGGAAATCAAAAGCGGATTTTACAAAACCGAAAACGACCTTTACCACTTGGCAAAATCAGTGGAATGGGAATATTTTTTTCAAGTGCACAAAACTTTCAAAATTTCCACGCAGGCCATTCATTGCCCTTTGAAATCGCTCAATTTTGTTACTTTAAAAATAAAAGATGCCGTGTGCGACCGTTTTCGCCAAAAAACCGGTGAGCGCCCGAACGTGCAAAATTTAGAACCCAATGTGCGCATAGCTGTTTTTTTAACGCACAACCGCGCAACGTTGTATTTGGATTCATCCGGCGCGCCGCTTTTTGCGCGCGGTTTGCGAAAAAAATCAGTTTTGGCGCCAATTAAAGAAAATTTGGCAGCCGGCATTTTAAAACTATTGAATTGGCAAGAAAATCAAGCCTTGTTTGATCCTTTATGCGGCAGCGGCACTTTTTTGTTGGAAGCACTTTTGATGGCGCACAACATTGCGCCGGGCAAAAATCGGAATTTTTCTTTTGAAAATTGGCGCATTTTTGATGAAAACCTTTGGCAAAATTTAAAAAAAATCGCCATTGAAAACGAAAAACAACCGCAAAATTTAAACATTTTCGGCAGCGATATTGATGAAAAAGCGCTTTTTGCCACCAAAATGAATTTAAAAAACGCCGGTTTTTCCATTCCTTTAAAACAACAAAACATTTTGGATGCACAAGCAAGCGTTGAAAATGGCTTAATGCTTGGTAATCCGCCTTATGGTGAGCGCTTAAACGAATGGGATGACAATTTTCACGCCCAACTTGCCCAAACCTTAAAAAAACATTGGAGCACGTGGCAATGCGCTTTTTTGTCCGCCGATTTGGATTTTCCACACAAATTGCGCTTGAAACCCAAACGCAAAATTCCACTTTTTAACGGCGCATTGGATTGCCGATTGTTTCTTTTTCCAATGGTTAAAGGTTCTAATCGTTAAAAAAATTTAACAAGAATCTTGCAAAATGTTTCATAGTGGTTAAAAATGAAACCATTGCGCTTGGGCGCGTTTTTTTAAACCTTTTTCAAGGAGATGTTCAATGGGTGTGTATGACGACTACAAAAAGAAACTCGTTTCCGCAGATGAAGCGGTGAAATGCGTCAAAAATGGCGATTGGGTGGAATATGGTTTTTGCATTTGCGGCCCGGTGGCGCTGGACCACGCATTGGCAAAACGCAAAGATGAATTAAAAAATATCAATATCCGAACGGGTGTGACGGCTTATCCACCCGAAGTGATGAAAGTAGACCCCAAAGGTGAAGTGTTTGGTTGGAACAGCGTGCATTATTCCGGTGCCGACCGCAAACTTTCGGGCAATGGCGTGGCGTGGTTCTTGCCGATTAAATACAGCGAATTGCCGCGCTATATCCGTGAAAACTGCACAACCAATGTGTTTATGGTGCAAGTGGCGCCCATGGACAAACACGGCTACTTTAATTTTAGCGTTTCCGTTTCACACCACTTTGCGGTGGTGGAAGCCGTTAAAAAAGTTGGCGGCAAAATTATTGTGGAAGTCAATGAAAATCTGCCGCGCGTTTATGGTGGTTTTGAAGAATCCATTCACATCTCCCAAGTGGATTTTGTGGTAGAAGGTCCCAACACGCCTTTGACGCAAATTCCTTCTGCTGTGGCAACCGATGTAGACAAAGCCGTTGCCAAATTGGTTGTGGAACAACTGCGCGATGGCGATTGCATTCAATTGGGCATTGGCGGAATGCCGAACGCCATCGGTTCTTTGATTGCTGAATCCGATTTAAAAGACTTGGGCGTGCATACCGAAATGTTTGTGGATGCTTATGTGGATATGTATAACGCTGGACGCATCACGGGTTTGAAGAAAAATTTTGACCGCGGTCGGATGGTGTTTGCTTTTGCTGGCGGCACCAACAAAACTTATGAGTTTTTGGACAACAATCCCATTATGGCGGGCGCACCCGTGGATTACACCAATCACCCAGCCGTGGCAGAAAAAATGGACAATTTGGTTTCCATCAACAATGCGGTGGAAGTGGATTTGTTTGGGCAAGTGGGCGCAGAATCTTCTGGTTGGAAGCAAATCAGCGGCACGGGCGGTCAGTTGGATTTTGTGCAAGCCGCTTATGCTTCTAAGGGCGGACGTTCTTTTATTTGCTTGTCTTCCACCTTCACCGACAAACAAGGCAATTTAAAATCCCGCATTGTGCCGCACTTTACGCCTGCCACCATTGCCACCGACCCGCGTACGGCAACGCATTTGGTTGTGACGGAATATGGCATTGCCAATATGAAAGGCAAAACCACTTGGGAGCGTGCCGAAGCCTTAATTGGCATTGCGCACCCTGATTTGCGTGATGAACTCATCAAAGAAGCCGAAAAAATGGGCATCTGGCGCAAGAAATAATTCCGCTATTTTTCAATACAAAAACCTGCTTTTTCAAAGCAGGTTTTTTTATTTTTCCACGGTAAACCTCAAATTTTTTTGGCGTTGACCGTGGAAAATTTTACAATCGCTTATTTTTACTGCCGCGATGCTACGCTTTTAGAAAATCCATTTCCTTGCCATGCCAGCGGGCAAGGATGATATCGGCGGCGGCAGGCGTTTTGAGAAGGTCTGTGGCAAGCGGGCGAGCAAAGTCTAGCAAAGCCGCATCGTCCATCAAATTGGCATAGCGGAAAATCACCACGCCGCTTTGCTTTTGACCGACCAACTCGCCCGGACCGCGCAATTCCAAATCGGCATTGGCAATGGCAAAGCCGTCTGTGTTTTCAAAAATCACCTTCAAGCGCGCCTTGGCAAGTTCGCTTAAATCTTCAGAATAAAGCAACACGCAAATACTCTCTGCTGCGCCGCGCCCGACTCTACCGCGCAATTGGTGCAGCTGCGTTAAACCAAAACGTTCGGCATCTTCAATAACCATCAAACTTGCATTGGGCACATCAACGCCGACTTCAATCACGGTAGTGGCAACCAAAATCTGCACGCGGTTATTGATGAAATCCGCCATTACAGCGGCTTTTTCAGCAGGTTTTTGCCTGCCATGCACCAGCGCAATGGTGCAATGCGGCAATTTTTCTTTTAATTGCGCCTCGGTTTGAATGGCGGCTTGCAATTCCAGCTTTTCGGATTCTTCAACCAATGGGCAAACCCAATAAATTTGGCGGTTTTGCGCCGCTTGCGCACCGATAAATTGAATGAGTTCATCGCGCCGACTCATTTTAATTAAGCGCGTTTGAATGGGTTTTCGCCCTTTGGGAAGTTCATCGATGGTGCTGACATCCAAATCCGCGTAATAACTCATCGCTAATGTGCGCGGAATGGGCGTAGCAGACATCATCAGTTGATGCGGAAAATCGCCTTTTTCGCGCAAAGCCAAGCGTTGCCCCACGCCAAAGCGATGCTGTTCGTCAATAATAACCAAACCCAGATTGGCAAAAATCGCTTTTTCTTGAATTAACGCGTGCGTGCCAATAACAAGTCCTGTTGCGTTTTGCGCTTCTTTTAAAGCTGATCGCCGAACTTTTGCCGTTTGCGTGCCAATTAAAAGGGTAACTGGAATGCCCAAAGGCATTAACCATTCCTTGAATTTTTTGGCGTGTTGTTCTGCCAAAATTTCGGTTGGCACCATCAACGCCGCTTGAAAACCCGAATCAACAGCTTGGCAAACGGCAAAAGCGGCAACAATGGTTTTCCCAGAACCCACATCGCCTTGCAACAAGCGATGCATTGGGAAAGATTTTGATAAATCTTCTGCTATTTCAGCCACCACGCGTTGTTGCGCATTGGTTAAGGCAAAAGGCAAGTTTTGGATTAAGGCTTTTTGTAAGCGACTCTCTTTTAAAAACGGGCGGGATTTTTCGGATTTGCGTGCTGCCATGGCGCGTTGCAATGAGATTTGTTGCGCCAACAATTCGTCTAATTTCACGCGTTGCCACGCAGGATGCGTGTGGTTTTCCAAAGCAGTGCGGTCAGCATTGGCTGGCGGAGCGTGCAACAAGCGAATGGCATCGGCAAAACTTGGCAAGTCTTGTTCTTTTAAAAAAGCATCAGGCAAAACTTCTGCCAACAGCGCATCGTTTTCTTTATTTTTTATGGCAAAGGCAATTTGCGATTGAATAGAATATTGCGGCAAGCCTGTGGTTGTGGGGTAAATTGGTGTAAGCGTTGTTTTGGCGGGCGTTCCAGCCTGCACAAAATGGTAGCGCGGGTGCATCATTTCAAAGCCGAATAAGCCTTGGCGCACTTCACCAAAGACTCGCAAAATCGCATTGTTGCGGTTAAATGCCGACATTTGCGATGGGTATAAATTAAAAAAACGGATTTCTGCCGTATCGCCTGCCGCGTCAGCAACTTTGGCAATCAACTGCGTTTTGGCACCGTAGCGCACTTGACTGCCCAAAATTTTAAAATCCAAGGTAACAGCGGCGGGAATGGCGACTGCTTCTTTTAAAAGATACAAACGCGTTTCATCTTCGTAGCGAAAGGGCAAGTGCAACAACTTGCCCAAATCATCCACGATGCCAAGTTTTTCTAATGGTGATTGCCGCGTGCGTTTTTTTTCCACGTTTTGAAAAAAAATCGGTGTTTACCGTGAATTTTTGCCGATTTTGGCAAAAATCCACGGTAAACCGCATATTTTTTTGAAATTAAGGCAACTGCAAAATCGCTTCTATTTCCACGCTTGCCCCGCGTGGCAAACCCTTGACTTCAACGACTGATCGCGCAGGAAAAGGCGCTGTAAAGAGCGATTCAATGTGTTCATTGACCAAGCCAAAATCCGCCAAGTCGGTAACAAAAACGGTGATTTTGACGATGTCATCCAATGTTGCGCCCGCGTTTTTGATGATTTCTTCCAAGCTTGTAAAAATGCGGATAAGCTGCGCTTTGGTGCCGCAAAAAAGTTCGCCCGTTTCCAAATTCAACCCGATTTGACCAGAAATATAAATGGTTTTGCCGCTGCGAATAGCTTGCGAATAAGGACCAATCGGCGCGGGAGCCAAGGGCGTTAAAAGTGCTTCTTTCATCATTTCTCCTTTAAGAACTTGGGGCAACCACAATGGAATCAATGCCCATGGATTTCAACTGTTGGCGCGCGCCCTCCGCTTCGCGCCGCGTGGTAAAGGGACCAACCTGCACGCGACTTTCCAAAACGGTTGGGATGCCGGCGGAAACCAAGCGTTGATAAAGCGCGCGCGCGCGGTTGTTTTCAATAAAAATGCCCGCCTGCACGTGAAAACGGTTGTTTGGCATTCGCGTTGTGGGTTGCGCGGTTGTTGCCTTTGGCAAACCCGAATCCGTGCGGCTTTGCATGGGCACATTCGCCGAATTTTCAGGTTCTATGCGTTCGGCTTGTGCCACGCGCGCTTGTTGTTGGGCACGTTGGTATTGCTGAATTTGTTGTTGGCGTTGGGAGATTGGCTGGCGTTGCGTGGTTTTTTGCGCGGCTTGTGCCGTTCGGGTTCGCTGCGGAGAGATTCTTAAAATGGTTTCTCCCGTTTCTGTTACGGTTTGTTCCACAATCGGCGTGTTTGGGTCTTGCGCTACTTCGGGCTGCTCGGGCTCTTCTTCTACAAAATTCAAGTCATCAAAAGGCGTGCGTTCGGGGGACACGCCATCGGGTTGCCGCGGCGGTTGCGGCGCGGGGTCTGCTTGTTGTGGTTGTTGCGGTTCGGCTTGTTCTTGTTGTGCGGCATCTAATCGGTTTTTTAGGTCATCAACCTTGTCTAAATTGATAGCGGGAATTTCAGTTGAAGTTTTCGGCGCGGATGGCGCAGGAGCAACCGCTTTGTTTTTTTCGTTTAAAAAATCAAAAGCCAATAACAATACCAACAAAAAAATCACCACGCCAAACACAATCAGCATTTTGCGCAACAAATTCTTTTTTGCTAGCTCAGTGCGGGGTGTTGCGGAAAAATCATCGTTTAAGGCATTAGAAAAATTGTTCGCACCGCCGCTAGACACACGGCGGCTTACCGTGCGCACGGTGTGGGTAGGTTTATTCGCCGCCATTGTTGAAATCTCCTTGGCTACGCGCTAACGCGCTTACCAATTCAGCTTCGGCTAGCGTCATTCCGCAACGCTGTGAAATTTCTTGCGCGTTGTAGCCCGAACCTGCCAAACGCATGGCTTCGTTATACATCGGCGATACGGCTTGCATATTGCGCAAGCGTTCTAATTCTTGCGCTGTGGATTCACTAAAATGCGCCAAATTTGTGCGGATTTCCAAAAGGCCTTGGCGAATGGATACCATTTGCTGTTCTATGGAATCGATGCGGGCAGCCAAATGGCTTGGTTGCAAATTGAGCTCAGGCGGTTCATAAGCATAAGCATTGCGGCGTTGTTGCTGCGCTTGTTTTTGTTGTGGCGGTGGCGATTGCGGTTGTGTGCGGCGCTCGGTTCGTGGGTATGGCCGCGTATCGGGATTGCCGTGCCGCCTTTCTTGAAAAGCGTGCGCGCGTTCATGAAAAGTGCGGGCGCACTGTTCTTGGTAGGCGCGCGGGTCGCTTAAATCTAAGACGTTTTCATCATCGTCATCATCATCATCGTAAAAATTTTTTTGGGTTGACCGTGGAAAATCGGATTCTCTTCGGTTTAATCCCGGCTCAAAATGCACGTTTTGGCGGCGAGTGGCGTTTTTTTTCCTTTGATTATTCGGCGTTAAGTTAAAAATTTTCCACGCCAAAAAACCGCCATAAATAATGGCAAAAACAATTAAAACGATGATGACTTCCCGAAAGTCCATAGCCGTCTAAAAACCGATGGAATACTGCAAGCCCAAAAGATGCGCATCCGTTTGAAAACGCCCAGCCCAATCTGCCGTTTGCGCATCGCTTTTTGAAGAATAAACGTAACTATAACCAAAATCCACAACGCCGTAGAGTTGATGCGCGTAACGAAGCCCAGTTGAAATATACCAATCGTTATGCTGCGGCAAGGCGGCAGTGCGGTTTTCAACTTGCATTGGCGACATATCATAAGCCAAACCAAACTTCCACTTCCATTGTGGATAAAAATTCCACGCCGTGCCCCACGCCACTTTTAAGCCGTGTTTATTTGAAATGCTCGGCAACTGCTCACTGGCAAAGCGCACGCCGTTATTCTGCCATTTGGTGTATTCAATTTTGCCCATCAATTCCCAGCCGCGAATCAATTGTTGCCACGTGGTAATGGTGAATTTTCCGGGCGTTTTCAACTGCCAGCCACTGCCTTTGAAGTAAAAGGGCGATTGGTAAGAAACGCTCACATTCATTGTGTTGGAAGGAGTCAACAAAACACCCACATTCCAGCCGAGCGCTTGGTCTTTATCATTTAAAGAATCAAACGCCCACGCCGCGCGGGCATAAGCAATGCCAAGCCCCAAGCTAAATTTTTCGTGCGCGCGGTAAGCCAAATTGGAGGCAAATTGCGTGATTTTGAGTTCTGCATTTTGTTGCCAAGAATCCGCCGTTGCCCAAGGTTTTTCATAACGGTTTTCTAATAAAAAAGGTTGGTTGGCGGCAACACCCAAAACAAAGGATTCGCCCAATTCTGTGGCGGCGTAAAAATTGCCGCTGGCAAGATAGTCATCGGCTTGGTTGGATTCAAAAAAGCGCACGCGGTGTTTAATACCCAGCCCGCCTGCGGAAATGTTAATGCCTTTTAAACGCGATAAGCTCGCGGGGTTATAAGCTTGCGCGCTGGCGTTTTCAATGGATGAACCGCCGCCTGCAAAGGCAGTGCCGATGTCGCTTGCGGAAATAGCCGGGTTTTGGTAACCCGCCGCAATCGCTGTGCTCGCAAGCGTTGGTGTTAAAAATAACGTGAAAAGGCGTTTCATAAAAAAGAAGTCAAGTAAAATGGCGCAGTTTTAAAATTCCACGGTAAGCCAAACTTTTTTCAAAAAAAATCTTGGTTTACCGTGGAAAAAGGCTAATTTTAACAGGAATTTAACGCAATGCCCGCACGTTTTGCCGCACTTGATTTGGGTTCAAATAGTTTCCGTCTGCAAATTGCCAAAATGCACAATCAACGCTTGGTTTTAGAAAAGCGAATCCGCGAGCCCGTGCGGCTTGCCGCCTTTTTGGATGAGAACAAAAATTTGCGCTTGGCAGGGTTTTACCAAGCCGCCAAAGCGCTTGCCAACTTTCACCAAAAACTCAAAAATTTTGAGAATAATCACGTTTTGGCAACCGGCACTTTTGCCTTGCGCAGTGCGCAAAACAAACCAGAATTTTTGCCTTTGTTGGAAGATGCCTTGGGTTTTCCCATTCGAGTTTTATCGGGCGAAGAAGAAGCGCGCTATATTTTTTACGGCATGCAGGCAACTTTGCCCAAAACAAATGAAGCGCGCTTGTTTATTGATATTGGCGGTGGTTCAACGGAGATTATTTGCGGGGCTGGAAATCAGATTTTAACGCTTGCTTCAATTCCAATCGGTTGTGTGACGCAAAGTTTGCTTTTTTTTAAAAAGAATACCATCACAAAAGAAGAATTTGCCTTTGCGCAGCAATCGGCAGCAGAAATGTTTGCCCCACTTTTTAAAAAAATTGTGGGTTTACCGTGGAAAATTGCTTTTGGTAGCTCGGGCAGTGTGCGCGCAACCATGGAATTTTTAAAACTCAACGATTTTTCTAAAAAGCGCGAAATTACCAAAGAAATTTTGGAGGCGATTGTTGGCGAATTTTTAAAAACCGGTGATTTTTCGCGCTTTAAAATGGGCGATATTCGCGCCGACCGCCGCGCCATTATGCCTGCTGGTTTTTCTATTTTGTTGGCATTATTTAACACTTTTCACATACAAAAATTGCGCTATGCCAAAGGCGCATTGTGCCAAGGATTGTTGAGTGAAATGGCAGGGCTAACTTGACATAGATGGCGGCTTAAACTACTTTAACATTTTGCAAAAATTGGTCATTTTTTTTGAAATATTTTAAGGAGGGTAGCGTGAAAGTTCTTGTTCCAATCAAACGGTGTATTGATTCCAACGTCCGCGTGCGTGTGAAAGCCGACAACACCGATGTGGATTTGGCAAATGTCAAAATGAGCATGAATCCTTTTGATGAAATCGCCGTGGAAGAAGCCGTGCGTTTGAAAGAAAAAGGCGTGGCAACCGAAGTTGTGGCGGTAAGTTGCGGTGTTAGCGCTTGCCAAGAAACCTTGCGCACAGCGCTTGCCATTGGTGCTGACCGTGCCATTTTGGTGGATGCACCGGCTGATATTCAACCCTTAGCCATTGCCAAACTCTTAAAAGCCGTGTGCGACAAAGAAAATCCAGATTTGGTGGTTTTGGGTCGCCAAGCCATTGATGACGATTCTGCACAAACGGGGCAAATGTTGGCGGCATTAAAAGGCTGGCCACAAGCCACTTTTGCTTCCAAAGTGGATGTGGAAGGCGGCAAAGCCACCGTCACGCGCGAAATTGACGGCGGCTTGGAAACCGTGGCTTTAACCATGCCTGCTGTGGTTACCACCGATTTGCGTTTGAATGAACCGCGTTACCCTACTTTGCCCAACATTATGAAAGCCAAGAAAAAACCCTTGGAAACTTTAAAAGCTGCTGATTTGGGCGTAGATGTTGGCAATCGTTTGACCATCACCAAAGTAACCGAACCGCCCAAACGTTCGGCAGGCACCATTGTGCCAGATGTGGCAAGCTTGATTGACAAACTCAAAAACGAAGCCAAAGTCATTTAAAAAGGAGGAAAAATTATGACTATTCTTGTTATTGCCGAACACGACAACGCTTCTTTAAAAGCCTCCACTTTGAATACCATCACAGCGGCACAAAAAATTGGCGGTGAAATTCACGTTTTGGTGGCAGGTGAAAACTGCGCCGCCGTTGTGGATGCGGTTAAAGCCATCGATGGTGTTGCCAAAGTTAAATCGGTTGATTCGCCTATTTACCAAGCGCAAGGTCCTGAAAATTTAAGCGTTTTGATTAAAGACAATGCCGCAGGCTATGATGTTTTCATTGCGCCGGCTTCGCCTTTTGGCAAAAGTTTGATGCCGCGTGTTGCCGCTTTGTTGGATGTGGCGCAAATCTCCGACATTGTGGGTGTAGAAAGTGCGGATACGTTTGTGCGCCCCATTTACGCCGGCAATGCCTTGGCAACGGTAAAAACTGCGGACTCTGTTAAAGTGCTCACCGCGCGCCCCACGGCTTTTGATGCGGCTGGCACAGGCGGCGCAGCAGCAGTTGAAACGATTAACGCCTCGGCTGATTTGGGCGTGAGCACCTTGGTTTCTCGCGAATTAACCAAATCCGCTCGGCCGGAATTGGGCGCTGCCAAAATCATTTGTTCGGGCGGCCGCGGTTTGGGCAGTGGCGACAATTACAAAAAAATCATGGAACCCTTGGCAGACAAGCTCGGTGCCGCACTTGGCGCTTCGCGCGCGGCGGTTGATGCTGGTTTTGTGCCCAACGATTACCAAGTTGGTCAAACCGGCAAAATTGTGGCACCTCAACTCTACATTGCCGTGGGCATCTCAGGCGCCATTCAACATTTGGCAGGGATGAAAGATTCCAAAGTCATTGTGGCAATCAACAAAGATCCCGAAGCGCCAATTTTCCAAGTGGCAGATTACGGCTTGGTGGCAGATTTATTTGAAGCCGTGCCGCAAATGGTAGATGCGCTTTAAAGTTTTGCAATAATTGGTGTGATTTTTTTAAAAAATCCACTTTAAAAATTTAAAAGGGTTTGCTTCAAAAGCAAGCTCTTTTTTATTTTGCGCTGATTTTATGCGTTGTAACATTTTGTTAAAAATATTGCAAAGGAATTTGTTTTTCAGTATTGTTACGTTTTCTTTAACCTTTTTTGAATGGAGTCGACTATGAGCGAATATATCGCGCCATTGCAAGAAATCCGTTTTGCGCAAGAAATGGCAGGCTTGGACCAAGTGTTGTCGTTGCCGGATTTTAAAGAAATTGAATTGACCAAAGACGACGTTTACGCCATGCAAGAAGCCGCCGCCACTTTTGCCAATGAAGTGATTTCTCCCATCAATGTGGTGGGCGATGTGGAAGGGCACAAATGGGCAAACAATGCGGTAACGGCCAATCCCAAATTTAAAACGGCTTACAAACAATTTGCAGAAAATGGTTTCAACAGCGTGGTGGGTGAAACCGAATTTGGCGGTTTGGGACAACCTATTACCGTTGCCACGGCTTTGAATGAAATGTGGAAAGCGGCAAACCACGCTTTTTCGCTTTGCCCAATGCTGACCAACGGCGCGATTGAAGCCATCAAAATTGCCGGCTCTCAAGAATTAAAAGAAATGTTCTTGCCGAAGATGATTTCTGGCGAATGGACTGGCACGATGAACTTGACCGAACCCAATGCTGGCTCTGACTTGGCGGCGATTGTCTCTACTTCCAAACCGCGCGGCGATGGAACTTGGGATATTTTTGGTGAAAAAATCTTCATCACTTGGGGCGACCACGATATGACGGACAACGTCATTCACTTGGTTTTGGCAAGAACGCCAAACTCCCCAGCAGGTGTGAAAGGCATTTCGCTTTTCTTGGTGCCGAAGTTTTGGGTTGAAAAAGACGGCACTTTGACCGACCAAAGAAACGATGCTTATTGCATTAAATTGGAACACAAATTAGGCATTCATGGTTCCCCCACCGCAGTGATGAAATACGGCGAAAACGGCGGCGCTCGCGGTTATATGGTTGGTGAAGAAAATCGCGGCGTGGAATATATGTTCATTATGATGAACGAAGCCCGCTTCAATGTTGGCTTGGAAGGTTTGGGTGATTCAGAACGTGCTTATCAGCGCGCCCGCGATTACGCCAAAGAACGCATTCAAGGCCCAGAATTGGGTGTGAAAGGCGGTCCCAAAGTGGCGATTATCAAACACCCCGATATTCGCAGAATGTTGATGTCTATGCGTTCCCGCACGGAAGCCATGCGTGCCACGGCTTATGTTTGTGCCGCCGCGCAAGACAACGCCAAACACAACCCCGATGCCGATGCCCAAGCCAAAGCCCGCGCATTTGCCGATTTATTGGTGCCAATTGTTAAAGGTTGGAGCACGGAAAGTTCTATTGATATCACCTCTTTGGGTGTGCAATGCCACGGCGGCATGGGCTTTATTGAAGAAACGGGTGCTGCGCAACATTATCGCGATTCCCGCATTACCGCGATTTACGAAGGCACCACGGCCATTCAAGCCAACGACTTAATCGGGCGCAAAATGGCGCGTGAAAATGCCGTAACCATCAACGCTTGCATTGCCGAAATCAAAAAAGACGTGGAAAAATTAAAAGCCACTGACGGCTTAAAAGACTACGGCGACAATTTGGAGCGCGCTGTTGCCTGCGTTGAAAAAGCCGTTGCTTTCTTCTTGGCGAACTTTAAAGATAACCCCAAAGAAGCGCACGCCGGCTCTGTGCCTTTCTTGTATTTGTTTGCAATTACGGTGGGCGGCTGGCAGTTGGGTCGTCAAGCCTTGGTTGCCAAATCCAAGGTTGAAGGCGGCGATTCGGATCCGTTCTGGAAAGCCAAACTCTGCACGGTGAAATTCTTTGGTGCGCATTCTTTGCCGCAAGCGCCCGCTTATTGCGAAGCGATTTTGTCGGCTGGTGTTGGCGCATTGTGCATGGCAGAAGACTCTTTTTAAATTTCAAAAAAATGGTCGGTTGACCGTGGATTTTTGCAAATTGTGAAAATTTTCCACGGTCAACGCCAAAAAAATTTGAAAAAACTTGAAAAACCCGCCTTTTTCATTAAAATGGCGGGTTTTTATCACCTTGCTCTACCGTGAAGCGCAAACGGAGGGCTTTGAACCACAAGGAGAAACTATGCGCCATTATGAAATTGTTTTTATTGTGCATCCCGACCAAAGCGAACAAGTGCCCGGGATGATTGATCGCTACCGTGCGATTGTAACCGCCAAAGGCGGTGCCATTCACCGCTTGGAAGATTGGGGTCGGCGCCAGTTGGCTTACTCCATCCAAAAAATCCACAAAGCGCATTATGTGTTGATGAACATTGAATGCGACAATGAGGCGTTATCCGAATTAGAACACGCCTTCAAATTCAACGATGCGGTGTTGCGGCATTTGACGGTGAAAATGAAAGAAGCCGTGACCACTGCTTCCCCAATGATGAAAGAAGACAAAGCCAAATCTTTAATCAAAGAAAACGCCGATGAATCTTCTGCGCCTGCCGCCCAAAGCGCTTCTGTGGTAACGGACACCGTAACGCTTGCTACTGATGGCAATGTTGCTGTGCTCAACGTGGAAACGGCGGTTGAGTAATTTTCAAAATCGCTTGTGTTTGTCGGGTGTTTTGGTTGAAAAAGATGCGCGGCGTTCTTCCCCTGCGGGTGTGGCGTTTTGCAATGCACAATTGAAGGTGGAAGGCGAGGTAGAAGAAAATAATGTTCTGCGCCGCGTGGCTTTTGAAATGCCAATTGTAGCCGCAGGGGAAATGGCTTACCGCTTGGAATCCTTGCCGCTCAACACAAATGCGCTTTTTGGCGGATTTTTGGCAACCAAATCCCAACGACATAAGGCTTTGGTTTTTCATATTCAATCCATTGAACTTTTAAAAGGAATTTAAAAATGGCACGTTTTTTTAAGAAAAAAGACGACGACAAGAAAAAACGCCGCGGCGCTTCGCTTTTCAAACGGCGCAAATTCTGCCGTTTTACTGCGGAAAAAGTCGTTGAAATTGATTACAAAGATATTGACGTTTTGAAGGAATATATCCAAGAAAACGCCAAAATTATGCCCGCGCGCTTAACCGGCACCAAAGCTGGTTACCAACGTCAATTAAGCACCGCGATTAAACGCGCGCGCTTCTTGGCTTTGTTGCCTTATACCGACAACCACAAATAAAAGGGGACGACAATGCAAATCATTTTGTTAGAAAAAGTCACCAATTTGGGCAATTTGGGCGATATCGTCAAAGTCAAAGATGGCTACGCGCGCAATTTTTTGATTCCGCAAAAAAAAGCACGCCGCGCCACGCCCGCTGTTTTAAAGGAATTTGAAGAGCGCCGCGCCGAGTTGGAAAAATTGGCAGCGGAAAAACTTGCCGCCGCGCAAACCATTTTTGAAAAATTAAATGGGTTGACCGTGGAAATTGCGCGCAAAACCAGTATGGATGGGCGTTTGTTTGGTTCGGTTGGCAATGCCGACATTGCCGAAGCGCTCAATGCCGCAGGTTTTGATATTCACCGCGCGAATATTCGTTTGTCTGACGGGCCGCTCAAAGCCGTTGGTGAATACGCCATTCCAGTGGTGTTGCACACGGACGTTTTGGCAACGGTCAATGTTGCGGTTGCCTCGCTTTAAATGGTTATTGCGGATATTTTTGCCTTTGCCCGCGAAAAACGTGTTGTAAAAGCGCATATTGCCTTAAAAGATTGCGAACGTTTATCTGACGTTTTGGCAAATTCAAATGGCAGCGTGGCTTTTGAAGTGGCAGGCATTCTAGGCAAAAACCGCAAAATTGCCATTGCGCTGACTTTAAACGGTATGGTGCCTTTGATTTGTCAGCGTTGTTTGGAAACAATGGATTACCACTTGGCGCATTCGGTGATTTTGGAATTGGCGTGTGAAAACGCCGAAATTGCAGAAGATGAGATTTTTGAAGAAAATTACGAAATCTATCCCACGCCCAAAATCGTTGACTTAGCGCAGTTGGTAGAAGACGAAATTATTTTGGCGCTACCGAATTTTCCGCGCCACGATTCTTGTAGGAGTTTTGATTATGGCCGTTCAACAGAATAAAAAATCGCCCAGCAAACGCGGTATGCACCGCGCGCATGATTTTTTAAAAAATCCGCCTTTGGCAGTAGAGCCGAAAAGCGGTGAAATCCATTTGCGGCATCATATTTCACCCAATGGTTTTTACCGCGGCAAAAAAGTTTTGAAAAACAAAAAAGAAGATTGATTTTTCTTTTTGGGCGCAACAATGTCTATAACCTTAGCCATTGATTGTATGGGCGGTGATGTTGGCGTTGCCGTCACCGTGCCTGCGGCGCTTGATTTTTTAAAAAAAGCCTCGGATGCGCATTTGATTTTGGTTGGACTAAAAGACAAAATCACTCCCTTTTTGGAAAATATTGAAGCCGATTTAAAAAACCGCATTGAGTTGCTTCACGCTTCTGAAATCGTGGATATGGACGAACCTCCTGCCCACGTGTTGCGGCACAAAAAGGATTCATCCATGCGGCGCGCCATTGATTGCGTGAAAGACGGCAAAGCCGATGCCGTGGTTTCCGCAGGCAACACCGGCGCTTTGATGGCAACCTCTTATTTGGTTTTAAAAATGCTTCCGGGCATTGAGCGCCCCGCCATTTGCACAACGCTACCAACGCAAAATGGGCACGTTTTGATGTTGGATTTGGGCGCGAATGTGGATTGCGACCCGCAACACCTTTTCCAGTTTGCATTGATGGGTTCTTCCTTGGTTGCCACAATGGAACAAAAGGACTCACCCAAGGTTGGACTTTTGAACATTGGTGAAGAAGCGATGAAAGGCAATTTGGTCGTCAAAACCGCAACGGATTTGTTACGCGATTCTTCTTTGCATTTTATCGGCAATGTGGAAGGCGATGGCATTTTCAAAAGCGATGTGGATGTAATTGTGTGCGATGGCTTTGTTGGCAATGTGGCTTTAAAATCTGCCGAAGGCGTTGCCCAAATGATTAGCGATGCTTTAAAAAGAGAGTTTGGCAGAAACATTTTGACCAAAGCGGTGGCGCTTTTGGCAATTCCCATTTTAAAACGCATCAAAGCGCGTTTTGACCATCGGCAATACAACGGTGCGGTTTTGCTTGGTTTAAAAGGTGTTTGTGTGAAGAGTCACGGTTCTGCCGATGTTTTTTCTTTTGTTCAAGCCTTAAATTACGCCCACAAAATGGTGCACAATCGCGTTTTGGAACGCATTCAACAACAAATGAGCGCTTTTGAAGAGCAGGAACATTTATGACGGCAGTTCGCATCATCGGCACGGGAAGTGCGCTACCCGCCCAGATTGTAACGAATAACGATTTAATTGCGCGTGGCGTAAACACCGAAGACGCTTGGATTATTGAACGCACAGGTATTCGCGCGCGCCATTTGGCAGAAAACGAAACCAGCGGTGATTTGGGTTTTTTGGCAGCGCAAAATGCTTTAAAAATGGCAAAACTTTCTGCCGCTGATATTGATTTAATTATTGTTGCCACTTCTACACCTGATTTTATTTTTCCCAGCACTGCGTGCTTGATTCAAAATCGCTTAGAAAACCACACCGCCACCGCTTTTGATGTGCAGGCGGTTTGTTGCGGATTTATTTACGCTTTAACCATTGCGGAAAAATTTTTGGCAAGCGGTTCGCACCAAACAGCATTGGTAATTGGCGCTGAGGTTTTTTCCCGCATTATGGATTGGAATGAGCGCTCCACTTGCGTTTTGTTTGGCGATGGCGCAGGCGCAGTGGTTTTAAAAGCGGACAATTCTGCCCAAAGCGGCGGAATTTTGGCTTCCTCTTTGCATGCCGATGGCGCTTACAGCAACATTTTGAATGTGCCCGGACAAATCAAAAACGGCAACATTTTGGGCGATCCTTTTTTAAGAATGGATGGTCAAGCGGTTTTTCGTTTTGCCGTGAAAGCCTTATCATCCGTTGCCCAAGAGGTTTGCGAAAAGGCGGGCATTACCACCGAACAAATTGATTATCTTATTCCGCACCAAGCCAATATTCGCATTATTGAAGCGGTTGGCAAACGCTTGAAACTTCCAGCTGAAAAGGTGATTGTAACGCTTGAAAATCACGGCAACACGTCTGCTGCTTCCGTGCCTTTGGCGCTGGATGTTGCTGTGCGAAGCGGCAAAATCCAAACGGGCAACAAAGTGCTTTTGCAAGCCGTTGGCGGTGGTTTTACTTGGGGTGCGGTTTTGGTGGAATTTTAAAAATCATAAAAATCCACGGTAAACCGATTGTTTTTTTGAAAAAAATAATTGGTTGACCGTGGAAATTTGAAAAAGGAAGATTGATGGCTTTGGCGTTTCTTTTTCCCGGACAGGGTTCACAAAGTGTGGCGATGATGGCGGAATACGGCGATGCGCCCGTTTTAAAAGCAACCTTTGATGAAGCAAGCGAATATTTGGGTGAAGACTTGTGGCAAATGGTGGCAGAAGGTCCCGCTGAAAAACTCGCCCAAACCCGCAATACGCAACCCGTGATGCTCACCGCTTCCATTGCCTTGTGGCGTTTGTGGAACAACACGGGCGGAAAGTCGCCCGATTTTTTGGCTGGCCATAGCTTGGGCGAATATTCCGCATTGGTTGCCGCAGGCGTTATTAGTTTTAAAGATGCCGTGCCATTAACACGATTTCGTGCCGAAGCCATGCAAAACGCCGTGCCCGATGGAATCGGTGCCATGGCGGCGGTGATGGGTTTGGCTGACGATTGGGTGATTGAAGTTTGTCAAGAAGCCGCGCAATCCGAAGTGTTAGAAGCCGTGAATTTCAACGCAAATGGGCAGGTTGTGGTTGCCGGCCATAAAGCGGCAATTGAGCGGGCATTGCCTTTGTTTAAAGCCAAAGGTGCCAAAATCTGCAAAATGCTGCCTGTGTCTGCCCCGTTTCATTCGTCTTTGATGCAAAGCGCTGCTGAACGTTTAAAAGAACGTTTGGAAAATGTGGCGTTTTCCAAACCGCAAATTCCCGTTGTCAATAACGTGGATGTGCGCATTGAAACCGAACCTGAAAAAATCAAAAATGCCTTATACCGCCAAGCTTTTCATCCGGTGCAGTGGGTCAAAACCATGCAGTTTTTGGAAGAAAAAGGCGTGAATTGCGCGCTAGAATGCGGCCCCGGCAAAGTTTTAACGGGTTTGGTTAAACGTTGCGTCAAAGGCGTTGCGGCGCACGCTTTTGCAGCGGATTTGGCAGGAGAACTCCAATGAAAAAAATAGCTTTAATTACCGGGGCAAGTCGCGGCATTGGTGCGGCAATTTTGCAAAAATTCTCAGTGGATTTTTTTGTTATTGGCACGGCAACAACTGAATCGGGCGCTGAAAAAATCACCGAATCGATCAAAAGCATCAATGCTGAAGGCGCTGGCAAAGTTTTGGATTTTTCAAAAGATAACGCCGCTGAAAATCTCATTCAAAACGTTCAAAAAAAATACGGCGAGGTTGCGGTTTTAATCAACAATGCTGGCTTAACGCGCGACAACTTGGCGATGCGAATGAACGATGCCGATTGGGACGCCGTTTTAAACGCTAATCTCAAAGGCGCTTTTCAGCTTTGCCGTTCGGTTATGCGCCCGATGATGAAAGCACGTTGGGGCAGAATCATCAACATTGCTTCGGTTGTGGGCGTTTTGGGTAACGCCGGACAAGCCAATTATTGCGCATCCAAAGCGGGGTTAATTGGTTTAACCAAAGCTTTGGCAAGAGAATTGGGTTCCAGAAATATCACGGTCAATGCTGTTGCGCCCGGCTTTATTCAAACCGATATGACGCACGCTTTAACCGAAGAACAACAAAAAGAAATGCTCAAAAACATTCCGCTTGCTCGCGCAGGCACGCCCGATGACGTGGCAAATGCTGTTTATTTTTTGGCAACTGACGCGGCAAGTTATATCACGGGCAATACTTTGCACATCAATGGTGGAATGTTGATGGCATAACTTTTGAATTTTTTGCTAAAATTGCACAATTTTTAAAACACAAGGAGTTTTTAAGATGGACAACATCATTGAACGTGTGAAGAAAATAGTCGCCGAGCAGTTGGGTGTGAATGAGGCGGACGTGAAAGACGATTCTTCCTTTGTGGAAGATTTGGGCGCGGATTCTTTGGACACCGTGGAATTGGTGATGGCATTGGAAGAGGAATTCGGTTGCGAAATTCCGGATGAAGATGCCGAAAAAATCAAAACCGTGCAACAAGCTGTGGATTACATCAATAGCCACAAGTAAAAATCCACGGTAAACAGAAACTTTTTTTTTGCAGGGGTTTAATCTTGGCACGTCGTCGCGTTGTGGTAACAGGGCTGGGGCTCATTTGCCCCTTGGGCAATACTGTTGAAGAAAGCTGGCAAGCCGCTCTTGCTGGAAAATCTGGCATTGCGCCGATTACGCGCTTTGATTCAAGCGTTTTGTCGGTGCATTTTGCAGGCGAGGTTAAAAATTTTAATATCGCCGATTATTTGTCGCCCAAAGAAGCGCGGCGCCTTGATACTTTTATTCATTACGGTATGGCGGCAGGCATTCAAGCCGTGCGCGATGCTGGTTTGGATAAAGAAAACGCGGTTGATAAACTGCGCGTGGGTTTTGCCATTGGTTCTGGCATTGGCGGTTTGCCTTTTATTGAAGCCACGCAAAAGGAATATTTGCAACACGGTGCGCGCAAAATTTCGCCCTTTTTTGTGCCAAGTTCCATTATCAATATGATTTCGGGCAATTTGTCCATTATGTATGGCTTCCAAGGTCCTAACATTGCCATTGTTACGGCCTGTTCCACTGGCACGCATTCTATCGGCGAGGCGGCGCGTTTAATTGAATACGGCGATGCGGATGTGATGGTTGCAGGTGGTGCAGAATCCACCGTTTCTCCTTTGGGAATGGGCGGTTTTTGTGCGGCAAGGGCGTTATCCACCCGCAATGATTCCCCTGAAACAGCATCGCGCCCGTGGGACAAAGACCGCGATGGCTTTGTGCTGGGCGAAGGCGCGGGCGTGGTTGTGTTGGAAGAATTGGAACACGCCAAAGCGCGCGGCGCACAAATTTACGCCGAAGTGGCTGGTTTTGGAATGAGTTCTGACGCGCATCACATCACCGCACCACTGGATGATGGTTCGGGCGCGGCGCGTTGCATGGAAATTGCAATGCGTCATGCTGGCTGGGCTGGCTCCGATGTGCAGTATATCAACGCGCATGGCACATCAACGCCATTAGGCGATATTGCCGAAACAAAGGCTATTCACCGCGCTTTTGGTGCGCACGCCAACAATCTCATTGTTAATTCCACAAAATCTATGACGGGGCATTTGCTGGGTGCGGCTGGTGGCGTGGAGGCAGTTTTCACTGTTTTGGCGATTAAAAACCAAATCTCACCGCCAACGATTAACATTTTTAACCTTGACCCACAATGTGATTTGGATTATTGCGCCAACACTGCCCGCACTGCCACGATTAACGCGGCGCTTTCCAATTCTTTTGGTTTTGGCGGCACCAACGCTACTTTGGCGTTTCAAAAAATTTAAATGCTTTTTCCAAAAGACATCGCACGGCAACAAAGCAAAGTGCCGCTTGTGATTCTGTTGGCCATGGCAATTTTGGCGCAAATTTTGTTGCTCACACAATCGCCACTTTTAGCGATTATTGCAACGCCGATTTTGTGGTTTGTTACGTTTTGGGAAACGCAACAAACGCCGCCGAATTTTTTTCGTTTTTTAAAAGACGGGCGTTTTTTTTACGCTGAAAAACCGAATCAATGGATAGAAGCCGAATTGAAAACCCTTTATTTTTGGCATCCACTTTTAATTTCTGTAACAATAAAAAACGAAGACAACAAAAAACGCACTTTTTGCTTATACCGCAGCCAATTTTCCGCCCGAGATTTTCGGCATTTGCGTTTATTTTTCAAATTTCTTGCACTCACCGCCAAAGCGGACGATTTACCACGGTAAACGCCAAAAAAATTTCAGGTTCACCGTGGAAAATCGCAAACGTTTTATAATCTTTCCCGCATTTTTTGTGCGGCGGTGACCATATTTTTGAGTGCAGGGAGAACTTCTTCCCAACGCCGTGTTTTAAGGCCGCAATCGGGATTAATCCACAATTGTTCGGTCGTTAAAATTTTGAGCATTTCACTAATGCGTTCTTCAATTTTTGCCTCAGATGGAATGGCAGGACTGTGAATATCATAAACACCCGGACCAATGCCTGCCACATAATGAAAATCGTGGAAGGCGCTAAGCAATTCCATCGCACTTCTGCTCGCTTCAATGCTGATCACATCCGCATCCATTTGCGCAATTGCCGACAAAATCGCATTAAATTCGCTATAACACATATGCGTGTGGATTTGCGTTTTGTCCGCCGCTACGCCAGCCGTCACGCGGAAAGCGCGGGTTGCCCATTCTAAATATTCTTTTGCCGCCGCTTTGGATAACGGCATTCCTTCGCGCAGTGCCGCTTCATCAATTTGTATTAAGCGCACGCCGACTTTTTCCAAATCTGCCACTTCATCCCTAATTGCCAAGGCAATTTGCAAAGCCACGGCATCGCGCGGCAAATCTTCGCGCACAAAGCTCCAACACAAAATGGTAATCGGACCAGTTAGCATTCCTTTGACGTGTTTGGCACTCAAACTTTGCGCGTAAGTAATCCATTCAAGCGTCATCGCTTTTTTGCGGAAAACATCGCCAAAAATCACAGGAGGTTTGACGCAACGGCTGCCGTAACTTTGCACCCACGCATTCGCCGTGAAACAAAAGCCGCCCAACTGCTCGCCAAAATATTCCACCATATCATTGCGCTCGGGTTCACCATGCACCAAAACGTCCAATCCCAATTTTTCTTGGATGGCAATGCAGTTGGCAATTTCTTTTTTCAAAAAGCTTTGGTAATCGGCGGCAGAAATATTGCCTTTTTTAAAATCCTGCCGAACCTTGCGGATTTCAGAAGTTTGCGGAAATGAGCCGATGGTGGTGGTCGGCAACAAAGGCAGGTTTAAATCCTTTTGCGCTTTTTGGCGTTCTATAAAAGGTGTGCGTTTTTCATCCGATTCGGCAATATTCGCCACGCGTTCGCGCACCAACGGATTCACCACGCCTTCAAAATGTTGAAAGGCATCAAGCGCCGCTTGGTTGGCTTTGAATATCTCAGAGCCTTCGGGGTTTTCATCAAGCGCCAAGGTTTTTAAATCTTGCAATTCCGCACATTTTTGCACGGCAAATGCCATGCGACCTTTGAGTGCTTCGGGCAGTGCAATTTCGCTTGCCAAATCAAAAGGCACATGCAAAAGGGAGGAGGAAGTGCCTAACAAAATGCGGTCATTGTCCAAAAATGTTTGTGCGTTTTGGATGATTTTTAAGCTTTTTTGGTAGTCATTTTTCCAAATATTTCTGCCGTTTACAATTCCAAGCGAGAGTTTTGTTTTGGGCGAAAGTAGAGATGAAATTGCTTTTAAATCAATTGCTTGTGAACAACAATCACAATGAATTGCAAAAAAATCCACGGTCAACAATGATTTTTTTTCAAAAAAATCGCCAAAATAAGCAGTCAAAATCAATTTTTTTTGCGCCGCATTATTCAAATCTTCGTAAATGTTGGGGAGATTTTGAATAATGGAATCAGGCAAAGAATCGCAAACCAAAATTGGTTCTTCAATTTGAATGACTTCGGATATTTCGGCTAATTCTTTTAATAATTTTTGATAAATTGGCAAAATGGCTGGCAAAAAATCAAAAGGCGAGCCGTTTTTAACCTTTGACAACGCCAAAAATGTGATAGGACCGATGATGGCGGGTTTCACATTTAATCCCAAAGCCTTTGCGGTTTTGCTGTCTTTTAAAACGGGGTGATTGTTGTAGGCAAAATCCGTTTTTTGGGACAATTCTGGCACCAAATAGTGATAATTGGTGTTGAACCATTTGGTCATTTCCATGGCATTGTCGCCACGTGCCATTTGGGAGTAATCGTTTAAATTTTGCGGATTTAAGGTTTTAAAACGCTCTGGAATTGCATTTAAAAAAATTGCGGTATCAAGCATTCTGTCGTAAAAAGAAAAATCACCTGTTGCGACAAAATCCAATTTTTTTTGAAAATTCCAATGGGTTTGTTTTAAATTTTCGGCGGTATTTTGCAAATCTTTTTCGCTTTTTTGTTGTTGCCAAAAAGATTCTAATGCGAATTTTAATTCCCGTTGTTTGCCGATGGATGGGAATCCCAAAATATGAGTTTTCATTTTTGCTCCTGAAAGGTGGTTTCAAAGAGCAGCCAATCACGCACGCCACACCGCCGTTTTTGGTTACCAAAAACGTGGCAAGGCTTAATCCGTCTGGGTCGCGAGACAGTCTGCTGATACGTGCAATTGGTCGTCTCCTGGCTTACAACCTTAAAACGTCTGCAACCTTCCCATTTTTTAAGAAAACAGTGACCGCAGGCAAAGAGAATGTTGATAACAGTGGCGCGTCCGCAGCGGATTTTCACCGCTTTCCGTTTCCAACCGCACAAGGTGTGGAATTTTTGGAAATAAGGGAATGTTTGTCAAGGATTTTTTTTGAAAAAACGCCGCAAGCGTGTGCCGATTTTTAGCTTGACGCGAATTGGATGTGTCCATGTTAAAAGCGTTCGATCTAAATAAATAAAAGAAGTCCAAGGAAAATAAACCAAACGTAAAAATCGTAAATATTTAAAACGCGGAAATAGTTTTGGTGGCAAGCCAAAATAACGACTTAAATATTTTGTTTCATAATAAAAAAACGGACCGTGGCACCAACTTTCACTTTTATCTGCAAAATAAGAATGCGTGCAATCCATATAAATAATTTCAATATTTGGATTATTTTGCAACATAATGGAATTAAATGTGAGCTGATAACCAGTTACCTTGCGTGATTTTCTCAAAAGTAATATTTGTTTTGCATTTTTGCAAAATAAAACATTGTGCCCAATGGAACCATCCGTAGCGGCAAAAACCTTGCAGTTTTGCAAAATAGCTAATTCTGTTAAAAAATCTAATTTCTCTGGATAAAAAATGTTAAACCTTGATTTTTAAAAATATTTTCTACTTCAATCTCATTATAATCCCTAAAACCAAAATATTTTGTTGGGTTTAAAAATTTTGTGCGAGAAAAATAAACTTTTTCAATATTTAAATTTTTTGGTGGTTTTAAATTCGGCAAATGATTTAATAAATTTAAATATTCTTTTGTGTAATGCTTGCAATTTTTTAAAAGCATATTGCAGAAAAAACACGCATCGGGCACGTGAATACGAGCAAAACGTGTTGGTTTGTCAATAATTTGAATATTTTCTATTGGAAAGCCAATAGATTTTAATAAATCCCAAAAATTTTTAGGTTGCGTGGCGGTTAAAGAAAATGGCGTATAAACAAATTTTAATTTTTTTAAATGTTGAAAGCGTTCGTCAAAATAAAACCACAAATGTTTTAAATGGTCTGATATGCAATGTCCCCAACAAATGCAAAAAGTGCCGATAAAAACCACTTCTTCATTGCAATAACTTTACGGAGGGTAGCGCAGTTAAGACGGAATCCGCATCCACAAAAGTGTGTTGCAAATGTTTTTGATTAATCCAAACGCCGCCGTGTTTTTCGCCCGGGCAAATATCTGCATTTTCATAAGTGCGCACATCAAGCGCTTTGTCCGACAAAAATGATTTTTGGCTCGCTTTAATTAAAAAAGCCGCATCGTCTGGATGGATAAAATTTGTGTTGATTGGCATCGTTTTGTTGCTAAAAATCCACGGTCAACCAATTATTTTTTTGAAAATTATTTTTCAAAACTTTCAAAAAAATTCTATGTTCACCGTGGAAAATTGAAATTTTATTTTGTGGCGTTGTCTGGTTTTAAGTTTTCGGTAGGAATTGGCAAAATTTCGCTTTTATCCGTTTTGGCAGCCGGTTTTGCAGGAAGTGTATCATTCGGTGCAATTTCGCCTTTTTGCGGCTCTTCGCCCACGTGCAAATCGTTTTTCAAACTTTCAACCGATTTATCGCCGAAGCCTTTGACCTTTTTCAAATCATCCACCGACTGAAACGCACCATTTTGCTCGCGGTATTCAATAATGCTTTTGGCTTTTGTAGGCCCCACGCCTTTTAAGGTTTCTAATTCTGCTTGGGTTGCGGTGTTTAAATTCACCGCCGCAAAGGCAAAGTTTGCGCCAGCAAAAAACAAAGCGATCATTTTTAATAAAAATTTCATTGCTTTCTCCAAAAAATTGAAAATTCTATATAAAATCCGCGATTTTCACAAAGTAAGCTAATGCCTTTTGGCTCTATTTCATTGACGGAAAAAAACGCAAGCTCACTGTTTTTTAAAAAAAATAACGGTTCACCGTGGATTTTTATAAAATTTAGTTTTTTTTACAAAGGAAAAAGCAATGAAACAACGCATCAAAAAGATTTTTCAATTAAAAAAAATTCACTCGGGCAATTTAGCCGTGGGCGATGTGCAGCGGACAATGATTACTAGTTTTAGCATTCCAATCTTAGAGCGTTGCCGTATTTTGCTGGGTTCTGCGCCTATATCTAGTATAAATGAGGGGGGGGGGTAACCGCCGAACTTCAAACCATCCGCACGGTTTTTTATTTTTTTAAATGTCCGTTTTTTAAAACTACGAAAACAAGCATTGCGCAAAAAAAATATGCGTTAAGCACTGCACCTTGGGGCGATACCGATTTTTGCACCATCGGAAGATATGCTTTGCGTTGTTCTGATTTAAAAGAAAAAACTTTAAAACTTTGTGAGAATTTGCCAAAAGAAGACCAAGCATTTGTGGCTCGCCAAGTGGCGCTTTCAAAAGAGACGTGGGAATCACGCAGTTTTTGTGTGCGCAATTTAACTGAAAAAGAACGTGCCGACCACAATCGTTTAGAAAAAGAATTTTTTCCAAATTTTTTAAAAATAACCGATGATTTATATTTTTATGACGGTTATTTTTTACCAAAACCTGCATTCGGTATTTCAACATTTTTTTATAAACATTGTTTGCGTGAAATGTTTCCGCCGAATGTTTTAAATAAAATCCGCCAAAATAATATTGTGGATGTTGGTGGTTTTATTGCCGATTCAGCAATTATTTTTGAAAAAGAATTTTGTGATAAAACAATATATTCTTTTGAACCGATGCGTGAAAATTTTGAAACAATGCAAAAAACAATGGCGTTCAATCATTCAAAACGCATTGTTGCCATCAATAAAGGTTTGGGTGCGCAAAATGAAACCCGAAGCATTTCAAAAAATGGCGGTGCCTCATCAATTTTATATAATACGACCGATGAAAAAGAAACCATTGAAATTACAACGCTGGATGAATTTGTTGCGCAAAATAATTTGAAAATCGGTTTTATAAAAGTTGATACCGAAGGTTTTGAACAGCTATTTTTAGCAGGCGCTAAAAAAACTATTTGCGAACAAAAACCTGCGCTTTTAATTAGTATTTACCATTCACCAGACGATTATTTTAATATTAAACCTTTAATTGAAAGTTGGAATTTGGGTTATAAAATGCGCATTCACAAAGGAACGGATTTTACGTTAAGCGTGGAAACCGCCTTGTATTGTTATTTACCCGAATAAAATATTCAAAAAACCACGGTCAACAAAAATTTTTTTCAAAAAAACTTTTTGTTGACCGTGGATTTTTTTAAATTAAACAATTTCAATAAATTAAATCATTTAATTTAAAAAATTATTCAACTGGCACCAACAAGGAAGGTGCGCCAAAACCTTTTAATTGCGCATTGGATTGTTCAAAATACGCACGCCAAAATGTTTCTAAGTTTTTCATCGTTTTAGGGTCGCGGTAAACTTCGGGTTTGCCTTTTTCCGCCGCGATTAACCCCGCACCCAAAACATAAACGCGCGCACCTGCAAAATCAGCAAAAAGTTGGTTGGCATCCACTTTTTTCAATTCCGCCTGCGCGTTGATATTGCGCACGTTTTTGTGGGCGTAAAAACTTGAAATGCTTGAATTTTCAAGCATATCGGAGATTAAAAACAACACTTTTTGCGGCGCGGTGCTGACTTTGACGCGATCAGATAAAGCCGAGAGAGAACTTAAAACATCCGAATTTTTCAAGTCTTTTTGCGTGTTTTGAAAGGCTTGGGCAAGTGCTTCGGCGGCAATTTTTCTGCCGTATTTTTTTTGGCGATCCAAGCATAAATCAAAGTTTTTTAATTTTTTAACGCCAATGGATGAACGCTGAGCCTTTTCAATGCCCGTTTGCAAAGCGCCTTCTGCCAAAACTTCCAAGTAGCGCCCTTGCGAAAATGCCGAAAAAACGCCCAACACAAAGGCATTGCCCGGCTGAATGAGGGCGGATACGCGCTGGCGCACATCGTTTTGCAGCGATGCATTCAACAGCGTGGTTTGGTCAATAAAAATAAAAACTTCTTTTTGCGGCGCGGGCGTTTGAATTTCGGCGGAAAGTCCTGTTTTGGCGTAACAATCGGGAATTTCAGCAAAGGCGGGCGCACTGGCAAAAAGCGCCGCGCAGAGTGTGAAAGTAGCAAGGGTTTTGCGCATTTTTTTGACCTTTTTAAAACAAATCGTCCAACTCGGCAGCTTTTGCGGCTTGGTTGCGTGCGTCTTTGCGTGCTTTGAGCAGTGCTTTTAATTCTTCGGTGATTGCTTCAATAGGCAAAGTTTGACAATACGCTTTTTCTTTTTCCACATCGTTTAAAAATTCCAAATGCGCTTTGATTTCTTCAAAACTCGGCACATTGTCGTTATTTGGCGCATTATCAATGGTTTGTGGGGAAGGCAAAACAGCAGGTTTTTCTTCTTCGTGGGATTTTAATGCGGGCGGCGTTTCTTCCACAATTTGCGGGGTGTGGTGAGCAACTTCCACGTTGGGCGTTGCCGATGTTTCTTGCGGTTTCTCGGTTTGATTGGGCGCAATTTTGATGCCCTTGTCGTAATCCAAATAATCCACAAAGGATTTTGACGTTTGAAAATTCAATCCGTCAATGGCTTTTTTGGCTTGCAAAGAACGCCATTTGGTTAAACTGGCTTGCGCATATTTGATGGCAAGTGCTTTGTTTTTGTAACTATTGAAATCGGGATAATCCAAAACATGTTCGTAAGCAGCGAAAGATTCTCTGCCCACAAAAGCCGATTTGCGACCAACCACAATGCCCACAATCTGTGTGATGATGAAAATAAACGCCAACATAATGAAAGCCGCAATCCCTTCTTGGCGTGTGGCGGATTGAATTTCCGAAAAGGCTTTGTTGTCCGCCGCTTGTTGTGGTTCGGTGATTTCGTCCGGCAACACCATTGCAAACGGGTCGGCAGAAGATGCGCTTTCTTCTTGTTGCAAAGTTGTTTCGTTCGTTAAATCTCGTTCCATGGCGTTGTAGCGCATCCACGTGGAGGTAGTAGCAATGACCACAATGGCAATAAAGGTAACCCATCGCATAAAACTTGATTGTTCTACTCTATCAATACGATTTAAGGCACGTTGATAGTCGGGGTTGTTTTTGCCATCTTCTGTGAGTTTATCTTTATCTTGTTGGTCAGCCAAATCAACCTTCTCATTATTGAGATTTTTGTCCTTGTTTTCTTTTTTTAGCTTGATGTAATAGTTGATTTTCCTTGCGCAATACCATTCTTTGCCTGCCTCGTGGGTGAGAATGACCATCACAATACAAATCACGGTGACGATGGCAAACATTAAAAGAACGTGCGTGTTTTCGCTGGCTTCCATCGCCATCCATTTGCCCAGCATATAAGAAAAGCCTAATGATTCGGCTGTAACCAAAATTGCCAAAACAATCCACATAAAAAACGGTGTGGGTTTTTGTTTGGAATCTCCCGCAAGTGATATGTATTGTCTGTAACGATTAAAGTTTTTTTCTCCCCAACAAGCTTTTATATGTTTGGCATATTCGGTGCAAATGTTTTCTTCGGATATACGGAATCCCGGATACGTTCCGGGGTCGTAACTACTTTCTCTGGCAATGGTGCCAAAAAACGGAAAATTCATTTTGAAGTGCAACCGACGCAAAGAATCGATGAATTGGTAAATCAAATAAATGGCGATCAACGCCAAAAGCGCAATGCCCAAACTCAACAACCAACGGGTTGTGATAAAAAGCCACAAAGTTTCAACAAAATCCACGGTCAACTCCCAAAAATTTTTAAAAAATCAACGTTTTGCCAAGGATGGCGCAAAAGGCGCTTGGTAAATTTTGCCCTCTTTGATATAGCGCAAGTTGCTCTGCGGGCTTGCCGCACCTTTGTTTAAAACCAAATCAATGCATTGCATTGGCGCATTTTTGCCTTCCACAAAAACGCGATACAAAACGCCTTTTTGCCCTTGATACGCATTGACTTTGGGTTGATTGCGGAAAGTAGGTTGTGCTTTTTTGTTCGGTTGATAATCTTTATAAACCAACAAATTCGGTTGCCCAACCGGCGCACCGCCATCGCGCAACACAGCAACGTTGGTGATGGCCACCAAATGACCATTGACTGTGTCCGACCACGATGTGCCATAAAGCCCGGGCAAAAAATCGTTGGTTTTGTATTGGGTCGCACCATTTGCCAAAGATTTCACACCGTGCGCTTGGCGGTAAGAATCCTCAATGCAATTATCCACAATGCTTGTGGCTGCTTCGGCTTGGCGAATGAAAAAGCCCGCGCGCTCGTTTGATTTGACTTTGCCAATATCAATGCTTGTTGCCTGAACGCTGCCGCCAAAATCAATAAAGGCGGGGTTGGTCGGCACGGCTTTTTTCGGTGTGATAACGCTTGGCGCGGCGGCGATGGTTTTTTTAGCCGTTGATTTTTCAGCCATTTTTGCCGCAATTTTTGAAGATTGCGGTGATTTTTGGAATTTTTCCACGGTTGACCGTGGATTTTTTTCAGATTTTGGGCGATAAAACGCCGTATTCGGTTGGCGCGATTGCAAATAAACGTTAAAAGCTTCATCGCTGCTTAAATCCACAATTTCCACGCGGCGATTTTGGCGGCGCCCTTCTTTTGTGCGATTGTCCGCCACTGGCAAAGTCTCACCCGCACCTTGATAAAAAATTTGCGCTTTATCAAAACCTTGTTGCGCAAAAATTTGCGCAACAGAACGCGCACGTTTTTCAGACAAATCTGCATTTTTTTGGGTGTTGCCCGTGTCGTCCGTGTGGCCGATGAGCAAAATGCGCATTTTCTTTTGGCGCGCTTTTAATTCGGCTTGAACGTTTTTGTCGGTTGGGGTTTCATTTGATTCTTCTGCACGGTATTGCTGCGCCATTTGCGCAAAAACCTTTGCCGCTTGTGGCGTTGGGTTGGGAGAACCAACAATAAATTGTTCATCTGCCATAATTTGTGCGCTCATCCCAACGGTTGTTTGGTTGCCTGATTCATCCACTGCGTTTAAATCGCGCATTTGAAGTTCTAGGTTGTTGGCTTTGGCGATTTTGTATAGTTCGCAACGTCTGCGGTCAATATCGTAACCCACCAAACCGCCGATTAAACCGCCTGCCAAAGCGCCCAACGCCGTGCCAGCGGTGCGGCTATTTTTGGCAATAACATTGCCCAAAATTGCCCCGCCAATGGCGCCCACCGCAATGCCGATGTTGCGGGCGTTGTTGGCGCAAGGGTCATCGCTGGCAAAGGTTTCTTTGAATTGTGTTTGGATGGTTTGCATTTGCCCGCAACCTGTGGAAAAGGCGCAAATGGCAAGCGCAATGGCGGTTTTTTTGTAGCAAAAGCGCATTTGGAAAATCCCGAAAATAAAATGGCGCAAATTGTAACAAAAAACACACAAGCTCGCCTAAAACAAGATTGTGTTGCATTTATTTTTGAAAGATGAATATTAAATTCCACGGTAAACAAATAATTATTTTCAAAATAAATAAAATGTTTACCGTGGATTTTTTTAAATCACGGCAAGCGAATGATTTTTTCTATTTCCTCCGTCTTGCCAAAAAAACAACCTTTTTCTGTTGAAAGAAGCGATATTATTTTTTTAAGCATTTAAAAATATGAAAAAAACGATTTTCTACGGTAAACAAAAAGTTTTTTTAAATTTTATGCTGTTTAATTCCCAAGCCGTTTTAAAATACGTTTTTTTAAAGTAAAAAAAAGAAAATGAATCCCTCTTGGCTTTTTTTGGTAAAGTCGCCTGCGCATTTTGTGGCATTGGGTTGTGGTTCAGGGCTAGCAAAACGTGCGCCCGGCACCTTCGGCACTTTGTTTGCATGGGCATCGTTTTACGCTTTGGCGTTTTTGCCTGCCGCCGTTTTTTGGGGATGGATAATTGTTTGCGTTGTTGTTGGGTTGTGGTGTATGCATTTAACGGGAAAAGCGTTAAATAACCCAGACCACAGCAGCATTGTGTGGGATGAAATTGTGCCTTTTTGGGCATTGTTGGCGCTTTTGCCTTTTAACGTTTTTTATCACGCCGCTGCTTTTGTTCTCTTTCGTTTTTATGACATCACCAAACCTTGGCCAGCAAGTTTTTTTGATAACAAAGTCAAAAACGCTTTTGGCGTGTTGATGGACGATGTTGTTGCCGCTTTTTTTGCTGGCGCTACAATTTTTGGCGTTGACTTGTTCTTTCAAAAAACCTTGGCGTAATTCAAAAAAATATTCGCTTGACCGTGGAAAATCTTTAAAATACTGCCTTGTGAAAGCCTTGTTTTTTTTATCCCTTTTTATTGTTTCAAATGGCGTTGTTGCGCAAGATTTGCCGCAACCAGAACGCTTTGACGATTTGCGCCTTGAAATTCAAGCGCCATCCAGTGAAGTTGCCCAATCGCAGGAACGCTTGGAAAACCTGCGCCGTGAAATTCAAAAAACAAGCGAACTTTTAAAATTAAAAGAATCCGCCCAAAATGATGCCGCCTTTGCCGTTAAAGAATCCCAAAAAGCGCAAAAACAACTGCAAAAAGAAATTGCTGATTTAAATGGCGAGCGCAATTCATTGGTTAAATCAACCAACGCCATTTCACGTGAAATGAAACAAGGCGAAAAAACTTATCGCCTGCGCAAAAAGCAGTTGTCTGATTTGGTTGCCGCGCAATATTTGGCAGGAACGCCGAATTATTTGGCAATGATTTTTAAAGGTTCTTCGCCCAATTCTGCCGCGCGCCTGCACGCTTATTGGCAAGAATTAAGCGGCGCGCACACGGCAGCAATATCAGAAATTAAAGCGGGCATTCAAAAACAAGAAGATTTGGCGAATAATTTGGATAAGGAAAAAAACCGACTAAACGATTTGGAAAAAGATTTGCGCCAAAAAGAAGATGCCATTAAAGAAGAAAAAAAATCGCGCGAAGCGCTCTTAAAACGCATCAAAAATGAAGTGGCAGACCACCAAAAAACCATTGCCAAATTAAAACGCGATGAAAAAAATTTAAGCAATCTTTTAAATCGTCTGCAAAAATTCTCATCCCCTGCGCCCGCAGCCAAATTTGCCAAAGGGCAGTTGATTTGGCCATTGAACGGCAGAATTGAAGGTCGCTTTGGGCAAGAAAAATTAGAAGGCAGCACTTGGCAAGGCGTTTTTATTCATAGCCCGCAAGGCACGCCTGTGAAAGCGGCAGCACCCGGCCAAGTGGTTTTTGCCGATTGGTTGCGCGGCTTCGGAATGTTGGTGATTGTGGATCACGGTTCGTCCTATTTGTCTATTTACGCACACAACGATGAAATTTTGCGCGATGTGGGCGATAACGTCACGCAAGGTGAAACCATCGCTTATTCTGGTCAAAACGTAGAAAATGCGCAATCGGGCGTATACTTTGAAATTCGCCACCAAGGCAAACCGATGGATCCTTTTTTGTGGATAAAAAAATGAAGAAATTAAATATTGTTATTGTTGGTTGTTTGTTAAGTTTTAACACTTTTGCCGCATCACCCAAAACGCAAACGGGCTTGCCGATTGAAGAATTGCGCACTTTTGCAGAGGTTTACAACACCGTCAAGCAAGGCTATGTGGAGCCTGTGTCGGATAAAGAAATGTTGTCCAACGCCATTTCGGGAATGTTATCCAAACTTGACCCGCACTCGTCTTATTTGGATAGCGATGCGTTTAAAGATTTGCAAGAAACAACCCAAGGCGAATTTGGCGGCTTGGGCATTGAAGTGATGATGGAAGAAGGCTTGGTGAAGGTGATATCGCCCATTGAAGATTCGCCTGCCTTTAAAGCGGGCGTGCAATCGGGGGATTTGATTTACAAAATCAATGAGGAATCGGTCAAAGATATGACCTTTTTAGAAGCCGTCAAAAAAATGCGTGGCAAACCGAATACCAAGGTCAAAATCAGCATTTTGCGAAAATCCGCCGAGCAACCTGTGAATTTGGAATTGACTCGCGAAATCATCCATGTAAAAAGCGTGAAATCCAAAATGGTAGAGCCGCACTACGCGTGGGTGCGCATCACGCAATTCCAAGAAAATACGTTAAGCGATTTGGTCACGCATTTAACACGTTTATCGCGCGAGTCGGAACTCAAAGGTCTGTTATTAGATTTGCGCAATGACCCGGGCGGCTTGTTGAATGCGGCAATCGGTGTTTCTAGCGTATTTTTGGATAAAGGCGTGAAAATTGTGTCAACCGATGGCAGAACCATTGATTCTCGCCAAGAGTTTTTTGCCAACGCCAAATATTATTTGGGACCTTTTGACAAAGACCCGATTGTGAACTTACCGCCTTATATCCGCAAAGTGAAAATGGTGGTGTTGGTCAATAGCGGTTCGGCTTCGGCTTCTGAAATTGTTGCTGGCGCACTGCAAGATTACAAACGCGCACAAATTGTTGGCACCACAACCTTTGGCAAAGGTTCGGTGCAAACCATTTTGCCTTTGCCGAACAACACGGGAATTAAACTTACCACGGCGCGCTATTACACGCCTTTGGGGCGCTCCATTCAAGCCAAAGGCATTGTGCCAGATGTGGTAATTGAAGAAACCGCCAAAGGCACGGGTTTGCGTTTAAGAGAAAGTGATTTAGAACGCCATTTGCCGAACAAAAAAGAAGCAGAAGCGCCGAAAATGGATTTGCAAAAAGGCAAAAATAAAGAAGCCGATGATGCCATTTTGCGCCTAGAATTTGGTAGCAAAGATGATTATCAATTCCAAGAAGCCTTGGCGCTTTTAAAAGGCGAAAAACGATACCAAAGGTGAAACAAAATGTCGGATGCCCCTGCCATACTGAAAACGCGCGAAATTGTTTTTTTGAATTTATTGCCCGCGCAGGCGGAGGATGCCATCAAAACTCTTGCTGATTTTTCGCCCAAAATTCGCGCGCAAATCAAGGAAAATCGCACGCTGGGCGTGGAATATAACCTGCGCGAACACACGCTCATGGAAATAGAAACCTTGTTGTTGCGCCATGGTTTTTTGTTGGAACACACTTTTTGGGTGCGCACCAACAGGGCGCTGATTTATTACGCGGAAGAAATTGAACGCCACAACCTAGATGCACCACCGCCCAAACTCAAACGCATTCCTGAAATTGCCTTTGTGCAGGTTTTTAAAAAGCGCAAAAATAAGAATAAATAAACTTGTTTTTAAAAAATCCACGGTCAACGCAAATTTTTTTCAAAAAAACTTTTTGTTTACCGTGGATTTTCATAAAATTTCTTCTTTTGTTGCGCATGGCTTGGTCTATGAACGATTTAGGGGATTTTTTATTAAAACACGGCCTTATCTCCTCCGACCAACTGCACGCCGCTCAAAAAGAATGCACCATCTCTGGCAAAGATTTTGAAGCCGTTTTATCCAACATGGGCTTGGTTAGCGATGAAACGCTGCGCGCCGCACAAGCGCATACGCTCGGCATTGAAAGTGTTAATTTGGAAGAAACAGCCATTCAGCCCGAAGCCTTAAACCTTATTCCCCGTGAAAAAGCATCTGCTTGGCAAGTAATGCCCTTGGCATTTGGCGAACTCCCCGATTCTTGCACCTTAACCTTGGCGATGACCCAAACCGACAACATTGTGTTGTTGGATGCCATCACGCACGATTTGGAATCAAACTTTCAAAAACCTTGCCATTTGCGTGTGTTTTTTGCACCCAACGCCGACATAGAAAAAGCCATCGCCGAACATTACGGCAACGCACTTTCCATTGACCAACTTTTAAAAGACTTGGAAAGTGCGCTAAATAGCGAATCAACCATTGTTCATTTGGTTGATGCCTTTTTGATTGACGCCGTTTTCAAAGGCGCTTCCGACATTCATTTTGAGCCAGAAGCCGGTTTTTTGCGCATACGCTACCGCATTGACGGTTTATTAGAATCTGTAAAAGTTTTGCATTTGAGCCATTGGAAAAATATGGCGGTGCGTTTAAAAGTTTTGGCCAATATGGATATTGCCGAAAACCGCGATGCGCAAGATGGCAGAATGACAAGAAATGTTTTAGGCCGCGCCGTTGATTTTCGCATCTCCATTCTGCCAACCTTGCATGGCGAAAATATGGTTTTGCGCGTTTTAGACCGCAGCAAAAGTGTGATGGCGTTTGCCGACTTGGGATTAGACAAGCGCCAGACTTCAAACATTTTTCGTTTGCTAAACAAACCTGCGGGCATTGTGCTTGTGGCGGGGCCTACGGGTTGCGGCAAAACAACAACCTTGTATTCCTTGCTTTCATACATTCACAACGAACACATTCACGTGATGACCTTGGAAGATCCAGTGGAATATCCAATGCCGTTTTTTCGGCAGTTGAATGTGGAAGAAACAAAGTTGGATTTTGTCAGTGGCGTGCGGGCAATGTTGCGGCACGACCCGGATGTGATTTTAATCGGCGAAATTCGCGACAATGAAACCGCACAAATGGCGTTTCGCGCCGCAATGACGGGGCATCAGGTGTTTTCAACCTTGCACAGCAACTCGGCTTTGGCGGCATTGCCACGCCTTTTTGATTTAAAAGTGCCTGCCGACATTTTGGCAACACATTTGAACGGCATCATCGCACAACGCTTGGTGCGCCAACTCTGCCCTTTTTGTAAAAAAGGAAAAACAGTTGGCGCGACACTTGCCAAAGCATTGAATGACGCACAAAACGCCGTGCATTTTGCGCCCGACTCAGAAATTTTCACGGCGCAAGGCTGCGCCAAATGCCGCAAGGGTTACGCTTCACGCTTGGCGATTATGGAGATTTTAACGATGAACGATGCCTTAGAATCTGCCATTTTTGAAAGGAAATCTCGGCAAAGTTTAGCCCAAATAGCCACTGAATCGGGTTTTACCACATTGATTGAAGACGGTTTCAAACAAGTTTTACTCGGCAAAACCACTTTATCCGAACTCACCCGAGTTTTGGACTTGGGCTTTTTGGGAGATGAAATAATGGAAGTGATTTTGGGTGAGTTTTGAAACTTTAAAAATCTAAAAATCCACGGTCAACCGATTCTTTTTTTCAAAAAAATTCAAGGTTCACCGTGGATTTTTGTTTTTGTTATAATTTTGCGCTTTGCGAGGGGCGTTGCAGGATTTTTTCTCAGGCTCGCTAAACGACGCTCACTGTTTAACCTACGGGCTAACCGAGGCAACGGTGCTCGTTTTTTATTTGGAGAAATAATCATGCAAGACTTTGTTGTTGCCGACTTGTCCCTTGCCGATTGGGGCAAAAAAGAAATCAAAATCGCCGAAACCGAAATGCCGGGTTTGATGGCCATTCGCCAAGAATTTGCCAGCGCCCAACCTTTAAAAGGCGCACGCATTGCGGGTTCCTTACATATGACCATCCAAACTGCGGTTTTAATTGAAACCTTAAAAGCATTGGGCGCCGAGGTGCGCTGGGCATCTTGCAATATCTTTTCCACGCAAGACCACGCCGCCGCCGCCATTGCCGCACAAAATATTCCCGTTTTTGCCGTTAAAGGCGAAAGTTTGAAAGAATATTGGGAATACACGCACCAAATTTTTGAATGGGGCGATACGTTTGCCAATATGATTTTGGACGATGGCGGTGATGCCACGCTTTTGTTGCATTTGGGCGAAAAGGCTGAGAGCAACCCACAAGTGTTGGAAAATCCGCAAAATGAAGAAGAAATTGCCCTTTTTGAAGCCATTAAAACGCATTTGGCAAAAGACAACCATTGGTATTCCAAACGCATTCAAGCAATTAAAGGTGTAACCGAAGAAACCACAACCGGCGTGCATCGTTTGTATCAAATGTTTGAAAAAGGGGAATTAAAATTCCCGGCAATCAATGTGAATGATTCGGTAACCAAATCCAAGTTTGATAATTTATACGGCTGCCGTGAATCGTTGGTCGATGGCATCAAACGCGCAACCGATGTGATGATGGCGGGCAAAATTGCCGTGGTTTGTGGTTATGGCGATGTGGGCAAAGGCTCCGCCCAAGCCTTGCGTGCATTGGCTGCGCAAGTTTGGGTAACCGAGGTTGACCCCATTTGCGCGCTCCAAGCCGCAATGGAAGGTTACCGCGTGACCACCATGGAAGAAGCCGCGCCTTATGCGGATATTTTTGTAACCTGCACCGGCAATTTTCACGTGATTACGCACGCACATATGGCGGCGATGAAAAATGAAGCCATTGTGTGCAACATTGGGCATTTTGATAGCGAAATTGACATTGCTTCTTTGGAACAATACCAATGGGAAGAAATCAAACCGCAAGTCGACCATGTGATTTTCCCCGATGGTAAACGTTTGATTTTGTTGGCAAAAGGACGTTTGGTGAATTTGGGTTGCGCCACTGGTCATCCTTCTTATGTGATGAGTTCAAGTTTTGCCAATCAAGTGTTGGCGCAAATTGAATTGTTCCAAAAAACAACCGATTATCCTTTGGGCGTTTATACCTTGCCCAAACATTTGGATGAAAAAGTGGCGCGTTTGCAATTAACGCGGTTGAATGCCAAGTTAACAACTTTAACGCCCGAACAAGCCGCTTATATCAACGTGCCAGTGGAAGGTCCTTACAAATCGGAACATTACCGTTATTAAAATGCGCAACATTTTTCTGCCGTTCTTGTTGATTCTTACTACTGCTTGCGCCACGCCCGAATTTAAAATGGTGGAAAACGAATGCACTATTCTTGCGTTTCAACAATACCCGCGCGCTATTGCCCGCGTTTTGACGCAACGCACCGATTGGGTAGAAGTCTATGACGGCTCAATGCACTGCGAATCTCGCCACCACAAAGGGCGCAGTTTTCAGCATTGTTTCCCGGGCACGGCGATGGTCGCGCAAACCACACCGGTTTATGACGATGTGGATTTGAACGCCACGCCGCGCCGCGCTTACATTGAAAACTGCACGGCAGAAAAATGTTTAACACAATACGGCAATGCTGCATGTAAATAAAGCACCGTAAAATCGCAAAAATCCACGGTAAACCGATAATTTTTTTGAAAAAAAGGATTTTTTATGCATTTTTCTGTTGAGTTTTTCCCCACGCAAACGCAAACGGGCTCTGCGCGCTTGAAGTTGGAACGCGATGAATTGGCGGCTTTAAAACCTGATTTTTTTTCGGTTACCTACGGCGCGGGCGGCACCACGCGCGGGCGCACGTTTTCGCTGATTAAAGAAATCGCGCTTGAAAAACACAATGCCGTGCCGCATTTGTCGTGCATTGGCGCATCTGAAGAAAGCCTGTTGTCGCTATTGACGGCATACCAAAAATTAGGCGTCAACCAACTTGTTGCTTTGCGCGGCGATTTACCATCGGGTATGGCTTATGCGAGCGAATTTCGTTACGCCATTGATTTGATGCATTTGGTCAAAAAACATTTTGGCAACGAATTTGCGCTGATTGTTGCCGCTTATCCGGAATATCACCCCGAAGCCCAATCGCCTGATGCTGACTTGAACGCCTTTGTAACCAAGGCAAAAGCGGGAGCAACAAGTGCCATCACGCAATATTTTTTTAATGCCGATGCTTATTTTCATTTTGTGGAAGGCGCCACGCAAAACGGCGTAAACATTCCGATTATTCCGGGAATTATGCCGATTATGAGTTTTTCCAAACTCGCGCGATTTTCAGACAACTGCGGGGCAGAAATCCCACGTTGGATGCGCCGAAAATTTGAGAGCTATTGTGATGATTTCGCATCCATTCGCGCTTTTGGTTTGGATGTGGTGACGATTCTTTGCGCCAAACTTTTAGAAGCAGGCGCCCCGGGACTGCATTTTTACAGCATGAACCAAGCGGATTTAATATTAGAAATCATCCAACGCCTCAAATCCGTTGGCCTTTGGAAACGTTAAAAACTGCAAACCAAGCTTTTCCACGGTAAACAACGATTTTTTTTTGAAAAAAATTTGCCGTTGACCGTGGATTTTTTTATTTTTCACCGGGTTCGCCCAATTTGACGATAACAAAATCGCCCATGTTTTTCACCGATCCATCGGCTGGGAATGCGGGCATAGTTTGGGATTCTTCTAATGCGCGTTTTTGCTGTTCGGATGTAGGCTGTTTAAAAGTCACGCCCAATGCTTTGGCAAAATTGTGCAATTCGTTGGGCGTGGTGTATTGCCCTTCCCCCGTGGCATAGCGCGTTACAGGCTTGCCAATCAATTCCCATTCTGCTGCGGCATTAGTCAAGCGCAAGGGTGCGCCGCCCACAATCACCAAAGGCAAATCAGCAGCACCCGCTAGCGCTATGCGTTGCTCCACGTTGTTCATCAACAACAAATCGTTTTGGAAACGCAAATCATCGGTGTATTGCAAACGCAACACCGCGTTGGCTTGGGACAATAAAACAAAGAGCATAAAAAAACCAGCCAAGATTTTGCTGCTATTTTTTGTTGGTAAAAAGTAAAAAATCAGCGCGAAATTTGCCGCAACCACAAAAGGAAATGGCATTTGGCTGCGTGCCGCAGGAATGTTGGCGGCGTAAAAAATCAAGGCAAAGGCAGAAAGCTGCAACAAAACATACGCCATCCAAAACACCCAACGCGGGCGCGGCGCATAACGCAAACCAACAATAAACAGCAAAGCAGAACCAAACAAAAAACCAACGCCATAACCCGCTGCGGCAGAGCGTCCGCCGCCCATAGCAGTGAAAAGCGCGTGAATCACCATTTGTTTGGCGCAAACAGCAACTGATGCTTTGCCCCAACAAAATTGGTTTTTGACGTAATCAAGACTTGCGCCCATGGCGCGGAAAATTATTTCATTAATTAAAAAACCGACCACAAAAACAATGGCGGCATAAAAAGCAAAACGCCACGCGTTTTTAATTTCTAAATAGCTTTGCGGGGAGGGGGGGGGGTTAGATGAATTAAAAAGAAAAAGATTGTGGCGGCAAAATAAACAAAAATTAAACTTTGATAAGTGGCAAGAATCCAAACAAATAACGGCACAACTCCAATTAAAAAGATGGAGCGTTTTATTTGCGCGATTTTATGAATTAAAAGCAATGCCAAAAATATTGAAACCAAGGCAAAAGAAACTTCTTTAATTTGCTGGTGAAAATAAAACTGCTCCATCCAAATAGGATGCACCATAAAAAGCACAAAAACAGTGCTGGAAAATGCAGAGCTGATTTTTCCGATTTTGTAGCTCAAATAGGCAAATAAAACCAAGGCTACGCCCAAAAACAAAAATGCCAAAACGCTGGAATAATAAGGGTTAAAAAAACCACCTTCAAAAATCAAGCGTGTTGCCATATCGCCAAATCGCCCCAAACCATAATGCACGGGCGGCGCTGGGGTTATGTTGATAAGCGTTTCGGTATCAATCCTGCCGTTTAAAACATAAAGTTGCCTGCCATAAATTAAAACCAAACTTGCAAAACCTAATAAAAAAGACCAGCGATTTTTTAAAACAAAATCCAAAAAATGATTTAAAAATTGGGTGGAAAAAGAATAATTCTTTTTTGTTAAAAATAAAAATAAAAGAATACCTAATAACAATGGGGTTTTTGTTTGTAACCACGCATTCCAAGCGGGCATATTTAATTCACGATGCAAAAGTATTCCAACTGTGTTTATTATTGCCAAACGCAAATCGGCAATCAAAATCAGCGCAATTAAAAAAGCAATTAAAAGAATAAAAAAGGATTTTTTCAAAATCAACATATTTTTTCTTTCGTTAAAAGAAAAAAACCCGCTTTTAGCGGGTTTTGGGATTCAAAGAACGTCATTGCGATTTTTGTATATTAGATGCTTGTTTGCCTTTGGGGCCTTGCACCACCTCAAAAGTAACCTTCTCACCTTCCTTTAAAGTCTTAAAACCGTCCATATTGATGGCAGAAAAATGCGCAAACAAATCTTCCCCACCATCCTCCGGAGTAATAAAACCAAAACCCTTGGAGTCGTTAAACCACTTGACAGTGCCTGTTGCCATAATTTTTACTTCCTAAAAAAACAAAAAAAATAACCGATCTCTCAATCAGCCGAGCCACGTTTTTAAAGTAGTTTGCGCAATGCGTCAAGTTTTTTTACAATGGCGAGTTTTTAAAGCGCAAAAAAGGAGAAACCATGGCGCAAAAACTTATCGTTGGGAATTGGAAAATGAACGGCAGCCTGCGCAGCAACGCAGCGCGTTTTCAAGTGTTGGCGGGCGAGGTCAATTTGCCCAACGAAGTGGCCGTCTTGGTGCCCTTTGTTTACTTGGCACAAGCCAAAGCCAGTTTAACGGGTTCGGCCATTTTGTGGGGCGCACAAGATGTTTCCAATCAATCGGGTGGCGCTTTTACTGGTGATGTGAGTGCCGAAATGTTATCCGACTTTGCCTGCCATTATGTTTTGGTCGGGCATTCCGAGCGGCGGCAATACCACAATGAAACGGATACCACCATTGCTGATAAATTCCAAAACGCTTTGTTTCGTTCTATCTCTCCAATTTTGTGTGTGGGCGAATCAAGCGCCGAGCGTCAAGCGGGGCAATCGGAATCGGTTGTTTTAAATCAATTAAATGCGGTGTTGGATAGTTTGCAAAACGTCGACACCGCGCGTTTTGTGCTAGCTTATGAACCGATTTGGGCAATTGGCACCGGCACACCCGCCTCATTAGAAGACATTAAAACCATGCACGGCGTGTTGCGCGAACGTTTAACAAAGTGGCATCCCAATGGCGGCGCGGTGCGCATTATTTACGGCGGCAGTGTGAATACGCAAAACGTCTCCTCCATTTTGGCGGTGCCGAATGTGGATGGCGTTTTGGTGGGTTCTGCTTCTTTGGATTCCAATGATTTTGTTGCCATTGCGCGTTCTTAAAGGTTGAAAAAAAATGGAATGGTTGTTTCCTTTGTTGCTAACCGCGCACACGGTGGTGGCTTTGTGCATCATCGGCTTGGTTTTAATGCAGCACGGCAAAGGTGCGGATTTGGGCGCTGCCTTTGGTTCGGGTGCTTCTGGCAGTTTGTTTGGCGCATCAGGTTCGGCAAATTTTTTAAGCCGCACCACAGCAATTTTAACCGCAGTGTTTTTTGCCACAAGCTTGACGCTGACCTATTTGGCAAGCGATCGCCCCAAAGCATCGCAAAGTTTGATGGAATCAGCAAAGTCGCCTGCGGTTGTTGAAAAATCCGCCGAATCGCAGATTCCAACGGAATCGCCCACTGAAAAAGCGCCGCAAGGTGAAAGTGCAATTCCCGAATAAAACCGAATAAAAAAATCCACGCTAAACAAAATATTTTTTTAAAAAAATTAAGCGTTTACCGTGGATTTTGAGCATTTTTATGTCTGCCTTGCGCTCTGCTTTGTATTGGTTGTTTATTGTTTTTTGGACTCTAATTGACGCGCCTTTTGTGTTATTGCGCGCGCGTTGGGGTTCCGAGCAATCGGCGTATTGGGCGGCGCGCCGTTGGCGGCAAGTTGTGGAATGGGGCGTTGTCCACATTTTGGGCATTCGTTATGAAGCAGAAGGTTTGGAAAATATGCCCGATGCGCCTTTTGTTTTGCTTTCCAAACACCAATCGGCGTGGGAAACTTTGTTTTTGCAAGATTTTGTGCCGCAAAACCGTTTTTGTGTGTTTGTTTTAAAAAAGGAATTATTAACAATTCCTATTGTTGGCAAGGCTTTTGAAGAACTCAAAATGATTGCTATTGACCGCAAAAACGCCCGCGCCGCCTTGGATGAGATGATGAATCAAGGCAAAAATCGCCTAGCCAATGGTTTTGTTGTGGTGATTTTTCCCGAAGGCACAAGGGTAGCGCCCGGTCAAAAAGGGCGCTACAAAGCGGGTGGCGCACAGTTGGCAAAGCTTGCCAACGTTCCGGTTATTCCTGTGGCGCACAATGCAGGCGAGTTGTGGCCACGCAATCGTTTTGTTAAAAAGTCTGGAATCGTCAAGGTTAAAATCGGCAAACCGATGGTGGCTGGTGAAATGTCAACGCACGCCTTTAACCAACAAATAGAAGAATGGATTGAAACGCAAATGGCTGATATGACAAGCAAAGCAAAACTTTTCAACGATTTTGCAGATAAAAAAAACAATGATTTTCCACGGTAAATTGAAATTTTTTTTGGGTTTACCGTGGAAAAAAACAAAAAAGTTCAACTTGCCTTGACGCATTTGTGAAAAGTTTTGTAAGATTGTCGCCGTTTTGTAATGTTATCAAAATCACCAATGAAAAGAGTTTTGGCCTTGCAAATTGCGGCGGGTTTTTTGGTGAGTTTGCTGGCAGGTGGAATTTTTGGTAAAGAAGGGGCAATTTCAGCAGGAATAGTGGCGGCAAGCGTTGTCATTCCTAATGGGTTGTTGGTTTTGTTGCTATTAACCATTCAAAACGCGTTTGCGTTTTTGATGGGTGAAATGCTAAAAATTCTGCTAACAATTGGATTTTTGGTTGTTTTTGTCGGGCTTTATCCTTCGGTGCATTGGCCGAGTTTTTTGTTGAGCCTGATTGTGGTTTTGCAGGTGGCATTTTTGGCTTTATGGAAGAAACAAGATGAGCGCAAGTGAAGCAGTGGCAAATGTTGCACCAACATCAAGTGAATACATTGTTCACCATTTAACCCATTTGAATAACACTGGGCACGCCCAAAAAGCCATTGTGGATTGGTCAATTCTCAATTTAGATACCTTTTTTTATGCGCTCATTTTAGGTTTAATCACCATTTATTTTTTGTGGAGAGCCGCAAGCAAAGCAACAAGTGGCGTTCCCGGGCGTTTTCAAGCGGCGGTTGAAATTTTGGTAGAAATGGTTTCAAACCAAGCCAAAGACGTGATTCACAATGAAGAATCAAGAAAATTCGTAGCGCCGCTTGCTTTAACCGTTTTCGTTTGGATATTTTTGATGAATTCCATGGATTTTATCCCTGTGGATTTGTTGCCGAATATCGGGGCGTTGTTTGGTATGCACTACCAACGTGTGGTGCCAACGGCAGATTTAAACGCCACTTTTGGTATGTCGGTTTCGGTGTTGATTTTGTGTTTTTATTACAACATCAAAATCAAAGGCTTAAAAGGTTGGGGGCAGGAGTTATTTACCGCACCCTTTGGCGCTCATCCTGTTTTGTGGCCGGTGAATTTTTTAATGCAAATGATTGAATTTGCGGCAAAAACGGTATCCCATGGCATGCGGCTTTTTGGGAATATGTATGCGGGTGAGTTGCTCTTTATGCTGATTGCATTGCTTGGCAGCACCGCCACGATTTTTGGCTTTGTGGGGCACGTGATTGCGGGTTCCGCTTGGGCAATTTTTCATATTTTGATTGTTACTTTGCAAGCCTTCATCTTTATGATGTTGACCTTGATTTATATCGGGCAAGCACACGACAGTCACTGATTTCTTTTTTTTAAAAACCTCAAAGGAGTTGTTATGGAAAGCGTTCTCGGTATGGTTGCTTTGGCGGCTGGGATTATGATTGGCTTGGGTGCTATTGGCGCTTGTATCGGCATTGCCTTGATGGGCGGCAAATACTTGGAATCCGCCGCACGCCAACCTGAGTTGATGAATGCTTTGCAAACCAAAATGTTTGTGTTGGCAGGTTTGATTGACGCGGCATTCTTAATTAGCGTTGGGATTGCGATGATGTTTGCTTTTGCAAACCCTTTCGTCGCGTCTTAATGGCTTCTTAAAACCTCTCACCAAGGGAGACTGAACCGTGAATCTGAATGCAACATTGTTTGCGCAGATCGTCGTGTTTTTCGTATTGGCGTGGTTTACGATGCAATTCGTCTGGCCACCCATTATGAAAGCATTAGACGAGCGTGCCAAAAAGATTGCGGATGGTCTGGCAGCGGCAGAACAAGGGCAGAAGGATTTGGCAGCGGCGCAAAAAACGTCCAACGAAGTTTTGCGTAGCGGCCGTGAAAAATCCTCCGAGATGATTGCTCTTGCGGAAAAGCGCGCAAACCAGGTCATTGAAGAAGCCAAGGTTGCCGCACAAGTAGAAGCCGAACGCATTGTGGCAGCTGCCAAGCTGGAAGCCGCTCAAGAAGCCGAACGTGTGAAAAAGGCTTTGCGCGAGCAAGTATCACTCTTGGCTGTGGCAGGCGCTGAAAAAATTTTAAAGCGCGAAATTGACGCCCAAGCGCATGCCAAACTTTTGGCATCCCTCAAAGAGGAACTATAAATGGCTGAAAGCATCACCATCGCACGCCCTTATGCCCAAGCTGTCTATGCCATCGCTCGTGAAAAAGGCAAGGAAAAAGACTGGGAAAAATGGCTAGAAAAATTGTCGGCAATTGCGCAAAATGCACAAGTGTTGAGTGTAATTAAAAACCCGCTTGTTCCCAAAAAAGACGTGGTGAGTTTGCTCTACAACATTTTGAATGAAAAAATTGAAAAAAATACCGCGTTGACCGTGGGGAATTTGCTTTATTTGATGGCAGAAAACGGTCGATTACCTTTGTTACCCGAAGTTTTTGCATTGTTTCGGCAATATGTGGCAGAAGCGGCTGGGGAAAAGGAAGCGGTGATTTATTCGGCTTTTCCTTTGGATGACAAGCAAGTTGCCGCACTTTTAAAAGAAGTTGCCCCGCATTTTGGCAATGTTCATTTAATAGGGCGCGTGGTGGTGGATGAAAGCTTAATCGGCGGCGTGCGTGTTTGTGTGGGCGACAAAGTGCTAGATATGTCTGTTCGCAGCCAATTAGACCAAATGGCTGTGGCATTGAGCAATTAGGAGATTTTCATGCAGTTGAATCCTTCTGAAATTTCGGAACTGATTAAAAACAAAATCCAAAATTTACAAAGTGCCAATGAAGTGCGCACGCAAGGCACGGTGATATCCGTTACGGATGGCATTTGTCGCGTGCATGGCTTGCAAGATGTGATGCAAGGTGAAATGGTGGAGTTTGCGGGCGGCACTTATGGAATGGCGTTGAACTTGGAGCGCGATTCAGTCGGTGTTGTGGTTTTGGGCGAATATCTGCAAATTTCAGAAGGCGATGTGGTGAAAACCACCGGGCGCATTTTGGAAGTGCCCGTTGGACCAGAATTATTGGGGCGTGTGGTGGATCCTTTGGGTAGACCTTTGGATGGCAAAGGACCTATCAATGCCAAACTCACCGATAAAATTGAAAAAGTTGCTCCCGGCGTGATTTGGCGCAAATCGGTCTCGCAACCTGTGGAAACAGGGCTAAAATGCGTGGATTCAATGGTGCCAATTGGGCGCGGCCAACGCGAACTCATCATTGGCGACCGCCAAACAGGCAAAACCGCCGTGGCCATTGATACCATCATCAACCAAAAAGGCAAAAACTTATTTTGTATTTATGTGGCGGTTGGGCAAAAGGCTTCCACCATCGCCAATGTGGTGCGCAAATTAGAAGAACACGGCGCAATGGAATACACCATTGTGGTGGCGGGTTCGGCATCGGAAACGGCGGCTTTGCAATATATTGCGCCTTATTCTGGCTCCACAATGGGTGAATATTTCCGCGATCGTGGAATGGATTGCTTAATCATCCACGATGACTTGACCAAACAAGCTTGGGCGTATCGTCAAATTTCATTGTTGTTGCGCCGCCCGCCTGGTCGCGAAGCTTATCCGGGCGATGTGTTTTATTTGCATTCGCGTTTGTTGGAACGTGCGGCACGTGTTAATGATCAATATGTTGAAAAATTCACCAATGGCGAAGTCAAAGGCAAAACGGGTTCTTTAACCGCCTTGCCGATTATTGAAACGCAAGCGGGCGACGTTTCTGCCTTTGTGCCAACCAACGTGATTTCCATTACAGACGGACAAATCTTTTTGGAAACAGATTTGTTTAATGCTGGCATTCGGCCAGCCATCAATGCGGGTATTTCGGTTTCTCGCGTGGGCGGTGCCGCGCAAACCAAGGTTATTAAAAAATTGGGTGGCGGCGTGCGCTTGGCGTTGGCACAATACCGCGAACTTGCCGCTTTTGCGCAATTTGCATCAGACTTGGACGATGCCACGCGCAAGCAGTTGGAACGCGGCAAACTCGTTACCGAATTGATGAAACAACCGCAATATTCCCCGATGAGCGTCTCAGAAATGGCGGTTACGCTTTACGCGTCAGACAAAGGCTATTTTGATGATGTAGATGTCAAACGCGCTTTGGAATGCGAAAAAGCGATGATTGCCTACTTGAAAGCGAATTCATCTGCCGTTTTAAACAAAATTCAAGAAACGGCTGGCTGGGATGACGACATTGAAAAAGAACTGGCAAGTGGCATTGCCGCTTTCAAGGCGACTTGGGCGTAGCCAAAATTAGGGGGAGAATTTTATGCCAAGCGGCAAAGAGATTCGCAATAAGATTAGAAGCGTAGAAAATACGCAGAAAATCACCAAAGCCATGGAAATGGTAGCGGCCTCCAAAATGCGCAAGGCGCAAGATCGGATGCGTGCCGCTCGCCCGTATGGCGACAAAATTCGGACAATGGCGGCGCACTTATCCAATGCTTTAACGGAATACAAACACCCTTTTTTGGAACACCGCGAGCAAAAGCATTTGGGTTTTATCTTGGTGACTTCGGATAAAGGTTTGTGCGGTGGGTTAAACGCCAATATGTTGCGCTTGGTGTTGGCCAAATGCAAAGAATTGCAAAACAAGAACATTTCTTTTGAGGTGACTTGCTTGGGCAATAAGGGCTATTCCTTTATGCAGCGCTTTGGAGCAAAAATTGTCTCTTTTGCCACGGGTTTGGGCGATACGCCGCATTTGGAAAACCTAATCGGACCAATTAAAGTGCAGTTAGATGCCTATTTGAATGGCGATATTGATGCCATTTATATTGGTTACAACCGCTTTATCAACACGATGAAGCAAGAACCTGTTTTTGAGCAGTTGTTGCCTTTGTCTGACGACCACTTTAATGAAGAAAAGACGAAGCGACCGGGTTGGGATTATTTGTATGAACCGAATGTCAAAACGGTTGTGGACGAATTGCTTTTGCGCTACATTGAAATGCTGATTTACCAAGCGTTGGCGGAAAATATGGCCAGCGAACAATCGGCACGGATGGTGGCAATGAAGTCGGCATCGGATAATGCCAAGAACGTGATTGGTGAGATGACGTTGGCTTACAACAAAGCGCGTCAAGCCGCCATTACCACGGAATTAACAGAGATTGTGGCAGGTGCCGCAGCGGTTTAAGGCTTTATTTTTTGGGGAATGGATAAATGAGTCAAGGAAGCATTGTTCAGTGTATCGGCGCGGTGGTGGATATTCAATTTCCGCCCGATTCTTTGCCAAAGGTTTATGAAGCTTTGCGCTTGGATCCTTCGGAAACTAACCCGATGGTGGAAGCCGAGCTCACATTTGAAGTGGAACAACAATTGGGTGATGGCATTGTTCGCACGATTGCAATGGGTTCGTCAGACGGCTTGCGCCGCGGTATGAAGGTCAACGCCACGGGCTCGCCCATTACCGTGCCTGTTGGCACAGGCACGCTCGGGCGCATTATGGATGTTTTGGGTCGCCCCGTGGATGAAGCAGGTCCCGTTCCCACGGAAGAGCGCCGCGCCATTCACCAACCTGCTCCTAAATTTGATGAATTATCCTCATCGGTAGATTTGTTGGAAACCGGCATTAAGGTGATTGACTTGATTTGTCCTTTTGCCAAAGGCGGCAAAGTCGGTTTGTTTGGCGGTGCTGGCGTGGGCAAAACCGTCAATATGATGGAATTGATCAACAATATTGCCAAACAACATTCTGGTCTTTCCGTTTTTGCGGGCGTGGGCGAGCGCACGCGCGAAGGCAACGACTTTTACCACGAAATGAAAGATTCCAACGTGTTGGACAAAGTCGCCATGGTTTTTGGGCAAATGAACGAACCGCCCGGCAACCGTTTGCGCGTGGCTTTGTCTGGTTTGACGATGGCGGAACGTTTTCGCGATGACGGCAAAGATATTTTGCTTTTTATTGACAACATTTACCGCTACACCTTGGCTGGCGTGGAGGTTTCCGCATTGCTCGGGCGTATGCCGTCTGCTGTGGGTTATCAACCTACTTTGGCAGAAGAAATGGGGCGCTTACAAGAACGCATTACTTCCACCAAAGTAGGCTCTATTACTTCCATTCAAGCGGTTTATGTGCCGGCGGATGACTTAACCGACCCATCGCCTGCCACTACTTTTTTACATTTGGATTCAACGGTTGTGTTGTCGCGCGATATTGCATCCTTGGGGATTTACCCAGCGGTGGATCCTTTGGATTCCACTTCTCGCCAATTGGATCCGCAAATTGTGGGCGAAGAACACTACAACGTGGCGCGTGCGGTGCAAAACACTTTGCAAAAATACAAAGAATTGCGCGATATTATTGCCATTTTGGGGATGGATGAACTCTCGCCTGATGACAAACTAACGGTTGCGCGTGCGCGCAAAATCCAGCGCTTTTTGTCGCAACCTTTCCATGTGGCTGAGGTTTTCACAGGTTCGCCCGGTAAATATGTGCCGCTTTCGGAAACCATCAAAGGTTTCAAAGGCATTGTGGAAGGCGCTTACGATGAATTGCCTGAGCAAGCTTTTTATATGGTTGGCTCCATTGAAGAGGCTGTGGAAAAGACAAAAACGCTTTAAGGGGCTTTTATGGCAACTGTGCAATGTGATGTGGTTAGTAACGAAACGTCCATTTTTTCTGGTGAAGTAGAAATGGGCATTTTTCCGGGCGAGTCGGGCGAATTGGGGATTTTGCCGCGCCATACGCCGCTTTTAACACGCATCAAACCGGGCGTATTGCGTTTGAAACTGCCGAATGAAAATGATTTTGTGGTTTATGTCTCTGGCGGCTTGTTGGAAGTTCAGCCCGATATGATCACTGTTTTGGCAGATACCGCCGTGCGCGCCAAAGATTTGGACGAAGCCAAAAAAGTGCAAGCGCAACAAGCAACAGAAAAAGCGCAAAAAGACCAACAAGGCAATTTGAATTACGCCAAAGCCGAGGCAGAGCTCTCACAAGTAATTTCACAATTTGCCAAAAAGAACAAAAATCCACGGTAAACCGAAATTTTTTTTGAGTTGACCGTGGAAAATCATTTTTTGAAGAAAACCGCCCAAGTTTTAGGCGGTTTTTTTATGCTTATTTTTTTAGCATCTTGCGCCATTGACACCCCGCGAACCACAGCGCCTTTTAAGCCGTCAACCAAAAAACATTTGCACGCCACAACGGCGCCGAATATCGCGTTGCCTGATATTATCCCCGCCGCGCCGCCACCGCCAAAAAAATACCCGCGCTTTAACATCGCGGTAAAAGATTCCAACGTGCGCGAAGTTTTGCAAGGTTTGGCAGAAAGCGCCCGCGTGAATATGGATATTACCGATGACGTGGCGGGCACCATTACCTTAAACGCCATCTCGCAAACTTTGCCGCAAATTTTAGAGCGCATTGCTTTGCAAGTGAATTTGCGTTGGACGGAAAATGATAATTATTTTTTAATTGAAGCCGACACGCCTTTTGTCAAACACTACGCCGTCAATTATTTGAATATGCAAAGAAAGGTTGAAGGTCGTGTGGCTTCCAACACGCAAATTGTTACCAACACGCAGGTAACCAACACCACAACCAATCTTGTTGCGAACGCCAACAATACCGATAACAGCAATATCTCCCGCACGCACATTGATAATTTGTCGGAAAACGTTTTTTGGGAAAGTTTAGAAAAGAACATTCGCGAGATTTTGGCAGAACGCGCAGAATCGCAACCTGCGCACGTTGTTGTCCACCCGGAAAGCGGAATGGTAAGCGTTAAAGCCACGCAAAAACAACACCAACGCATTGCCGATTTTATTGAAAAGGTTGGCAGTGCTTCGCAGCGGCAGGTTTTAATTGAAGCAACCATTGTGGAAGTTTTGCTCAATAACACTTACCAACAAGGCATTGATTGGTCGCGCATTGCCGGGCGCGGTGCCATCAGTTTCATCGGCAATACGCTCAAAACAGCCACCAACTTGACTTACACCCGCGCGCAAGATACGCAAATTATTTTGGGTTTGTTGGAAACTTTTGGCACAACGCGTGTTTTGTCTAGTCCGCGATTGGCGGTGATGAACAACCAAACGGCGCTTTTAAAAGTGGTGGAAAATTATGTTTATTTCAACGTCAAGGCGGATACTGTTTCCACCGCCAATGTGGGCACCAGCACCACTTACACCACCACGCCGCAAACGGTTTCCGTTGGTTTGGTGATGGGCGTGACTCCGCAAATTAGCGACAACGATGTGGTGATGTTGAATGTGCGCCCAACCATTACGCAAATTGGCAGAGAAGTTGCCGACCCCAATCCAGATTTGCGCGCCCAAGGCATTGAAAATTTATTGCCGGTGATTCGCACGCGTGAAATTGAATCGGTTTTAAGGGTAAAAAGCGGCCACACCGCCATTTTGGGCGGGCTGATGGAAGACAAAACCGCGCAGACTCGCAGCGGCGTGCCGTTATTAGGACGCGTGCCACTTTTGGGTGAGGTTTTCCACAATCGGCAAGAAGAAAAACAAAAAAGCGAATTGATTATTTTCCTGCGTCCTGTGGTGATGGATGCTCGCGCAGACGTGCAACACCTGCCTTCCGCCGATTTTTTTGAAAGCAGTAACAATGGCGAATGATTTTTCTGATGATGCAGCACCGCCCACGCCGCTAACGCCAAATTTAAAAATAAAAAAAAATAAAGGTTTACCGTGGAAAAACACGATTTTGCCGATATTGTTGTGGTTATTTTGCGTGGTTGAATTTGTTTTACTTTTTTTAATCAACAACCCGCCCAAAACGAGCATTCCAACACCAATTTTAGAAATCAAAACGAGCCACTTGCCACTGCCTGCGCCCTTTTGCCCAGAGACAACAAAAATCGCAGAAAAAGAATGCCCAAAATTTGATGCCATTCCAACCCAAACAACTGCTTTTGCTACGCCAACAACGCCGCCAGTGCGCATTGAAAGACTTCCCGCAGCAGCGGAAAACATTAGCCACCTTGCCGCCGATTTTTTCCAAAAAGGCGTGCGACACGCGCACAACAAAGCGTGGCGAGCCGCTTCTGATGCTTTTTTCAAAGCCTTGCATTTTTTTCCCGATTCGCCTGAATACGCTTTTAATTTGGCTTTGAGTTTGGAACATTTGGGCGAGCGCCGCCAAGCGATTTTTTACTATGAAAAAGCGCTACAAAACACCAAGCGCCAACCCGAACATCCCACCAAATTTGACAAACAACTGCTCACCCGCCATTTGGAAGAATTAAAAAATAATCCACGGTAAACAAAAAGATTTTTTTTGAAAAAAACAAAATGTTTACCGTGGATTTTTGAAAAATTAACGCAAAACGGGCGCACCCAAAATAACAAAGATTTTTGTTGCGGCAAGCAAAATCGGTATTGATTAAAACAATCAATCCGGCAAATAACAATAAAGTGCAGTCTCCACACTCAAAGAAAAATCCGTGCCTTTGTAAATGCGCATTTGGTAGCCCAAATTCCAACTTTCAATTAGTGGTTTGATGTTGAAATAATCATCACCCGAATGGTAAATGCTAATCAAAAGCGCCGGTTTCTGTGTGCAAATGGTTTGTTTGGCACCAACCAAAAAAGGTTGTTCAAAACCTTCGGTATCGACTTTGATAAAACCAATTTCTACATTTTTTTCAGCGACAAAGTCGTCAAGAGTGGTGATTTCAATGCTTTCTTTTTCTTTTGACATATTAAACAAAATGGAAGAACCAGAACCAGCGCAAGAAACTGTTTGCGTTTCATTTTTTTGCCCTAAGCCTTTTTTGATTGGAATAATTCTTTTGGAATGATTTAACGCCAAGGTTTTTTGCATTAAAGCAAAGTTCTTTTGTGTGGGTTCAAAAGAATAAATATTTTTATCGCAAAATTCACGCTCAAAAACAATGGCGGAATCGCCAATAAAACCGCCAACATCAATGATATCTTTTTGACGGATTTTATCTAAAACCTTGGGCGGAAACATTTCCGGCAAATTGTGTTTGTAAAAAAACACACTCGCTTCAAAATGATTAATCGGCAGAAAATAATTTTTATAAAAAGACAAATGCTCTGAAATTTTAAAAATATTTGGAAAAAATTCTTTTTCCAACCGAATGCGGTCAGAAAATTCTTTTTCGGTTAAAGCGGGAATATAGAATTTTTTGGTTTGCCGCGCGGTTTTGGACAAAGCAATTTGGCGAATCACAAACTGTTGGTCTTCCTCTGGCAAATTGGCGCAAAGTTTAAGGGTTTGATCTTCTAAATTATTTGTTTCAATGGCGTATTTGCCGATATTGCAAAAATCACTGTCATCGGACACCACACCCAAGGCATGGCGTTGCGCAATAAACGTTTGGATGTTGCTGAAAAACGGGATTTTAAAAAGATAAAAATAATTCTTTATGCTTTGCAACTCGGCGGTACCCTCCCCCCCCCCTCCCGAAATATTAGCAGTGCCCAGCAACACACGGCGGCGCTCCAAAATATTGATTCCAAAGGCGGAGATGATTGTGCGTTGTTCGTTGCTTGCGGCAAGGTCGCCGATAACGGTTTTTTGTAGGATTTTCATTATTGTTCCTTAAAATCCACGGTAAACGGAATATTTTTTTGAAAATTTTTTTGCGTTCACCGTGGAAAAAGTTAAGCCAGTTTGCCGTGGCAATGTTTGTATTTCTTGCCCGAGCCGCAAGGGCAAGGCGCGTTTCTGCCCGGGGTTGTCGGTGCGCGGTAAGGTTTGCGCGCTTGACCAGATTCCACATTGTCATCCGAATCCGCATTGTTGGCGCTGGCATTTGCCCGCGCGCGAGAACCTGCGCCCGATTTGGACGTTGCACTTGTAGATTTTTGCGATTGGCCAGCAAAGCCATTTGTTGTGCCCGCGCTTGCCGATTCAGAATCAACAGCATTGGCAATGTCAGCCAATTCCGCAGGCGTTGGCGCTTCAAATGCTGCATGGCGGTATTCCACATTCTGCACGGCTGCGCGTGGCGCAGCTTCCACATCCTCAGGACGTTGGATTTGCACGGTAAAAGTCAAGCGTGTGACCTCGCGGCGCACGGTGTCCAGCAACAATTCAAATAGCGCAAAAGCTTCCTTTTTGTATTCCTGCTTGGGATTTTTTTGCGCATAACCACGCAAATGAATGCCTTGGCGCAAATGATCCATAGCCGCCAAATGCTCACGCCAGTGGATGTCCAAACTTTGCAACATCACATTGCGCTCAAAAGAACGGAAAATCTCATCACCCACCACGGCAACCTTGGCGTTGTAGAGTTCATCGGCTTTGTGAATAATGCGCGCCAAAATGTCTTCATCCGTTAAAGTCGGCTCGTTTTTAACCCAAGATTTCAGCGGCATATCCAAAAACAATTCACTTTTTAAAGCCGCTGCCAACTTGTCAATTTCCCATTGTTCTTCCACGCTGTTTTCCGGCACAAATCGGCGGAAAATCTCAGCAAGCACACTGTGGCGCATGGCCGTGATGGTTTGCGCAATATCGGTGCTTTCCAACAATTCATTGCGTTGTTGGTAAATCACGCGGCGCTGGTCGTTTGCCACATCATCGTATTCCAACAACTGCTTGCGAATATCAAAATTGCGCCCTTCCACCTTGCGCTGGGCAGATTCTAATGAACGGGTTACAAGTTGGTGTTCAATGGCTTCGCCTTCTGGAATTTTTAAGCGCTCCATAATGACGCGCAACCTGTCCCCCGCAAAAATGCGCAAAAGCGGGTCGTCTAATGACAAATAAAACCGCGAAGAACCAGCATCACCTTGGCGGCCAGAGCGCCCGCGCAGTTGGTTATCAATGCGGCGCGATTCATGCCGTTCCGAGCCGATAATATGTAAACCGCCTGCCGCAAGCACTTGGTCGTGCTCAGCTTGCCATTTTTTGCGAATTGCCGTGATTTGCTGGTCTTTTTCGTTGTAATCAAGCATTTCGCTCATTTCAACGGCTTCAATGTCTTTGGCAATATTGCCGCCCAAAACAATATCGGTTCCGCGCCCTGCCATATTTGTGGCGATGGTAATTTCTCCCGGGCGGCCGGCGTTTGCCACAATTTCCGCCTCGTGCGCGTGTTGTTTGGCATTCAACACGTGGTGCGCCAATTTTTCTTTATTCAAAAGGTTGGAGAGCAATTCGGAATTTTCAATGGAAGTGGTGCCCACCAAAACCGGTTGCCCTTTTTGATGGCATTGGCGGATATCTTCAATAATGGCGCGGTATTTTTCATTGGCGGTTTTGAAAATCAAATCGTTGTAATCTTTGCGCGCCATAGGCAAATTGGTTGGAATGACCACGGTTTCCAAACCATAAATTTGTTGAAATTCATAAGCTTCGGTATCCGCCGTGCCCGTCATCCCAGAGAGGCGTTGATACATACGAAAATAATTTTGAAAAGTAATGGATGCCAGCGTTTGATTTTCCGCTTGAATGGCAACGCCTTCTTTGGCTTCCACCGCTTGATGCAAGCCATCCGACCAGCGGCGCCCACTCATCAAACGCCCGGTGAATTCATCCACAATAATGACTTCGCCATTTTGCACCACGTATTCTTGGTCTTTGTGAAAAAGCGTTAAAGCGCGCAAAGCCGCATTCAAATGGTGCATTAAGATAATGTGCGCGCTGTCGTAAAGCGAGGCGCCTTCTTCAATCAAACCCATTTTTGCCAAAATTTGTTCGGCGTGTTCGTAACCTTTTTCCAGCAAATGCACTTGATGCGCTTTTTCATCCACCCAATAATCGCCCTCGGCGTTTTCATCTTTAGCGCAGATGAGTTGCGGCGCAACATCTTTCATTTTGAGATACAAATCGGTTTTGTCATCGGCTTGACCGGAGATAATCAAAGGCGTGCGCGCTTCATCAATTAAAATGGAATCCACTTCATCCACAATGGCAAAATTCAAACCCCGCTGCACGCGCTCGGATACGTCATAAACCATATTGTCGCGCAAATAATCAAAGCCAAATTCGTTGTTGGTGCCGTAAGTAATATCGCAAGCATAAGCGGCTTGTTTTTCTTCGTGCGGCATTTGGGACAAATTCACCCCCACGGTCAAACCCAAAAAATTGTGAATTTTGCCCATCCACGCGGCATCGCGGCTGGCAAGATAATCGTTGACTGTAATAATATGCACGCCCTTGCCCGTTAAGGCGTTCAAATAAGCGGGCAAAGTTGCCACAAGCGTTTTGCCTTCGCCGGTGCGCATTTCGGCAATTTTGCCGTAATGCAAAACCATTCCGCCAATTAACTGCACATCAAAATGGCGCATGCCCAAAACGCGGTCGCTTGCTTCGCGCACAACGGCAAAGGCTTCGGGCAAAAGTGCGTCCAATTCTTCGCCATTTTGCAAGCGTTCTTTGAATTGTTGGGTTTTCTTTTTTAAATCAGCATCGGATAACGTCTTCATCAACAATTCTAATGCGTTGATTTTTTTGACAATTTGGCGGTATTGCCGAATGAGTCGTTCATTTCTTGAACCAAAAATTTTGGTGAGAATTCCTGTGGACATGTTGACCTTTACAAGTGCAGCACTAAAAAATGCGCCATTTTAGCACGCTTCAAAAATCCCTGTTTTCCACGGTAAACACCTATTTTTTTTGAAAAAAATTCAATGTTTACCGTGGAACTACGATGGAACATAAATATTCCAACCAAAATAATTAATAAAAATACTAAAAATATTATAAGAAGCCATAGAAAAGTTTTTTACCATCAATACCCATTCAAAAGGTGCAATAAGCCAAATGGCAAAATATATAGATGCAATTTGCGGCGTGAATTTTTCAAGCAATGCTCGGTTAAATAAAATAAATTGCGCCATTAAAAGAAAGGTAATCATCGCAAAAATGCGGGTGTGGTCTAAGGCAATTGTTAAAATAAAAAAACAACCCAATATCATCAACCCAAACCATTTGCCGTATTTTTCATTAAAAATCACATAACAAACAACCAACCAACCAACACCCAAACAAGAATAAAAAGAATGTTGGAATAATTTAAAAAAACTGCTCAACAAAAACATAAAATATTGACCAATCCAATCAAAACGGTTGGTGTCAATTTGAATATCAAAATAATAAATAATCCACGTTAAAAGCAATTTTCCAAAAACTGCCCCCAAAATTAAAGTAAGTGCAAAAGTAGGCGAATATAAAAATTTTGGGGCATCTTTATCTTTTTGTGAAAAATGAGTGGCAAAAGCAAGCGCTGCGGCACCGATAACTATTTTTTCAAAATCTTGTAAACCTAATAAAGCGCCGATAATAAAAATTGCCCACGGCATTTTTTGAAAAGGAATAACAAGAGCCAACAACATTAAAAAAAGCGTTAAAGAATCTGGGCATATCCAAAAATAAACAGTGGAAGAAGCGGAAATAGAAGCAAAAATTAACAAAGAAATACGCGCGAGTTTATCGGGCAAAAATCGGCGCGCGGTAAAAAAAAATAAAAGGGTATAAAGAATAGTAAAGAAAAAACTAAAATACAAAACGCCATCTTCATTATCAATGCCCAAACACCACATTAAAAAGGGCGCAAGCCATGTGAAAAAAATATAATGCGAAAAATTTTCACCAATAATGTTTTCAAAAGGGCTAATTGCCAAGGACACCACAGGGTCAAGCGGCACGGCTTGTGCCAAACCAGACTTAAAAACCATCAATACCCAAAGACTCAAAACAAATAGCCAAAAGGGTGTTTCAAAAATAAAACGGTTCAAATAATTCAACGGGCGCAACATTTTAATTCGGCACAAAAAAATCAAAATCAAAAAAATTAATCAATAAAGCAAAAATATTGTGCGATGTCATTGTGAAATGCGTTTCTACCAAAATCCACACAAATGGCGCAATTAACCACAAACAACAAAATAACGCCGCCCAAGGTTTTGTGATTTTGGAAAGCAAGTTTTGATTAAACAAAATAAACTGCGCCATCAAAGGCAAAGAAATTAAAGCAAAAACCCGCGTGTGGTCCATTGCAATAATTAAAACCAAAAAACAACACAAAAGTGCTAATCCAAAAAACTTGCCGTATTTTTCATTAAAAACCACATAAAAAGCCACCAACCACGCCATGCCCAAGCAAGAATAAAAACTTTCTTGGATTTTATAAAAAAATACCGGCACAACACGATACAAATAATTTTGCAACCAAAAAAAACGCCCGGAATTAACCACAATTTCAAAATAAGAAAAAATACCCATTAAAACTAATTTGCCCATCACCGCGCCAAAAACAAGGGTGAGTGCAAATGTTGGGGTATATTTAAATTCAATATCATTTTCTTTAATATAACGTTGTGTTAAATATGTTCCCAAAAAAAGTGCGCCAGCGGCAAGAACAATTTTTTCAAAATCTTGCATGCCTAATAAAACAGCAATAATAAAAACAAAAATTAAATTCTTTTGATTTTTATAATCCGGAAAAAGTAATGCCGCCATCATCAAAAAAAGTGTTAAAGAATCGGTGCAAATTAAAAAATAAACCGTGCCAGATGTTGGCATTGCGGCGAATATTAAAAGAGAAATACGCGCCAAATGGTCTGGTAAAAAACGCCACGCAGTTAAAATAAATAAAAGCGTAAAAGCAATAGAAAAGAAAATAAAAAAACACAAAACGCCCGTAGGCGTTGCAATGCCCAAGGTCCACATCAAAAAAGGTGTGAGCCAGCTCCAAAACAAAAAATGCAAATGCGGCTCAGTGATGGGGTTTGTGAAAGGGTTTTCGGCAAGTTGCGCCAAAAGTTCAAGGTTAAAAATGCCAAAGCCAGATTTCACAACAACAATCACCCACACCGCCACAATAAAAAGCGTGCGTGGCGAATTGAAAATCAAACGGGAGATAAAATTCAAAGGGCGTGGCGGCGTGGCGAGTAATGTTGTCATTGTGATGGAATGCGTTTTAAAAAATGCGCCATTTTAACACGCTTCAAAAATCCACGTTTTTCCACGGTCAACGGCAAATTTTTTTGAAAATTTTTTAAGGTTTACCGTGGATTTTTGAAAAACTGCCGAAAATTGTCATAAAAACTGACAAAAT
>CAKQRL010000009.1 GCA_934271525.1 uncultured Rhodocyclaceae bacterium
AATTAGATTATCAAAGTTTAAAAGATGAAGAAAAAGAAGAAAAAATAGTTTTTCATTTATTAAGTGATTTTATAAAAGAAGAAACATTAGAAAAATTAAAAACATTAGAAAAAGAATTGTCTGCTATTTATCCAACAACCATTCAAACGCATATTTTATCTGATTCTATTTTTTTAGATTGTAGAAAATTAGGCAGTAGTTATGTGGCATATTTTCGGATTTATATTGCAAAATTATTAGAAAATATAAATACCACACTTTATTTGGATGTTGATATGTTGGTTTGTGCAGATTTGCGTGCCTTGTGGACATTGGATTTGAATCAAAAAACTGTTGCAGTTTTGGGCGATTGGGGATTGATAAAAGAACCATTGCGAAAATCATTGCAAGGCAAAGAAGATTTTAATTTTGATGGTTTTTATTTTAATTCTGGTTTTATTTTAATGAATTTGAAAGCGTTTAGAGAAAATAATATTATTGAGCATTGTTTGTATTTTCTAAATAATTATGATGCACTATTTCACGACCAAGATGCTTTAAATTATGCCATTCGTGAAAAAGATGTTTTGGATGTGCCTTTTTCGTTTAACTGTTTTGTTGCATCTAATATTGATTTTGAAAATTCAATTATTCTACATTTCGCCGGTATTGTCAAACCTTGGGAAAATCCTTTTATTGTGCAAAATGAAAAGGGAGAATATATTGGTTTGCGTTATATTGAAGCGGCGAAAAAAAGTTTTTGTTTTGCGAATGATATAACAAAAAATTTAATTTTATACGCCAAAAAAATATATTTATCACGCATTGTTTTTCAATATTCAAAAAATATTTTTGGATTATTCAAAATTCCTTTTGTTATTACCAAAATTAAAATTTGCGATTTTCAAAAAGAAGAGATTTTGGATTATTTAAAAAATTACGACAACGACCATCTTTTTGCAGGTTTTAGCGAAAACGGCAAAGATCATTTGATTAAAGAATTTTATGCCAAATATGAGCGCGCCAAAAAAACAAAAAGTTTTTTGTATTTGTTAAAACTCCCGCTTGCGATTTTAAAAGTCAAAAGAGCAGCCAAAAACAAAAGTTGAAAATCCACGGTAAACTCAATATTTTTTTGAAAAAAATAATCGGTTTACCATGGAAAAAACTAAACCGCATCCAATGCTTGGGTCAAGTCGGCAATTAAGTCATCAATGTGTTCAATGCCGATGGATAATCTCATCATATCTTTGGAAACACCAGCGGCTTTGAGTTCTTCGTCATTTAATTGTCTGTGCGTGGTGGATGCTGGATGGCACGCCAAGGATTTTGAATCGCCAATATTAACCAAACGGGTGAAAAGTTTTAACGCATCTTGAAAGCGCGTGCCTGCGGCCTTTGGGTCGTCCAAAGATTGGATGCCAAAGGTCAAAATGCCGCTGGCTTTGCCTTGGCAATATTTTTGCGCAAGCGCGTGGTTGATGTGATTTTTCAAACCAGCGTAATTCACCCACGCCACCTTGGGATGATTGTCTAAAAATTGCGCAATTTTTAAAGCATTCTCGCAAATGCGTTCCATCCGCAGTGCGCAAGATTCAATGCCTTGCAAAATTAAAAAGGCGTTGAAAGGCGATAAAGCCGCGCCCATATTGCGCAAAGGACTAACACGTGCGCGGGTGATAAATGCCAAATCGGCAACATCTTTGGCGTAAATCATTCCGTGGTAGGCAGAATCAGGCGTGTTTAAAAGCGGGAATTTTTCTGGGTTTTGGTTCCATTTAAAATTTCCCGCATCCACAATGATTCCGCCCAAGGAATTGCCGTGCCCGCCCAAATATTTGGTCAAAGAATGAATGATGATATCCGCGCCGTATTCAATTGGTCGACACAAAAAGGGCGTCATCACCGTGTGGTCAACAATCAAAGGCAAACCGTGGTCGTGTGCAATTTGGGCGAGTTTTTCAAAATCCGTGATGTTGCCCAAGGGATTACCGATGGATTCGCAATAAATGGCGCGGGTTTTTTCATCAATTTTGGGGATAAAGGATTCAAGATTATTTGAATCCGCAAAGCGCACATCCACGCCAAAAGAAGGAAAGGTTTGCGCAAACAAATTGTAAGTGCCACCGTAAAGTGTAGAAGTGCTTACAATATTATCGCCCGCTTGGGTGATGGTTTGAATGGCCGCCGTAATTGCCGCCGCGCCCGAAGCAAATGCCAGCGCTGCTTTGCCGCCTTCTAAGGCAGCCAAGCGTTTTTCCAAAACGTCTGTGGTGGGGTTCATCAAACGCGTGTAAATATTGCCGGGGATTTTTAAGTCAAATAAATCCGCACCGTGTTGCGTGTTCAAAAATGCATAAGATGAGGTTTGGTAAATCGGCACGGCAACCGATTGTGTGGCAGGGTCTGGCGAAAAGCCTGCGTGGATGGCAAGGGTTTCTAATTCCATGGTTTTTTGTAAAACAATCTTTAACAAATGGCGCGCCCGGAGGGACTCGAACCCCCGACCTATTGCTTAGAAGGCAATTGCTCTATCCAGTTGAGCTACGGGCGCACGTTTAGAAGATGCAAAATCTTAACCGATTTTTTAAAAAAAATACGGGTTCACCGTGGATTTTCGTCATTTTTTATCTTAAAAGCGTTTAAAAAACGTTGGGCTTTTTGAAAATCAGCATTTTTAAGCGATTCTAAATGGTTGATGATTTCGGCCATGGCAAGTTCTGTTTTTTGTTGCGCGGCGGAATCGGCGCTAGACAAAACAAAATCAACAACCGAATGCGGCAGTTGCAAGGTTCTTGGATGCCCAATTCCGATGCGCATGCGCCAAAAATTTTTGTTGGCTAAATTCGCTTCAATGCTTTTTAAGCCGTTATGCCCAGCGTTGGCACCGCCTTGTTTGAAGCGGATTTGCCCGGGCATTAAATCCAAATCATCATGGAAAATCACAATGTTTTCCGCAGGGATTTTGTAAAAATGCGCCAATGCCGCCACCGCTTGCCCCGAGCGATTCATAAAGGTTGTGGGTTTTAATAAAAAAGCAAAGGGCGTTTTGGCAATATCTGCAAAAAATTTGGCAGACGATTCAAAGCTTGCATTTTCCGTGCGGGCGATAAAATCCAAAGCCGCAAAGCCCACGTTGTGGCGCGTGTTTTCGTATTCCTTGCCCGGATTGCCCAAGCCTACCCAAAGTTGCATTGTTTGAATTTAAATTTGAAAAAAATCCACGGTCAACCGTGGATTTTTTTTATTTTTTTAAAAATTAACAAAAGGAAAAAAATTAGGAAGCAGGTTTGGCTTCTGCCGCTGGTTCGGCAGCAGGCGCAGCTTCTTCTTCAGCGTTTGATGATGGTGCCACGATGTTTGCCAACACCATTTCATCATCCACATGCACCAACTGCACGCCGCGCGGCAATTTCAATTCTGTTAAGTGAAAGGATTGCCCAACGTTCAAATTGCCCAAGTCGACTTCAATGAACTCGGGCAAGTCTTTTGCCAAGCATTTGATTTCAACTTCGGTGATGAGCTGATTTAAAATCCCGCCTTTGAGTTTGATGCCGGGCGCTTTGTCTGCATTGATAAAATGCAAGGGAACGTGCGTGTGCAAGGTGCTTTTGGCGTCAACCCGTTGAAAATCCACATGAAAAACGCGCGGTTTATAGGCGTGGGTTTGGTAATCGCGCAACAAGACTTGTTCGGTTTTGCCATCAACAACCAAATCAATGATGGCAGAGTGGAAAGCTTCTTTTTTCAAAGCCAAGTAAATGGCGTTGTGTTCCATTTCAATCATTTGTGCTGGGGCGTTGTTGCCATACAAAATGCCCGGGACACTTCCCGCGCGGCGAAGGCGGCGGCTCGCACTCGAACCCTTCACATTGCGCGTTTTTGCGTTAATTTCAAAAGCCATGGTTATAAACTCCAAAAAAAATGCCGTGCCGCGACCAGCACAGCGGGTTGACAAAAATCGGTTAATCAATAAAAAGGGATGAAACCGAATCGTCCGTGCTGATGCGGCGGATGGTTTCCCCCAAAAGTTTGGCAACAGATATTTGCCGAATGTGTGATGATGCTTTTGCTGCGGGGTTTAAGGCAATGGTGTCGGTAACGATCAATTCATCCAAATCGCCCGTTTCCACGCGTTTGACGGCATCCCCCGATAACACAGGATGAGTGCAATAGGCAACAACCTTTTTGGCACCGCGTTCTTTTAAAGCGGATGCGGCTTTGCAAAGCGTGCCTGCGGTATCCACCATATCGTCCATAATCAAGCAGGTGTGGTTATCCACATTGCCGATGATATTCATCACCTCGGCAACATTTGCTTTGGGGCGGCGTTTGTCAATAATAGCCAAATCCGATTCCAAACGTTTTGCCAAGGAACGCGCACGCACCACGCCGCCGTGGTCTGGTGCCACGCACAAAATGTTTTCATAATGCGCGCGGTGTATATCTTCCAAAAATAAGGGCAAGGCGTAAATGTTATCCACCGGCACGTCAAAAAAACCTTGGATTTGTTCGGCGTGCAAGTCCATTGTCAAAATGCGATTAACGCCGGATGCGGTAATCATATTTGCCACGAGTTTGGCGGCAATAGAAACGCGCGTGCTGCGCGGTCGGCGATCTTGACGGGCGTAGCCAAAATAAGGAATAACGGCGGTGATTCGACCAGCGGAAGCGCGTTTTAAGGCGTCGACCATAATCAACATTTCCATTAAATTGTCGTTGGTCGGTGCGCATGTGGGTTGCAACACAAAGACGTCTCGCCCGCGCACGTGTTCGCGCAGTTCAACGCTTACTTCACCATCGGAAAATCGCCCAACGTCGCATTCGCCTAATTTAATATCCAAGTGGGCGGCAACGCCTTTGGCGAGTTCAGGGTTGGCGCGCCCTGTAAAAACCATTAGCCGAGACATGCTGTGCTTTCTTTAAAACGGGGCGCTTGGCAGGGGAAGAAGGATTCGAACCTTCGAATGCCGGAATCAAAATCCGGTGCCTTGACCAACTTGGCGACTCCCCTGCGGAGCTCTTCAAAAAGCGTGGATAATATAGAAAAAATTTTTTTTTGTCTAGTTTTATTTTAAGCGTTGGTAATAACCGCCTGCCAAGGTTGCAATTTTGCCTGAAAATTCCAACATTAATAATTTGGATAAAATTTGCGCAGTAGGCATTTTGGTGCGTTCGGCAAGCGTGTCAATATCGCAAGCGCCGTAGCCCATGGCTTGTAAGAGCATAGAATCATCAGAATCATCCGTATTTTTAGACGGTGCTGGTGATTTTGTGGATTTTTGAGAATCTTTGGCATCGGTTTGGGATGATGGTTTTTCAGCAGAATCGGCAATTTGTGTAGTTGAATGTTCGGCGTTGTTGCAATTTTCCACGGTAGACGTTGAATTTTTTTCAAAATTATTTTCGGTTGACCGTGGATTTTCAGAAGTTTGCGCATTTTTTTGTGGAATATACGGCGCAAAATCTAAGACTTCCAAAATATCTTCCACGCAATCCGCCAAGCGTGCGCCATCTTTGATAAGTTGGTGTGTGCCGCGCGAAAATGGGTTTTGAATGGCACCCGGCACGGCAAAGACTTCGCGTCCCATTTCTGCGGCGAGTCTTGCGGTAATTAGCGAGCCGCTTTTCAGATTAGCTTCCACCACCAAAACACCCAAACACAAACCCGCAATCAAGCGATTGCGGCGCGGAAAATTGGCAGGCAAGGGCGCGGTGTCAAACCTAAATTCGCTGACAATGGCGCCGCCTTTGTGCAACAAATCCAAGGTGAGTTTTTGGTTGCTTTTGGGATACATGCGGTTGATGCCCGTGCCGATAACGGCAATGGTTGCGCCATTTGCCGAATCAAGAGCGCCGCGATGCGCCGCTGCATCAATGCCCAATGCCAAACCGCTGATAATAGACAAACCAAAATCGGCAATTTTTTGGGCAAAATCGTGCGCCGTTTGTAAACCTTGCGGCGTGGCACTCCGACTGCCAACAATAGATAATCCCTTGTGTTCCAAAAGCTCTACATTGCCGCGAACAAAAAGCACAGTTGGCGGGTCGGGAATTTCTAAAAGAGAAGGCGGGTAGTTTGCCTCGCCCAAAGTAAGCAAGTGGTGATGCGGTTTTTCCAACCAAAAAATAGCGCTATCAATGATTTTTTGAAAATCTTGTTGTTGCGATTCGGGGTGAAAAAGCGCTCGTGCTTTGTTGGCGTTATCGAGTGTTTTTGCAACTTCTGATTCGCCCGCAGAAAAAACCGCCTCGGGCGAACCAAAGGCGGCTAACAATTTGCGTTGGGATGCGCCCCCAATGCCGTCGACCGAGGTCAAACGCAACCAAGCAGCAATTTCCTCGGTCTTCACGTTGAGTAACTTCTACGGCACCAAGAGTTTGTCGCCAACGTTGATTTCGCGCTCAGCTTCCATCACCAAGGCGTAAGAAACATTGTCAAAGGTGCGGAAAACAAACACTAAACCGTAGCGTTCATCTGGCAATTTCACATGGCCGCGGTGACCATAAGTGTCAGTTTGCACGCGGTCAGCCACATGCACGCGATGCAATGCCAAAACGTGCCCCATTTCCAAGCCATCATTGGCACCGCGGTTGATGACGATAACCTTGTGTTTTTCGCCCATCAACACGTTCTTTTGACCGCCCATGTATGCGCCGTAGGTTTTAACAACCCGCGCTTGGATTTCCGATTCTGGCCGATGCGGCACATAAGACAAAATCCCGCGTTCTTCGGCTAATTGCAAGCGGTCGCCGCGTTGAATTTCAGCGGTGGCTTGGGTGATGGTCATTTTCATAATATCTTCGGGCGGGCTATATTTCACCGTGCGTGCCGAACCCAAAAAGATCGATTCGTAAGCAATGATTTTGCCAGTTTCCGGATCTTTCAAGGGTTCGCTCGGGCGGTAAATTTGCCAGTTTTGCAAGGTGGTGCCACCACCGCGCAAGCCTTTCACATAAATGGTATCGCCTTGCCCCATCAAATTGCGTTCATCCATGCCGGTGATGACATAAGGCAAATCGTGCGTGTTGTCTTTGTCATCCACCAAGGGACGCGACAAAAACGGGGTAATGGCAGCAGGCGGAATGCTGGGCACAAATTCTTCAATATTTGTTTCGTGCGCGATTGGGGAAAGTTTCAAGGTGCCATCAGGCATTAAGCGTGCGCCGCGGTAATGTTGCGTGCCGTCATTTTGACCGTAGCCCGAAGCAGAACCAGCGCCATCGCCGCGCCCAGCAATGGTTAAGCGTGGGTTACCGTTGACCATTTTAAGAACGATGACATCGCCCGGGTAAATCAAATGCGGGTTTTTAATTTGTTCTTTGTTCATATCCCAAATTTCTGGCCAGAGCCACGGCTCATTTAAGAATTTGCCGGATATATCCCACAAGGTGTCGCCCTTAACAACCGTGTAGGTTTGCGGCGCATCTTCTGCCAAGGTTAGTGGCGCACGCGCGGGCGCTTGGGCATAAACCGGGTAAGTGGAAGCCACGCCTATGGCGCAAGCCAAGAGTGTGTTACGAAAAATATTGCGCATAATTAAACCTTTCTTTTTGAAAACCCCTCAAAAGAAACACAATATAAAAAAAATATTGTGCGCTTACAATTTTACGAATTTTAACGGATTTTTGTAAAATAAAGCAGTTTTTAACTTGTTGATTCTTTTAAAAATGGCGCTTTTAAACATTTTACGCTATCCCGATGAACGTTTGCGCGTTGTTGCAAAACCTGTGGAAGTCTTTGATTCTGCCCTAAAAACTTTGGCAGATGATATGGCAGAAACGATGTATGAATCAAATGGTGTGGGTTTGGCGGCAACCCAAATTGATGTGCATCAACGTTTGATTGTTATTGACGTTTCCGAAGAACGCAACGCTTTAAAAGTTTTAATCAACCCTGAAATTTTGGAATCGTCAACGCCCGAAAAAGCCGAAGAAGGTTGCCTTTCTGTTCCCGGTATTTACGCCGCAGTGGAACGCGCACATTTTGTGCGTTTTCGCTACCAAAATTTAAATGGCGAATGGATTGAAGAAACCGCCGAAGATTTATTGGCGGTTTGCGTGCAACACGAAATTGACCATTTGAATGGAAAAGTTTTTGTGGATTATTTGTCGCTTTTAAAACAAAATCGCATTAAAAATAAACTTTTAAAAGAATTGCGTGAAAAAAAATGAAAAATATTTTTTTTGCTGGAACGCCAGAATTTGCGGCAATCGCTTTAAAAAAACTAATTGAAAAAGATTTTAAAATTGGCGCAGTTTATTGCCAACCTGACCGCCCGAGCGGGCGAGGTTTAAAATTAAATGCTTGCGCGGTTAAAAATCTTGCAATTCAAAATAATATTCCTGTTTTTCAACCGCAAAACTTTAAAAACGAATCAGATATTGATATTTTAAAATTGCAAATTAAAAAGGCACAAGCCGAGGTTTTAATTGTTGCCGCTTATGGTTTAATTTTGCCAGAAAAAGTTTTAAATCTTTTTCCAAATGGTGTGTTGAATATCCACGCTTCGCTTTTGCCGTGCTGGCGCGGCGCTGCGCCGATTCAAAGGGCGTTGTTGGCTGGCGATTCTGAAACCGGCATTTCCATTATGCAAATGAATAAAGGATTAGATACGGGCGATGTTTTATTAAAAGAATCTATACCAATTTTAAAAACAGACAATGCAAAAACACTGCACGACAAACTCGCTGATTTGGGGGCAAATTTAATTATCAAAACTTTAAAAAAATTTAAAACTTTGAAAAAACAACCGCAAAATAATGAAAATGCTACTTACGCCCAAAAAATTTTAAAAGAAGAAGGGAAAATTATTTGGGAAGAATCGGCAATAAAAATTGATCGCCAAATTCGTGCTTTTAATCCTAATCCCGGGGCTTATACTTTTTATAAACAATCGCTTTTTAAAATATGGCAAGCGCATTTAATAAATGAACAATTTGAAAATAAAAAAGCAGGGGAAATAATCAAAACTGCTGATAAAAAATTCGCCGTGGTTTGCGGCGATAAAAAAGCCTTGGTTTTGGACGAAATTCAAAAAGCAGGTGGCAAAAAAATGGCGGCAACCCCATTTTTTATGAGCCAAAACGAATGGTTTTTTGAAAATCCACGGTAAACGCATTATTTTTTTTCAAAAAAAACAAAGGTTTACCGTGGATTTTTGCGAAATGACAACACTATTCGTAACGCACGGCAATAATGAGGTATTGCCGCTGGCCTCCGGGTGTTTTGACGGTGATTTCGTCGTCTTCCATTTTGCCAATCAAGGCGCGCGCCACCGGCGAAAAAACAGAGATTTTGCCTTTTTTGATATCCGCTTCATCTTCGCCCACAATTTGGTAAGTTACATGCGTTTCGTTATCCAAATCTTCCAAATCAACGGTGGCGCCAAAAACGCATTTGCCGCCTGCATTGATGGTTTTGGGGTCAATAATTTGCGCATTGGCAAGCTTACTTTCAATTTCATTGATTCTGCCTTCAATAAAGGCTTGTTTTTCTTTGGCGGCATCGTATTCGGCGTTTTCGGATAAATCGCCGTGCAAGCGCGCCTCAGCAATGGCGGCAACCACATTGGGACGTTCCACCGATTTTAAATTTTGCAATTCTTGGCGCAATTGTTCAGCACCTTGAACGGTTAAAGGAGTTGGATTCATTGTTGAGTCTTTCTTTAAAAAAATCCACGGTCAACGTTAAAAAATTTTCAAAAAAATAATGGGTTGACCGTGGAAAAATTACAACATTTGATGCAATTCTTGCAAAGAATGGATTTCCAAATGCACTTCATTGTGCAAACCAATGGATGCCGCTTCTGCGCCCCAAAGCGTGGTGTAAAGCGGCACGTTGGCATTTAATGCGGCAACGCGAATGGTGCGCGAATCAAAAATAGCCGGGCGTTTTTCTTCCACCGTGTTAATCATCAAGGCAATTTCGTTGTTTTTGAGCATATCCACAATGTGCGGTCTGCCTTCTTTGACTTTGTTGACAATGCCAACAGAAAGCCCAGCGTCTTTTAAAGTTTGCGCTGTGCCGCGCGTGGCGCACAATTCAAAACCCGATTCAATTAAAGATTTGGCAATGGGCAACATTTTGGGTTTGTCCGAATCTTTTAAAGACAAAAACGCTTTGCCTTGGTGCGGCAATTTCACATTGGCACCCAATTGTGATTTCACAAAGGCTTCGGCAAAGGTTTTGCCTGTGCCCATCACTTCGCCCGTGGATTTCATCTCGGGCCCCAAAATGGTATCCACACCCGGGAATTTCACAAATGGAAACACCGCTTCTTTCACGCAAAAATAGGGCGGAATCATTTCTTGTGTGAAACCTTGTGATTTTAAGGTTTGCCCAGCCATACAACGCGCGGCAATTTTCGCCAGCGCGCGCCCTGTTGCCTTAGAAACAAATGGCACGGTGCGCGATGCTCTGGGGTTGACTTCCAAAACATAAACCTCGTTTTCTTGAATGGCAAATTGCACATTCATTAAACCAATCACGTTTAAAGCCTTTGCCATGGCTTTGGTTTGGCGGCGCAATTCTTCCACAATTTCAATGGGCAAAGAATAAGGCGGAATGGAACACGCTGAATCGCCCGAATGCACGCCTGCTTGTTCAATGTGTTCCATAATGCCGCCGATAATCACATCGTTGCCATCGGACAACGCATCCACATCCACTTCCACGGCATCGTTTAAAAAGCGGTCAAGCAATACGGGAGAATCATTAGAAACCTTAACGGCTTCTTTCATATAGCGTTCCAAATCCGCTTGATTGTGCACAATTTCCATCGCGCGCCCGCCCAAAACATAAGAAGGGCGCACAACAAGCGGATAGCCAATTTCATCGGCAAGCCGCAAGGCTTCTTCTTCGGTGCGCGCCGTGCGGTTGGGCGGTTGTTTTAAACCCAACTGGTTTAAAAGGTGTTGAAAACGCTCGCGGTCTTCGGCAATGTCAATGGATTCGGGCGTGGTGCCGATGATTTTGACACCATTTTTTTCTAAATCCAGCGCCAATTTCAAAGGCGTTTGCCCGCCGTATTGCACAATGACGCCTTCTGGTTTTTCAATGGCCACAATTTCCAACACATCTTCCAATGTTAAAGGTTCAAAATACAAGCGGTCGGAAGTATCAAAATCGGTGGAAACGGTTTCTGGGTTGCAATTGACCATAATGGTTTCATAACCATCTTCACGCATTGCCAATGCGGCATGCACGCAACAATAATCAAATTCAATGCCTTGCCCAATGCGGTTGGGGCCGCCGCCCAAAACCATAATTTTTTTGTTGTTGGTGGGATTGGCTTCGCAATGGGTTTCATAAGTGGAATACAAATAAGCCGTATCCGTTTTAAATTCAGCAGCGCACGTATCCACGCGTTTGTAAACCGGATGAATGTTCAAAGCGTGGCGCGTTTTGCGCACATTTTCTTCATCGGTTTTGAGCAAATGCGCCAATCTTCTATCTGAAAAACCTTTTTGTTTCAAATAAAACCATTCTTCTTGGGTGATTTCTTGGATATTTTTTTGTTCTATTGCCAATTCCAAATCCACAATTTCTTTAATTTGAATCAAAAACCACGGGTCAATTTTGGTTAAATCATGGATTTTGGCAACACTCATTCCCACGCCAAAGGCATCTGCCACATACCACAAGCGGTCGGGTGTGGGTTCGGCAAGTTGTTCGTCAATGGTGGTAGGATCCACGCTTTTTAAATTAAAACCATCCACGCCCACTTCCAAACCACGCAAGGCTTTTTGCAGCGATTCTTGAAAAGTTCTGCCGATGGCCATTACTTCGCCTACCGATTTCATTTGCGTGGTTAAGGTGTTGTCCGCTTCTTGGAATTTTTCAAAAGCAAAACGCGGCACTTTGGTGACCACATAATCAATAGAAGGCTCAAAACTTGCTGGCGTTTTGCCATTGGTGATTTCGTTTTTGAGTTCATCCAAAGTGTAGCCAACAGCCAGTTTGGCGGCAATTTTGGCAATGGGAAAACCCGTTGCTTTGGAAGCCAAAGCCGAAGAGCGCGAAACACGCGGATTCATTTCAATCACAATTAAACGCCCGTTTTGGGGATTTTGCGCAAACTGCACATTGGAGCCGCCCGTATCCACGCCAATTTCACGCAATACGGCAATGGAGGCATTTCTTAATTGTTGGTATTCTTTATCGGTTAATGTTTGTGCGGGCGCAACAGTGATGGAATCGCCCGTATGCACGCCCATTGGGTCTAAGTTTTCAATGGAACAAACAATAATGCAGTTGTCTGCTTTATCGCGCACCACTTCCATTTCAAACTCTTTCCAGCCTAATAGCGATTCTTCAATGAGCAATTCGCTGGTGGGCGAGGCTTCCAAACCGCGCTTACAAATGATTTCAAATTCTTCCATATTGTAAGCAATGCCGCCGCCTGTGCCGCCTAATGTGAAAGAAGGGCGGATGATGGTTGGAAAACCAATGGTTTTTTGCACTTGCCTTGCTTCTTCCATAGAATGTGCCAATGCCGAGCGTGCTGATTCCAAACCGATTTTGGTCATGGCTTCTTTGAATTTTTCGCGGTCTTCGGCTTTGTCAATGGCTTGTTCGTTGGCGCCAATCAATTCCACATTCCATTTTTTTAAAACGCCGCTTTTGGCCAAGGTTAATGCGCAATTTAAAGCGGTTTGTCCGCCCATGGTGGGCAACAAGGCATCGGGGCGTTCTTTTTCTATAATTTTTTCCACCACGCGCGGCGTAATGGGTTCAATGTAAGTGGCGTCTGCCATTTCGGGGTCGGTCATAATGGTGGCGGGATTAGAATTCACCAAAACAACCCGATAACCTTCTTCACGCAAGGCTTTGCAAGCCTGTGCGCCGGAATAATCAAACTCACAAGCTTGGCCAATCACAATGGGCCCCGCACCGATAATTAAAATGCAGGATAAATCTGTTCTTTTGGGCATAGCACACCGAACACTCTTCACAAAATAAACGCTTGATTATAGCAAATAACACCAAGCAAGCGGGATAACGCAAACCAAACCAAGTTTGGCAAAAATTTTTAAAAATCCACGGTGAACCAAGATTTTTTTTCAAAAAAACATGCCGTTCACCGTGGATTTTGGGTGAAAAGTAGGGTAATGGCGTGGGTTTGGATGGCATCAGAGTTGCCTAAATAACCGAGTTTTTCATTCGTTTTGGCTTTGACATTCATACAGTTGAGCGGAATTTGTAGAATGTTGGCAATGTTTTCTCGCATCGGCAAAATAAAATCCCGCAGTTTCGGTTTTTGGGCGATGATGGTGCTATCAATGTTGCCGATGGTAAATCCGCAATTTTCAATTCGTTTTTTTGTTTCTTTTAATAAATCAGCGCTATTGGAATTTTTAAATTGCGGGTCGGTATCCGGAAAATGCGTGCCGATATCACCCAAGGCGGCAGCGCCCAAAAGCGCATCAATGATGGCGTGAATGAGCGCATCCGCATCCGAATGCCCTAATAATCCTTTTTCAAATGGAATATGCACGCCGCCTAAAATCAATGGGCGGTTTTCTACCAAACGATGCACGTCAAAACCTTCACCGATTTTAATTAAAAAATTGTTCATTTTTTAGCCTTTTAAAAAACAAAACTTTATTCAAAAAAACGCTGATTTTTATTTAAAAAAATTTTATTTTCTATATTTTAAAATATTCTCTGCAAGTTTTAAATCTTCTGGCGTGGTGATTTTAAAATTTGCAAATTCGCCTTTTATAAGTTTTGGCGAAAATCCTAGTTTTTCAATTGCCGCTGATTCGTCTGTTGTTTTTAAATTTAAATTAAAAGAAAGTGCTTTTTTTAATAAAGCATAGCGAAACATTTGCGGGGTTTGTGCCAACCAGAATTCTTCGCGCGGTGTGGTTTTTAAAACGCAAGCGTTTTTGGATTTTTTCAAAGTATCTTGCACAGGAATTGCCAACAAACCGCCAACGGAATCGTTTTCAAGTTCGGCGATTAAATGTTCAATCAAATTGGGGCGAATCAAGGCGCGCGCTGCATCATGCACCAAGACAAAGTCGTTGGGGCGCAAAAAATCGCTCGTTATGTTTAAGGCGTTCCATACCGATTCTGCGCGCGTTTTGCCGCCGCAGTGCAAAACTTTTATTTTGGTATTTTTAAAAATTGGCAAATGCGCAAAGCGTTGAAAATAAACATCTTCGGGCGATAAAATCAAAAAAATATGCGCAATTTTTTCAACCTTCAAAAAAGCGGCTAGCGCATACAAAAAAAGCGCTTTGCCGTTTAATGACAAATATTGTTTTGGAATATCCGACTCCATGCGTGAACCCACGCCAGCGGCGGGAATAAAAGCAAAAAAACGTGTTGGCATTTCAAAAAAAATTTTGGTTGACCGTGGAAAATTTAAATTTTGAATTTGTTATTATGCTGTTTTTTGATTTTGAAAGGCAAACAATGGCAAAAATGGTGCATTGCGTAAAGTTGGGGAAAGAATTAGAAGCTTTGGAGCGCCCGCCGTATCCCGGGGAATTGGGCAAACGCATTTTTGAAAACGTTTCCAAAGAAGCGTGGAATCAATGGTTGCGTCTGCAAACGATGATGATTAACGAAAACCGCTTGAATTTGGCAGATGCAGCAACGCGCAAATATTTGGCAGAGCAAGTGGAGCGCCACTTTTTTGGCGAAGGCGCCGACCGCGTGCCCGGCTACATTCCGCCAAAGATTTGAACAATGATTTTGCGCGTATTTCTGCTTTTTGCCTTGGCTATTGTGATTGCGCTTTTTTGCCGCGCCTTTTTAATGCGCGCGCGTTTTAAAAAAGATTTGCAAAATGAAAAAGCCAAAATGGAAGAATTGTTGCAAAGCATTTTAAAAGCGCAAACGAATGCGGCGAATTCGGCAGCGCAAAATAATCAAAATAATCCGGTTGAAGAAATTGTGCCTTGCAAAATGTGCGGCGTTTGCTTGCCTGTGAATAACGGCGTGCAGGATTCCAACGGCAATTTTTTCTGCTCCCCTTTGCATTTGGAAATGTATCAAAAAGATGGCACACGCTGACCCCAAAAAATCGCAATGGCGCCTACTCATTTATTACAACTTTTTCCGCGGGGTAATCGGGATATTTTTTCTTTTTCAAATCAATTTTTCCGAGATATCTATCGGTTGGACGCGCTTAATTATTGAGCCTTATAGCATTGTGGTCTTGTGGACGAATTTATATGCTTCAAGCGCTGCCATTGGTTTATTTTGTTCTATTTTTTTGCGCCAACAATTTCAAACGCAGCTTGGCATTTGTGCTTTCATTGACATTATTTATTTGTGTTTGATGATGTATGCATCAGATGGCGTGGATAGCGGCATTGGCATTTTGTTGATGTTGGCATTGATGAGCGCCAGTTTTGTGGGTTCGGGCAAACTGGTGCAGTTTTATTCTTTGTGCGCGGCGGCAGCTATTTTGATTATTCAAATCATCGGTGTGATGGATTTGCGTTTTTCGTCTTTGAGCTTGCCGCACGCCGTAATTTTGGCGGCAAGCACTTTTGTGATTTCTTCCATTGCGCAAAGTTTTGGCAAGCGCACTTTTGAAAACGAAAAGTTGATTTTGCAGCGCAGCATTGAGCGCGATAACCAAATTTTAATCAATCAGTGCATTGTGGAACGCATGCCATCTGGTGTGGTGATTGTGGATAAAACAAACCGCGTTTTGCTTCAAAACCCCGAAGCTTTTGCTATTTTGGGTGCGCAAAAAGGCGAAACTTTATTAGAACCACTAAACACTTTTTTGCTTGGTTGGCGCAATCACAATGCGCCGCCTGAAATTGACGATAGCGCCGAATACAACTCGCACGAGGGTGAATTTTTGGTCAAAAACGTAAACGGCCAAGATTTATTAGCGCGTTTTGAAGAAACCAATTCCACAGCGGGTGAGAGTTTGATTTTTTTAGAAAACTTTTCTCGCATGAAAGAGCAAGCCCAACAAATGAAGTTGGCATCTTTGGGGCGTTTAACGGCATCCATTGCGCATGAAATTCGCAATCCTTTGTCCGCCATCAAACACGCGGGCGAATTGTTGGCAGAAGATGATACGGAAAAAATCAAAGAACGGTTATTGCGCATTATTAGCGACAATGTTGCGCGTTTGGATAGAATCGTTAGCGATGTGCTTGATTTGGGCAGAAAAACGCAATCTGCGCCCGAGGCGATTTTATTAGACGAATTTTGTCGCCGCGCCACCGACAACATTTGCGCCAACGAAAACGTCGGCATGGACGTGGTGGAATTGAATTTAATCCCTGTTGCCATTTTGTTTGACCGCGGGCATTTGGAGCGGGTATTTTGGAATTTGCTAACCAATGCCCTGCGTTACAGTTCGCAAAAGCCATTGAGCGTGAAAGTGGCGATTTTTTTAACACCAGACGAATCGCAAGTGGAATTGCATGTGATTGATGACGGTAAAGGCGTGCCAGAAGAAAACCGCGAAAAAATCTTTGAACCTTTTTTTACAACAGCCCGCCAAGGCACAGGTTTGGGGCTTTTTATCACCCGTGAATTATGCACGGCAAACAATGCCCGTTTAGAATTAGCGCTATCAGCTGAAAACGAAGGCGCGCATTTTGTGATGACGGGACGCTTGGAAAGCAGCCACAACGATTCCGCCAACATAGAAAAGGAGTAAGAACAAATGGCAAGGCAAGAACGCAAAGCGCATCAAGTGTTGGTTATTGATGACGAAGCCGATATCCGCGAATTATTAGAACTCACCTTAATTCGCATGGGCTTGGATGTGCAAACGGCGGAAAATCTTGGTGAAGCACGCAAACTTTTGAAAGAACATAAATTCAATTTGTGCTTAACCGATTTGCGCTTGCCCGATGGCGATGGCTTGGATATGGTGCGTTTTATTAACGAACATTATCCTGCGTTGCCGGTTGCCGTGATTACCGCTTTTGGCAGCACAGAAAATGCCGTTTTGGCTTTAAAAGCCGGCGCTTTTGATTATTTGGCAAAACCTGTTGGGTTGGAGCAGCTGCGCACTTTGGTGAAAGCCGCGCTGCGCGTGGATGAAGAAAAATCATCGCGCGCTATGCCGGTTTTAATTGGTGAATCGCAAGTGATTGAATCGGTGCGCCAAACCATTGAAAAACTCGCCAAAAATTTGGCACCTGTTTATATTTCAGGCGAATCGGGTTCAGGCAAAGAACTTGCCGCGCGTTTAATCCATTTAAAAAGTGCGCGCGCCAGTGCGCCTTTTGTGCCGGTTAATTGCGGCGCAATTCCTGAAAATTTAATGGAAAGCGAATTTTTTGGATACAAAAAAGGCGCTTTTACGGGTGCCGATTCTGACCGCGATGGCTTTTTTCAAGCCGCCAATGGCGGCACGCTGTTTTTGGATGAAGTGGCAGATTTGCCGCTTCCCATGCAAGTGAAGTTGTTGCGCGCCATTCAAGAAAAATGCGTGCGCAAAGTTGGGCAGGTGAAGGAAGAAAACATTGATGTGCGCATTATTTGCGCAACACACCAAAATTTAAAACAATGCGTGGAAGAGCAAAAATTTCGGCAAGATTTGTATTACCGCTTGAACGTGATTGAATTGCACATGCCCAGTTTGCGCGAGCGCGCAGAAGATATTTTGCCGCTGGCGCATTCTTTGTTGCATCGCCTTTATGGTGAAAACATTCCAGAAATTGAAGCATCCGCCCAAGTGGCGTTGCGCAATTATGTTTTTCCGGGCAATGTGCGCGAATTGGAAAACATTTTGGAGCGCGCCGTGGCGTTGTCCGATGGCAAACGCATCACACAAGAAGATTTGCATTTGGATTCCGATTTGCCCGATTCCATGCCTGAATCTGCTGGCGCAGGCGAATCTTTGGACGATTATTTAAAACGCGTGGAAAAAAACGCCATCACCGAAGCACTGCTGGATACGCACGGCAACCGCACGCAAGCGGCAAGAAAATTGGGCATTTCCTTTCGCTCATTGCGTTACCGTTTGGAGCGTTTGGGTTTGGCGCTGGATGATTAAATGATTAAAAAGAAAAAACAACGTTTTTTTAAAATCAAAGGCGTGTGGCAAAAAGGTTGGTTATTGAATAAAAAAATTTGCCATTATTTTTCGCCCAATTTTAATTGTCGCCCTAAAAACATTTCAATTGATTTAATCGTTTTGCATTTTATCAGCGTGCCGGAAAATAATTTTAATGCACAAAACATTCGCCGATTTTTTCAAAACCGATTAAAAATAAATGCAGAAAATCAAAATGTGGCTTTTTTAAAAGTATCTTCACATTTTTATATTGCAAGAAGCGGGCAAATTTTTCAATTTGTCTCTATTTTAAATCGCGCGTGGCACGCAGGAAAATCCAATTACAAAGGAAAAGAAAATTGCAATAATTTTTCAATTGGCATTGAATTAGCTGGTTCTAATGAAAAAGAATTTACACCCAAACAATATTTTTATTTGAATCAATTGTTGCACGCCATTCAAAAAATGATTCCACAATTTGATATTGCAGGGCATTGTGAGATTGCGCCAGAACGCAAAATTGACCCGGGCAAGTTTTTTGATTATCAAAAATTAAATTTTCCACGGTCAACTTAAAATTTTTTTGAAATTTTTTTGAAGTTGACCGTGGAAAAATGTTTTTTTAATAAATATTTTCACGTTCCCAAAGCAACAAACCCGATTCTACTAATTGGCGATTGATTTTTTTTGCCAAAATATCGCGGGCATTAAAAAAGTTTTCAAAAATTGGCAAATATTCACTGCCGACCACATATTTAATCGTATTGCGCCCAAAACCACGCGTGCCTTTGGTGCTTTTGGTTTTAACGGTTAAATTCGTTCTTTTTTCGGCTTTTTGTAAATTGCGCCCCATAATTGTGTTGGTAATATCATAAAAAGAATCGTTCCAATCTTTGTTTTTGTATTCTTTATTTTGGTGATAAAAACGGAATATTTCCAACGCTGCCAAAAACAATGCAATGGCTTCTTTTGAAAATTCAAATTGTTTTAAAAACTCTCTAAAATCAAAAGGTTTTTCATCTTTCCAAATATCATCATCGGGTGGAAACAAAACATTCAAATCATTTTTGGCACAACCCAATTGTTGCGCATTAAAAGGCATAATGTAATTTTTTTGCCCTTTGTTTGTAAAAGCACAATTTGTAAAAAACAAAGCGAAAGCAACGGCATCACCTAATAATTCTTTTGAAATTTGATCCATTTTTCCACGATAAACGTGTTGATTCCTTTCAAAGTATTTATTGTGGTCATTAAAATTAATTCCTCTTGATAAAAGGCAATATTTTAAATTGTGCGTTGTAATTTTTGCATTGCCTTTGCCTTCAACTTTATTTGTTAAATTCATTGTAAAGGCAACAATTTTACTGAAATTCCCCAAAATCATACCATCCAAATTTTCTTTGATTTTGGAATCAATTTCTTTGAGCAAACTCGGGCGGAAATTGTCGTAAGTATAAGTTTTTATAAACTTAAATTCATTGGTTTTTAAATCCAACTCATAACGCTCCGCAGGAATTTTTTTGCGGTCAATTTTTTTGCCGTTTTCTTTATCAAAAATAATTTGTGAAATTGACCATTGTGAAAGTTGGAATGTTTTTTTGGCGTTGGAAAAAATATGCGAGACAATTTTATAGCCCGAATCAATATAATTCTCAATTTCATCGCGCAAAAAACTTTCCGTCATATAATAAAAAACAATCACATCAGGTTTTAATTTTAAAACCTTATTAAAAAATTCAATCGCCGTGTTGTTTTTCATTCCTTTTTTATTTTGATAAGGTGGATTCATCACAATCATTAATTTTTTATTTTCAATATCACAAATTTGGCGGATATTTAATTTGCCTTTTCCTTTGTATTCAAATAAGGGTTCTTTGTCGTTTTCCAAATAATCAAACTTCACTACATTTTCAAAACCTTTGATTAAACACGTATCCACGTCCATTTGTTCCAAGGTGGATAAATAACAAAATTCTTTAAAATCCCGCCCAAATTGATTTTCCAAATTCCCAACACCTGCGCAAGGGTCAAAAACAATAAATTCGTTTAAATCATAATGGCGTTTTAAAATTTCATTTTGTTTTTCCACAAAACAAGTTGGCGTGTATTCTCCGCCCGTATCACGCCGATATTTGTCGGTATATAAGGTTGCGCTTCTTTCCAAAACAATTTTAAATTGTTCTTTAACGGGCGGGCGTTTGTATTTTTTCCAAAAAAAATTATATTTTTCTATATTAGAAAAAGTATAAAAGGTTCTATTTTTGCCTGAATACATAATAATTAAATTGCCATCGGGGAATTTTTGCAATTTATAAAAACTTAAATTTGTTCCTTCACGAATTAAGGGTTCTGTTCTTTTTTGTTCCACGCCCAAAACCGATTCAATACTTTCTTCGGTATAAACCGCGCCATTTAAAATATCAATCAAAAAAAGATTAATAATTTCTTGTTCGTCTTTTACAGATTCTATAAATTGAATTTCATTTTTCCATTCGTTATAAACCACATTAAAATTTTGCGCAGTGATTTGAATTTGTGTGCCATTGCCCGTTTTTAAATTTTTATAAAACTCTTTGATTTCGTTATTTTTATAACGGGTGATTTTGTTGTGCAAGCGGTCGTTAATGCGATTGATGGCATCCGCCGTTGGCATACTTGCTTTTTCTGCTTGCCAATTAAAATCATTATTAAACATCACGGAATCATCAGAACAATCTAATAATTCTAAAATATCGTTATTTTCTAAATCTTGGTAAATTAACGCCACGCGAGATAAAATCTTTTTTTGTTTTTTATTGGTTAAAATCACTTGCGCCAAAGCGGTGCGGTGCGCATTTTCATTTTCAATTTTAAATTTGGATTCAATATAAAGCAAAGCATCGCCGTTTTTATCTTTTAATAAAACATCCACTTGATTTAAAACGTCCAAATCCCATGTGTTTTTGTCAAAATATTTTTCACAAAACTTGGTTTTAAAATCAACTTCGGGCATGGTTTTTTCCTTTTTTTCAAAAAAAATTCAAAATAATTTTTGGTTTACCGTGGATTTTTTAAAATCCATTCAGGGCAGGGCAGTGTGCCTTGTGATTTTGTTAAAACTTCAAAGCCGTTTGGGGTAACCAAAACCGTGTGTTCCCATTGTGCCGAAAGGCTGTGGTCTTTGGTGACCACCGTCCAGCCGTCTGGCAAGTGTTTTAAGGCGGCTTTGCCAGCGTTAATCATCGGTTCAATGGTAAAAATCATCCCTTCTTTTAATTCCACGCCGCTGTTTTTTTTGCCAACGTGCATTACTTGCGGCGCTTCGTGAAAGTTGCGCCCGATGCCATGCCCGCAATAATCACGCACAACGGAAAAACCCGCACCTTCGGCATGTTGTTGAATGACCGCACCAATATCGCCCAAATGCGCACCGGGTTTGACTTGTAAAATACCCAACCACATGCATTCAAAGGTAATTTGATTCAAACGTTTTGCCAAAATAGAAATATCGCCCAAAGCAAACATTCGGCTGGAATCGCCGTGAAAACCGTCTTTAATTACCGTGACATCAATGTTTACGATATCGCCTTTTTTGAGTTTTTTATCCGATGGAATGCCGTGGCAAACTTGTTGATTGATGGAAGTGCAAATGGATTTGGGATAAGGCACACCGCCGCCGGGCGCATAATTTAAAGGCGCAGGAATAGTGCCTTGCACATTGAGCATATAGTCATAACAAAGTTTGTCCAATTCGTTGGTGGTGGTGCCAATTTTTACAAAAGGCGTGATGTAATCCAACAATTCGGCAGCCAAGCGCCCGGCAATGCGCATTTTTTCAATTTCTTCTGGGGATTTGATGTGAATAGCGCTCATTTTTTTCTCTTTCAGGCAAAAAGGCAAAAAAACAAAAATCCACGGTCAACGTGAAAAAATTTTCAAAAAAAATAAATCGTTGACCGTGGAAAAAAACTGGCGCGCCTGACACGATTCGAACGTGCGACCTTTGCCTTCGGAGGGCAACACTCTATCCAGCTGAGCTACAGGCGCAAAATTGGGCATTATACATTTGGATGGCGCAAATCCAAAACACGTTTTGCTTTGCCTTCATCGCGCGGCAAACTAGCGGGTTCCACCAAATCAATGATGGGCATTAACAAAATTTCATCTTTAATGCGGTGGGCAATTTGTTGTTTCAAATGGTTTAAAGCGCGCACATCGTCTGTGAAATAATCGTTTTTCATTTCCACTTTGATGCGCATATTTTCTAAGTTGTTTTGGTTTTCCAAATGAATTACATAATGCGCGCCCAATTCTTTAAAATCCATTAAAACTTCTTCAATTTGCATGGGGTAAATATTCACGCCTTTTAAAATAAACATATCGTCCGTTCTGCCCAAAATGCGGTCAATGCGTTTGTGTTTTCTGCCGCAGGCGCATTCATTGTTGATAATGCGGGTTAAATCGCGCGTGCGGTAACGCAAAAGCGGCATTGCTTCGCGTTTTAATGTGCTTAAAACCAATTCGCCAATTTGACCATCTGGCACATTTTCACCGGTTTTGGGGTCAATAATTTCCACAAAATAAGCATCTTCCCAAATGTGCATGCCATTTTGTTGTTCGCATTCTACGCCCACGCCCGGGCCATTCATTTCGGTTAAGCCAAAACTATTGAAAACTTTGATATTTAAGGCATTTTGTATGCGATTGCGCATTTCTTCTGTATAAGGTTCGGCGCCCACCAAGGCAATTTTCAAATGATTTAAAGGCGCATTCAAAGCGTTGGCAACGTGCAGGGCATATGAGGGCAAAATGTGAATGGCATTGACTTGAAAATCTCTTAACAATTTGATTTGCCGCCGCGTGTTGCCCGCGCCCGAAGGAATGGTTAAACATCCCAAACGTTCCGCGCCGTAATGAATGCCCAAGCCGCCGGTGAATAAACCATAACCCGACATATTTTGAAAAACATCGCCCGCGCGAATGCCGGTTGCATAAAGCGAGCGCGCCATTAGTTCCGCCCAAGTGTTTAAATCGTTTTGCGTGTAAAAAATGGCAATGGGCGTGCCCGTGGTGCCACTGGAACAATGCATGCGCACACATTGATTTTGTGGCACGCACAACAATTTGTTGGGGTAATGAAGGCGCAAATCTTCTTTGGTTAGAAAAGGCAGTTGTTGTAAATCTTCTACAAAGCGCAAGTTTTGGGTGTTGATGGCGCAATTTTCCAAACGTTTTTGGTAAAAAGGATGGCTGGCAACTTGGCGCAAAATATGTTGGGCTTGTTGGGTTTGCAAAGCCGTTAAGGCATCGCGGGATAAAGTTTCAACTTCATTCAAAAAATCCATACTCTGCCTTTTTCAAATGGTGCCTGAGAAGGGACTCGAACCCCCATGCCTTGCGGCGCTAGTACCTGAAACTAGTGCGTCTACCAATTCCGCCACTCAGGCGCTTTTAGCTTGCGCATTATGCCTGAATTTTCGGCACAATGGCAGGCAATCATTTTTTATAGTTTGCGCATTGTGCCTGAATTTTTGGCACAATGGCGTGTGTTATGGCAAATAAAATTTTATTCCCCCGCAAAGCCGACCCTTTTTACAATCGCGAACAACGGCTTTATGCAAAGCCCTTGCCTTCCCGCGAATACATTCGGCAGGCTTTAAAACATTTTAACCGCCCTGTTTCATTGGCTGAACTTTTGGGCGCTTTCGGCATAAAAAGCAAGGAAGAAGCCGATTTTGCGCGGCGACTATTGGCAATGGCCAAAAATGCGCAGATTTTATGCAACCGCAAGGGCGATTATTTGTTGCCCGACCGTGCGGATTTAATCGCAGGAACGGTTGTTGGCAACAAAGATGGTTATGGCTTTTGCGTGGCAGATTCGGGCGATATTGACGATATTTTCCTTTCCATCAAACAAATGAAAACCGTTATCTCGGGCGACAAAGTTTTGGTGCGCGCTTTTGAAAATCCAAAAAACGGCAAGGCTGAGGGCAAAATTGTGGAAGTTACCGCGCGCCGCACCGCGCCAATTGTTGGGCGTGTTTTTGCTAACCGCGGCGTTTTTTGGTTGTTGCCGCAAGATAAAACAATTTGCCACGAAATTTTGCTTGCCCAATCCAAAGAAAAATTTAAAAAAAATGATGTGTTGACCGTGGAAATTGTTGAGCCGCCAACCAAACATTCTCCGCCAATTGCGCGCGTGGTGGAAAAAATCGGCAAAACAAGCGATGCGCAAATAGAAATAGAAATCGCTTTGCGGCGCTTTAATTTGCCTTTTATTTTTCCAAAAGCTGCGCAAAAGGAATGCGAGAAAATCGCGGAAAATATTGAAATGGATGCCAGAGAAGATCTGCGCCATTTGCCTTTTGTAACCATTGACGGCGCGGATTCTCGCGATTTTGATGACGCGGTTTATTGTGAAAAAAACGCCAACGCCTACCACCTTTTTGTTGCCATTGCCGATGTGGCGCATTATGTGCCTTTAAATAGCGCCTTGGATTTGGCAGCGCGTGAGCGCGGCAATTCCGTTTATTTTCCGCGCCGCGTCATTCCTATGTTGCCTGAAAAATTGTCCAATAATTTGTGTTCTTTAAATCCCAATGTTGACCGCTTGGTTTTGGTTTGCCAAATGCAAATCGGCGCGCGCGGAAAAATTCAAAATTATCGTTTTTTTGAAGCGGTGATACATTCCAAAAAACGTTATACCTACGATGAAGTTTTTGAATTGTTAAAATCCAAAAACACACCGCAAAACATTCAAAATTTAAACGCTGTTTATAATGCGTTGAAAATCGCCCGAGCTCGCCGTTTTGCTTTGGATTTTGATTTAAATGAAGTGAAAATTGTTTTTAACCAAAAAAATAAAATAGAAGCAATTTTGCCTTATATTCGTAACGATGCGCATAAAATTATTGAAGAATGTATGTTGGCAGCCAATGTTTGCGCCGCACTTTATTTGAAAAACGATAAAACTTTGTTTAGAATCCACGAAAAACCCGCTTTAAAAAAATTAGAATCTTTAAATTTATTTTTAAATTATTTGGGCTTAAAACTAAATGGTGGCGATTATCCAACTCCAAAAGATTATCAAAATCTTATTACTGAAATTAAAAAACGCGAAGATTTTGAAATTTTGCAAATGATGATTTTGCGCTCACTTCAAAAAGCAATTTATTCGGTGGATAATGTTGGGCATTTTGGTTTGGCTTATGAACATTATACGCATTTTACTTCGCCCATTCGGCGTTATTCTGATTTAACTATTCACCGTTTGATTAAAAATAAATTAAATAAAAATAAAAATAAATTAAATATTGATTTAGAAAATATCGCCTTGCATTGTTCTTTTACAGAAAAAGAAGCCGAAGAAGCCAGCCGCGAAGTGATACATTATTTAAAATGTCAATTTATGTCGGATAAAATCAATCAAATATTCAGCGGCACGGTGTGCAATATTACCGCTTTTGGCGCTTTTATTATGTTGGATGATTATTATATTGACGGTTTAATTCATATTTCCGAATTAGGTTCGGATTATTTTCATTATCATCCCGAAAAACAAGCTTTAATTGGTGAAAATACAGCCGAAGTTTATTCTTTGGGCAAACGTTTGAATGTCCAACTGGTTCGAGTCGACGTGGATGATTTAAAAATAGATTTTGTGCCCGTTTTTGAAAAAAAATCCACGGTAAACTGCAAAAAAATTTCAAAAAAAACAAAAGTTTACCGTGGAAAAAAAGGAAGCTAGTAAATGGCAAAAGAAAAAAGCGTTTATGTCTGCTCAGCGTGCGGCGCGCAATCAGTAAAATGGCAAGGCAAATGCAACAGTTGCGGCGCTTGGAACACCTTAAACGAAGAAATGTTGGCGAAAAAACCTTTGCGTTTTTCGCCCGAATCCCAAAACGCTTTGTGCAGTTTGAGCGATATTGAAATCAGCGCAACCGAACGGCTGCCAACGGGTTTAAATGAATTAGACCGCGCTTTGGGCGGTGGTTTGGTGGAAGGCGCGGTAACTTTAATCGGCGGGGACCCCGGCATTGGCAAAAGCACGCTGTTGTTGCAAGTTTTGGCGCATTTGAAAAACGAGCGCGTGCTTTATGTCAGCGGCGAAGAATCGCCCGAACAAGTGGCGTTGCGCGCACGGCGCTTGAATTTAAACGTGGAAAACTTGCCTTTTTTGAGCGAAATTAAATTAGAACGCATTGTGGATGTTTTAAAAAAAGAAACGCCCAAAATTGTGGTGATTGATTCCATCCAAACCTTGTGGAGCGAAGAATTATCCAGCGCGCCGGGATCCGTCTCACAAGTTAGAGAATGCGCTGCGCAATTAACCAGACTGGCCAAAACCAAAAAAATCGCCATCATTTTTGTGGGGCACGTGACCAAAGAAGGCGCACTGGCTGGGCCGCGCGTGTTGGAACATATGGTCGACACCGTGCTTTATTTTGAAGGCGACCAACATTTGCGCTTTCGCTTATTAAGAGCGGTAAAAAATCGCTTTGGCGCGGTCAATGAATTGGGCGTTTTTGCTATGACCGAAGAAGGTTTAAAAGGCATTGGCAATCCTTCGGCAATTTTTTTATCCCAACACGCATCGGATGTTCCCGGCACTTCCATTTTGGTTACGCAAGAAGGCACGCGCCCGCTTTTGGTGGAAGTGCAGGCATTGTTGGATGAATCGCACGGCACGCCGCGCCGCTTAACCGTGGGGTTGGATGCGCAACGTTTGGCAATGCTTTTGGCGGTTTTGCATCGGCACGCGGGCATTTTGTGCCACGACCAAGACGTGTTTGTCAATGCCGTAGGCGGCGTGCGCATTGTTGAGCCGGCGGCGGATTTGGCGGTGATTTTATCCATTGTTTCTTCGTTAAAAAGTAAAGCCTTGCCACAAGGTTTGGCGGTGTTTGGTGAAATTGGTTTGGCTGGAGAGGTGCGTCCTGCGCCGCGCGGGCAAGAGCGCATTAAAGAAGCGGCAAAATTGGGTTTTAAACGCTTGATTATTCCCAAAGCCAATGCGCCCAAACAAAAAATCGCTGGTGTAGAACTCTTTACCATCGGGCGCATTGACCAAGCTGTGGCAATTTTGGGAGATTTTTAAATTTCCACGGTAAACTCCATATTTTTTTGAAAGTAAAACGATGCCGTATTTGATTTTTGTGACCTTTTTGTGGGCGTTTTCTTTTCCGTTGATTGGGTATTTTATCTCCGGTCAAATGGATGTGAATTTTGCCGCATTTTTTCGTGTGTTTTTGGCATTTTTGATTTTTCTGCCTTTTTTAAATTTTAAAATAAAAAATAGTTTTAAATTTAAATTGATGGGTATTGGCGCATTGCAAATTGGTATTATGTATTTGTGTTATTACCGCGCCTTTGCGTTTTTAAGCGTCTCCGAAGTCGCTTTATTCACAATTTTCACGCCATTTTATGTTAGTTTAATTTATGATTTATTTTCAAAGCGTTTTCGCGCTTGGTATATTTTGAGTATTTTATTATGTGTTTTGGGTGCTGCTATTTTAAAATACGGCAAAATCAATGCGGATTTTTTAATCGGTTTTTTATGGGTGCAAGGTGCTAATTTTGTTTTTGGCGCTGGGCAGAGTTTATATAAGTTTTTAATGGAGAAAAATAAAACCGTTAAAGATATAAACATTTTTGGTTATTTTCATTTGGGCGCGATGATTGTAACTGGAATAACTTTTTTAATGATTGGTGATTTTAATAATATCCCAAAAACATTTTCTTCTTGGGCGGTTTTAATTTATTTGGGCATTGTGGCATCGGGTATTGGTTATTTGTTGTGGAATAAAGGCGCGGTGTTGGTGGATTCTGGTTTTTTGGCGATTATGAACAATGCTTTAATTCCTGCCGCCATTTTGGTGGATTTGATTTTTTATTATGCAGGATTTTCAAAAGCACAAAATATATTTGAAACTTTGGGTTATTTTAAAATTTCAACGGGAATATTTTTAATGGGATTATCTTTATGGGTGCATCAAAAAATTATCAATTATTATGATAAAATAAAACAAGTTTAAAAAGGGAGAATTATATGAAAAAAATACAGCACACGCGCCGTGCTTTTTTAAAAAAAAGCGCCATTGGCGCGGGGCTTTGTTTTGCCTTGCCATTTTCGGCATTTTCTGCTGAAACTGCTGAAAAAGTCGCCTTGCCAAACGCCGCAAGCATTCCAACGCTCACACTCAACAATGGCGTGGCAATGCCGTTGGCGGGCTTGGGCACTTATGGCTTAAAAGGCAAGGATGGGCAAAAGGCGATGGAAGCCGCCATTGCCACGGGTTATCGGCTCATTGATACGGCGCAAATGTATAGGAATGAAGACACCGTAGGCGCTGCCATCAAGGCTTCTGGCGTTTCTTTGCGCGAATTTTTCATCACTACCAAGTTGTCAAGCGACATGAATTTTGAAGAAACGCTCAAAAGTTTTGACGCATCAATGGCGCGTTTGGGCTTGGAAGTTTTGGATTTGTTGTTGATTCATTCGGACTATCCACAAAGTGCGCAAATGTATCGCGCAATGGAAAAACTCTACGATGAAAAACGTATTCGCGCGCTTGGCATCTCCAACTTCAAAGCGGAAAAATACACAGAATTTTTGAAAACTTGCCAAGTGGTGCCGGCGGTTAATCAATGCCAAACGCACTTATTCCAGCAACAAAAACCCTTGCGGCAGGCAATGGCGCCGTATAAAACGGTATTGGAATCGTGGAGTCCTTTTATGGCGGGGCGGCAGCGCTTTTTTTCAAACGGCGTGTTGAACGAAGTTGCCGAAAAACATGCCAAAACGCCCGCACAAGTGGCGTTGCGTTTTTTGGTGGAGCAAAACATTGTGGTTATTCCCAAAACGGAAAAACCTGCGCGAATGAAAGAAAACTTGGCAATTTTTGATTTCAACTTGGATGATGACGACCGCGCACGCTTATCAGCGCTTGATACCGGCAAAAGCGCTTTTGGTTGGGATGATGATTAAATTCAAAATAAAAATCCGCACAAGCTGCGGATTTTTTGTTTTTAAAAAAAATCCACGGTTGACCGTGGATTTTTTTATAAACTCAATTGCTCAAAAACTTTGTTCAATTCCCGCAACCACCCAACCGCCGCGGGTTTTGGCTTTGGTCATATGCCAAATTTCGCTAAACGGCTCGGCAGTGGCGTTTTTGTTTTCTTTGATTTTTCCGGAAAACAAAACGCTAACAATGTAGCGATCAGCTTCTTCGGTCACATCCAAAACTTCGGCGTTTAGATTCTGCACGTCTGTTTCTTGATGGGTGTTGCCGCGCTCATCCCAATCCATTTTGATTTCGGCAAAAACTTCGGGGGATACAAATTCGCGGATATCGGCGGCGTTCATCGCGTCATTAGCGGCTTGCAAGCGAATGAAGTTGACCTTGGCGTGCCGCACAAATTCTGCAGCGTTGAAGTTTTCAACCGTGGCAGAATTTGCGGGTTGCAAGTTTTCAAAAGGGCGTGCAGAAGCTTGCTGACCATTTGCCGCAAAGGCAAGCGCCTGCGGTTTTCGTTTTTTGGCGAACATGGAAAAAAGAAACACAGCACCACCAACCAAGAGCAAAATCAATAACACACTGCCAAAGCCTTCGCCTAGCCCCAAGTGCGAGGCAAGCATACCCAAGCCCAAACCAGCGGCTAATCCCGCCAAGGGCGCAGCCCAACCATTCTTGTTGGGTTGGGCGGCTGCTTGATTTTGTGATGGGGCTTGGCGCGTGGGCGATTTGGTGATATTGCGCTGCATTCCAAAGGAGCGCCCGCCGCCGATGCGGCGTGCTTCGGCGTCATCGGCTGTAAAAACCAAGGTCAAAAAACAGGTAAAAAAAGCAATGAAAATTTTTGGCATTTTTTTCATTTGTCGTTCCATTTTCAAAAAAAATTGTTGTGGACCGTGGATTATCGCAAAATTGCCGCCCCGATTTTGCAACGTTTTGTAAGTGTTTTTTAGAAAATTTGATGAAGCGTTTTTAAGAAATCAACACTAGGTTCAAAATGATAAAAACCGCCCGTTTCAATATTTTCTGCACCGCGCAAGAAATAATAAATGGCGCCGCCCATATGTTTTTGCGGATTATAATCTTTTAAGCGCAGTTTTAAAAAACGGTGCAGGGCGAGTAAATAAAGCGTCATTTGCAAATCGTAGCGGTGATTTAAAATGGTGGTTTGAATATTGTTGGTGTTGTAATCTTCAATATAATCGCCCAAACGGTTGGTTTTATAATCCATAACATAATAGCGTCCGTTGTTTTCAAATGTTAAATCAATAAAACCTTTTAACATTCCGTTTAAATCGTTTTGATTCAAAAGCGGGCGAGGTTGTTTGGGAATAATATTATCTATTATTAAATTATTTAAATTTTGAATGTTATCTGCTTTTTTTTCAACAGGGAAAATAAATTCCATTTCGGTTAAAATTTTTTGCGGATTTAATTGTTGCAAGCTAGGCTGATTGTCAATGCGCAAGGGGTTTTTTATGATAATGTTAAACCATTTTTTAAAATCATCGGCATTGAGATTTTCAAATGTAAGCTCTTCTTTTAATTGAAATCCTTTTTTGGCGGATTTTTCAATTAAATCGTGAACAAAGGTGCCAAATGCCGCACCGCTTGGGAATGATTTTTCAATAGAAAATTCTTTTTTCGCGTTTTTTTCAATATTATCTATCACGTGAAAAGGCAGGTTATAAGTTAAAGCCGAGAAACTAGAAATAGTGTAATAATCATTTTTGTAATGTTGAATAGTGTGTGTGGTTTTAATAATATTATTTTCTTCAACTATTTCTATTGTTTTTTGTGGTTGAATTGGTGTTTGGTCTTCATCCAAAACGGCATTGCCATTTTCTGCCCATTTTTGAATATTGTTATCTAATAAATGAAATAAGGCATTGTTTTCTTTGTATTCATATAAACCAACCCACAAGGCATAACAAGCACGTGTTAAAGCCACATAAAGTTTGCGAATTTCTTCTAATAAATATTCTTGTTTAATATTTTCTTTTTTATTTTCTTCCCAAGCAATTTGAATGGCGTTATTTTCATCGTGGTAAAAGGATGGCAAATGAAATTGATCTTTGACGTTGGAGACAAAAGGCAAAAAAACAAGCGGGTATTCCAAACCTTTTGATTTGTGAATAGTAATTATTTTTACAATATTTTCATCGCTTTCCAAACGTATTAAATGATCTTGGGCAGATTGACTAATAACTACTGATTCGCCCGGATTGATTTTTAAACTTAAAAAATCCAACAATGCATGCGCGCTATTTAAATAAGCGCTTTCTTCTTCTAATAATTCTGCCAAATGGCGCGTGTCTGTTAAAATGCGCGTGCCGTCTGGGTGTGCTTGCAATTTTTGTGGGGTTTTAAAATCAAACAAAATTTGGTGAATGGTTGCCGCAATGCCGAATTTTTCCCAGTGTTGCGCATAGCCTTTGAATTGTTCCAAAAGTTTTTCTATGGCATTTTCGTTATTTTTAAAATTATAAATTGTTTCATAATCGGTTTTTAAAATATTGGTTAATAATGCACCTTTGATTTTCCACTCATTGGGGTTTAAAATTGCATCCAAAATAATAAATAATTCTTTGGCGGTGTTTTGGGTATAAACCGATTGTTGTTCAGATAAATACGCCGATGGAATGCCAAACTTTTGCAAGGCTTTTTTAATAATCAATGCTTCTTTTGAAGTATTCACCAACACAGCGCAATCGGCAAGGGAAAATTTTCTTTCAGTATTAAAATAAACTTTATTTTTTGAATCAAACAATTCCGCAATTTTAAAAGCGCATTTTAAGGCGAGTTTTTCTAGCCAAATATCTTTATTTTCTTTTTCTTTTTCTTCCTTTTTCAAATGGAATATTTGAAAAGCAGGGTAGGGCTTATCATTTAAAAATAATTGTTCCTTTTTGCCTTGGGCGCTAACCGCTGAAAAAGGCAAACCATTTTTAAAACCAAAAGCGCCATTTTCTAAATTTTTTTCGGCATTTTCAAATAAAACATTGGATACAGCAATTACTTCTTTTGTGGCGCGGTAATTGGTGTTTAAGGTATAAATAGAATCTTTTAAACATTGCCGCACTTTTAAATAGGTATAAACGTCTGCACCACGAAAAGCGTAAATTGCTTGTTTAGGGTCGCCAATTAAAATAATTTTGGCGGTATTATTTTTATTTTCATAATCGTAAATTTTTTTAAAAATGGCGCATTGGATGGAATCGGTATCTTGAAATTCATCAATTAAAGCAAAAGGAAATTGCGCACGCAACCATTCTACCATTTTTGGATTTTTTTCTAGCGCAGCATTGCATTCCAACAACAAAGAATTAAAATCACAAGAAGATAATTTTTGTTGCGCTACTTTTATTTTTTGGCGAATATTTTTTGCCGCAAAATAAAATAAATTCTTTTGGAGTTCTAATTCCGCATTTTCTAGTTTATTTTTCCAATCTTCAAAAATTATAAAATCATTTAAACGAGGTTCATTTTCTTTCCAAATGTCTTTTAAAAAATCAAGGGTTAAATATTTTCCAAAAGATTTCCATTCCAGACTCGGAGTTTCACCGCTTTTTAATTCGTTAATAATTTTATCCAACATAGTAGTTTGTAATTTTTTGCCATTGAATTTCTTTTTTTCTTTGGATAAAATTAAAAAATCTATAAGATTATTTAAAAAACCTTGTTTTTCTGCAATTTCTTTTTGAACGTTTAGATAAACATTTTCATAATTTTTTAAGGATTCGGCAGATGTTGGAATATCAAAATTTAAGTCAATTTGATTTTCATTGATTAAAAATTTTATTTTTTCTAATAATTCCTTGGGTGATTTGAAAAATGTCAATAATTTTTCTGTTGCGCTTTCTGACAAAGGCGTTACGAACTCGCGCCAAAAGTTGCAGGCGGCAGCGCAACGGATTTGCGCGCCTTCTTCATCATTGACAATTTTGAGTGAAAAGGGCGCACGCGCCGACAATGCCGCGCTTTTCAACACCGAAAAACACCACGCGTGAATGGTGTGAATGCGTGCTTCGTCCATCATTTGTGCGGCAAGGCGCAAGGTTTGTGCGTGGTTTTTGTGAGAATCTTTGGGGTATTGGGCTTTTAAGTTTTGCAAAAAATCATCGCCAAAATCAGTGTTTTCAAAGGCGCTGGCGGCTTCAATCAAGCGTTCTCTGATGCGGTTTTTAAGCTCTTCGGTGGCTGCCTTGGTGAAGGTTAAAACCAAAATTTGATTAGGCGACAATTTTTTTTCCACAATGGCGCGCACATAAAGCGCGGCGATGGTCCATGTTTTGCCTGTGCCGGCGGAGGCTTCAATTAAAGCGTGTTGGTTCAGCGGAAAAGTTAAAGGGTTGAGGATGCTTGCCATTGTGATTTTTCAAAAAAATAAAACGTTGACCGTGGATTTTAAAATTTTCCACGGTCAACGTCTTATTTTTTTTAACTATTCTGTTTTGGGCGGTGAAGCGTTGGCAAGAGCAGCTTCGGCTTGGGTAAAATCTGCGCCCAAAATTTTCACTTCTTTTAAAGTGATCCACGCCACCAATTCCAAAATCAAGCTGATGCCATAAACAATTCCAGAAATTGCAGCCAACCATGCCGCAATCAAGCTGATGCCATAAACAATTCCAGAAATTGCAGCCAACCGTGCCGCAATTGTGATGTTGAAGGCAAAAATCCCAACGCTTGCAAAACTTAAAAATACACTCATCGCCCGACAAATAAAGCAGTGAAAAAAAAGCGCCACACCGCTGATGGTGCGCATTTCTTTGTAATATTTGTAAGCAAAATAAATGTTGCCGATGGTAAAAGCCATCACCAAAGAAACAGCAATCAAAGAGCCCAGTCCCCGTGGCCCAAGCAAAAACAAAAAAATACCGGGCAATTCGCTAAAAATGGCGCACAAACACATCAAAAAGCAAGACTTCAACAAGCTAGGGCTTTGGGCGGCTTTGGCAAGGTTGGATGCGGCAACAACCATTAAAACCCATGCCGCAATTTTCAAAAAGCCGCCGCCAAACGTTGGAATCCAACCAAGCAATTTCCAACCAAGCAATGTGTCCAAAACTAAGGAAACAATGGTAATGATCCAACCAAGCAATGTGCCCAAAACTAAGGAAACAATGGCAATGATTTTGCTGCGCTGGATGTGGTTTGAAGTTTTCATCAATCAAAATCATTCAAAAGTGTGCAAGTTTGACACATTTTTAATGTGGAAAGTTTGTGATTTTTTTTGTTTTTTTAAAAAACAAAATTTTCCACGGTCAACGCTTATTTTTTTTGAAAATTTTTTGAAAAAAAGTTTAAAAATCAAAAAAAACCAACAATTTTTTCTTTACCAAAAGGGCAAGCTCGCTTAACCTTGCAAAGTTTTTTTGTCTTTTTCGGAGCGTTTTTGGTTATGACACAATTTGTTTATCTTTTTAAAGATGCCGATGGTTCGCGCAAAGATTTGTTTGGCGGCAAAGGCGCCAATTTGGCGGAAATGACGCGTTTGGGAATGCCGGTGCCGCGCGGTTTTACCATTACCACCGAGGCTTGCACGCAATATTATGCCGATGGCGAAAAAATCAGCGCCGATATTGAATCGCAAATTATGGAAAATATCCATCAATTGGAAGCGCTCACAGGCAAAAAATTTGGGGATTTGGATAATCCCTTGTTGGTTTCCGTGCGCTCGGGCGCAAGAGCTTCGATGCCCGGAATGATGGATACCATTTTGAATTTGGGTTTAAACGATGAAGTGGTGGAGCGTTTTGCCGAAAAAACTAATAATCGCCGCTTTGCTTATGATTCTTATCGCCGTTTCATTCAAATGTATAGCGATGTGGTGATGGAAGTCGGCAAAAAGTATTTTGAAACCTTAATTGACGATTTGAAAGCTGCCAAAGGTGTCACGCAAGATACCGATTTGGATGCCGATGATTTAAAAAAATTGGCACAAGCCTTCAAAGCCGAATACAAAGCCAAAATTGGCAAAGATTTTCCATCCGACTCCAAAGAACAATTGATGGGGGCGGTTAAAGCCGTTTTCCGCAGTTGGAACAATGAGCGCGCCATTTATTATCGCCGCATGAATGATATTCCCAGCGATTGGGGCACGGCGGTGAATGTGCAAGAAATGGTTTTTGGGAATATGGGCAACACTTCTGGCACGGGTGTGGCATTTTCGCGTAATCCGGCAACGGGTGAAAAAGGCTTGTTTGGTGAATATTTGATGAATGCCCAAGGCGAAGATGTGGTCGCAGGTGTGCGCACGCCGCAAACCATTGCGCAATTAAAAGAAGAAAACCCAGAAGTTTATGCACAATTTGAAGAAATTGTGGCGCGTTTGGAAAAGCACTACAAAGATATGCAAGATATGGAATTTACCATTGAAGAAGGCAAACTCTTTATGTTGCAAACGCGCAATGGCAAACGCACGGCGGCAGCGGCTTTAAAAATTGCTTGTGATTTGGTAGAGGAAGGAATGATTACCGAACAAGAAGCCGTTTTGATGATTGACCCCAAACAATTGGATGCGCTTTTGCATCCGCAATTTGATTCAAAAGCCTTAAAAGAAGCCGTGCCAATTGGGCAAGCTTTGCCGGCTTCTCCGGGCGCTGCTTGCGGCAAAATTGTTTTCACCGCCCAAGATGCCACCGATTGGGTGCATAACAAAAAAGAAAAAGTAATTTTGGTGCGGCTAGAAACCTCGCCCGAAGATATTGAAGGCATGCACTGTGCCGAAGGCATTTTAACCGTCAGAGGCGGAATGACCTCCCACGCGGCAGTGGTGGCGCGCGGAATGGGCACTTGTTGCGTCTCGGGTTGCGGCGCCATTGAAATGGATGAAGAAAACAAAACGTTCCGCCTAAACGGCAAAGTTTATAAAGAAGGCGATTATTTGTCCTTGGATGGCTCAACTGGCTTGATTTACGGCGATGCCATTCCAACGGTTGCCGCATCCATTAGTGGCAATTTTGACCGTTTGATGCATTGGGCAGACAAATACCGCACTTTGAAAGTGCGCACCAATGCCGATACGCCTAACGATGCCAAACAAGCGCGATTATTCGGCGCAGAAGGCATTGGGCTTTGCCGCACGGAACACATGTTTTTTGATGCCGACCGCATTGCCGCCATGCGCGAAATGATTGTTTCCAAAACCTTGGAACAACGTGAAAAAGCGCTTGCCAAATTGTTGCCCATGCAACAAGGCGACTTTGAAGCGCTTTATGAAGCCTTGGAAGGTTTGCCTGTAACCATTCGCTTTTTGGACCCACCGTTGCATGAATTTTTGCCCACCAATGAAGAGGATATTCTTGCTTTGGCAAAAGAAATGCGCATTAGTGTTGAAACGTTAAAAAACGTGATTGCTTCTTTGCACGAGTTTAATCCAATGATGGGGCATCGCGGATGTCGGCTGGCGGTAACATACCCGGAAATTGCCAAAATGCAAACGCGCGCGGTTATTCAAGCCGCTCTTGCTGTTCAAAAACGCCATCCCAATTGGCATATTGTGCCGGAGATTATGATTCCTTTGGTTGGGGAAATTAAAGAACTGGCTTATGTGAAAAAAATTGTGGTGGAAACCGCCGAACAATGCATTCAAGAAAGCGGTCAAAAGTTGGAATACCTCATCGGCACGATGATTGAATTGCCGCGTGCGGCTTTAACGGCGGATGAAATTGCCAAGGAAGCACAATTTTTCTCTTTTGGCACCAATGATTTAACGCAAATGACTTTTGGATTTTCGCGTGATGATGCGGGCAAATTTTTGGATGCGTATTATTCGCGGCAAATTTTTGAGTCGGATCCCTTTGCGCGCATTGATCAAAAAGGCGTGGGCAAATTGGTGGAATTGGCGGTGGAATTGGGTAAAAAAACGCGCCCCGATATTAAATTGGGCATTTGTGGCGAACACGGCGGTGACCCTTCTTCCGTTGAATTTTGTCACCGCGCGGGGTTGAATTATGTTTCTTGTTCGCCTTTCCGCGTGCCGATTGCGCGTTTGGCAGCCGCACAAGCCGCCATTCGTTTTCCTAAAAAATAGTTTGTTTATTTTTTCAAATTAAAATTCGCAAAAGATTTTTTCAAAACATTTTTTGTATTTTTTTCAATCCCCGTTTTTTTAAACGGGGATTTTTTTGTTTTTAAAAAATCCACGGTCAACCGATTATTTTTTTATTTTTAAAAAAAATTCTGTTTACCGTGGAAAATCGCCTAAAACATCGCCGAGTTTTACTGAAATATCTTTTTTTAAGTTTGAATTCATTGCAATGGTATTTTTGGGGAATATGAGAATGACGGTGGAACCCATGAGAAAACGTCCCATTTCGGCGGCTTTGTTGAGCATAATGTTTTTGTTTTCATAATCCCATGAGCGCATATAACCCGGGCGAGGCGGAGCAATTGTGCCTTCCCATTGTGTGGCGATGGAACCCACAATCGTGGCACCAACCAAAACCATAAAAAATTCAAAGTTTTCGCCTTCGCCGCTCAATTCGCTGTTTTCAAGTTTTTCTTTCAATTCGCCATTTTCAAGTTTTTCGCCCAATGCGCTGTTTTCAAAAGTGTTGTTTTTAGCGTTGCTGGCGCTATTTTCTGCATTTTCATTTTTTATTTTTTGATGTTGAAAACAACACACCAAGCGTTCATTTTTGGCAAATAAGCCGGGGATATTATCAACGCTGTTTTGGTTTACGGAATATAACGTGCCGTGAATATGTTGCATGTTTTTTAAAACACCATCCGTTGGCATATGCACGCAGTGGTAATCTTTTGGCGATAAATAAATGGTGAAATATAATCCGCCTTCCATTTTTTTTGCCGCCTCGTTATTTGCCAACAAGGCATTTAAATCATAATAATGATTTTTGGCTTGAATTAAAATGCCGTTTTGAATTTTGCCAAATTCGCTTAATTTGCCATCGCATGGAAAAATAAAATCAGCATTTGAAATTTCACGTGCATTTTCTTTTAATTCTCGGCTAAAAAAATCGTTGAATGTTTTAAATTCTTTAATATTTTGAATTTTGGATTCTTCTAAATTCACATTGTAAAAATCCACAAATTTTTGAATGGCAAAATGTAAAAGTGGGGCGTTTGGGCGCGCTGCCCAAGCGCCTACCATTTCGGTCAACAAGCGGCGTGGCAAGAGATTTTGCAAAAAAGTCGTCATTTTAAAAATTCCTAAAAAGCCAAAATCAAGTAATATTATGGCAAATTTTTGTATTCGCAAAAGCTATGAAATGCGTTGATGATTTTCGCTTGAACCTTGGGAAAAAATCGCTCGTGCCGATTGTTATCGGCGGGATGGGTGTTGACATTTCCACCGCGCGCTTGGCGCTGACGGCGGCGCGTTTGGGCGGCATTGGGCATATTTCGGATGCGATGATTACCACCGTTTCCGACCGCCATTTCAACACGCGTTTTACCAAAAACAAAATTGCAGCCAACCGCGAATTTTTGCAAATTGCCGACAAATCGCGCGTGCATTTTGATTTGAACGAAGTGCGCCAAGCCACACGCCTTTATGTTGAAGATACAATGAACCAAAAAAAAGGCGATGGGCTCATTTTTATCAACTGCATGGAAAAACTAACGATGAACGCCCCGCGCGAGAGTTTGGAAGTGCGCTTGAAATCGGCGCTTGATGCGGGCATTGACGGCATTACCTTGGCGGCGGGTTTGCATTTGGGCAGTTTTGCTTTAATTGCTGAACATCCACGTTTTCGGGATGCAAAGCTTGGCATTATTGTTTCATCCCGCCGTGCGTTGGAATTGTTTTTAAAGAAAAATCAAAAGCTCAACCGCTTGCCGGATTACATTGTGGTGGAAGGGCCCTTGGCTGGCGGGCATTTGGGTTTTGCTTTTGAATCGTGGCAAAATTTTGATTTACAAAGCATTGTGCAAGATATTGTGCTTTTTTTAAACGAAAACGCTTTATCCATTCCCATTATTGCCGCAGGCGGTGTTTTTACTGGTTCAGATGCCGTTCTAATGTTAGAAAACGGTGCTGCCGCCGTGCAACTTGCCACACGTTTTACGGTAACCAAAGAATGCGGGTTGCCCAGTGATGCCAAACAAGCTTATTTTGCGGCGCAAAAGGATGATATTGAAGTGAATATGGCATCTCCTACGGGTTACCCAATGCGTATGTTGAAATCAAGTCCGGGGCTTGCCAAATACAACAAACCCAACTGTGAGCCTTATGGTTTTTTGTTGGATGCCAAAGGACAATGCGCTTATTTGGCGGATTTTTATGCGGGGAAAAAAACGCAAAAAACCTGCCTTTGCACGCATATGCGCAATTTTGATATTTGGACGTGCGGGCAGAATACTTTTCGTTTAAAGGAAACTTCACGCAAAAATGCGGATGGCACTTACCAAGAATTACCCGCCGAACACGTTTTTAAGGATTATCAATTTAGTAAAGATCACCAAATTTTGTTGCCAAAAGAATAGAATTTACAAAAATCCACGGTAAACTTTCAAAAAATTTCAAAAAAAATCCACGTTGACCGTGGATTTTTTTGTGATTTATTTTTTTTCAAAAATAATTTGTGTGTTGGACAAAATATCGTGCCAAGTGCGGCGTTTTTTATCAACAAGCGGCCATAAAAATCCCAACCCCAAACAAAAAAACGACAACCACGCCAAGCAGGCTCGCAAAATCGCTTGGAATAAGCGTGGCGCTTGTTGGGTTTTGGAATCAAGCAATTTTAAACGCCACGTTTTCATTGCCAAGGTTTGACCAGATTTTGTCCAAAAATAAGCGTTATAAAAAATAAAAAGCAAAACCACATGCGCCAACAAAAATCGCCCGGGCGCCACCCACACGCCGCTTGCCGCCAAAACCGTGTGTGGCAACCAATAGCCGATAAGAAAAATGGCAAAATTCACCAAAATTTCATAAAGCAAACAAGCATAAAAACGAAAGCGACTAGGAATCATTTTTTTTCCGAAAAGCAGTGGGATGAAAAATAGAATGCAAAAAACCTTCCAAAATTTGCGCTTCGGTTTTTTCTAAATCCGCTCGGTTAAAAAGGCGGCAAAGCCGAAAAATCAAGCGTCCGGGGTCATTAGGGTTATAAAACCCTGTTTTTTCCATGGCTTTTTGAAAACTTTGAATCAAATGTTCTCGTTCAAAAGCATTGGCACGTTTGGGCAAGTTGGTGTTTTTTGTTGGGCGATTTTGCGCTTTTAAAACTTCATAAACGGCAATTTGCACCGCCGCTGCCAAGTTGAGCGATGAAAAATCTTCGCTTGTTGGAATAAACACTTGCCGTGTGCAGTGTTGCAATTCTTCATTGGATAAGCCATTGGTTTCGTTACCAAAAACAAGGGCGGTTTTGGCGTTGATTGCTTGAAAAGCCGAATCAACAGACAAAAACGGCAAGTTTAAATCCCTTTGGCGGCTTGAAAAACCGAAAACGTTTTCGCAATCAACAATGGCATCAGAGAGTGTTTTAAAAACACGCGCGTTTTCTAAAATAGATTTGCCCATTCTTGCGCGGGCGAGCGCTTCTTCGTTTAAAAAATCGCAAGGGCAAACAAGCGCCAACTTGCTCAACCCCATGGTTTTCATCGCGCGTGCGACTGCGCCAACATTGCCCGAATGGCTAGGGCGGCAGAGAATAATTGTAAACAAGAGTAAATGCCTTAAAAATCCACAGAAAAACGCATTTTAAAAGTAAAATCGCAGGTTTTTCCACGAGAATTTTTTATGGCTTTGACCCCAACGCTTAATATCGCCTTAAAAGCGGCGCGCCGCGCCGCAGGCATTATGAACCGCGCGGCGCTAGATTTAAACCGCGTGGCTGTGGCGCAAAAAGGCACGCACGATTTTGTAACCGAAGTGGATCGCCAGTGCGAACAAATTATTATTGAAACCTTAAAAGACGCTTATCCCGATTACGCCGTTTTGGCAGAAGAATCAGGCGAATCGGGCAATGTTGAAGAAGCGGAATTTTGTTGGATTATTGACCCTTTGGATGGCACAACCAATTTTATCCACGGTTTTCCGCATTACGCCATTTCCATTGCCTTGGCAAACGAGGGGCAAATTCAACAATCTTTGATTTTTGACCCGAACAAAAACGAACTTTTTACGGCAACAAAAGGCGCTGGCGCCTATTTGAATGAGAAGCGCATTCGTGTTTCTCGCCGCACAAAGTTATCTGAATCCTTAATTGGCACAGGGTTTCCGTATAAAGAATTTGAAAAAACGCCGATTTTTTTGAATATGTTGGGCGAACTTTTTAAACAATGCGTGGGGTTGCGTCGCCCGGGTGCCGCTTCTTTGGATTTGGCGTATGTGGCGGCAGGGCGCTATGACGGTTTTTTTGAGTTTGGCTTAAAACCTTGGGATATTGCCGCAGGCACGCTTTTAATCACAGAAGCGGGCGGGCTAATTGCCACGCCTGATGAAACCGAAGATTTTTTAAAAACGGGAGATATTGTTGCGGCAACGCCCAAAATTTTTGCCCAGCTTTTAAAAATCATCCAAAAATCCACGGTAAACCTTTAATTTTTTTGAAAAATGGAACAAATAATGCCAGCTGCCCATCCAAGCGGCACAGAATTGTTAAAAAACGAAACAATGTATTCGTTACAAGCCAACGATTTGGCATCCGATTTGGTTGTTGATTCGCTTTTAACTTTTTTTATTTTTGCCGCCATTTTGCTGTTGGCGTTTTTGTTTTTTCGTTTTTTGCCCAAGTTTTTTCCGCAAGAAAACAAAAATATTTTGCGCCAAACCCATGCCATTTTGTGGGGCATTGCTTTGTTGGCGGCATTGCCTTTGTTGAGCAAGGCGGGCGTTCATTTTGGTTATGATATGGCGTTCCACTTAATGCGCATTGATGCCATTTTTGAAGGTCTCAAAAGCGGGCAATTTCCCGTGCGAATGTCGGGGATTTTTAATTTAAACCACGGGCTACCCGTCAATGTTTTTTATGGCGATTGGTTGCTTTATTTTCCGGCTTTGTTGCGATTTTTGGATATGCCATTGAGCGTGGTTTATCAAATTTATGGCGTGTTGATTCATTTTTTAAGCGTTTATTTGGCGTGGTTTGCTTTTTCACGCATTTTGCAAAATCGCACTTTGGCATTGTTTGGCGTGGCGGCTTTGATGACGGCGCATTACCGCTTGTTTTCTTTTTATGCCCGCGCAGGCGTTGGTGAATTTACCGCCATGGCGTTTTTGCCGCTGGTTTTGTTGGGTTTTTGGCGCATTTATGGCGTTGGTGAATCGGCGCGGCAAACGCAGTTTTACTCTGAAAAAACAGCCATTATTTTGGCGTTGGGGCTTTCGGGTTTAATCACATCGCACGTTATTACCACGGTGATTACGCTTTTAACCTTATTTTTGGTGGCGTTGTTTTTTTATAAAAAAACATTTTGCCTTTTCACGCTCAAAACTTTTGCATTGGGTGCGGTTTTAACACTTTTTTTAACGGCTGCTTTTTGGGTGCCGTTTTTGGATTATTACGCCAACACTTGGACCGAATTAAAAGCATTGGCAACGCTTTACCAATCTTTTATTCAAACCATGGCGGTTTCTTGGAATAAATTGCTGATGCCATTTGGTTGGCAACATTGGATGTTGGCAGATTTTGTGGGATTGCTTGTTTTAATTTTGGCGTGTTTTTTTATGTTGCAAGGGCGCGCCAACAAAAACATTCAATTTTTTGTAGGTTTAACGCTTTTTTTAATGTGGCTTTGCACCAACACTTTTCCTTGGGATTTTGTTAGCAACTTGCCTTGGATGGGCTGGCTTGTGCAAATTCAATTCCCTTGGCGGTTTTTGTCTTTGGTTGTTGTAACTTTGGCGCTTTTGGCGGGTTTGTTGTTAAAAGAATGCCCTGAAAAACACCGCGTTTTTGCTTATTCCATTTCGGCATTTTTGATATTTTTCAACGCGATGTTGCAGTTTGGCGAATATGTGGCATACACGAGCTTTCCCAATGCCGATGAAAAAAATTTTGAAAGAGTGGTGCAAAATGCTTGGGAATTGCCAAATTTAACGGGATTGGATGCTTCAAACCAAAATTACAATTCTGATGCGCAATACCAAATTTTTGAAACGGATTTGGAAAAATTATCGCGCGATGTTCAACTGCACAACGCCACCCTTGAATTTGTAAAAGAAAATGGTTTGTCTTTGTTGTTGGCTGCCCGCACAGAAAGTGGGGGGGGGGGGGGGGGGAGTATGATTACCGTGCCGCGCCTTTTTTATCCTTATTACCACGCGGCAAGCGAATCGGGCGCTTTGCCTTTGGAATGGGGAGAAAACAATTTGATTAACATTGTGTTGCCGCCCAATTTCAACGGCAAAATCTTGCTTTATTTTTCGCCGCCGTGGTTTTGGCGTGTGGCAGAAGTGCTAACGATTTTATCTTTTCTTTTGTTGGTTTTTGCTATTTTCAAAATCAAGCAAAAATCCACGGTAAACCTTTAATTTTTTTGAAAAATGAACGAAGAAAAACTACCCGAATTGAGCCAGTTGCGCGGTGAAGGCGTGAATTTTTATGTGGAAGAAACAGAGAACACCATCGCGCAGATGATTAACACTTCCATTGTGGAGTTTGCTTGGTTGTTGGCAATTATTGCCGCTCTTTTTGTTTTTTTTAAGTGGGTTATCAAAAAAGAAAATCGCCCCACGCACTTTTGGTTATGGGCAATTGCCGTGTTGGCAAGCGTGCCGATTTTCACCAACGGGCTTTTTTTGGTGGCGGATACCGAATTTCATTTGATGCGCATTGACGCCATTTTTGAAGGCTTAAAAAACGGGCAATTTCCCGTGCGAATGTCTGGCATTTTTAATATGAACCACGCATTGCCGGTGAATATTTTTTACGGCGATTTGTTTTTGTATTTTCCAGCTGTGTTGCGATTTTTTGGCGTATCGCTTGGTTTGGCTTATAAATTTTTTGTTTTTGCCATCAACCTTGCCGCTGTTTATGTGGCGCATTTTGCCTTTGTGCGCATTTTTCAAAAACGCACGCTCGCACTTGTTGTAACTTTGCTTTATATCACCGCGCATTTTCGCTTGGCATCGTTTTATATGCGTTCTGCCGCAGGCGAATTTAGTGCGCAGGTTTTAATGCCATTGATTTTGTTGGCGTTTTGGCGTTTGTATGCGGTGCCAAAACCTGTTTTTGATACCAAAAACGTGATTTTTTTGGGCGTTGGCATAGCGTCAATGGTTTATGCGCATATGATTTCAACGCTTTTAACCTGCATTCTTTTGGCAATTACCGCGCTGGTTTTTTATAAAAAAACATTTACTCTTGCCGTTTTAAAAACCTTTGCCGCAGGTGCGCTCTTGGCGCTTGCTTTATCTGCCGCTTTTTGGATTGCCTTTTTGGATTATTACTACAACACCTTCACCGAATTGCGCGCGCTTGCCACTTTTTATTCCGCCTTTATGCAAACCAATGGCAGTGATTTGTTGCATTTTTTCAATTTCTTTTCTTTTGGTGAAATGGCGCAAAGCAATTTTGCTATCACGCCCGGTTTTTGTTTGTTGTTCGGATTTTTTGCCGCTTTTTATGTGGTGTGTTTTCAAAAAACGCGCGCGCGTGTGCGCTTTGCCTTTGCGCTTTCTTTTTTGATTTTGTTTTTTTCCACATCGCTTTTTCCGTGGGATTTTGTTACTTCCTTCAAACCTTTTGCGTCTTTTGCGCAAATTCAAGTGCCGTGGCGATTTTTAAGTTTTGCCGTGTTGGTGTTGGCGCTGTTGGTTGGTTTTTTAATAGAAGAATTGTCAATAGATTGGCAAAAAAAAGCGATGGGCGGTGCCGTTTTGGCAACGTTATTTTCCATCGGTTTGCTTTATAGCGATTACGCCACGCAATACCGCGCCAGCATTGTGCCAGATGCTTATGTGTTAAAAAATTTAACCGGTTCAAGCGACCCTGAAAAACGCAATTCCGGCCCGCAATATATTCCCGCAGGAACGCAGTTGGATAACCTTTCTTATAGCCTTACTTTTCACAACGCTACTGGGCAATTTGCGGGCGAAAAAGACGTGAATTTGTTTTTGAAGATTGATTCGGTTCAAGGTGAAGATGCTTTTGTTGAAATCCCGCGTTTTCATTACCCGTATTTTTATGCTGTAACGCAAGAAATGCAGGTTTTAAAGACGCAAACGGGCACCAATAATTTAATGCGCATTATGTTGCCGCGTGATTTTAATGGTTCTATTGCCGTTTATTTTTCACCGCCAGCCTTGTGGCGTTTGGGCGAGGCAATCTCCATTTTGGCGGCGATTTTCTTGGGTGTTTTTGTTTTTAAATTGCGAAAATCCACGGTAAACGCTTAATTTTTTTGAAAAAGGCAAGCCATGAACAACGATTTTGAATTGTTTAAAAACAAAATGTATCAGTTAGAAACAGAAGACTCCGCCGCGCAAATGGTGGCTGATTCTGTGGAGTCGCTTGTTTTTTTGCTGGGCATTATTGCCGCAGTTTTTTGTTTTTTTTATTTGTTGCCCAAGTTTTTTCCGCGTGCAGACAAAAGCACTTTGCGCCAAAACCACGCCATTTTGTTTGGTATTGCCTTGCTTTCAAGTTTGCCGTTTTTATCCGAAGGCATTCATTTTGGCCACGATGCTTATTTTCATTTGATGCGCATTGACGCGATTTTTGAAGGGCTAAAAAACGGGCAGTTTCCCGTGCGCCTTTCTGGCATTTTTAATTGGAACACGGGGCTACCGGTTAATGTTTTTTACGGCGATTACTTGCTTTATTTGCCCGCAGTTTTGCGGTTTTTTGATTTTTCGCTTTCGGCGGCTTACCAAATTTATGGTGTGTTCATTCAATTTTTAAGCACTTATGTTGCGTGGTTTTGCTTTTCGCGCATTTTTGCAGGACATCGCATTGTTGCGCTATTGACCACTGCCGCTTTAATCACAGCGCATTACCATTTGACTTCGGTTTATTTGCGCTTTGCCGTGGGCGAATACACCGCAATGGCTTTTTTTCCGTTGATTTTATTAGCTTTGTGGCGAATTTATGGCGTTGATTCTGCCAAACAAACCGCCCAATTTTATGCCGAAAAAACCGCCATCATTTTGGCGCTTGGCATCACGGGCTGCATCACTTCGCATATGATTTCCACCGCAATGACGATGCTTGCCATCTTTTTGTTGGCGTTGATTTTTTATAAAAAAACTTTTTCTTTTTCAACGCTCAAAACCTTTTTGCTTGGCGCGGTTTTAACACTTTTTTTATCTGCCGCATTTTGGGTGCCTTTTTTGGATTTTTATTACAACGTTTTCACCGAACTGCGTGCCACGGGCAAGTTTTTTGTTTCCTTTTTGCAACCTTATGCCGTTGCCTTCGCGGAATATTTTGCTGTTTTTGGCGGTTGGGATTTGTTGCCACAAAAAGATGAGGCCGGCGTTTTGCCGCGCACGCCGGGTTTTGTTTTAATCACTGCATTTTTGGTGGCAATTTTGTTGATGATTTTCAAAAAAGATAACCGCAAAATCCGTTTTGCTTTTTACTCGGCGCTGTTCTTTTTGTGGTTCGGCAGCAATTTGTTTCCGTGGGATTTTTTAACGAATTTTTCATTTTTTGCATGGCTTACCCACATTCAATTTGCGTGGCGTTTTTTAAGCATTGCCGTGTTGCTCTTGGCGTTGTTATTCGGTTTGTTGTTGTTGAATACGCCTGAACAACACCGCACACTTAGCTTTGCCTTTGCGGGTTTTGCGATGTTGCTTTCCACACTTTCTTTTTTTAGTGATTATGTGGAACACACCATTCCCAAAACCGTGGCGCACGCTTGGGGTTTGCCGCATTTAACGGGCGGTGCAACACAATTGCGCAATTCTTCTCCGCAATACACGCCGTTTGGCACGGAAATTGACGCACTCAACAACGACTTCACACCGCACAACGCCCAACTGCAATTTGTGCAAGAAAAAGGTTTAACGCTTTTGTTATTTGCCCAAGCAACGGGCGAAAATTCGGCAATTACCGTGCCGCGCGTTTTTTATCCTTATTACCACGCGGCAAGCGAATCGGGCGAGTTGGCAGTAGAAATTGCGGAAAATAATTTAACCAAAATCCTTTTGCCGCAGGGTTTTGCAGGCAAAGTGTTGTTTTATTTTTCGCCGCCGTGGTTTTGGCGCATGGCAGAAGTGGTGAGTTTTTTATCTTTTCTTTTGTTGGTTTTTGCCATTTTCAAAATCAAGCAAAAATCCACGGTGAACGGGTAAAATTTTTCAAAATTTTTAAAGGTTGACCGTGGAAAAATGAAAAAACTCACCCTTTGCGTGCCGTGTTTTAACGAAGAAGCGGCAATTCCAATATTTTTGGAAAAAACCTTGCCGATTGTGGAATCCTTAAAATTGGCAGGCAAAATCACCGATTTTGAATTGCTGTTTATTGATGATGGTTCTACCGACTCAACACTTTCTTTAATGCAACAAGCGGCAGATAAAAACCCAAAAATCCGCTTTATTTCTTTTTCCCGCAATTTTGGCAAAGAATCGGCAATCATCGCAGGCTTGAAAAAATCAAAAGGCGATTGGGTGGCGCTTTTGGATGTGGATTTGCAAGACCCGCCCGAATTGTTGCCGCAAATGTTGGAATGCGTTTTAAGCGGCAATTTTGATATGGCGGCAACGCGGCGCGTCACCCGCCAAAACGAGCCGATCGTGCGTTCTTTTTTTGCGCGGATTTTTTACAAAATCATCAATTTGTTTTCGGACATTCACATTGTTGATGGCGCACGCGATTTCCGCTTAATGTCGCGCCAAGTGGTTGATTCTATTTTGGAATTATCTGAACGCAACCGTTTTTCCAAAGGCATTTTTGCTTGGGTTGGTTTTCGCACCCAATATTTTGAATTTGAGAATGTGGCGCGCTCGGCTGGCCAAACCAAGTGGAATTTTTTAAAACTCTTGCGTTATGCCTTGGATGGCATCACCGCTTTTTCTACCAAACCTTTGGCGTTTGCAAGCTATTTGGGGTTGGCTTCGGTTATTTTTGCCATTTTGTTTATTGCTTTTATTATTTTGCGCCGTTTGATTTTTGGCGACCCTGTGCAAGGTTGGGCAAGTTTGACTTGCATTATCGCTTTTATCGGCGGCATTCAGCTGATGTGTTTGGGCATTATCGGGCAGTATTTGGCAAAAACGTATATTGAAACCAAGCAGCGCCCGCTTTATTTTATTCAATGCGAATCGGACAACGATTTTCCACGGTAAACAACAAAAATGTTTCAAAACGGTTTAGAAAATCTTTTAAAAGACAAAAAACGCTTGGATTTTTTGAAAACGCGGCGCGTTGGCTTGCTGGCGCACCCCGCATCGGTTGATAAAAATCTTAACCACGCTTTGGATCTTTTGATTAAATCGGGCGTTGCCATTAGCGCCGCTTTTGGTCCGCAGCACGGCATTAAAGGCGAAAAGCAAGACAATATGATGGAGTCGGAAGATTTTATTGACCCGCACTACCACATTCCAATGTTTAGCCTTTACGGTGCGGCAGGGCGCCGCTTAACACCGCAAATGCTTGATTCTTTTGATATTTTATTGATTGACTTGCAAGATTTGGGTTGCCGCATTTACACCTTTTTAACCACGCTTTGTTACGCTTTGGAAGATTGCGCCGCAGCTGGTAAAAGCGTGTGGGTTTTGGATCGCCCAAACCCAGCGGGCAGAATGGTGGAAGGTTTAACGCTCAAACCCGCTTTTAAAAGTTTTGTTGGCGTTGATGAAATTCCAATGCGCCACGGCTTGACCTTGGGCGAATTTGCGCAATTTTATAAAAATCGCCATTCTTTAAATGTGGATTTACAAATCATCAAAATGCGCAATTATTGGGCGCTTGAAGCGTGGCCGAATCGCCCTTGGGTTAATCCAAGCCCCAATGCCGCAACGCTGAATATGGCGCGGGTTTACGGCGGCACGGTGTTTTTGGAAGGAACAAATTTGTCAGAAGGTCGCGGCACCACGCGCCCTTTGGAATGCTTTGGCGCACCTGATTTAAACATTGAAAAAATATTCCAAACCATGAAAAAAATCGCCAAAAAATCGGCATTGATAAAATGGCAAAACGCCATCAACGGTGCACTTTGGCGGCAGTGTTTTTTTGAGCCGACCTTTCATAAGTTTTCAGGCAAACGTTGTGCGGGTTTTTTTATTCACACGGATTTTGCCGATTTTAATCCTCAACATTTTTCGCCGTGGCGGGCAATGGCACTCTTTTTTAAAGCCGTGAAAATTTGCCATCCCGAATTTGCGCTGTTTCGCGACACGTCTTTTGTTTATGAATACGAACGCGGCAAATTGGCTTTTGATTTAATCTGCGGCTCTGAAATTTTGCGCGAATGGTTGCTTGATTCGACCGCCACGCCACTTGATTTGGAGCCGCTTTTGCAAAGCGATGAATCCCATTGGCAAAACATTCAAAAAGAATTTTTGCTTTATTAAAACCCACGGTAAACCGCTAATTTTTTTGAAAAAAAATGAAACGCAAAACCTTTTTTTACGCTTTTCTTTTTGTGCTTTGCTTTTTTGCCATTGTGCTTTATTGGTTGGTTGAATATTTGCGCCGCTTTTTTGGCACTTCCGACTTGGAAACGGTGTTTTTCCACTTGAAATTTCCCATGTTAAACGCCGGCAGCACCGTGATTTTGAATTTTCTCAACACCGTTTTGTTGCCCAGCGTCCTTTTTACCACGGCAATTTTTGTTGCACCTCGCATTTTCAAAATGTTGTTGCGTTTGCCTTTGCAAAACAAATTATTCCAACGTTTTTTGTTTTTTCTTTTTGCCGCAATGCTGTGTGCCTTGTGGCAAGCGTGGTTTTATTTGTCGTTACCGGTTTTTGTTGTTATTGCGCTTTTTAGCTTTTTTTGGGTGGATATTGCCGCCGTTTTGCAACAAAGAAAAATAGCAACGCGTGCGGCACTCATCGCCCACTTGATTGTGATTGTTGGTGTGATTGGATTTTGCGGCCATTATGTTTCCAACAAATTCAACCTTTTGGAATTTATCAAAGCGCAATATGATTTTTCCGATTTTTATGAAAAAAATTATGTAAAGTTTGATGATTCCGCTTTAAAAGACTTCACACCCAAACAAAATTTGGTGGTGATTTTGGCTGAATCATTAACGCCAGCCATTCACTGGGCATTGAATATACCAACAGAAAAAAAAGAAGTGGCAGCTAGATTAGAAGACCCAGCACTCCCAAACTTGCACAAAATTTTGCGCCAAAACTGGTTTTTTGAAGCAGAAAATGCGAAGGGGGGGGGGGGGTATGCTGGTTATGGCGGTTTAATCACGTTGATAAATACTTGGACGGTGGCAGGCTATGTTTCCCATTTGTGTGGTGTGCCTTTGCGAATGCCCATTGAAAGAACCGTTGCCCCGCGCGGCCCTTTTATGCAAAACGCGGAATGTGTGCCAGATATTTTTAAAAAAGCGGGTTATGCGCAAATTGCGGTAAGCGGCACGGATTGGCGATTTGCAGGGTTGAAGAATTTGTTTCAAACGCACGGTGTGAGCGTGCATGACTTGAAGTATTTCCAAGCGCAAAAAATGCTGCCGCCCACATTGCGAAGCGAATTTATTGGGATTTCTCTTGTTGGCGGAAACTCTTTTGGCGTTGTTTTGCCAAAAGATGTGCAAGGTGCTGGCAACTGGGGAATTAACGACAAAACGCTTTTTAAACTTGCCAAACAAGAATTTTTGAATGCCACGCAAAAACAACAACCTTTTGTGATGTATTTGGCAACCATGGATACGCACGGCGAACCTTTTGAAAAAGAAAATCTCTCCTGCCCAGATTTGCCCAACAGCCGCATTGGCACTTACCAATGCGCTGACCGTTTAATTGCTGATTTTGTGGATTTTATTTTGCAAAACTCCAAAAACACCAGCATTGTGATTTTGGGGGATCATTCGCCCATCGTGGTGATGAATGAACATTTGCGTTCTCTGGCGATTAATACCCTCACCACGCAAGAGCGCAATGAAATTAGAGATGGCAAAACAGACCAATATTTTGCGCCCGTCTACAACGCCTTTATTCATCCGCTTTTTGCCCAAACGGCAGAAAAAAGCCTAACCCACAATCGACAACTCACGCATTTTGATGTCGCCCCAATGTTGTTGGAATCGGTTGGCATTCGTTCAGATGCCTTTGCTTTGGGGCGCAACCCTTTGCGCGGCAAAACCTTGTTGGAAACAAGCTACCCTTATGAAGAATTTCAAAAAGAAATCAAACGGCGCAACCGTTTTTATGATGCGTTTTGGTAAAAAAAAATTAAAAATCCACGGTAAACCGCCAATTTTTTTGAAAATTTTTTGGCGTTGACCGTGGATTTTTTTAATCTAAAAACAAAACCAACGCCGCCATTGCCAAAACACCAATTAAAAATCCCCAATGGCTTTTGAAGCGTTCAAAGGATGGTAGCATTTCGTGGAAAAACACCCACAGCATGGCGCTGCCCGCAAAGGCAAGGGCAGTTGGCAACAACAAGTTGCCCGAGCTTTCCAAAAACACATTCAAAACAACGCCCAACAATGCGCCTGCCACTTCCACCCAACCGCTCAACAACGCCCAAAAAACTGCGCGGCCGCGCGGCATTCCAGCAGCGGTGAGCATTCCTGCCAACAGCGCGCCTTCGGGCAGGTTTTGCAAAGCAATACCCAAAGTGATGGCGGCATCATCAGATACGCCAACCGCCAAGCCTTCGGGCAGATTATGCAAGGCAAGTGCGCCGATAATTAAAAAAACGTTAATCGGCGTTTTGTTGGACAAATTTTCAATGTGTTCGTGCGGCGTGATGGCATCAATTTTTTGCATCACAAAAACGCCCAAAAACAAGGCGGCAAGCATTGCAACAGCAAGCTTGGGCAAAGGATTTTCTAAAAAAAGCAAACTTGATGGCAACAACAGCGAAAAAACAGCAGCGCCTGCCATCATCCCGCCGGATATGCCCAAAAACAACGGGCTTTGATTGCTTTTTGTGAAAAATAAAAAAGGCAGTGCGCCCAAAACCGTTGCCGAACCAGTCAAAAAGCTAATGAATAAGGATTTTTGGGCAGAAAAGGGCAGAAGTTGCCAAAATTGCCAAAACCACAGCGAGAAAAAAATTATCGGTAAAAACCACGCCCAACGTTTGATGATTGCCATTGTTGCCCTCGCTTTTTTTGATGTTTTTTAGAGTATAAAAAAGCGGGCGCGTTTTATCTAACTTGTTTTTTCAATCATTGCGATTGAAAAAAACAAAATCCACGGTAAACGTGGATTTTTTTTCAAAAAAATCCGCGTTTACCGTGGAAAATGTTTATTTTGTTGGATTTTTAGAAGATTCGGCGCTATTTTTTTCAGCAGAATTGGGCGATTCGGCAGATTTTGATGATTCTGGAATCAACGGATTGGGAATAACCACCGCATTTTTTGCCAACTCGGCTTTTAAAGCGGCGCAAGATTCTATCGTAATTTCGCGCGAGCGCAAGGTTTTGCATTGATTTTCAATGCCTTGGTTTTGTAATTCCGCAGGCAATTTTTGAAAATCCACCGCATCGCACACCAAGACCAACTGCGCTTGCAAGGTTTTGAGCGCTTCTAATTCTTTGGGCGTGCATTCTTCTGCGGCAAAGGCTAGCCCAAAGGCATTGGATGCCAAAAATGCGCATACAATCAAAGACTTTTTCATTTTTTTTACTCCAACAATTGCGCCGCCAACTCGTTGTTAAAGCCGTTGATTTTTTTCAAAACGGCAAGCGCATCGGATTCAGAAAAATCCTTTTGTTCCAACGCGCCTTTTTCTTCCACAAATTGCTGAATTTCTGCCAAATCCGTGTTTTTAAAGATTTCGGGGTTTTCTTGCGCTTCGTTGAGCAAGCCTTCCAATTCGTTAAATGCGCCTTTGAGTTCGTCAAAAGTGGCATCGGAACAAAAGTGCGCCGTTTTGTTTGCTTGGGCAGAATCGGAAATTGTTGGCGTGGCAGGCAAAGCGCTTTGATTTTCGGCGCTTGGCGTTTGTGCAAATGCTGCCGTTGCGCCAAAAATCAAAGCCAATAGCCATATTTTCATCGGCTGTTTTTTCATTGCGTTTTTTTAAGGTTAAAAGCGCAAATTAAAACGCAGGAAATGCCGCGCCGTCAAATTTTTCTTGAATAAATTGGGCGACTTCGGGTGATTGAAAAACTTCTTTCATCACTTTGGCTTTGGCGCTGTTTTCTTCACCTTTGCGCACCGCCAAAACCATCACGGCGTAGCGGTTTTCTTTGTCTTCCATAAAAATGCCATCTTTTTGCGGATTCAAACCCGCGCCCAAGGCGTAATTGGTGGTAACCACGCCCAAATCCACATCTTCTAGCGCGCGCGGCACTTGCGCGGCTTCCACTTCTTTGAATTTTAATTTTTTGGGATTAGCCACAATGTCCAAAGGCGTTTTTTGCGCCACTTTTTTAAAGGTTGCCAAACCCGCTTTTTCAAGCAAATCCAAGGAGCGACTTTCATTGGTGGGGTCGTTGGGCAACGCCACGGTGGCACCTTCTTTTAAATCTTTTAAGTCTTTGATTTTGTTGGAATAAATTGCCATCGGCAACACAACCACCGGCGCCAATGCCACCAACTGGGTGCCTTTGTTTTTGTTGAAATCTTCCAAAAAAATCACGTGTTGGTAAAGGTTGGCATCCAATTCTTTGTCGTTCAAAGCAAAATTGGGCGTGAGATAATCAGAAAATTCTTTAAAATCAAGCGCATAGCCGCGTTTTTCAAAAAGCGGTTGGGTAAAAGCCACAATTTCGCCGTGTGGCGTGGGCGTGGCGCCAATAGTGATTTTTTCCAAAGCAAAAGCGTTGAAAGCCAGCAAAGCCGCAAATCCTGCCAAAAAAACTTTTTTCAATTTCATTTTTGTATCCTTTAAAAAAAATCCACGGTCAACGTTCAAAAATTTTTAAAAAATTTTCAAATTTTTTTGGCGTTGACCGTGGATTTTTTGATTTTAAATTTCAAGTTTTAAATTTTAAATTTAAAACGCTGGCACCACCGCGCCTTTGTAGCGTTCCAAAATAAAATCTTTGACTTTTTGCGTTTTTAAAGCATCAATCAACGCTTTGGTTTTGGGGGAATTTTCATTGCCGGCTTTCACCACCAAAATGTTCACATAAGGATTGTTTTGGGATGATTCTTGAATGAGCGAATCTTTTACCGGATTTAATCCCGAATCCATTGCGTAATTGGAATTGATTACCGCAAAATCCACATCTTGCAGCGCGCGTGGCACTTGCGCGGCTTCCAATTCTTTAAAATCAATTTTTTTGGGGTTTTCCACAATATCCAATTTGGTTTTTAAAACGCCGTCTTTGAATTTCACCACGCCTTGCGCAGCAATAATATCCAAGGCGCGCGCTTCATTGCTGGTGTCGTTTGGAATGGCAATGCTGGCACCTTCTTTGATTTCAAAGCTTTTGTGTTTTTTGCTGTAAACACCCATCGGTTCCAAATGAATGCCTGCGGCATTGACCAAATGGCCGTTTTTTTCTTTATTAAAAGCATCCAAATGCGGCGTGTGTTGGAAAAAATTGGCATCAATTTCGCCATTTTCCGTTGCCAAATTGGGTTGCACGTAATCGTTGAATTCTTTAATCACCAAATCAAAACCGAGCGCTTTCACATCCGCTTTGATAAATTCCAAAATTTCCGCATGCGGCACAGGCGTGGCACCAACGGTAATATTTTCAGCCGATGCGTTGCCCAAAAAAAGGGCAAGGGATGCCGCCAACAAGGATTGTTTGAAAAATTGCTTCATTTTTTTAACCTTTCCAAATTGAAAAAAAGAATAGTAAAGCAATTTAAAAAAAAACAAAGCGCAAAAATGGATTTTAAAAAATGCGTTTTGGCGTTTAACGTTTGGTGATTTTGTAAAAAAAGTTGCCCGCCATTTGCACCATTTGCACCAAAACCAAAAGCACAATGACGGTTTCAATCATAATGTCGGTTCTAAAACGCTGGTAACCATAACGCACCGCCACATCGCCCAAACCGCCGCCGCCAACGGTGCCAGCCATCGCTGAAAAGCCGATGACAATAATCAACGTTAAAGTCAAGCCATTGATTAAACTTGGCAAAGCTTCCACAAAAAGCACACGACAAACAATTTGCGTGTTGGTGGCGCCATAACTTTTTGCCGCTTCAATCACATCTTGCCCCACTTCTTTTAAACTGGCTTCAATCATTTTTGCCAAATAAGGTGCAATGCCAAGCGTGAGCGGCACAATGGTGGCGGTGGTGCCAATGCTACTGCCAACAATCAAGCGTGTGAAGGGCATTAAGATGATAATTAAAATAATAAACGGAAAAGAGCGCACCACATTGACCACAAAATCCAAAGTGGCATAAGCGCTTTTGTTTTCTTTTAAGCCGTTTTTGTCCCACAAAACCAAAAAAACGCCCGGGATAATTGCCAACAAAAAACCCAAAAAAGTGGAGACAAAACTCATATAAAGCGTTTCCACCAAGGCGGGACCGATGATTTGTAAAAAATGTTGTTCAATGCTGGCAAAATCCATTTTGTGCGCACAATTTTTGAAAAAAAAGCGAGTTTACCGTGGAAAATCGTTTTTGCGCCGATTTTTTAAAAAATCCAAAGCGGCAAAACGGCAAGAAGCTTGTTGTTTGGCGTTGAAAATTGCAATTTAAAACGGAAAAGAATCCATTAAATCTTGTTGGATTTTTTCCACGTTTTGTCTATCAACTGCGTAATTTTTGATAATCCATTCGGGCAGTTTTTCGGCATGTGGCAAAAGCGGTTCGTGTAACAAAAGCGGGCGGGGCGCTGTGCCAAAAACGGAATAATAATCGTGGAATTTGTATTCCCCGCCTAACAAACGCTCGCTTGCCGTGCTCCACATATTAGGAATGCCCAAGGAATCCGCCACAATCAAACCATGCAGGGCTGATGAGCAAATTGTTTCACATTCGGCAATGCGCATTAAAACAGCAAGTGGGTCGGCTTCAAAATCAATGACAACCGCATTTTCAATGCGTTGTTGCAAGGCTTGGTAAATTGGAATTTCCAAGGGAAAATCCTTGGAAAATAAGCCGTCTACCCCCCCCCCCCCGCAAAGTCAGGGCGGAGATTAAAACCGTGAATTTCCGTGTGGTGCGGAATAAAACCGATTTTGTATTTTTTGGTGATTGGATTGGCATCAATCAATTTTTCGGCAAGCAAACCTGCATCGCCCAAGACCACGTTTTTTAAAGGTTTTTTGGTGATGTTTTTTACTCTTTCCAAGGTCAATTTTCCACGCACGGCAAAAACTTCAACTGGGCGAAAAAAGATTTCAGGCAAACGCAAACGTCTGCGAAAACGTGTGTTAGGTGCTTGAATAAAACCCGTGCTCCAAATTTTGACGGGGTTTTGGTAAAAAGAACGGCGCAAACGAAAACGTGGAATGGTGCAAGGATACAAAAGCGCATCCAACAAACTGCCCACAAAAAACGCTTCGCAAGTTTCAGGCGATGCCCATTGTGTTTTTTGATGAAAAAGTTTTTCACACAACAGCGGGTTTAAAGCATCGCCAAAATTGGGCATTCCCGTCCACCAAAAAAGTTTAATTGCCATTTATTCTTCCTTTTTAATGTTTATTGTTTAAAACGTTCAAAAAGATTAAGCCACAATTCGTAATTTTGGCGGTGTTGGCGCAGAATAACTTCCAAAATAATGCCAACGCTTGCCAAAAGTAATGAAACCACAAACAAACCGCTTGCCACAATCAAGCTTGGAAAACGCGGCACAATGCCCGTTTGCAAATATTCGGCAAGAACCGGCACGCCCAAAATCAGCGAGAGCAACAATGCCAAAAGCGCCAAGGCGCCAAAAAAAATAAAAGGTTTGTAATCTTTGAACAACAGCGCGATGGTTTTAACAACCAAAAAACCATCGGTAAACGTGTTGAGTTTGGAAACACTGCCCGCAGGGCGATCGCGATAAGCAATGGGAATTTCTGCAATTTTGAAGTTTTTATCCACCGCGTGAATGGTCATTTCCGTTTCAATTTCAAAACCTTGCGACAAAACGGGAAAAGCACGCGCAAAAGCCGGCGAAAACGCCCTTAAACCCGTCATAATATCTGCCACGTTGTTGTGGAACAAATGGTTAATCAGCGCGCGCACCAAGCGGTTGCCGCTGTTGTGAAATAGACGCTTATTTTCGGTGAAATAGGTGGAAGAAAGTCTATCGCCAATTGCCATATCCGCGCCATCTTCTAAAACCGCGCGGGCGAGTTTTAATGCGTCTTCGGCGGGGTAGGTATCGTCACCGTCCGTTAAAATCAAGCAATCCGCGTGGATGGTGCGAAAAATCGTGCGAATCACATTGCCTTTGCCTTGGCGCGGTTCGGCAACAACCTTGGCACCTGCGGCTTTGGCAAGCGCGGCAGAATCGTCTGTGGAATTGTTGTCAAACACAAAAATTTTGGCAAGTGGAAAAACGGCGCGGTAGTCGGCAATCACTTTGGCGATGGTTTGCGCCTCGTTGTAGCACGGAATGCAAATGGCAACGCGGGAAGAATCGATCATTTTTTCTACGTTTAAAAAAAGACAAGATTTTACGATTTTCCACACTCAACCGTTATTTTTTTGAAAAAATTTGGCGTTGACCGTGGATTTTTGCTTTTATTTATCCACAAATTAGTTTTTAGCGTTTTTTAAAAAAGTCAAGCGGTCTGTGCTGGTTTTTTGAAGAAAATTTTTATTTTAAAATCAACAAGTTAAAAAAAGTGCGCACTTTTTAGGCACGACACTTTTTAGCCTTGATTCTTTTGGATTTTTTGGATGATTTTTCAACTTATCCACAGGCTTATCCACAGATTTTGTGGATAACTTTTTTTTAATTAGATTGCAAAAATCCACGGTCAACGGAATTTTATTTTGGAAAACTAGCCAAAAGGCTTGTGCTGATTTTTTTCCACAATACACTCAAAATGATGGCAAGCAGCACAAGTGCTACGTCCAGAGCGATAAGAAAACCTTCGGTTTTTAACCCCGTTTTGTAGCAAAGCCACCAACCGCCGAATAAACCAACGCCCCAAAATAAAATGATTTGGATAAGCATAGGAAACACCGTGATTTTGCAAGCCCTGAGCAAGTGCATAATCACCGTTTGAATGCTGTCAAAAAGTTGATACGCAGCGATAAAAACCAACAAGGGCGTGGCGATTGCGATAATGAGTGCGTTGTTGGTGTTGAGTTGCACGTAAAACTTGCCGAATAAAAAAATAGACGCGCAAGAAAGTGCGGCAATGCTTGTTGATAAGCCAAGCCCTGTTCTTGATGCACTCAAAAGCCGCGTTTGATCCTTGGCACCCAAGGCTTGGGCGGTCTCAGCCATCACCGCAACGGCGATGGATAGCGGAATAATATAAAGAATGGATGCCAAGCCGCCCAACACGCGATAAGCGCCAACGGCTTCTGCGCCCAAAGGTGCAAGCAAAATGGAAACCAAAACAAAAGCGCTTGATTCAATGCAGTTGGTCATTCCCATTGGTAAACCAACTTTGAGCAAACGCAACCAACGTTTTTTGTTTGGCAAATACCATTTACCAAAGATTTGCAAGTGTTTGGCATCACGGCTTTTGAGTGCCCAAAACGCTGCCAAAACCAACATCAAATAATTCAAAATCACATTGGATATGGCGCAACCCAACAACCCCAAAGGTTCATTAAAACCTTTTAATGCCAAAAAGCTTGCAAGAAAAATGTGCAAAATCAGCGCAATTAAGCCAATGCGCAATAATACTTTCACCAAACCAAGTGCGCTACAAAAGGCGTAAAAGGTGCGGTAAAGCAGTGCGGCGGGCAAACCAAAAGCGAGGATTTTTAAATACAAGCGTGCTTTTTCGTCAATTTCTGTGGGCATTGTGGAGAGTTTTAAAAACCAATCGGGGTAAATCAACAACAACACGCCCGGAATAAAGACCAAAAAGGTGAGCCAAACGGCTTGTTGCAACATTAAAGCGGCGGCGCGCTCGTGCCCAGCGCCGTAGAGTTCAGCCGACAAAGGGGCGACTGCTTGCAACACGCCAAAAAGCGTAAATTCCACCACAATAAAAGCGCCAGAACCGATGGCTACCGCTGCCAAATCGGTGGTGTTGAAATGCCCCAAAATGACGGTGTCGGCAAGCGCCATCAGCATTGCGGCAATTAAGGAAATAAAAATGCCCCACGCCTGCGCCAAAATGTAGCGCGGCATTCTTTTGTTAGGAATGCGAAAGATTTTGCAAAACATTGCGAAAAATGGTGATTAGGCAAAACTTGGCAAGGTTTATTTTGTTCCCGTTGAGCCAAAACCGCCTGCGCCCCGCGCGCTGGGCAAAAAATCAGCAACTTCCACAAAATTGGCGTGCAACACCGGCACAATCACCATTTGTGCAATGCGGCAAAAGGGTTCAATGGTGAAATCAGAGTGGCTTCGGTTAAAAAGCGAGACTTTGATTTCGCCTTGGTAATCGGAATCAATAACGCCCGTGCCGTTACCCAAAACAATGCCGTTTTTGTGCCCCAAACCTGAGCGCGGGAAAATCAGCGCCATTACTTCTGGGTTTTGTAAATAAATTGCCAAACCTGTTGGAATCAAAGCTGATTCGCCTGTTTTTAAAATGAAAGGCGCATCCAAACAAGCGCACAAATCCAAACCCGCCGCGCCGCTTGTTTGGTATTGCGGCAGAAAATCGCGGATTTTGGGGTTCAAAATTTTGAGTTCAACATTGAGCAACATAAAAAATCCTTTTTTCCACGGTAAACCTTTAAAAATTTTCAAAAAAAATCTGCGTTTACCGTGGATTTTTCCACGAGTCTTTGAGTGAGACTGTGCGGTTAAAGGCAAAATCATCCATTAAATCGCGCACAAAATAACCGTGGCGCTCAAATTGAAACACCTCGCCACGATTGGCATTTTTCAAAGCGGGTTCTATTTTGGCGATGATTTCGGTTTTGGATTGTGGATTCAAATCACTTAAAAAATTGCCTGAATCAACGCCCGGAATTTCGGTTGAAAATAAGCGGTCAAAAAGCCGAATGGGCGCATCAACACAATCAAAAAGCCAATGGATATTGCCTTTGACCTTCACCGAATCCGCGCCAGCGGTGCCAGATTTGGTGTTTTCTAAAATTTTGGCAAAAACGCGAACAATGTTGCCGTTTTCATCTTTTTCAAAACCCGTGCATTCAATCACATAAGCGTAACGCAAGCGCACTTTGTTGCCCACAAAAAGTCGGCGAAAACCTTTTTGCGGGTTTTCCATAAAATCATCCATTTCAATCCACAATTTTTTGCCCAACAAAATTGGGCGTTTTCCCCATTCTGGTTTTTGTGGATGATTGGGCGCAAAACATTCTTCGGTTTGGTTTTCGGGGTAATTTTCCAAAATCAATTCCAAGGGATTCAAAACCGCAATGCGCCGCGGCGCATTTTCGTTTAAAACTTCCCGCTGGCAGTCTTCAAAAAGAGAATAATCAATTAAAGAATCCGATTTGGAAATGCCAATTCTTTGGGCAAATAAGCGAATGCCTTCTGGGGAATAACCGCGGCGGCGCGCGCCAGCCAAGGTGGGCAGCCTTGGGTCATCCCAACCTTCTACGTGTTTTTCTTGAACCAGTTGGATGAGTTTGCGTTTGCTCAACACAATGTGCGATAAATTCAGCCGCGAAAATTCATATTGTTTGGGCAATGGTTCTTGCACCAAACCACCCATTGCCAAATGGTTTAAAAGCCAATCGTAAAACGGGCGCTGGTCTTCAAATTCCAACGTGCAAATGGAGTGGGTAATACATTCCAAGGCATCTTCAATGGGATGCGCAAAGGTATAAAGCGGATAAACGCAATATTGATTGCCCGTGTTGTGGTGATGCGCGTGGCGAATGCGGTAAATCACTGGGTCGCGCAAATTCAAGTTGGGGTGCGCCATATCAATTTTGGCGCGCAAAACGTGCGCACCATCTGAAAAATGCCCACAACACATACCGCGAAAAAGCGCCAAATTTTCTGCAATAGAGCGCTCGCGAAAAGGCGAATCTTTGCCTTTTTCCGTTAATGTGCCGCGATTTTCTCGCATTTCATCAGTTGTTTGGCTATCCACATACGCCAAACCTTTGGAGATTAAATAGCGCGCGCATTGCAGCATTTCTTCAAAATAATTGCTTGCCCAAAATTCGTTTTCTTGCCAGTTGCAACCAAGCCACGCCACGTTTTCTTTAATGGCTTGAACGTATTCTTCGTTTTCTTTTTCGGGATTGGTATCGTCAAAACGCAAATGGCAAACGCCGTTAAATTCTTTTGCTAATCCAAAATTGAGCAAAATGGATTTGGCATGCCCCAAATGCAAATAACCGTTGGGTTCTGGCGGAAAACGTGTGCGGATTTTTGCCACATCTTTGCTGCCTTCTTCTTGTGCGCTTAAAAGTCCGGGTTTGCCGCACCAGAGGCGATTTTTAAATTTATCTTGTGCCAAATCGTTTTCAATAATGTTGCGGATAAAATTGGGCGCAATGTTCGTCATTGATGAAATTCTCAAATAAAAAACAAAGAATTTTAAACGAAAGGTTTAAAATTTAAAGTTTTCCACGGTCAACCTTAAAAAATTTTAAAAAAAATTTTTTGTTGACCGTGGAAAATTTAAAATAATGCCTTTCATTTTGTTTTGTTGATTTTGTGTAGGAGGAAAAATGGGATTTTTATCTGGCAAACAATTGGTGATTACGGGCGTTTTGTCCAAACATTCCATTGCTTATGGCATTGCCAAAGCGTGCGTGCGTGAAGGCGCGCAAATTGCTTTAACCTACCAAAATGAGCGCTTTTTGGAACGCATACAAAAATTTTCCAAAGAATTGGGCGATGCGCCCGTTTTTCCATTGGATGTGACCATCGATTCTCAAATAGACGATTTGTTCAAAGGAATCAAAAATTTATGGGGCGGTTTGGATGGCTTGGTGCATTCCATTGCTTTTGCGCCATCGGAATCCATTGAAGGCGATTTTTTAAACGGTGCTTCGCGCGAGGCTTTTCGCATTGCGCACGATGTGTCTGCTTATAGTTACGTTGCGTTGGCAAAGGGCGCGCGACATTTGATGCAAGGGCGCAAAAATCCAAGTTTGTTGGCTTTAACCTATTTGGGCGCGGTGCGCACCATGCCCAATTACAACACAATGGGCTTGGCAAAGGCGAGTTTGGAAGCGGCGAATCGTTATTTGGCATTTTGTTTGGGGTCAGAAGGCATTCGCGCCAATGCGGTGTCAGCCGGACCAATCAAAACCTTGGCGGCTTCGGGCATTGGCAATTTTGGCAAATTGTTGGCTTACAACGCGCACCACGCACCGCTTCGCCGCAATGTAACCATTGATGAAGTGGGCAATGCCGCGGCGTTTTTGTTATCGGATTTGGCAAGCGCCATCACGGGTGAAGTTTTGTATGTGGATGGCGGCATCAATACAACGGCGTTGGGCAACGCCGATCCTTTGTAGTTTTCAAAAAAAACTTTGTTTACCGTGGAAAATAACCGATGACTGACGATATTGCCGTTGAAGAAGACAGCACCATTGCAACGCTTACCCGCATTAAGCCGCCGCCTTTTTACCGTGTGGATTTGTTGAACGACAACTTCACAACCATGGATTTTGTGGTGATGATTTTGCAAAAAATCTTCAAACACAATTTGGAAGAGGCACAGCGCATTATGTTGCAAATCCACAATGACGGGCGCGGCTCTTGTGGTGTTTATACGCTGGATATTGCGCAAACCAAAGTGGCGCAAGTGAAAGATTTGGCGCAAAAGGCAAATTTTCCTTTGCAATGCGTGATGGAGAAAGAAAAAGAATGATTGCCGATGATTTTGAAACCAGTCTGCACCGCGCTTTGTTGGATGCCAGAGCCCGCCGCCAAGAGTTGGTAACGGTGGAGCATTTGTTGTTGTCTTTGTCGCAAGAATCTGGCGTGCGCAAGGTGTTGATTGCTTGCGGTTTGGATTTGGATAATTTTCAGCGGGAATTATCAGCTTTTATTTCAGAGACGAATCCAGCCGTAGACTCTCAAAATTCTTTTGAAACGCAACCAACACTGGGTTTTCAGCGGGTTATTCAACGTGCTATTTTGCAAGCGCAAATGCTGCATCACAACTCGGAGGTTACTTCTTTTGATGCTTTTTTATCCATTTACAATGAGCGCGATTCGCACGCTTTGTATTTTTTAAAAAAATACGGCATTTCAAGATACAACGTCTTAACCCACGTTTATACCGAATACCGCACCAAAAAGAAAAATCCGGGCGTTTTTGGCAGAACGCGCGAAGAACGCATTGCCGCGCAACCCAAGCGCGATCCGCAGGAATTTTGGGGGTTTTTGCGAAAACGTTACAGCGATGAAAATGTGATTGACCCCGCCACAACGGCGCCAATGCCGCCGCCCAAAAAAGAAGAAAGACAGCCCGATATTTTGGAATTATTCACCCAAAATTTGAATATGTTGGCGCATATGGGGCAAATTGATCCTTTAATTGGGCGCGAAAAAGAATTAAAACGCGTGATGCAAACGCTTTGCCGCCGCCGCAAAAATAATCCTTTGTTGGTGGGCGAGGCGGGCGTTGGCAAAACCGCCATTGCCGAAGGTTTGGCGTGGGTTATTGAAAGCGGCAATGCGCCCGAGGTGTTGCGTGATTCGGAGATTTTTTGGTTGGATTTGGGCGCGGTTTTGGCAGGCACCAAATACCGCGGCGATTTTGAAGCGCGCTTAAAAAAGATTTTGCAAGCGTTAAATCAGCGCAAAAACGCCATTTTGTTTATTGACGAAATCCACACCATCATTGGCGCGGGCGCCGGCGGCAACAGCGCATTGGATGTTTCTAATCTTTTAAAACCCGCTTTGTCATCTGGCCAACTGCGTTGCATTGGCGCGACCACTTTTGCCGAATACCGCAAATGTTTCAGCAAGGACGCGGCGCTTTCGCGCCGTTTTCAAAAAATAGACGTAGAAGAACCAACCATTGCGGATAGCATCGCCATTTTAAAAGGCTTAAAAAAACAATTTGAACAACACCACAACGTGCGCTACACCACATCCGCTTTGGAATCGGCAGTGAAATTATCCGCGCGGTTTATGACGGATAAAAAACTGCCCGACAAAGCCATTGATGTGATTGACGAAGCCGCCGCCGCGCAACGCATTTTAAAACGGCAGAAAAAGCAAATTGGAAAAATTGAAATTGAAGAAACCATTGCCCAAATGGCGCATATTCCGTCAACCAATGTGAATAGTGATGACAAACGCGTTCTCAAAAACTTGGGCAACAATTTGAAAAAAGTTATTTTTGGGCAGGATAACGCCATTGATTGCTTGGAGCGAGCCATCAAAATGGCGCGCGCGGGCTTAAACCGCCCGCAAAAACCGGTGGGCGCATTTTTATTTTCTGGCCCCACGGGTGTGGGCAAAACCGAGGTGGCGCGCCAACTTGCTTTTTTGTTGGGTGTGGAATTGTTGCGTTTTGATATGTCGGAATATATGGAAAAACATTCCGTTTCGCGCTTAATTGGTGCGCCGCCCGGTTATGTGGGTTTTGAGCAAGGCGGTATTTTAACGGATGCGGCGGTTAAAAATCCTTATGCCATTTTTTTGTTTGATGAAATTGAAAAAGCGCATCCCGATGTGTTTAACATTTTTTTGCAAGTGATGGATCACGGCACTTTGACCGACAACAACGGCAGACGCGCGGATTTTCAACAAGCCATTTTGATTATGACCACCAACGCGGGCGCGCAAGATTTGCAAAAAACGGCAATCGGTTTTTTGCCGCAAGCGCAAAAAGCAGGCGATGAGATGAAGGAAATCAAGCGTGTTTTTTCGCCGGAATTTCGCAATCGTTTGGATGCCATTGTGCCGTTTGCGCCATTGACGATGGAAATGATTTTGCGCGTGGTTGATAAATTCTTAATGGAATTGGAATCGCAACTACACGAAAAACGCGTGGACGTGCAATTTGGCGATGCGCTGCGGCAAATGTTGGCAGAAAAAGGCTTTGACCCACAAATGGGCGCGCGCCCAATGGCACGCTTAATCAATGAGCGCGTGCGCGCGGCATTGGCGGACGAATTGCTCTTTGGGCGCTTGCAACACGGCGGCAGCGTGATTTTGGACTACAACGCAAAGTCCGACACCATCACCACCACATTTGAAGAAGACGAAAAACTTGAAAAAACCGAGAATGAGCCCAGTTTGGCGTATTAAAACAAGCATTATTTTTTGAAAAAAATCAACGTTTACCGTGGAAAAATGAAAAAACTTGCTTTTTTGCTGATACCGTTTTTTTTAACCGCGTGCGGCGATTCTAAAAATGCTGATTCGTCAGCGCTTTCTGATTCGGCGGCTGAACTTGTTCAAAAAACGCCCTTGCGTGGTTTTTTGCCGCCTGAAAATTTAAGCGAAAAATTAAACGAAGCGCCGATTGAAAAACCCGACTCGGAATTTGCAAAATTTGTAGAACAAAGCCCATTCGGTGTGATTTTGCCGCCAGCAGATATTTTGGGCGATTTAAACCGCGCGCCCGGCCCAAAAGAAATGGAACGCATTCAACGTTCACAAGAAATGTTGCAGAAATTTTTGGCATCGGATAACCAAGAAAAACAAAAAACCGCCGAGCGCACTTTAAAAGAATTTCTGCAAATTGCCCCGCTTACAAAATCTATAAAATCCAAAAAAGACAATTTTGCCAACCAAGGCGATTTTGAGCGGGAAGAATAAGCGCCAATTACCAAACAATTTTTGCTGAAAGTTGTGTCTTTTTCTTAAAAACAAAAATCCACGGTAAACCTTCAAAAAAATTCAAGGTTTACCGTGGAAAATCGTTTAAAAAACGCTTTTTTAGGAAAGCCGTTAATTATTTTTTTGCATCGGTTTTTTCAGCATCAGCGGTTTTTTCAGCATCAGCGGCTTTTTCAGCAGCGGCATCGGTTTTTTCCGCAGCAGGTGCGCTTGCATCTTTGGCGGCATCGGCTTTTTGAGCGTCAGCTTCTTGTATTTGGGCGGTTTGTTCTTTCATTGTTTCGGCGGCAGCATCGGCAGGTTCAGCGGCAAAGGCGGGGGTAACACTCATCGCCAACACGGACAAAGCAATCAAAGCTTCTTTTTTCATTTCAATTTCTCCTTAGGTGTTAAAAAAAGTATCTTCGTTAAAAGACGGGCTAATGGTAACGCGCCAGCCGCAACCGATTGTTTTTTTTGTGTTGAATTTTCTTCAACTACTTTAAGTTTTTGTTACAAAACCCCACGTCAAATAAATATTTTTTCAAAAAAAAACAATGGGTTAGCGTTTAAAACTATTTCAAAAAATACGCATTTGTTACCAAAATCCACCTTAAAGAAAGATTTTTCAAAAAAAATAATTGTTTACCGTGGAAAATCGCCAAAAAACTTTCCAAAAATTGCGATTTTGTTACAAAAACAAACGCAGAAGAAAGATTTAAAAAAAGAAAGCTTTGGCGTTGAAAACCGCCCAAAAAAAAACCGCCCAAAAAGGCGGTTTTAAAAAAATTAAAAAATGTATAAAACAATTATTTTTTCAAAGTTTCAGCGGCGGCATCAACTTTTTCAACCATCGCATCTTTCATTTCACCTGCTGTTGCGGCGGCAGATTCGGCTTTTTCAACCACGGCGTCTTTCATTTCACCTGCTGTTGCGGCGGCAGATTCAGCGGCGGCATCAGCTTTTTCAGCCACGGTGTTTGCCGCCTCGGCAAGTGCTTCTTTGGCAGCATCTACTGTTTCAGCTGTGCTTTCGGCGGCAGGCGCTTCGGTGGCGGGTTGTTCGGCTTCGGGTGCCATTTCGTTTTCAACGGCATTGGCATTGTTAGCAGGCGCAGGTGCGCTTGTTTCTGTGGCAGGTGCATTTGTTTCTGCGGTGGGTGCGGCTTGTTCGGAGCAAGCGCTCAAAGCCAAAACGGAAAGTGCAACCAAAACTTCTTTTTTCATCTCAACTCCTAGGGTTAAAAAAACGCATAAGGTAGCGCAAAATTATTGAATATTAAAGCGCTTTAAGTTTTTGATTTTGTAACGTGATTTTTAAAAATACCAAAAAATCGTTAACATTAGCGACTTTGTTTATTTGATTTTTTTATGCTTTTAAAGATTGAATCCCTTGATTTAAAAGGTCAAGGTGTTGCGCACGATTGTGATGGCAAAACCATTTTTGTGGAAGGCGCCTTGCCGTTTGAAGTTGTTGGCGCCAACATTTTTCGGCAGAAAAAAAATTTTGCTTTGGCAAAAATCGCCCACGTTTTAAAAGCTTCACCTGCAAGGGTTTTGCCTGAATGTCCGCATTTTGGCGTGTGCGGCGGTTGTGTGATGCAACATTTGGCAACGGATTCGCAACTGGCTGTGAAATCACGGGTTTTGGAAGATGCGCTGAAATTTATTGGCGACGTGCAAGCGCAAACGTTTTTTGCGCCAATTGCGGGAACGCCGTGGCATTATCGCCACCGAGCCCGTTTGAGCGCGCGTTTTGTTGCCAAAAAAGGCACGGTTTTGGTTGGCTTTCACGAGAAAAAAAGCAGTTTTATTGCCGATATCCAAAGCTGCGCCATTTTGCCGAAGAAAATCTCTAATTTGTTGATTCCATTGCGCAATTTAATCGGCGCACTTTCTATTTTTGAGCATATTCCGCAAATTGAACTTGCTGTGGGCGATGCAATGACGGCGCTTGTTTTGCGCATTTTGGCGCCACTTTCTGATGCTGATGAAACTTTATTAAAAGAATTTGCCGATTTTCATAACGTTGTTTTTTATTTGCAAGAAAAGGGGCCGGACACCGCACGGCGTTTTTACCCGTTGGATAACCAAGAACTTTTTTATACACTTCCCGAGTTTGATTTAAAAATCCATTTTCAGCCGACCGATTTCACGCAGGTGAATCACGCCGTCAACCGCATTTTGGTGCGCCGAGCGTTATCACTTTTGAATCCACAAAAAACCGACCAAATTGCTGATTTTTTCTGCGGTTTGGGCAATTTCACGCTACCAATTGCCAAAAGCGCCGCGCAAGTTTTGGGCATTGAAGGCAACGCTGCTTTAATTGCGCGCGCCAAAGAATCCGCCAAAATCAATGGTTTGGCGAATGCTGATTTTGCCGTTGCCAACCTGTTTGAAGAATCATTTTTTGCGGATTTTGATTTTTCGCGTTTTAATAAATTGTTGATTGACCCGCCGCGCGAAGGGGCAATTGCGCTTGTGAAAGCCTTGCCTGAAAACGATTTTGCGCCAAAAAGAATTGTTTATATTTCCTGCAATCCTGCCACACTCGCGCGCGATGCCGCCGTTTTGGTGCATTGCAAAAATTACATTTTGCGCGGGGCTGGCGTGGTCAATATGTTTTCGCACACGGCGCATGTGGAATCGCTTGCGGTTTTTGAAAAAAATCAAGGGTTGACCGTGGAAAATCGCCATGCGCATTGATAAAGAACCCGCTTTTATTTTGCATGCGCGTTTTTATAAAGAAACGAGCTTGCTGTTGGATGTTTTCACCCAAAACCACGGGCGCTTGTCAATGATTGCCAAGGGCGCTCGCCGTCCGCACTCGGAGTTGCGCGGCAAATTGTTGTCTTTTCAGCCTTTGGAAGTTGGCTTTTATGGCAAAAACGAACTTAAAAACTTAACCCGCGTGGAATGGCAAGGCGGCGTGCCACTGCCGCAAGGCGAGGCGCTTTTTTGCGCCTATTACGCCAACGAATTGTTGCGCTTTTTTTTGCAACCCGCAGATTCCAACGCGCGCTTGTTTGAAGAATATTTTCTTTTAATTTCAGCCTTGGGCGCGCCTTTAAACGCCCAAGATTTAGAAAAAAACCTGCGCAATTTTGAAGTTGCCCTTTTAAAACTTTTGGGCTATTCGCCTTTTTGGGGGCGGGATTCCAAAGAACGCGAAATTGTGGCAAATTGCACTTACCGTTATCAATTAGAAAACGCAACCTTGTTGCCTGAAACGGCGGAAAACGCCGAATCTAGCGAAGATTTTTTGCTAAACGGCATTGTGTTGAGCGGCCAAACGCTCATTGATTTGAGCCGCCGAGAATTTGAAAACCCCGCCACGCGCCGCGAGGCAAAATTTTTAATGCGGCGCATTTTTGCTTACCACTTGGATGGCAAAAACTTTTTAAGCCGTGAAATTTTGCGCGAAATGCACGGGTTTAAAAATGTTTAAAGTATTGATTTTTTTAGTGTTTTTAAGCGCTTGCGCCACACCTTGGAACAATCCTTACCCCGCAGGTTGGGAAGAACACAACGCTTTATTTTCCGCTTTCACCGACCGCCCGAGGCATTTGGATCCTGCCAAGGCGTATGATGAAGTCTCACTGACTTTTATTGCGCAAATTTATGAAGCGCCTTTGCAATACCATTATTTGAAGCGTCCTTATACTTTGATTCCTGCCTTGCTTGTTGGTATGCCGAGCGTGGAATTTTTTGATAAAAACGGCAAAAAGCTAGCGCCCAATGCGCCAATTCAAACAATCGCTGAGAGTCGTTATCGCTTGATTTTAAAGGAAAATTTGCGTTTTCAGCCGCATCCTATGTTTTCCAAAACGCCTTGGAATCCAAAAATGCCTTGGGAAAATTTTAAGGAAAACGCCACGCGCGCGGTAACTGCTAACGATTTGGCGTATGCCATCAAACGCTTGGCAAGTCCTGCGGTCAACTCCCCAATTGCGCCTGTGATGGCTGAACACATTGTGGGTTTTGCTGATTTTTCTGAAAATTTGAAAAAAAATTCAGGTTTACCGTGGAAATTAGAAGATTTGGCAATGTCGGGCTTGAAAATTATTGACAACCAAACCCTTGAAATCCGCATTATCGGCAAATATCCGCAGTTTTTGTATTGGCTTGCGATGCCGTTTTTTGCGCCTATTCCTTTTGAATCGGAGGCGTTTTTTTCTGCGCCCAATATGGCGCAAAACAATTTGTCGCTGGATACTTGGCCGGTTGGCACGGGCGCTTATTTGATGCTGGAAAACGATGCGAACCACCGCATTTTGCTAGAAAAAAACCCGAATTTTAGAGATGAAACTTACCCTTGCGAAGGCGAAGAGTCGGATGAAAAAAACGGTTATTTAACCGATTGCGGCAAAGCTTTGCCGCAAATTGAGCGTTTGGTTTTTTTTCGTGAAAAAGAAGCCATTCCGTATTGGAATCGCTTTTTGCAAGGATTTTACGATGCCAGCGGCATTTCATCCGACCAATTTGATTCTGCCGTGCAAATGGATGTGGGCAGAATTGATCTTAGTCCCGCTTTAAAAAAGAAAGGCATTCGCTTTACCGAATCGGTTAGAACGGCAACTTTTTATATGGGCATCAATATGCAAGACCCAATTTTGGGCACAAACAAAAACCTTCGGCAGGCGTTAAACGTGGCTTTGTCGGCAGAAGAATACATTGCCATTTTTTTAAACGGGCGCGCAATTGTTGCGCATAGTCCAATTCCACCTTCGTTTTTTGGTTACGATGAAGCGGATTTTAACCCGCATACCCACATTGTTAAAAACGGCAAAATTGTTAGAAAACCCATTGAAGTGGCGCGCGATTTGATGGCCAAAGCGGGTTATCCCAAAGGTCGCAACATTAAAACAGGCGAGCCGCTGGTTTTATATTTGGACACCACATCGGCAGGTTTGGGTTCAAAATCGCAGTTGGATTGGCTAACAAGGCAATTGGGCAAAATCGGCGTGCAGTTGATTGTGCGCGCCACCGATTTCAACCGTTTTCAAGACAAATTGCGCCGCGGCGCCGCGCAGTTGTTTTATATCGGTTGGAATGCGGATTATCCCGACCCGGAGAATTTTTTCTTTTTGTTGGATTCCCAAAATAGTGTGGCAAAGGGCGGCGACAATTACACGCAATACAAAAGCGCCGCTTTTGATGCCCTTTACCAAAAATTGCGCAATATGGAAAACACAACCGAACGCTTGAAGCTAATTAAAAAAGCCAAAAGCGTTTTGCAAAACGATGCGCCGTGGATTTTTGCTTTGCATCCCAAAGATTACGTTTTAACGCACGAATGGCTCAAAAACAAAAAACCGGGCAGTGTGATTAACAATGGCTTGAAATACCAACGCGTGGATTACAAACTGCGCGCCAAGCGCCAAAAACAATGGAATGCGCCGATGATTACGCCGCTTATTATTTTGGCGGTTTTGCTTGTTTTGGCAATTATCGGTTTTTTTTATTTGCAACACAAAACACAAAAACGCACGCTGCTTGATTAAAATGCGTGTTTTTATAGCCTAAAAAAAGAAGAAGAGTGTTATGCCCGAAACCCGCTTAACCGATACGCAAGACTTGCACGATCGCCTCAACACCGTGCAAACGCTTTTGACGCGTCAGCAGGTTTTAGAAGAATTAACCGATAGCGATTCTCCCAAGCCCTATTTCCAAGAATTGCGAGAATTGCTCGCCGCCATGCACTCGGCGGATATTGCCTACATTTTGGAGGCTTTGCCTTTGGAAGAACGGCTGATTGTGTGGGATTTGGTCAAGGCTGAGCGGGACGGCGAAATTTTGTTGGAAGTCTCTGATGCCGTTCGGGATAGCCTAATTGATTCAATGGCAAAAAACGAGCTTGTTGCCGCCGCACAAAACTTGGATGCCGATGAAATTGCAGATTTGGCGCCAGCGCTTCCCCACGGCGTGATTGATGACGTTTACCGCCAACTCTCCTCTGAGGAGCGCCAACGCTTGCGCTCGGCAATGTCGTATCCAGAAGAAGCGGTCGGCTCGCTGATGGATTTTGATTTGCTGACCGTTCGCGAAGACGTAACGCTAGAAGTTGTTTTGCGTTATTTGCGCTTTTTTGATGAGCTGCCGCAACATTCGGATGCCATTTTTGTGGTTGACCGCGCGGAACATTTAAAAGGCATTTTAAGCTTAGAACACTTGCTGATTAACGACCCGGATACGTTGGTATCTGATGTGATGGCGCGCGATTTTGTGCATTTGTCGCCCAATGATGATGCTTCTGATGCCGCCGAAACTTTTCAACGTTACGATTTATTATGCGTGCCTGTTGTTGATTCCGAATCCAAACTATTAGGGCGCTTAACCGTCAATGAAGTGATGGACTTCATCAAAGACGAAGCCGAAGACGTGCAACTGGCGCAAGCGGGCTTAAAAGAAGGCGAGGACGTGTTTGCCTCGGTGTGGGATTCGGTTAAAAACCGCTGGCATTGGCTTGCCATCAATTTGGTGACGGCTTTTATCGCCAGCCGTGTTATCGGCGCTTTTGAAGATGTGATTGCGCATTTGGTGGCACTTGCCGCCTTGATGCCGATTGTGGCGGGCATTGGCGGCAATTCGGGCAACCAAACGATTACGATGATTGTGCGGGCAATTGCCATTGGTCAAGTGCAGCCCGATGCGATGTGGCGCTTATTAAAAAAAGAACTCGCCGTGGCACTGCTCAACGGCTTAATTTGGGGCAGTATTTTGGGCGTTGTAACGTTTTTCCTTTATGATAGTTTGCCGCTTGCCCTTGTTTTGGTTGCCGCAATGACTTTGAATTTGTTGCTCGCTGCTTTTGCTGGCGTTGGCATTCCACTGCTTCGCCAACGTTTTGGTTTTGACCCCGCCATGGGCAGTTCGGTTCTTATCACCGCTTTAACCGACTCCGGCGGATTTTTTATATTTTTAGGTTTGGCAACTGTTTTTTTTAATTAAAAAAATCCACGGTGAACCGATTATTTTTTTCAAAATTTTTTGCTGTTTACCGTGGAAAATCTTATTTTTTGGCAAATTCACCTGCCGTGGCGTATTCACTGCTCACATCGGTGTAATTGTTGGAATCATAAATGTCATTGCCTTGAATTTTAAAAGCGGTATAAATGCGCCACAAGTTATTTTCGTGCCCAACGTAAGAAGTATCTCCCGTGCGTGCGTGAATAATTTCTCTATTTTCTGGGTAATTTTTTAAAATATTGGGTGCAACTTGTGGACAACCGTTTTTTAAGTTTTCACAAAAAATTGTTGCCGCATCAAAATTGCCCATCAGACGCGAATCTGTTTTGAGCAAACCGCGCGCTTTAAAATCTTTAAACAAAAAGAGAACATCGTGACCAAAATAAAGCGGCAACAAACGCGGCAGACGATTGGAAATATCAACCTCCGCGTGGTCGCTTAAAATAAAAATCTGCGTATTGTCGTAAATATTTTCCTTTTTCAGCCATTCCAAATAATCTTTTAAAAAAGAAAAAGAACAAATTTCGGTATCCAAATGCTGGTAGGAATGCGAGTGGTTGAAAAAAAGATTGGGATTCGTTAAAAAAGTTTTGTTGCTCAAATAATTACACTTCTCCCCCCCCCCCCCCTCAGAAAAAATTCCGTAGGGACGATGAGTCATATCGGTGTGAATAAATTTAAAGGTTGGTTTTTTGGCGCGAGTATTGGCAATATGCGTAAAAGCATAAAACGGTGCAACGTGGTTGATCACAGTGTTTTTATCCACAGAAACGGTTTTTGTAAACCAAGCGCCATCGTTGTAGATATAAAAACGCGCAAGATCTGGCATAAATTTAAAAACACCAAAACTCAAAAAACGCACAATGTCAAAATTTTGCGCATTTTTAATTAACAATTCTCCGTTTTCTTTGAGTCTGGCAATGTCATAAAAATCTTTTCCGATTTGTTTCAAAATTTTGTCGGCATTGTTTTTGACAAAAAAAGGACGAAAAGCGCGCGTATCATCTAACCAAAAAATATCAGGGTCATTTCGCATTTTTTCGCTTGCGGCGTGTGGATAACTGATGAACCCAACATCAAAGCCCGCATCTGCAAAAGATTTTGCCGTGTTGTAATAGGCATCGCGCTCTGCATCAAAATGGTTGGCTCTGCGCTTATTTTGGTTGATGATGGTGTAATACTCGCCACCAATAATAGACGGCACCGTATAAATGGTTGAAGGAGCACCGGATATTGCATTTTCAAAATGTGTAAAACCGTCAAACTGTTCTTTCAATTCTGGAAAAGTTTCCAGCAAAAAAGGCATATGCGACCCTGTAAACATATCCAAAATAATTACCACCACATTTTTATCGGTTTTGGAATAAGAAAACAGCTCCTTTTCATAAGGTTGAAGGTCTGGATTGTTGGTTTGTTGGACAATATTTTGACTGGCGTTTTTCTGAAAATTTTTATCAGCCAATGTGCGTTCTTTTAAAATAGTGCTCAAATTAAAAAGCGCCACAATGACAATTGTAATAAAAGTAATTTTCCAAATTTGTTTGAGTTTAAAAAAGAAAAAATAAACAAAACACACAGACAAAAGCAACAACAACGGCGTTAAGGCTTTTTGCTCAAAACGATGAAAAAAAGTAGGTGCAATGGAATCTTGAAAGATAAAACGATTCATCGCGCCATAATTGCCAACAAAAATAAAGCTATTCAAAATCCCAAGTGCCAAAGAAAAACTCAACAGCAAAGAAAAAATCCACACTATTTTTTTGGGAACAAAAGAAAACAAATAAATCGCCACAAAAGCCGATAAAACAAAAGCACCAAAAAGCGCACTTAATGTTGGCAACATTGCTGGTGCGTG
>CAKQRL010000010.1 GCA_934271525.1 uncultured Rhodocyclaceae bacterium
TTGCTGGCGAATATTACACAATTATCAATCAAAATAAACGCCGCCAAAATCGTGATGAAGCCACACAAAATGCTTATTTCAACACCCTCAATGCTTTTTTAGAAGCTGATTATCAGGTGAGTTTGTTAAGCAAAGAAACGCTGTCTGCCACGCCGCATTCTTCCAATTTTTTTTGGTTAAACGATCACCGTGCTTTGCAACATTATTTTTTGCAAAACAACACGCATGCCAGTTTCAAAGATACCCATATTTTTGACATCTCACATTTATTGAGTTTTGGTGTTTTTAAATTTGCATCGGATGGGCACATTCGCCACGCCATTTATAACGGTGGCAAATGGTTTTTTGCCACACCGCCGATGGACAACAGCAAGGTGATTGACAATATCGCTAGTTTTTACGCCTTTTCTCGCATTCAAAATGCCAATGCAAACCGAGCAACTTTTAAATTTATCCATTCGGAGATTACGCATTTTCCGTTTGGAATCAATGCACAAGGCGGCAAATGCAACTATTTGATGCCCGGCACCATTTTCCCAAAACCGCCATGGAAAAAAACTTATGCCGTTTTTGCTGAGCAAAATAAAGACCGCAGCCTCAACGCCCAACATTTTGATAGTGAGGCTTGTTCGCTGTTTTTATTGAATAATTTTTTAACATGGCTCAAAACGGAAAATATTTACGACAACACGCAAATTGTGATTGTTAGCGACCATCCGGGGTCAGATAGCGCCTTCAAAGTGCCGCCATTGCCGTTTGGCATATTTGGGCAAGATATTTTATTTTTATTCAAAGATTTTGGCGCACGGGGCAAACTTCAAACCGATTCGCGCTTGATGGCAAATTTTGATGCGGCAACTATTTTTTGTGAAAATTTAAACAATTCTTGCCCGAATGTGTTGCCGAATATCTTAAAAAATTACCCGAAAAACCGCGCCATTTTGCACGCGCGCCCGCGCGATACTTCAAAAAATCCCGATTCTCTTTGGAATATTTACCACGCCTACCGCATTCAAGGTAATTTGTATGATAAAAATGCCTACACCGATGTGAGCCGCGAATACGCCACCGCAGGCGAATTTGCAAAAAAATAAAAAAATCCACGGTAAACAAAAACTTTTTTTCAAAAAAAATCAGCGTTGACCGTGGATTTTTTTAAATTTTACAAAGATTTTACAAAATCAACATTTTAATTTCACACGATTTTTTTATATTGACCGCGTTTTCAACAAACAAAGGAATCAATATGAAAAAAACCATTGCCATTTTGAGTGGCGCATTGTTTTTAACTGCCAATGCTTTTGCCGAAGATATTTATCCCATCACGCGCGAAATGGGTTCTGGCACGCGCAGTGCTTTTGTGGAATTATTCAAAGTTCAAAAAGAAATTAAAAATAAAAAAGTGGATGCCATCACCCAAAAAGCAGAAATCACAAATTCCACAGGCGTGATGATCACCAGCATTCAAAATGATAAAAATGCCATCGGTTATATTTCGCTCGGCGCTTTAAATCATACGGTAAAAAGCGTTGCAATAGACGGTGTTTCAGCGAATATTAAAAATATTCAAAACGGCACATATAAAATTCAACGCCCTTTTTATGTTGTTACCAAAAAAGATAATCCGTTGATTAGTGATTTTTTGAATATTGCCATGCAATCCGCCGATATTATCCAAAAGGCAGGTTATATTCCAAATAATAATCAAAAAACGGAATATAAAACTAAAAAACCAAGCGGAAAATTGGTTATTGCAGGTTCTAGTTCCGTCTCACCTTTAATGGAAAAATTGGTAGAATATTACCGCTTAAAAAACCAGAATGCAGATATTGAAATCCAAACCTCTGATTCCACAATGGGAGCGAATTTGGTTGTGGATAATATTGCCGATATTGGAATGTTATCCAGAGATTTAAAACAAAGTGAAAAAGCAAAGGGTTTGAATCCAAAAATTTTAGCCACCGATGGTTTGGCAATTATTGTTCACAATGAAAACCCTGTGAATAATTTAAGCGCTGAAAATATTCGGGCAATATTTTTGGGTAATTTAAAACAATGGAATCAAATCAAATAATTTTAAAAGTTAAAACAAGGATTTGCAAAATGAAACAAATTTTCACGCAAGAAAATATTTTCAAATCCTTGTTTTTCTTATGCGCAATTATCAGCATTGTGGCTGTTTTAACCATTTGTTTATTTTTATTTTCAAATGCCATTCCAACATTATATAAAATTGGCTTAAAAGAATTTTTGTTTGGCAAAGAATGGTTGCCCATAGATTTAGAATTATTCGGTATTTTTCCGATGATTTTAGGAACATTTTATGTTAGCGCTTTTGCTTTAATTATCAGCGTGCCTGTTGGTTTATTATCCGCCATCTTTTTATCTGCTTTTTGCCCGAATTATTTTAAAAAAATATTAACGTTTACCGTGGAATTATTAAGTGCCATTCCATCTGTTGTTTATGGTTTTTTTGGCTTGGTTATTTTGGTGCCGTTTATTAATAATACATTTAATGGCGGCGGAAAAAGTTTATTATCTGCGGCAATTATTTTAAGCATTATGATTTTGCCAACCATTATTTTGGTGTCCAAATCCGCACTTGATGCGGTGCCAAAATCTTATACCGAAGCGGCATTGGCTTTGGGTATCTCGCCTGAGCGCAGCGTCTTTTTTATCCAACTCAAAGCGGCAAAATCAGGCATTTTGGCAAGCGTGATTTTGGGGCTAGGGCGCGCCATTGGCGAGGCAATGGCTGTGATTATGGTCGCTGGCAACCAAGTGCAAATTCCGCATTCTCTCTTGGATGGTGTGCGCACTTTGAGCACCAACATTGTGTTGGAAATGGGCTACGCGCAAGACTTGCACCGCGAAGCCTTGATTGCCAACGCGGCGGTGTTGTTTGTGTTTATTTTGCTTATCAACTTTTCTTTTAAATGGATCACAATCAAAAAATGAACCAAAATAATATGCGCAAAAGCACGCGCAAATATTTAAAAAAGCGCTTGCAAAAACAATACAAAAGAAGAAAATCTTTTGGCTTGTTGTTGTATAAAAATATTAAACGGAATTTATCGCAATATTTTCAATCAATTTTTGAAAAAGATGCGCTCTCTATTATTTTATTTTTTACCATTCGTTTGGGGATTATTCTTGTTGTTTTGGCATTTTTAACTATTTTTAGTTTTATTTTTATTCGTGGTTTTCATTATATTACGCCGAGCCTTTTTGCTTGGGAATATAATTCTGAAAATGTTTCTATGATGCCCGCCATTATCAACACCTTATTTTTAATTGTTTGTGCTTTGTGTTTTTCTATTCCTATTGCTATTTTTGGTGCAGTGTTTTTAAATGAATACCCGCATAAAAACAATTATTTTATCGCAAGCATCACACTTGCCACGGAAACACTTGCTGGTATTCCAAGCATTGTTTATGGCTTATTCGGTTATTTGGCTTTTGTTTTGTATTTTCAAATGGGGTTGAGTTTTTTATCTGGCGCCTTAACTTTAAGTATTATGATTTTGCCTTTGATATTTAAAACCGCCCAAGAATCTTTAAAAGCAGTTGATAAAAGTTTAAGAGAAGCTTCTTTTGCTTTGGGTGCTGGCAAATTACGCACCATTTTTGCCGTGGTGTTGCCTGCTAGCGCCCCCGGCATTTTGGCAGGTGTTATTTTGGGCATCGGCAAAATTGTGGGCGAATCGGCGGCATTGCTTTATACCGCCGGCAATATTGCCAAAATTGCCGGCTTATTTGATTCGGGCAGAACATTGAGCGTGCATATGTATGAAATATCACGCGAAGGGCTACATATTAATGAAGCTTATTCTACCGCAATGGTTTTAATTTTGATTGTGTTGGTAATTAATATTACCGCACATTATATTTCAAACAAAATTACAAGGGTGTAAAAAAATGCAAAATATTTTCCAAATTGAAAATATGGATTTGTATTATGGCGATTTTCAAGCTTTAAAAAATATCAATATTTCAATTCAAAAAAATGAAGTGGTTGCCTTTATTGGCCCTAGCGGTTGTGGTAAATCAACTTTTTTAAAAAGTTTAAATAGAATGAATGATTTGGTAGATAATTGCACAATTAAAGGAAAAATTCTTTTTCACGGGGAAAATATTTACAAAAATTATAATATCAATTTGTTGCGCAAAAAGGTTGGAATGGTGTTTCAAAAACCGAATCCTTTCCCTATGAGCATTTATGATAATTTGGTTTTTGGCCCCAAAACACACGGCATCAAACAAAAAGAATTGTTAAATGAAATTGTGGAAAACTCTTTAAAAAATGTTGGTTTGTGGAAGGATTTAAAAGACCGTTTAAAAGATAGCGCACTTGATTTAAGCGGCGGGCAGCAACAGCGTTTGTGCATTGCAAGGGCTTTGAGCATTCAGCCCGAAGTGTTGTTGATGGATGAACCCACTTCGGCACTTGACCCCATTTCTACCTTGCAAATTGAAAAACTCATTGCGGAATTAAAGCGCGATTACACGATTATTATCGTCACCCACAATATGCAACAAGCGAATCGTGTATCAGATAAAACCGCTTTCTTTTTATTAGGAGAGATGATTGAATTTGACAACACCCATGATATTTTTGAAAACCCAAAAGATAAAAAAACAAAAGATTATATTCAAGGGCGTTTTGGTTAGTTATAATAAAACTTTCAAAAAAGGAAGCATAAAAATGATTTTTGTTTTGGAAGATGATACTTCAATTTTGGAGCTAATTTTGTATGCTTTAAAATCGCAAAATATCAAAGCAACGGGCTTTTCAAATGTTGAAAATTTTAAATGCGCACTTGAAAAAGAACCGCTGCCAAAACTTTTGATTTTGGATATTATGTTGGGTGCAGATAATGGTTTTCAAATTTTAAAATCTATCAAAGAAAACAACAAAACAAAAAATATTAGCGTTTTAATATTAACTGCTTTGGGCAGTGAATATGAAAAGGTCAAAGGTTTTGATTTAGGTGCTGATGATTATATGACAAAACCATTTGGCGTGATGGAATTATTAGCCCGCGTGCGCGCAATTTTAAGACGCTTGCCGCAGAATAATGAAAATTTAGAATATCAAGGCTTAATATTTTCAGAAAATTCTCATTCGGTTAAAATCAACAATGAAACTATTAATTTAACCTTAAAAGAATTTGAATTATTAGGTTTTTTATTAAAAAACAAACACCGTGCTTTTAACCGCGACACTTTGTTGGCGCATTTGTGGGACTATTCCGCCAATGCCGAAACCCGCACCATTGATGCCCACATTAAAAGCCTGCGCAAAAAATTAGGCGCTTGGGGCATTGCCCACATTGAAACTATTCGCGGTTTGGGTTACAAAATTAAAACGGAGTAAATCAAATGCAAAAAAAGATTTTCTTCAATATTTTTTCTTTGTGCATTGTGGTTAGCATTGCCATTAATGTGGTGCTATTGATGAGCGCTAAAACGTGGTTAAATAACACGGCTTTGGAAGAATTAGAACGCCATGCGCAGGTGATTGCGCTAGATTTAAAAGATTTGATTCCAAAAATTCCACACAATTACCCTTACCGCACAACGATTATTGATTTAAATGGCACGGTATTGTTTGATAACAATGCCGATATTGATTATTTGGATAACCATTTAAGCCGCGAAGAAATAAAAAATGCCTTAAAAAATAAAAATGGGCACGCCATTCGTTATTCAGAATCCTTAAAAACGGATTTTTTGTATTATGCCATTGTTATTCAAAATGAAGGCAAACCAATTATTTTAAGAACAGCGATAATGTTAAAAAATTTGAATCATATTTTTTTAACATTTTTTCCGTATATTATTTTTGAAACCTTGGTAATTTTGTTTTTGTGCTATTGGGTTGCAAAATTCCTCACATTCAAAATTGTGGAACCTTTAAAAGATAATACAATTGAGAATATTTTAAAATCATCACCTTATCCCGAATTGTATCCTTTTATTCAAACCATCCGTAACGATAGAAAAATTATTAAAAATCAAATCAATAATTTAAAACAAAAGCAAAACCAACTTTTGATGCTCACCCAAAATATGAGCGATGGTTTTGTTTTGTTGAATAAATCGGGAAAAGTGTTGTTATTAAATGATGAAGCAAAAAAATATTTTCATAATTTTGATGAAAATAATTCCATTCTTTCCTATTTTGATTTTTATAAAAACGAACATCAAAAGGAATCGCAGCGGGAAATTTTGGAAATAGAAAATGAATCCATAGAAGCCATTTTTTGCCCAATATTTGTGCGCCAAAAATTCAAAGGTTTGGTGGTGATTTTGCGCAATATTTCAGATGAAATCAAAGCCCAAAAATTGCGCCGAGAATTCAGCGCCAACGTCACACACGAATTAAAAACACCCTTAACAAGCATTTTGGCAAGTGCTGAGATGATTCATCATAATATGGTGCAGGCGGAAGATTTTCCTCATTTTTTTGCCAAAATTGAAAATGAAGCGCAGCATTTGCTCAATATGATTAACGATATTTTAAAACTCTCTTTTATGGATGAAAATCAAATCATCCAAAAAAGCGAAGTGAATTTAAAAAGTATTGTTGAAAATGTTATCAATCGTTTAAATATTATTGCCGAACAAAATAATATAACCATCCAAAAAGATTTAAAAGATTTTCAAATATTCGGCAATCAAGAATTGTTAGAAAATCTTTTTTATAATTTAATTGACAACGCCATTCGTTATAATCAAAAAAACGGCACGGTTGATATTCAATTGTTTGAAAATGAACATCATATTATTTTTTCCGTGAAAGATAATGGAATTGGCATTGCGCCGAACTTGCAAGAGCGCATTTTTGAGCGTTTTTTCCGCGTGGAAAAAAGCAAAGGCGGCACCGGGCTAGGGCTTGCCATTGCCAAAGCGGTAGCCGCGCGCCACAACGCTTTTATTGCTGTGGAAAGTAGCGATTTGGGTTCTACTTTTTCGGTTTATTTTCCTAAAAAAGCGCGTTAATTTTTTTCTAAACCATTGATTTTCAAAAAAATATTTTGTTTACCGTGGAAAAACACGCATTGTAATTTTGCGTTACAATTTGCGTTTTTTCGCAGGGCAAAAAAATGTTAACAAAAATCTACCGCACCTACGCCGACACGAATTTGATTTTGGAAATCTGCATCGGCATTGTTTTGGGCATTTTGTTGGGCGCTTTTTACGCCGAAGGTGCGCAAAGCATTAGCTTTTTGGGAGACGTTTTTGTCGGTGCTTTAAAAGCCATTGCGCCGATTTTGGTTTTTATTTTGGTTTTAACCAGCATTTGCACCAAAGATTTTGGCAAACACGGCAAGCAATTTCAAAAAGTGTTGTTGCTTTATTTGGTGGGCACGTTTTTGGCAGCGCTTTCCGCCGTGGTTGCAAGTTTTTGGTTTCAATTGGATTTGGTTTTAAACGTTACGCAGGCGAATGCTTCTTCGCCTGAAAATATTGTTGCCGTTTTCAAAACCTTGATGAAAAACATTGTGGATAACCCCATTCACGCCTTGTCCAGCGGCAATTATTTGGGCATTTTAACTTGGGCAATTGCTTTTGGTGTGGCGCTTAAACATTGCAATGCGCACGCCAAGGAAATTTTTTTGGATATGAATGCGGCGGTGTTGAAAATCGTGCGTTTTATCGTCAAACTTGCGCCCTTTGGGATTTTTGCCTTGGTTGCCAATTCGGTTGCTGAAACAGGTGCGGGTGGTTTGATTAGCTACGCGCGCTTGCTGGTTGTTTTGGTGGCAACAATGCTTTTTGTGGCTTTTGTGGTCAATGCCGTTATTGTGTTTTTAGCAACGCGCAAAAACCCGTTTCCGCTTATTTTTATTTGCATCAAACACAGCGCCATTTTTGCTTTTTTCACGCGCTCATCGGCTGCCAACATTCCTGTGAATTTGGCGCTTTGCGAAAAACTTGGCATTGAAGAAGATTTTTATAGCGTCTCCATTCCCTTGGGCGCAACCATCAATATGGCGGGCGCTGCTGTGACCATTGCAATGTTGAGCTTGGCGGCGGCGCACACGGTGGGCATTGAAGTTACATTCTGGCAAGCCTTATTTTTAAGCATTATTGCCACATTCGGCGCTTGCGGCGCAAGCGGTGTGGCGGGCGGCTCACTGCTTTTGATTCCGCTTGCGTGCTCGCTTTTTCAAATGGATTACGACATTGCGATGCAGGTTGTTGCCGTTGGTTTTATCATCGGGGTCATTCAAGACAGTGTGGAGACCGCACTCAACAGTTCAACCGATGTTCTTTTCACCGCCGCTTGCTCCAAAAAAGAATTGAATTTGAATATTTAAGAAAAAAATCCACGGTAAACACATTTTTTTTTGAAAAAAATAGTTTGTTTACCGTGGATTTTATTTAAAAAATGCGGCGTTATTTTCCACTTTATTTTTTATTTTTAATAAGCGTTATTTTGCGCTTTTTTTTGGCGGATTATCCCAAACATATTTTTGTTCCAGATGAATCGCTTTATTATCAATTTGCAGAAAGTCTTGCCCAAGGGCGTGGTTTAAAACTTTATGGCTTGGAATCAAACTTTCAAAAGTTTTTGTATTCTTTTATTTTAATACCTGCCTTTTTGTTTGAATCTCGAGAGATTCAACAAAACATCATCACGTTTATAAACGCTTTTGTTATTTCATCGGTCGTGTTCCCAGCGTATTTTTTGGCAAAATTATTTTTAAAAGAAAAACGCAATATTTTAATCATTTTATTTTTAACATTTTTATCGCCAGAACTTGCTTATTCCGCAACTTTTATGAGCGAGAATTTGTTTTTTCCTTTGTCTTTATGGTTATTTTATTTTTATGTAAAATTTATTCAAAAAAATGATTTTCAACCACGTTTTGCCTTGTTTTTAGGCGTATTTTCTTTTTTGGTTTATTTGTGTAAAGAAATTGCTTTGTTTTTTCCTGCTGCTTTGTTGCTTTTTTATTTGCCAAAACTTTCCACAAACAAAATAAAAAACCTTGCTATTATTTTTAGCGTTTTTTTAATATTTTATTTTATAATTCAATTTTTATACAACGGCAATTGAAAATCAAAAAACAATCAGCACTTTAACCTTTTTTATTGCTGGTTTTTTGATGATGCTTTATTTTTTAATGCTTGCTATTTTGGCAAGTGGATTTTTTCCTGCTTTGTTGCCTTTGGTTTTTTATCAAAATTTGAATCCAACAATTCAAAAGGCGTTGTTGTTTCTCATTATTATTTGTGTTGAAACTGCAATTGTTGTGAGTTTTAAAATTTATATGAATGAAGATTTTCCACGTGAAAACATTCCACCCCGAGCCTTGTTGCGTTATTTAATTTTTGCTTGGATTCCGTTTTTGTGTTTTTTTATTTCTATTTTTGAAAATCAAAACTTCCAAAAACCAAAATGGTTGTTTTTAATTTTTCCGTTTGTTTTTATTTTTATATTTTTTAATGGTTGTTATGCAATAGCGCCTATTGATAATTTTATGTTGTATAGTTTGGATTCAAAATTAAAACATTTTGTTTTTATTTTTAAAATTATTTTATTTGTTTTAATGACGGCTTTTGTTTTTTATTTGCATAATAAAAAACAAACACTCTTTTTAAATGTGTTTTGTGCATTTTTGGCATTATTTTATATTGTCAATAATGCAGATGTTTATAAAGACCAAGCCTTATTTTACAAACTCAAAACAGAAGAAAAAGAAAATGTCAAAGCAATAGAATCATTTATTCAAAAACACCCACAGCAACAATTTGTTTTTACCACCAATGAAACGAATGGAACAAACAAAGAATTTGCGCTTGCGCGCACGTTTTTTAATTATCCCAATGTTGTGGTGGGTGATTTCAATGAATATCAAGTAGGATTGATTAAAGAAAACCCCATTGAAGTTTTAAATGGTCGTTATTTTAACAAAAAAACCTACCATCTCCAAAAAATAGATTATTTTATTTTTCCGCATTATTTAGATAGTCAACTCATGCAATTTAATCTTTCTATTGTTAATGGCAAAAATATTTTAAGCAATAAAAACTTTGATATTTTCCAAAACCCCAATCCGCCAACTTTTCCTAAAATTGTGCCGATTAATATTAGCAAAAAACCGCCATTCAAAAACAAAAAAGAAACACACCGATTATTTAAAAGAATATTCGGTTGATTAAATAAAATCCACGGTCAACGGAATATTTTTTTCAAAAAAATATTACGTTGACCGTGGAAAATCGTGGAAAAAAAACGCCCTTTTTTTCAAAAGGGCAGTTTTCTTCACAAAGGACTATGAAACTATTTTTCTTTTTTGTGGTGTTTGGCGGTTGTTTTTTCTTCTTTTTCTTCGGCTTTTTTCACCACATTTTCGGCGGCGCTGGCGGCTTCAACCGCACGTTTGGCGCTTTTTTTGGCGGCATCAGCCACTGCCACGGCGTTTTGTTGCATGTGTTCGGTAACTTGGTGCATCAGCTGCCACGGAAACAACATTGGCGGCAAAGGCGCTCCTGCTTGTGCAGCGGCGGCGTGTTCGTCGTCAGAACCTTTGATGGCGTTGGCGGTGAATTGACTCATCGTTTTCACGGCAGAAACCGTGGTGCGCTGCATTTCCATATTTTGAATGGTCATCTGCAACATGGATAAATTCATCTGCAACCAACCTTCCACCGCACGCATATCGTTGATTTGTTTGGTTAAATCATCCGTATCCAAAGTGGGCGAGACCATCCCGGGCAATGAAAACCCCATGCTTGACCACAAATTGCGCATAAAAGACAAGGGATCGTTTTCTTTGGTTTGCAGCGCCATTTTCAACTCCTTTAAAAAGTTTGACAGATTGTTTTTAATATTAAACCAAATTTTACAAATTTCACAAACGGTAACAAAAAAGCGGGCGGGCGCTGTTTTTTTCTATTGTTTGGGCTGGTGCAATGCCGGGCACTTCAAAAGTGTTGGATAAAAAAAGTGCGCCTTTGGGCATTTGGCGATTGGCTTGATTCCAAATTTTTGGCATTGGTGCGGGTGATAAAAAAGCGTAAAGCATATGCGCTTTTTCAAAGTTTTGCCGCTCAAAACTGCCCCAGTGCCACACAACATTGGGCAGTTTTTTGCTTCTCATTTTGCCGATTAAAAAAGGAATGGGCGAATTTTCAACGCCGATAAAAACGTGTTTGGGATAACGCTTTGCCAAAAACACAATCACCGTGCCAATGCCAGCGCCTGCATCCCAAAAAACAAAATTTGTTTTGTTTTGGGATTCTTGCAAAAAGATTTTTTCTATTTCCAACAGCGTGGTTTTGTTTGTTAAAAACAACGGCACTTGGCTTGTGGCAGCGCCACGGAAAATTAAAAATAAAAGAACAAATGCGAGCAAAAACCATTCGGGCGAAAGTTTTAACTGCAATAAAAAATAAAGCGCCGGGCAAAATAAAAAGTGAATGCCCCACCACCACGGCGCTTGGCGGCAAATGATAGAAAGCATTGCGGCAACACCGCCAATTGCCCAAACAATTAAATTCCACGGTAAATTGCTAATTTTTTCAAAAGCAAAATAGGGGTAAGCCAAACACAAAACCAAAAGTGCGGCAATCCATTGAACATAAAGTTTGCGCATTTTTTAGCCTTTTGCCTTGGTTATTTTTTTTAAAAGCAATGCGGCGGCGGCATTGCCAAAACTTGCCGCAACAGCCACGCTGGAACCCAAACCCGCGCAATTTAAACGCCCAGATTCGCAAAAACTCGGGCGTTGCATTGGTTCTATTGAAAAAATAACGGGGATTTTCATTTTTGTTGCTTTTTCTGCTTTTGGAAAACCGTGCAATCGGCGCAGGCGCGATCGCAAACTTGCCAAGAGCGCATCGTTTTTGGACTGCGCCAAATCGCCTGTGCGAATCAAAGTTGGGTCGCTTTTGCCGCCCGCACCGCCTGAAACGATTAAAGGAATTTTGTTTTTTTTTGCCCATAAAATCAGCGCTATTTTGGCTGGAATATCATCCGTGCAATCCAAAATGCCGTTTAAATTGGCGGGTAAAATTGCCGAACAATTTTCATTGGTTAAAAAATCTTCAACCGTTATGATTTTCAAATGCGGATTAATTTGCAAAAAACGTTCTTTTAAAACGGCAACCTTGGGTTCGCCAAAGGTTGATGACAACGCCGTTAATTGTCGGTTGGTGTTGGAGATGGCAACCGAATCCAAATCAATTAAAGTGAGTTTGCCAATGCCGCAACGCACCAAAGATTCCGCCGCCCATGAACCCACACCGCCCACGCCAACAACGGCAATATGCGATTGTTGTATTTTGCAAAAATTTTCTTCACCAACTAACTTTGCAAAATTGCCAAAACGGCGTTGATTTTGATTTTCCACGGTCAACGAAACATTTTTTTTGAAAAAAATTGAAACGATTTTAAACAATTTAAAAATTATTTTTTTTATAAAATTCATCAAAAAAGCAGATGGAACTTTTCAACAATGAAACGTTTTTTGATTTTTTCAATCAGTGCAATGCTAATGGTACCAACGCCTGCGGCATTTGCGTGGGCTGATCCTTTTCATACGCAACAATTATTACCGCCCAAAATTTCCCCAAACAATCCCGAATTGTTGCGCGAAGGCACGTTTATTTGTGCGCAAAATCTGCCCGATTATCCGCTTTCTGCCTTGGACGTGGTGGATTTAACCTTGTGCAACAATCCGCAAACGCGCGCCATTTGGGCGGCGGCACAATTGGAAGCTGCGCAGTTGGGGCAAAGCAAAAGCCAGTTGTTGCCCAGCATCAATGCCAATTTGAATGCGAATCAAAACCACACGCGCGGGGAAAAAAACACCAAAAATGATTCTGCCAATCTTAATTTGTCGTGGTTGTTGTTGGATTTTGGAACAAGAAAAGCGCAAATCAAACGCGACACTTTGTTGTTGGAAGCGGCATTGAATACCGAAAATGATTCGGTGCAAAGTTTGATTCAAACGGCACTCAAAAATTTTTACACCGCACAAGCGCAAGAAGCCGCCGTTCTTTCTACATTGGAAGCAGAAAAATACGCCCAAGAAAGTTTTGAAGCGGCAAAAAATCGTTATGAAGTTGGCGTGGGCACGCCAGCCGACCAACTGCAAGCACAAACGGCTTATTCGCAAGCCACTTTAAAACGCATTAGCGCCCAAGGCAGTTCACAAATTGCCCGCGCCAATTTGCTGGATTCCATGGGTTTTCAACCCACAACAAAAATTGTTTTGGCAACTGTGCAAAATTTGCCCAAAAATTTGGTGCTGGAAAAAGATATTCAAAAAATCATTCAACAAGCTTTGAAAATTCGCCCGGATTTAAAAGCCCAAAATTTAAAAACACAAGCGGCAAAATACAATATCCAAGCGGCAAAAAGCGCGGGTTTGCCAACGTTAAGTTTTTCTGCCAGCCAAAGTTTTAATGAACGTTTGTCACCGCAACCGCATATTTTTAACCGCTCGGGAACTTTGGGTTTAACCCTGAACATTCCGCTTTTTACCGGTTTTGAACGGCATTATTTAATCCAAAGTGCCCAAGCACGTTATGAAAGCACTGCTGCACAAGAAGAAGTGTTGAAAAATCAAGTGGCTTTGGATGTTTGGCAAGCGCACCAAAATCTTTTAACCGCATTGCAAACCTTAAAAACCACGCAGGATTTAATCCAAAGCGCAAAGCAATCTTTTGATGTGGCAATGGGGCGCTACAAAGCGGGCGTGGGCAATATTTTGGATTTGCTCTCGGCGCAATCTTCTTTGGCGGATGCCAAACTGCAAAAAATTCAAGCGCAACTGAATTGGCACGCTTACCGCATTGATTTTGCCAAAGCCGCTGGCAATTTGAATTACCAAAGTCTTTTGCTTCCTTAAAAAATAGGAAAATATTATGAAAAACAAAAAAACACTCATCGGTATTGTTTTGGTGCTTATCGTTTTGTTCGTGCTTTTTGGGCGCGGCGAAAACGTGGATTTAACCCAAAAATACCGCCAAGAACCTTTAACAATTGGCAAAGTGGTCAAAACCGTATCCGCCAATGGCACGCTTAATCCTGTAACCTTAATTAGCGTTGGCACGCAAGTATCTGGCACGGTTCAAAAATTGCATGTGGATTTCAACGACCGCGTTAAAAAAGGACAAGTTTTAATGGAATTGGATGGCGAATTGTTGCAAGCCACCGAGCGCCAAAGCGCCGCCAATGTTTTGAGCGCCCAAGCATCGCTGGAATTGGCGCAAGCTAATTTTAAAAGAATGCAAGAATTGTTTAAAAAAGAATATGTTTCGCGCCAAGAATTAGACCAAGCGCGCCAAAGTTTAAAATCCGCCCAAGCCAGTTTGCAACAAGCCGAAGCGCAAAATTTAAGAGACCGCACCAATGTGGGTTTTACCAAAATTTTGTCCCCGGTTGATGGCGTGGTGATTGACCGCGATGTGGATGAAGGCCAAACGGTGGCAGCCAGTTTTCAAACGCCAACGCTCATTAAAATTGCCGAAGATTTGAAAAAAATGGCAATTGATACCAGCTTTGCCGAAGCAGACATTGGCGATATTAAAAAAGGAATGCCGGTTCATTTCACCGTGGATGCTTTTCCTAATAAAAAATTCCAAGCCGTTGTGGAAGAAGTGCGGTTGAACCCCACAACCGAATCAAATGTTGTGACGTATAACGTTCGTGTATCAGTTGATAATCCGGATGAAATCTTGTTGCCCGGAATGACGGCGTATGTGAATATTCCCGTTATCACCCATGAAAATGTTTTGTTAGCCCCCAACAGCGCCTTGCGTTTCAAACCGCCAACAATGGCAAAAAGCGCATCCAATGGTGGCTTTATCATTGGTGGAATGGGGCATCCGCCACCGCCGCCCGATCGCAATAAAAATAAAAAAAATAATGAGTCGACCGTGGAAAATAACGATGGCGAGCAACACGGCACGGTTTATGTGATTCGCGAGAATGAAATGGTCGCAGTCAAAGTGATTTTGGGCATTACCGACAACAAAATGACGCAGATTAAAAGCGACAATCTTAAAGAAGGCGATTTGGTCGTGGTGGGCGAAAATTTAAACAACACGGGCAAAAAATCCGGTCTAACGGTGAGCGTTTTTTAAAATGAGCCAAGAAGTTTTGCGCACAGAAAACTTAACGCGCAGTTACCAAACCGCCGCGGGCACTTTTCAAGCCTTAAAAGGTGCAAGTTTAAAAGTGGAAAAAGGCGAATTTATCGCCATTATGGGACCATCGGGCTCAGGCAAATCCACTTTTATGAATCTGCTGGGTTGCTTGGATACGCCCACTTCTGGCCATTATTGGTTGGCAGGCGAAAACGTGGCAACCATGCCCAAAGACGATTTGGCAAGTTTTAGAAATCGCACGCTGGGCTTTGTGTTTCAAGGGTTTAATTTGCTCTCGCGTATGAGCCTAATTGACAATGTGGCGCTACCGTTGATTTACGCCGGCATTGATAAACCCACACGCCGCGCGCGCGCTTTAACACTTTTGGAAAAAGTGGGTTTAAAAAAACACGCGCCGCATTTGCCCAATCAAATCTCTGGCGGTCAACAACAACGCGTGGCAATTGCGCGCGCGTTGGCGGTAAAACCGCAATTGATTTTGGCAGACGAACCCACCGGCAATTTGGATAGCCACACCAGCATTGAAATTATGCAACTTTTCCAAGAATTAAACGACCAAGGCATTACCATTGTTTTGGTCACCCACGAACCCGATATTGCCGCTTATGCCAAACGGCAAGTGCGTTTTTTTGATGGAAAAATCGTAAGCGATGAAATTAGCCAACAACAACGCGCCGTTTTGCCAAAGGAATAAAAATGAAAAATCACTCCACCAATTTGTTGTTGCCCATGTTGGGTGAGGCGTGGCGCGCAATGACGGCAAACCGCATGCGCAGTGCTTTAACAATGCTTGGAATGGTTATTGGCGTTGGTGCCGTGGTGGTGATGATGGCAATCGGGCAAGGCGCACAGCGTTCGGTGCAAGAATCAATGAGCGATATGGGTTCCAATTTGTTTATTGTTTTGTCTGGCGCAACCAACACCTCGGGCGTGAAATCAGGCTCTGGTTCTGGCCCCACTTTAACGATTGAAGATGCCAACGCCATTAAAGAATTAGACAATGTGGCAGCCGTGGCGCCGCAATCCCAAAAAACTAGACAACTGGTTTATGGCGCACAAAACTGGAATACCCAAGTGATTGGCTCCACCCCCGATGTTTTATCCACACGTTCTTGGCGCATTGCAGAAGGTGCTTCTTTTTCAGAGTCGGATGTGCGCTCGGCTTTGCGTGTGGCAATTATCGGAAAAACCGTGGTAGAAAATTTATTCAACAATGAAGCGCCCGTTGGCAAAGTGATTCGCATTGGCAACATTCCTTTTACCGTGGTGGGCGTTTTGGCAGAAAAAGGGCAATCTATGGACGGGCGTGACCAAGACGACACCGTGATTATTCCTTTAACCACCGCACAACGCAAAGTGTTTGGCACACGCTTTGCGGGCTCGGTGCGGATGATGATGGTGCAAGCCAGCAGTGAAGCCGCAATGAATCAAGTGGAGCGCGATATCACCGCGCTTTTGCGCCAACGCCACCGCTTAAAAGAATCCGATGAAGATGATTTTTATTTGCGCAATTTGTCCGCCGCAATGGAATCGGCAGCGGAAACAATGCGCACAATGTCGCTTTTGCTCGGCGCCATTGCCTCTATTTCTTTGGTTGTGGGCGGCATTGGCATTATGAACATTATGTTGGTCTCCGTTACCGAGCGCACACGTGAAATTGGCATTCGTATGGCAATTGGCGCAAGGGAATCGGACATTCTTTTGCAATTTTTGTTGGAATCTATAATGCTCAGTTTTGCTGGTTGTTTTATTGGCTTAGCCTTTGGCATTGGCATTATTTTGCTGTTGCATTTTGCATTTTCAATGCCGGTGGTTATTTCTGGTTCAAGCGCTTTAATTGCCTTTGCGGTGGCGGCGGCGGTGGGCATTTTCTTTGGATTTTATCCAGCCAAAAAAGCCGCCCAACTAGACCCTATTGAAGCCTTGCGGTATCAATAAAAATCGCCATTTTCCACGGTAAACGTCTAATTTTTTTGAAAAAAATTAGACGTTTACCGTGGATTTTTTTAAAATAAATTTTTTGTTTTTTTTAAATAAATAGGAATAAAAAAAAATGATATCCATTTTGCAACAAAAACAAAATGCCGCAGCATTTGTTTTTCGTTGGGAAAACAAAGGCGATGAAAAACAAGATACCCAACTTTTTTGGTTGGATTTTTTAGAAAATGTTTTAAACATTGCCAACGCCACGCAACAAATTGAATTTGAAAAAAAAGTCGGGTTAAAAAACACTTCTTTTATTGATGCTTATTTAAAAGAAACCAAAGTTTTAATTGAACAAAAATCCAAAGAAATAGATTTAAACAAACCGCAAAAACAATCGGATGGTTCTTTTTTAACGCCGTTTGAACAAGCGCATCGTTACAATGCGGCATTGCCGTTTAATGAACGTGCACGTTTTATTATTATTTGCAATTTTAAGGAATTTCATATTTATGATTTTAATTTACAAAATCCTTTGAAACAAAAACCGCAAGTTTTTTATTTAAAAGAATTGCCAAAACATTTTGACCATTTTTCTTTTTTAATTCACAAAAACCAAAATATTTTTGAAAAAGAAAAAAACATTTCCATTCAAGCGGCAACACTCATTGGAAAATTGCATGAAGCCTTATTAAAACAATACGGCGAAAATCGCAAAGATGATGATTTTGTTTTAAAAAATTTAAACAAATTGTGTGTGCGTTTGGTATTTTGTTTTTATGCGGAAGATTCGGGCATTTTTCCAAAAATGAATCAACTTGGGCATTATTTGGAAGGTTTTAAGGCGGAAAATGCGGGCGAAGCCTTGGAAAAATGTTTTAAAATTTTGAACACGCCTATTGAACAACGTCCGCTTTCTTTAAAAGAAGAATTAAAAGCTTTTCCGTATGTGAATGGTGGTTTGTTTGACAATGCGCAAAATGATGAAATTCCGCCGATAAACGAAGAGATTTTTAACATTTTGGTTAAAGATTGTTCGCTGGGTTTTGATTGGTCGGGCATTTCACCCACCATTTTTGGTGCGATGTTTGAATCCACTTTGAATCCAGCCACTCGGCGCCAAGGCGGCATGCATTACACCTCTATTGAAAACATTCACAAGGTGATTGACCCATTGTTTTTGGATTCTTTAAAGGAAGAATTGCAAAAATTGTTGAATGCGCCGTTGGGCAAAAAGCGTGCAAAAAATTTGCGTGAATTTCAAAAAAAATTGGCAAGTTTAACTTTTTTAGACCCGGCTTGTGGTTCGGGGAATTTTTTGACTGAAACGTATATTTCCTTGCGGCGTTTGGAAAATGAATGTTTGCAAGCGATTAACCAAGGCAATGCGGATTTGTTTTGGAACAATTTGGATTTTTCGCCTGTTTTGGTGAATTTGGGGCAATTTTTTGGCATTGAAATCAATGATTTTGCGGCATCGGTTGCCAAAACGGCGTTGTGGATTGCGGAATTGCAAATGCTTTTTGAAACGGAGATGATTTTAAAAAAAGATTTGGATTTTTTGCCGCTGAAAAATTACACGCATATTGTGGAAAACAACGCCTTGCGTCTGGATTGGAATGAAGTTATTCCCGCTGAAAATTTAAATTATATTTTGGGCAACCCGCCTTTTTCGGGCGCACGTGTAATGGGCAAAGAACAAAAAGAAGATTTATTCAACGTTGCCAAAAACATTAAAAATGCGGGCAATTTGGATTATGTTTGCGGTTGGTTTTTAAAAGCCGCCGATTTTATTCAAAACAACCCCGTGCAATGCGCTTTTGTTGCCAGCAATTCCATTTGCCAAGGCGAACACGTGGCGCTTTTGTGGCAAGTGATTTTTGAAAAAGGATTCCACATTGATTTTGCGCACCGCTCTTTTGTTTGGGATAGCGAAGCACAAGGCAAAGCGCACGTGCATTGTGTGATTGTGGGATTTTCAAAAAATCCACGGTCAACCAAAAAAAATTTTGAAAACAACAAACCGATTCTTGCCAAAAATATCAATCCTTATTTAATTGATGCGCCTTTTGCTTTTTTAGAAAACAGAAAAAAACCTCTTTGCAAGGTCAAAGAAATGGGAATCGGAAATAAACCAATTGATGGAGGTTTTTTAATCTTTAATAAAACTGAAAAAAATGATTTTCTAAAAAAAGAACCACTGGCAAAAAAATTTATGAAACCTTATATGATGGGTGAAGATTTTCTTAAAAAGAAACCTCGCTTTATTTTGTGGTTAGGCGAAGCGGCACCAAACGAATTAAAACAAATGCCACGGGTTTTAGAACGCCTAGAAAAAGTGCAAAATTATCGTTTGCAAAGTAAAAGTAATAGCACAAAAAAAATTGCAGAAAAACCAACTCATTTTCACGTTGAAAATATTATAAAAACTGATTATCTTGCGATTCCAAAAGTTACAAGTAATAGACGAATTTATATTCCCATTGATTTTTTAACAGCAAAAACTATTTCGGGCGATAAATTGCTTTGCATTCCAAATGCCACGCTTTACGATTTTGGAATTTTAACTTCCATTGTTCACAATGCGTGGATGCGAGTCGTTGGCGGACGTTTAGGAACAGGTTACAGCTATTCCATCGGCATTGTTTACAACAACTTCATTTGGCCTTGTGCCAACGAACAAGAACAAAGCCAATTAAGCGCTTTGGCGCAAAACATTTTGAATGCTCGGGCAAAATTCCCCAACGCTTCTTTGGCGGATTTATACAACCCTTTGACCATGCCCGCCGAATTGTTAAAAGCACACCAACAAAACGATGCCTTTGTTTTAAAACTCTATGGTTTCAAACCCAAAACCAAAGAAAATGAAATTGTTGCCCACCTTTTCCAACTCTACGCCCAAAAAACCAAAGAAGAATGAAAACAAAAAATCCACGGTGAGCGTTTTATTTTTTTTGAAAATTTTTGCACGTTCACCGTGGATTTTTGTCGTTAAAATAAAACAAACAAACAAGGAGAAAAAAATGCAATTCACCATCAATTTAAGCCCGAGCAACGCCATTTTTTTGCAACAACTTTGCGGCAAAAACAAAATAGAAAATGTTTTGGAAGAAATGGTGGAAGAAATGCTTTTGGATATCCAAATGTTGCCGCACATTGAAAAACTCAACACCGAATTTTTAAAACACCCAGAAAAAAAACGCCCCAGCAGTGAAATTTTTAAAGAATTCAATTTATGATTTTTTACTTCACGCCCAAAAGCGAAAAACAATTTGAAAAATTGAATCGCAATGCCCAACGCAGCATTTGCCTTTTGGTGCGCAAACTTGAAACAACGGAAAATCCATTGTTATTGGGCAAACTCTTAAAAGGGAATTTAAAAGAATTTTGGCGATTCCGTGCGGGTGATTATCGCTTGATTTGCAAAATTGAAAACAACGCCATCATTTGCCTTTATGTTGGCAACCGCCAAAATATTTACAAAGATTTCAACATTTAAAAAGCAAAACAAAAAATCCACGGTGAGCGCCATATTTTTTTGAAAATTTTTGCACGTTCACCGTGGATTTTTTTCAAAAATCACATTTTTTGCATATCCATCACATAACGGAATTGCCCGCTGCCGCTGGTCAATTTTTGGTAAACCTCATCAATTTGCGTGGGTTGCACCAATTCAATTTCCGGGTAAATGTTGTGTTGAATTGAAAAATCTAACATTTCTTGTGTTTCATCAATGCCGCCGATAAGCGAGCCATAAACACGCCGATTGGCGCTATAAACAAAACTTGAAACCGCAATTTTGGGCATTTGTTCTGTTGGCGGCAAACCCACAAAACACAATTCGCCGCCGTATTTCAGCAAATTGACGTAATGCATCGGGTTGTAATGGGTGGGAATGGTGGAAATGATTAAATCAAAACGCTCCGGCACATTTTGCAGTTCGTCTGTAACGTAAAGCGCTTTGGCGCCAAGCTTCAAAGCCTCATCTTTTTTGCGGGTGTTGCGGGCAAAAACAAAAACTTCTGCGCCCATGGTTAAAGCGTATTTCACCGCCATTACGCCCAAACCGCCAAAACCTGCCACGCCAACACGTGAATTTTTGCCCACTTTGCTAAAACGCAATGGCGAATAAGTGGTAATGCCCGCACACAAAAGCGGTGCGACTTTTTCTAATGGTGCGTTTGGTGGAATGCAAATGGCAAATTTTTCAGAAACAACAATGTTGTTGGAATAGCCGCCGTAAGTGGGTTCGTTGTTGTGAAAACAATCTTGGCAGTTGTAAGTAAAAACGGTTTGGCGATTTTCACAAAATTGCTCATGGCTTTCTTTGCAGGCAGGGCATTTGCCGCAAGAATTGACCATACAACCCACGCCCGCAAAATCGCCCACTTTGAATTTTTGAACATTTTTGCCGATGGCAACCACTCGTCCAGCTATTTCGTGGCCGGGCACCATTGGGTAAATACCTTCACTCCATTCGCTTTTGGCAGAGTGAATATCGCTGTGGCAAATGCCGGCAAAAAGAATTTCAATCAAAATGTCGGAATCGCCCAAAGCGTGGCGTGTGGATTCAAAAGGCGTGAATTTTGCGTTTTTATCCGCAACAGCAAAACCTTTGAATGAAATGCGTTTGCCGCTGGTGGCTTCGTCAATGTATTGCATTTTTTCTCCTTTTTTTAAAAAAATTTTTGTTTACCGTGGAAAAAAATCATTTTCCACTAAAAACTGGAAAATGCGCATTTTCGCCGTAATCTTTGAAATTCAAGATTTTGAGAATCTCCAAATCTTGCGCTGAAATGGTGAAGTCGACGGCGGCGTTTTGGGCGATATGCTGGGGATTTGCACTTTTGGGCAGCGGCAACACGCCCAAATCCAAGGCGTAACGAATGCAAAGTTGTGCGGCAGAAACCTTGTATTTTTCAGCCATTGCTTGCAATTCTTGGCTTTTCAACAAATTGCCGTGCGCAATGGGCGAATAAGCTTCCACCAAAATATTTTGTTTTTTGCAAAATTCCATGAGTTCAAAAGGCGTGTTGCCCACGTGCAAAAGAATTTGATTGACCATCGGCGCAACCTTGGCGGTGGACAAAATATTATTCAAATCCTTTTCTAAAAAGTTGGAAACGCCAATGGCGCGCACTTTGCCATTTTGAAGCGCTTCTTCCAAGGCGCGCCACACTGCGCGATTGCCTTCATCAAAATTGCCGTGGCGAAAACTATTCCACGGTTCTGCTGCGTGGATGAGCATCAAATCAATAAACGCCAAGCCCATTTTATTGAGCGTTTCATCAATGCTTTTTTTTGCCGTTTCAAAATCTTTGATTTCAGCGCGAATTTTGGAAGTGATGAAAACATCATCGCGGTTGATAATGCCTTTTTCAATGGCGATTCGCAGTGCTTTGCCCGTGCCGTCTTCGTTGGCATAAGCTTGGGCTGTGTCAAAATGGCGGTAATCGTTTTTTAAGGCGGCGTTGATGGCTTCTTGGATTTTATCGTTCGGGATGCGCCAAAGTCCCAAACCAATTTTGGGAATCTTCACGCCGTTTGAGAGTGTAAAAAACTCTGTGATGATTCTCGGTTTTTTCGCTGTTTTCGCCACCGTTTGTGAAGTTTGCGCGATGGCAGGATTCAAAAAACTCCCCGCCGCAAGGCTGACAGAAGCGTTCAAAAATTCTCTACGATTCATTTTTTCTCCAAAGTAAAAAAAATCAAAAAAAACAAAAAATCAAAAATCCACGGTAAACCTTCAAAAAGTTTTTAAAAGCTTGCTTTGAGTTTTTTCTTGTTGGCAATGTTGTCTTGCAGGCTTTTGTAGGATTTTTTTTCAAAATTTTTGCGAAAATCTTCGCGCAGATTTTGCGCTGCTTCATTGTTGCGCTCTTGCATGAGCGTGATTTTCTTTTCCAAATGTTCCAATGCCGCTTGGTAGGTTTGGATAGTTTGCAAAATCTCCGCTTTTTGCGCATTCAAAATTTCAATGCGTTCGGGTAAAGATTCATCGCCAATTTCGCACAATTTTAAATATGCCAAAACGCGTTTGATTGGCATTCCCGTCTCGCGCAGGCATCGCACGGTGGTAACCCACAACACATCTTGTTCGGAAAACAAGCGGTAATCGTTGTTGTCTAGCATAATGTTAGGAAACAAACCGCACTTTGCCCAATAGCGTAAAGTATGCGCACTGACTTTGGTTTTGTTTTCCAATTCTTTGATGGTGTATTGCATTATTGGCTCTCTGCTTTTTTAAGCGCTGTTTGATATTCCTCATCGCTTACTTTTTTGAGCCAAGTAACGTTTTGATTATTCAAATAACCCGTTAAAGCAATGTGTGCGCCCTTTTCATTGCCAGCCGCACCGTGAAAATGTTCAATATTCGGCGGGCATAAAATGGCATCGCCCACTTCGGCAATGTGCGCTTCGCCATTTTTTGTGGCGGTTAAAATTTTGCCTGCGGAAACAATCAAGGTTTGCCCAGCGGGATGCGTGTGCCAAGCGCTTCGGGCATTGGGTGAAAATTCCACCAAACCGCCGGAAAAGGGCATCCATTCGGTTTTTTGGAAAATGTTAGTAACTTTTACCTTGCCGCTGAAAATATTATCAGGTCCATCAAACCCGCCCAAACTGCCTTTTTTGTTGAGTGTTTGTTCTGCCATAGCGCCTCCCGAAATGGTGATTGCCAAAAAAGTTGCACAAAGAAGTTTTTTCATTTGAATCCACTTTGAAAACGTAAGATTTTTACTTTATAAAACCTTAGAGTAACTCTTATGCAAGACTCTTAACAAAAAAAATTGGATTTTTTTAAACGAGTGCATAGCACAAGACAAAATTCAAGCGGAATCCTGAATTTGTCATATTGAGCGGGGGGCGTTTGATAAAGTAAGCCCTCTCTGCTAATCGGAAGAGAGGAAGATGTGGAGAATCTTTTTTAGAGAATCAAAGGGTTATCACTTCAAATTCATCAGGCTCTAAATCACAAGTTTCAACTAGCTTTTTCATGGCAGAGCGAAGTGAGCTAGCACTTGCATTACGCACAAATGTAAATTCGCCAAATCTTTCTACCACAGCGCCGTCTTTATTTTCCACTTCTCCAAACTCAATAAATTCAAAGCCTTGTTTTAAAGCAGTATCTAACTCATCGCTATGATTTTCTATCAGGTATTCGATTATCGCCTTTACTGTATCTCTAACGCTTGACACGCTTTTTTCACTACCATCAGGTAATTTTAAAAAGCGTGGTTTTAACCCTGTCCAATCATCGACAAGCGTGATTTTATCGGGTATTTGCCTGAATTCGTCTTCAATATCCCTAAAAATCTCAACTTCATTAAATTTATCAAAAAGCCATTCTGCACGCTTTTTGATTTCATCTATATTCCATTTATTGCATCTACAAAAGTATTTATTTAGGTGCAACGAGCCTTTATTCACATAAAGACAAACCTTTTCCTCAAATGGTTTGTTGCTTAATTTTGAATTCAGCGCACTATCCGTTAAAGTGAGATTTCCAAAGGTATCAATGTAATTTTGCTCCAAAGAATTCCATTCATCGCCCAACATTTCACGCCACTCTTTTGTCGGTGTTTGTGGATAAAAATGCTCTATGTTCAGGCTTTCAAGTGTCGGCACTTCGTGATTATCTAGTTTTTCAATTTCATAAAGCACGAGAGAGACAACCTTTTTGGATTTAAAAATAGCCGAATTTAGAAAATTGAGTTTAAGCATTACGGCGTTTGGAAAAACTTCATTGCCACTTTTTTGTCCTAAATACTTGGCTACACTTTCTACGCTTATATTCTCATTTAGCTTGCTATATGCACTATAAAGCACGTCGTTTAGTGCATTTGTAGCTACAGAACAAATGGCACGCCTTACAAAGTAGCTAATAAGCAAATCCAAAATCCCATTAACATTCTTAAAATCAAGCCGTGAAATTTCAAAATTATCAATTAGTCGCATTAAAAATGGATAAGCCGTGCCAAATTGCAGATAATCAATAAGACTTATTTTTTTACGCAAAATTCGTTTTTCTCTTGATATTTCATTTACGTATTCCCAAGAGAAATTTTTATCAGTAATCATTTTATAAATACGGGCAAATTTAAGCATATCTTTTAGAATTTTCTCGCTATCATTATAAAAATTATTTTTGCGCAGTTGCTTAAATTTGTTGTAAATATCTTTTTCATCGTCTTTTAGACTTTTACCATAATAAATCCGCAAATATACACTGATGAATTTAGAGATAATTTTTTCACTATCTTTTTCATTGCCTAAAAGATTCTCGATTCCCGCCCAATAATTAAAAATTCTTTCTTGTTCGTTTGGCGAAAGCTCCATCATTAAAAAATTGCGGATTAAGTCAAGCCCCTTTAAATGAATCCCTGTGGCGTTTATGCGTTCAAAAACTAACTGCGGGTCATCGCCCTTGCTTTGTTCTAGTTCAATCATAGAAATTTGTAACTGAGAAAAAGAGTTAAAAATTTGCCCTATTTCATAGCCCTTTTCTAATACCTTGTTGATTTCATTTGTAAAAAATCGATAATTGTCTTTTATGTTAGAAAACCCTGTAAACTCAGTCCAACGCCCACTCATAACATACTCTAACGCCTCTCTATCCTTTTTAATAGGCTTTAAACGAAGTTTTGTTTTATCTTTATTAATGCCCAAATTGAGATAACTGCTAATGCCTACACTCAAATTCTCATCCTTGGTCTTGCTTTGCATAGCTTTAAGTAAAAGCATAAGCGTGGTAATGCGTTGCTGTCCGTCAATAATGACAAACTCATCGCCATAAGGCTGAATGGGATGTCTGATATATGTAATCGTCCCTAAAAAATGCTGTTTATTAGTGTCTTTGGCAATGGATAAAATATCATCTAAGAGCTGTTCGCAATTTTGTTTTTGCCAAGCATAATTTCGCTGATAAACAGGAATGACAAATTCAGTATTTGGGCGTGAAAAGAAGTGATTAAATGAAGTTTGTTGAATAATCATTGTTCATCCTTTTGAGTGAGATTTTTTTAAGGCTCAATTAAACACAAATGCCGAGCAGTGTTTGTAAAACGCAACCACACGCTTTGCACTGAAAGCGGCATCGTAATAAATTAAACTATTTTGAGTCAAAATTTTCGCTTTCCGTGGATTTTTATTTTTGATTTTCCGCAGTAAATCAAAAAAATTTTGGGTTTACCGTGGATTTTTGGCAAGTTCTTCGGCAATTTCTTTAAAAATATTGTAGCGAAATTGTTGAATTTGGTTGTTTTTTAAGGCGCAGAGAATGGCGCAGTTGGGTTCATTCAAATGTTGGCAGTTTCTAAATCGGCAATGTCCCAAATAATCTTTAAATTCTGGAAAAGCGTTTGCCAAATCATTAACATTTAAATGTTTTAAGCCAAATTGTTGTAAACCCGGTGAATCAATAATTGTGCTTTTTCCATTTAAAAAATAAAGTTGTGAATCGGTTGTGGTATGCACGCCTTTTTGTGAAAATGTTGAAAGTTCGCCCGTTTTTCTTAAATCTTTTTTAAAAATAGCGTTTAATAAACTTGATTTTCCAACGCCCGAAGTTCCTAAAAACAAAGTTTTTTGATTTTCTAAAAAAGGAATAATTGCCTCAAAAGATTTTAAAGCGGATAAAAAAATAATTTTATAATTTAAAAGTTTATAAAATTCCAAATGTTTTTTTGCTTCTTCGCAATTTAAATCAATTTTATTTAAAACAATTAAAGGTTGAATATTTGCAGCGTGGGCGGCAATCAATGCACGGCTTAAAAAATTATCAGAAAAAACAGGTTCCACCGCCAAAATAATTGCCATTTGTGTGCAGTTGGCAGCGATGAGTTTTTCACGTGTGTTGTTTTTTCTTAAAATCAAACTCGTGCGTGGGCGGATTTTTTCAATCACCGCTTGGGAATCACCAACTTTTTGAATAAAAACTTCATCCCCACAAGCCACATTGCTTTTTTTGCCGCGCGTAAATGCGCTTAAAATAACGCCTTGGGAATTGCGCACGCGGTATTGCCTGCCGTGGGCGGCAACAACAAGGCAGGGCAAGGTTTGTGAAGGCATAAACAAATGAAATCGCAAAAAAATTTGGTTTGGTTGGATATGGAAATGAGCGGGCTAAACCCCGCAGAACACAAGGTTTTGGAGTTGGCAATGGTCATCACCGATGAGCATTTGAATGAACTTGCCCAATCGCCCATTTGGGTGTGCCATCAAAATGACGACATTTTAATGGCAATGGACGCTTGGAATCAAAAAACGCATAGCCGTTCGGGTTTGATTGAGCGCGTGAAAAATTCTAACTTGGACGAAAAAACCATTGAATTCCAATCCTTGCAGTTTTTGGAAGAATGGGTGCCTGCGGGTGCTTCGCCTTTGTGTGGCAACACCATCAGCCAAGACCGCCGCTTTTTGCGCCGTTTTATGCCACTTTTGGATAATTATTTTCATTACCGCAACATTGACATCAGCACGCTCAAAGAATTGTGCAAACGTTGGAATCCAGCAGTTGCCCGCGGATTTTCCAAAGCGGGCAACCACACGGCAATGCAAGATGTGTTGGAATCCATTGAAGAGTTGAAATATTACCGCACGCATTTTTTGCGCGTTTAATTGTTTTTTATTTTAAAAACCACGCAACAACCAGCGGCACCACCAATGCGGTAAGTAAGCCGTTTAACCCCATTGCCAAACCCGCAAAAGCGCCTGCGCTGTGGCTAATCGTAAAAGCTTGCGCCGTGCCGCAACCGTGCGCCGCTGTGCCAATGCCAATGCCAATGGCAACATCGTTTTTGATGCCCACTTTGGCAAGCGACCACGGCCCCAACATGGCACCCACAATGCCCGTTAAAATCACAATGGTTGCCGTTAAAGAAGGAATGCCGCCTTGCATTTCGCTAATCGCCATGGCAATGGGCGTGGTGGCGGATTTGGGTAAAAGTGAAAGGCTAATGTTTAAATCCGTGCCAAAGAGTTGGCAAATCAAAAGCGCCACAAGCACAGCGGTGATTGAACCTGCAAAAAGTCCCACGCCAATAGCCAGCCAATAACGTTTTAAGGTTTCCCATTGCCGAATCAGCGGCACGGCTAAAACAACCGTGGCAGGGCCCAATAAAAAATGAATGAATTGTGCGCCTGAAAAGTAATTTTCATAAGGCACACGGGCAAAATAAACCATCAAAGCCAAAATAACGGTTGACCACAACATCGGGTGCAAAAAAGGCTTGCGGCGTGCGTAAATCCACAATTCGTTGGTTAGCACAAAAACAATGAGTGTGATTGTTAGCCAAAAAAGCGGTTGCGCTTGCAGATAAATCCACAATTCTAAGGAATCGTTATTCACGGCATTCTCCGATTTTGTTTTTGGATGATTTTGTTTTGTAGCCCGATGATTTTGTTGGTGCACCAAGCGCCAACAATAATTGCGGCAAGGGTTGAAATGATTAAAACGCAAATAATCATGCCCAAGTTTTTTTGCAAAAGGCTCAACAAATTGACCACGCCCACGCCCGCAGGCACGAAAAATAACGACAAATGCGAGAGTAGGGCGGTTTCACATGTTTCTAAACCTTTTGGGATTTTGCGATTGTTTATTAAAAGCAAAACGAATAGGAGTAAAAGTCCTAATACTGGCCCGGGCACGCTCCAATGGAAAAATCGGGTGATTGATTCGCCCAAAAGTTGGCAAAGCAAAATGCTTAAAAAAGCGATGGTTGGCATAGTTTTTCAAAAAAAATGTGGTTGACCGTGGAAAAATGCGAATTTTGCGCCTTTTCCACGGTCAACTTCAATTTTTTTTGAAAATTTCAAAGGTGATTTTTGCTTTTTTGCAAATGTTTTTTTAACGGCGATAAAGCCGAAACCATTCTCGGCGGGCGCGGCCAGCGCGTGAGCCTTCCCACAAAATGGGTAAATTCAAAATGCGGGTTGTTAGCACAAAATCGCATTGGTTTTGGTTATTCCACGCTTGCAAATTAAGATTTAAAAAATAAGAAAAGGCGGCGCGCTGCGCCTCACCCAAACCGTATTCTGCCAAGCAACGACTTGGGCGATTGCGTGTAACCAAAAGCGGAGCGATTTTTTCAGCCATCGGGCGGTAGCTTTTGCCGTAATCAAACCAGTCTATGATTAAACAAGCGCTGATGAACCAAAAGGCAATAACGCCAAGTGTCCAGTGCATCAAAGCGCGGTAGGCGTGGCGCGGGAGTTTTAAAATAAGCCAGACCCAAAAAATTGTGGTTAAAAGCGCGAGCATCAGCGGCAACCATTCCAATGATGGCGCAAACCCCGGGCGCAACACAAAAATGCGTTCAGAAAGTTTGGCTGGAAAACCAAAATGCATCGCACTCCAACAAATCCACGCCAGCGCGCAAAATAGCGAAAAAACGCATATAGAAAACCAGTCAAAAAGCGCGGCAGCGCCGCGCTTTAATGCCAAAACAGCCGGTGTTGCAAGCAATGCCAAAGGCGGCAAAAGCAACAATGCGGGCAATTCATTGGCTTGAAAAACAAGCGCGAGTAACAAACTATTAAAAAGCCACAAAACAAGCGGCAATGCGCCAAAAAAGGAAAAGAGTTTTTTGCGGTAAACCCACAAGCTATAAAGCGCCAAGGGCAAGGTTGGAAAGGCAAACCACGGCAAAAGCGCTAAAAATTTTAAAGTATTAGAAAAATAATCAAAAGAAAAAGGCAGGTTTTCAAAGCGCAAGGTTTTTAAAAACTCTTTTAAAAATAATGGGTTATTAAAATAAAACAACAAAGCCGCACAAGCGATTAAAAAAATGGCGATGGCAAAGCCCAAAACCAACCCGAATGCCGCATTTTTTTTGTTTGGGCAGAACCACGCAAAAAAAGCCAAAAACAAAAGCGGCAGCGTGGTTGCAAAGCCTGTGCCCAAAACGCAAGCGGCAAGTGCCAAGCCATAGAAAATGCCGCCAAGCTTGGGTTTGCGCACAAACGCCGCAATGCCGCCGAGTGCCGCAGTGTGTGCGGTTAAAGCGATTAAAACGGGCTGGGCATCGTGCGCGTGCAAAATCAGCCCGAGCGAACCAGCCAATAGCATAGGTGCGGCGGCGGCGGATTCTTTGCCGTAAAGCTCGCGGCTGGCGTAATACAAGGCGGCAAGTGCGGCGGCAACCCAAAAACCGCTTGCCAAGCGAATGGCATCGTGCGTTTCCAAAAAGGGCGAAAAGACAAAGCCCGTGATGGCGGCGCTCCAATAATATAAAGGCGCGTAAAAAACTTCGCGCCCAGCCAAGTTCAAATGGAAAAAATCGCCCGATTGCAGAATTTGCCAAGCAATATTGATGTGTGTGGCATCTTGACCAGCCCAAGGGTCTTTGAATAAGCCTGCCAACACATAAAACGCCAACATTCCCGCCAACAACCAACCAGACGGCGGCAGCGGGATGTGTGGTTTAAACAAACGGGAAAATTCGGGCATATTAAAAACGGCACTTCACTTTTTAAAAAGTGAAAAAACGCAGGGCGAGAGTTGTTCTCGCCCTGTTGGTTGATTATTTGGCTATTACGCCGTTTTTTTGCGCATATTGCCGAATTTTTGGTTGAATTTTTCAACCCGACCTGCGGTGTCTACAATTTTTTGCTTGCCCGTATAAAACGGGTGGCACACGGAACACACTTCCACATGCAAATTTTTGCCCATTGTGGAGCGGGTTTGAAATTTGTTGCCGCAAGAACACGCGACTTCAATTTCCGTGTATTCAGGATGAATGTTGGCTTTCATAACTTCCTCTTTTCAGCGTTGGATTTTTTAAAAATTCGCCATTATGGCTAAAAAAATAACAAGCGACAAGCCCTGCCTTTTCCCTTAAACTTTTGCCTTTTTTTAAAGGTTAAATAATGGCAGAAAAAAGCGCACGCTCTACATTTTCCGCCGCGTGGATTTTCATTATGGCTGCCATCGGCTCGGCTGTTGGTTTGGGCAATGTTTGGAAATTTCCTTATATGGTCGGCATTTATGGCGGCGCCGCCTTTGTGTTGATTTATTGCTTGTGTATGGTTGTTTTTGCCTTGCCGCTTGCAATGTCGGAGATTATGTTGGGCAGGCGCGCCAAACGTTGCGCTCCCGATGCTTATGAAGTTTTAGCCCGCGAATCACAACGCACGCCGCTTTGGCGCTATTTTGGTTTTTTCGGCTTAATCGGTTGTTTTTTAACCATTTCTTTTTATAGCGTGGTGGGCGGCTGGGTTTTAAATTATTTGTTTGAGAGTTTTTGGGGATTTCCGGGCGCCAACGCACAAAGCGTGCAAACGGAGTTTGGCGCTTTTTTGGCTTCGCCTTTTCGCCAAATTTTGTGGCACACGATTTTTTTGTTGAGCGGTTCTTTGATTGTGGTCTCAGGCGTTGAAAAAGGCATTGGTCGCGCCAATGCGTGGATGATGCCAGCCCTTTTTTTTATTTTGCTGTTTTTGCTGATTTACGCCGCTTTTTTTGGCGATATCCAAACCGCTCTTAATTATATGTTTACCGCTAACTGGGATGCCATCACGCCCAAAGTGGTTTTGGCGGCTTTGGGGCATTCCTTTTTTTCTATGAGCATCGGTTTTGGCTCGTTGATGATTTATGGTTCTTATATTAAAGGCAGCGTCAACATTGCGCAAAGCACGCTCTATATTGCCGCGGCGAATTTAATCATCGCCGTTTTGGCGGGGCTTTCTGTGTTTGCCTTTGTTTTTGGTGGCGGTTTGGAACCTGCGGCAGGGCCGGGTTTGGTGATGCAAGCCATTCCCTTGGTATTTTCGCAAATGCCAGCAGCGCCACTTATTGCGCCTTTGTTTTATATTTTGCTTTATTTTGCCACCATCACTTCTGCCATATCGCTCATTGAACCGATTGTGGCGTATTTGATTGAAAATGTTAGAGGTTTTGGGCGCAAAAGGGCAACGTTGTTGGTCTTTTTTTTCGTATGGTTTTCAGGCATAGCCGTGGCATTGGGGTTTAACCAATGGCGCGATGTTGCCATTTTCGGTTTGAACATTTTTGACACCTTGGATGCCTTAACCAGCCGATTCATTATGCCCATCGGTGCGATGCTTTCTGCCATTTTCATCGGTTATTTGATGAAACGCCAATTTGTTGCCGATGAAATTCGCCTACCCAAATGGCAATGGAATGCGTGGTTTTTTATTTTGCGATTCATCGTGCCGCCTTGTGTTTTGGTGATTTTTTTAAGCGGTTTTGACTTTTTTTGAAAAAAATCCACGCTCGACCGTGGATTTTTTTTAAAAAAAGCAAGCGTTTTGTTTTTACTTTACACTTCATCTTTTTTACAGAAAAGAACACAACAATGTCTGAAACCAAATTAGGAGTGCGCTCTACCTTTTCTGGCGCGTGGGTTTTTGTGATGGCAACCATTGGCTCGGCAGTGGGCTTGGGCAACATTTGGAAGTTTCCTTATATGGTTGGGCTTTATGGCGGCGCCGCTTTTGTGCTGGTTTATTTTGCTTGTATGTTGGTTTTTGCTTTGCCTTTGGCAATGTCCGAAGTGATGCTCGGCAGGCGCGCCAAATGTTGTGCGCCCGATGCGTATGAAAAACTCGCGCGCGAATCAGGCAGAACAGGACTTTGGCGTTATTTGGGTTTTTTTGCCTTGCTTGGTTGTGTTTTAACCATTGCTTTTTATAGCGTGGTGGGCGGCTGGGTTTTGAATTATTTGTTTGAAAGCTTTACCGGTTTTCCGGGCGCAACAGCCGATAGCATGCAAACGGAATTTGGCGCATTTTTGGGTTCTGCCGTTCAACAAGTTGTTTGGCACACGTTATTTTTATTGAGTGGTTGCTTTATCATCGTTTTGGGCGTGGATAAAGGCATTGGGCGCGCCAACGCCGTGATGATGCCGGCTTTGTTTTTTATTTTGCTGTTTTTGCTGATTTATGCCTTTATTTATGGCGATATTCAAAAATCATTTGATTATATGTTCACCGCCGATTGGCGCGCTTTAACGCCCAAAGTTCTTTTGGCGGCTTTGGGGCATTCCTTTTTTTCTATGAGCATTGGTTTTGGCGCTTTGATGATTTACGGCTCTTACGTTAAAGAACAAGTCAACATTGCCGCAAGCACCCTTTATGTCGCTGCGGCAAATTTGTTTATTGCCGTTTTGGCGGGTTTGTCTATTTTTGCCTTTGTTTTTGGCGCGGGCTTGGAACCTTCGGCAGGCCCGGGTTTGGTGATGCAAGCCCTGCCGCTTGTTTTTTCCAAAATGCCGTTTTCGCAAGTGGTCGCACCGCTTTTTTATATTTTGCTTTATTTTGCAACCATTACTTCTGCCATTTCCATTATTGAACCGATGGCAGCTTATTTGATTGAATCCGTGCCCAGTTTGGGGCGCAAAAAAGCCACTTTGATTTTGTTTTTTGTGGTGTGGGTTTGCGGCATTGTTGTGGCTTTGGGTTTTAACGAATGGAGCAATGTAACGATTTTTGGCTCAAACATTTTTGACACGTTGGACGCTTTAACCAGCCGTTTTATTATGCCCATTAGCGCAATGCTTTCTGCCGTTTTCATCGGTTGGTTTATGAATCGCCAACTTGTGCAACACGAAATTCATTTGAAAACTTGGCAATGGTCGTTGTGGTTTTTTATTTTGCGATTTGTTGCCCCGCCTTGCATTTTGATTGTTTTTTTAAGCGGATTTGATTTTTTCTGAAAAAAATTTAGGTTGACCGTGGATTTTTTAAAAAATCCACGGTCAACGGCAATTTTTTTTTAAACAAGGTTTGATAAAACGTGAAAAACACACCCAAAATTTTGGCGGTAACTTCGGGCGAACCAGCGGGTGTTGGCCCTGATTTGTGTGCGCATTTGTTGAATTTTGAAGAAGCGCGTTTGGTGGTGTTGGGCGATATTGATTTAATCCAAAGCCGCGCCAAAGTGCCGTGCGTGTTGTTTCAAAAAGAAAATCCCAAACCGCAAAATGCTTTGGAAGTGTTGCATATTCCTTTGCGCACCAAGGCTGAACCCGGCGTTTTAAATGTTCAAAATGCGCCTTATGTGTTGAATTTGTTGGATTGTGCGCTTTTAAACATTGTCAAAGGGCAGTTTGATGCTTTGGTCACTTTGCCCATTCACAAAGGGGTGATTTGCCAAGCAGGTTTTGATTTTACGGGCCATACGGAATATTTGGCGCAAAAAACCGCCGGTTACCCCGTGATGATGCTTTTGGGCGAACAAAAAAACGGCGCGGGCATTTTGCGCGTGGCGCTTGCCACCACGCATTTGCCGATTCAAAAAGTGCCGCAAGCCATCACACAAGATTTGCTGATTCGTGTTTTAAGCGTTTTGCTTACCGATTTGCGCGCCAAATACAACATTCCTCAACCGACTATTAAAGTTGCGGGTTTAAATCCGCACGCGGGCGAAAACGGCCATTTGGGCAAAGAAGAATTGGAAACCATCATTCCCGTTATTCAAATGTTTCAACAACAAGGCGCACAAGTTTTGGGACCTTATCCAGCGGATACGTTGTTTCAACCCACACAATTAAAAAATACCGATTGCGTGTTGGCAATGTATCACGACCAAGGTTTGGCGCCGTTGAAATACGCCACTTTTGGTCAAGGTGCCAATGTTACTTTGGGTTTGCCGATTATTCGCACCAGCGTTGACCACGGCACTGCGCTGGATTTGGCTGGAACCCAAAAAGCCAATCCGCAAAGTTTGATGGTGGCGATTGACCAAGCGCTTTTGATGTTGGAATCATCAAAATGTTAAGCGTAGAAAAACACGAGCGCGATGCCGCGCATTTGAAATATGTTTATCCGGTTTTGTCGCGCCGCGCAGGCGGCGTTTCTTTGGGAATCAATTTAAACACCAACCGCGCGTGCAACTGGGCGTGTGTTTATTGCCAAGTGGAAAATTTAAAACGCGGCAATCCCGATGCTGTTGATTTTTCTTTATTGGAAGAAGAATTGCGTTTTTTTTTACAAAGCGATTTTTTAGAAAAAAATGCGCCAAAAGATGCCGTTTTAAAAGACATTGCTTTTTCAGGCGATGGCGAACCCACCGCTTTGCCCGATTTTGAAAAAGCTGTGTTGTTGGTTTGCAAAATCAAAAAAGAATTTCATTTGAATCACATCAAACTGCGTTTGATTACCAACGGTTCGTTTTTAGACAAAGCACACATTGTGAAAGCCTTGCCGCTTTTGGATGAAATTTGGTTCAAAATTGACCGCGCGGATTCTTCAATGAAAGCCATCAACGGCGTGCCTTTTGATGCTTTGAAAATGCAAAATCGTTTGGAATGCGCCATTGAATCGGCGCCCACTTTTATTCAAACGTGTTGGTTTTTAAGCACCTTTGCCAAAGCCGATGATTCCACTTTGTGCCATTACATTGATTTTTTAAAACCTTATGCCGCGCGTTTAAAAGGCATTTATTTGTATGGCTTGGCGCGGCAATCGGCGCAAAAACAAGCACCATTCTTAAAAAGAATGAATCAAGCGGATTTGAACCAAATTGCGCAACAAATTCAAACGGCTTTGCATTTAAATGTGCAGGTTATGGCATAAAATCCACGGTCAACCTTATTTTTTTTTGAAAAATTATGGCAGGCAATACTTTTGGCAGAATGTTTTCGCTCACCACTTTTGGCGAATCGCACGGCGTGGCTTTGGGTTGCGTTGTTGATGGTTGTCCGCCCGGACTTTTTTTAAAAGAAGAAGATATTCAAAAAAAACTCAATCGGCGCAAACCCGGCACATCGCGTTTTGTCACCCAAAGAAAAGAAGCCGACCGCGTGCAGATTTTATCCGGCGTTTTTGAAGGCAAAACCAGCGGCACGCCCATTGCCTTGGTGATTTTTAATGAAGATATGAAAAGCCGCGATTACGATTCTTTAAAAGAAGTTTTTCGCCCGGGGCATGCGGATTTTTCTTATTTGAAAAAATTCGGCATTCGCGATTATCGCGGCGGCGGCAGAGCGTCCGCTCGGGAAACCGCCGCGCGCGTGGCAGCCGGTGCCATTGCGCAAAAATGGCTTTTGGAAAATTTTAACATTCAAATTCGCGCTTATTTGCATTCTATGGGTTCTTTTCAAATTCCATTTGTGGATGAAAAAATGGCGGATGAAAACGCCTTTTTTTCGCCGAATTTAGATGTGGTGCCGCAATTGGAAACGTATTTGGATTCGGTTAGAAAATCCAAAGATTCCATCGGCGCAATGCTCAACCTTGTTGTCCGCAATGTGCCAACTGGTTTGGGTTCGCCCGTTTTTGAAAAGTTGGATGCTTTGATTGCCTTTGCTTTAATGAGCATTCCCGCGGTTAAAGCCATAGAAATTGGCGAAGGCATTGCCGCGGCAAGTTTAATGGGCAGTGAAAACAACGACCAAATGCAAGGCGGCAAATTTTTAACCAATCATGCGGGCGGCATTTTGGGCGGCATTTCTACGGGCGAAGAATTGCACGTGCGCCTGCATTTAAAACCCACGCCTTCTATTGCTTTGCCGCAAAAAACAATGAATGTTGCGGGCGAAGACATCACCCTTTCTATTGGCGGGCGGCACGACCCGTGCGTGGGCATTCGCGCCGTGCCCATTGCTGAGGCAATGTTGGCATTGGTTTTAATAGACCAAATTTTGATTCAACGCGCCCAATGCGGCGATTTTCCACGCTAAACGCTTAAAATTTTTGAAAATTTTTTTGGGTTGACCGTGGATTTTTTAATTTTTTAATTGTTTGAAATGGCTTTGGAACTGATTTCTTTATTTAGCGGTTGTGGTGGTTTGGATTTGGGCTTTCAAAAGGCAGGATTTTCTATTGCTGTTGCCAACGAATTTGACCCCAAAATTTACGCCACGTTCAAAAACAATCACCCGCAAACGCATTTGATTGAAGGCGATATTCGCAAGATTAAAAGTGAAAATATTGCCCATTTTTTAAAAAGAGAAGTGGTTGGAATCATTGGCGGACCGCCATGCCAATCGTGGTCGGAGGCAGGCGCTTTGCGCGGGATTAATGATGAGCGCGGGCAGTTGTTTTTGGACTATATCCGTGTTTTAAAAGAATTTCGTCCGCAATTTTTTTTGGCAGAAAATGTGCGGGGAATGTTGTCAAAGCGGCACAAAAATGCGGTGGATAACTTTTTAAAATTTTTTGATGATGCGGGTTATGACGTTTTTTTAAACGTTGCCAATGCCAAAGATTACGGCGTAGCGCAAGAGCGCATTCGTGTTTTTTATATCGGTTTTAGAAAGGATTTGAACGTGCATTTTTGTTTTCCGCACGGCTCAACGTGGGATGATTCCAAAAAAATCACTCTTCGCCACACCATTGCGGATTTAGAAGAGTCTGCCGTGGCTGCTTTGCCCAAAAACAAACACAACCCCAAGGCGATGAACAACAATGAATATTTCATCGGTTCTTTCTCCCCTTTCTTTTTAAGCCGTAATCGCGTTAAAGCGTGGGATGAACAAGCCTTCACCGTGCAAGCTTCGGGGCGGCACTCGCAGTTGCACCCAAGCGCACCCAAAATGCAAAAGCACGGTAAAAACGATTGCCGCTTTCAAGCAGGTTTTGAACACCTTTATCGGCGGCTTAGCGTGCGGGAAGCCGCACGCATTCAAGGTTTTCCTGATGATTTTCAATTTATTTACGAACATTTAAACGATGCTTACAAAATGATTGGCAACGCCGTTCCTGTGCCGCTTGCTTACGAAATTGCTGTGGCGATTAAAGACGCATTGTTAAAGGCGACAAAATGACGGAAAAAAGCAACAACAATGGCCGCGCCTTTGAATTTGCGTGTTTAAAGCTTTTGCATGACAAAATTGCGACCTGTCGGCAGGTGAAAATTGTGGAAAATTCTGCTTTTGAAGCAGCAAAACGGGCTTGGGAGAAGATTGATTCGCCATTAAAAGCAAATTTTCAAAAAAGTGCCGAGATTTTTGCCACTACCATTTTTAATTGCGAACCGAGAATGACGGAAAAGGGTGACGACTTTTTAACGCTTGCCATTCAGCAAGATTCAAAGGGTGAGACGGCGGATGTGCGTGACATTGTGGTCGCGCGCCAAAATTTGTGTTGGGAAATAGGTTTTAGCCTAAAAAACAACCACAAAGCTGCTAAGCACAGCCGCTTATCCAAAAATCTTGATTTTGGCGAAAAATGGTTGGGCACAAAAGCATCTCCCGACTATTTTGCAGAAATTGCGCCGATTTTTGAGCGCTTGGAAAGATTAAAAAAAGAAGACAAAAAATGGTCAGAAATTCCTAACAAAAGCACGCAATTTTATTTGCCGATTTTGAATGCCTTTCAACAAGAACTTCTAAAAATTGCATTGGAAAATAAAAATGCCGTGCGGCATTTGGGCGAATATTTGTTGGGTGCATTTGATTATTACAAAGTGATTCATTTTGACCCCAAAAAAATGGTGCAGATTCAAACATTTAATTTGCGCAAGACCTTGAATCTCTCATCTAAACATGCCAAACCAAAACTTTTGATTCCTGCTTGCGCCTTGCCGCGCAAAATTTTGAATTTGCGTTTTAAAGAAAAAAGTCACAATACGCTTTTGTTGCAGTTGGATGAAGGTTGGCTTTTTTCATTGCGTTTGCACAACGCCAGTACGCGCGTTGAGCCGAGTTTGAAATTTGACATTCAAATTAAAGCAATGCCAACTTCGGTTTTGGTGATGAATTGTTTTTGGATGCAAAATTCCACGCTAAACGCTTAAAATTTTTGAAAATTTTTTTGGGTTGACCGTGGATTTTTTGAGTTTTGAAAAATGGAATATTTAAAACCCCAAGTTTTGAGTGTTGGTGAATTGTGTGCGCTTTTGAATAACCTTGTGCAAGATAATTTTCCAACGCCAATTTTGGTTGAAGGCGAAGTTGCCGATTTTTCCCTTTCTGCTCGCGGGCATCGTTATTTTTTGTTGCGCGAAGGTGCACTTGGCATTTCTTGCGTGTTGTGGGCTGGCGTGAATTTGCCTGCCAAACACAGCTTAAAAAACGGGCAAAAAATTAAAGTTGCCGCGATTTTGCGGTTTTATAACGGCAAAGGGCAGTTGCAGTTGGATGTGCGTGGCATTGAAAAAGCGGGCGTGGGAGATGCCGCGCAAGAGTTTGAAGCCTTAAAACTAAAACTACAACAAGAAGGCTTGTTTGATGATGAACGCAAAAAAACACTACCGCAATTTATTCAAAAGGTTGCGCTCATCACCAGTGAGGCGGGCGCGGCAGTGCGCGACATTTTGGCGCGTTTTCAAGGTTTGCCAATTCAATGGCGCGTTTTTAATGTAACGGTTCAAGGCGATGCCGCCCCTCCGACTATTGTTGAAAATTTAAAAGAAGCCGATGCGCAAGACTTTGATGTGATTATTTTGGCGCGCGGCGGCGGCTCCAACACGGATTTATCCGCTTTTAATGATGAATTGGTTGTTAGAACCTTTGCCAACCTTCAAACGCCCACCATTAGCGGCATTGGGCACGAAGTGGATTTCACACTTTGCGATTTTGTGGCCGATTGTCGCACTTCCACGCCCACTGCCGCCGCGCAAAAAGTGGTGGAAATTGTGGTGCAAACCTTGGCACTTTTGGATTTTTATAAAAAAACATTGAATGCGCATTTTCAGCGCATTTTGAATCAAAAAACGCAATATTTTCATCTTTTAAATGCACGTTTAACGCATTTGGCGCCGCGCGAGCGTTTGAAATACCAAGGTGAGCGTTTAAACCAATTAAAAAACGAATTGCCGCGATTGGTTGCGTTAAAGTTCAAAAATGCGCAGAATCGCCTGCGTTTTTTGCAACAATCTTTATCATGGAAAAACCCGCAAATGCTTTTGAAGCGCGGCTATGCGATGGTTTTTGACGAAAACAAACATTTGATTTTTGAAAGCGATAGCGTTAAAAAAGGCGCACTTTTGTCCATTCGTTTGGGGCAGGGTAGCCTTCAAGCGCGTGTGGAAAAAATTATTTTGAACGAGGAGAACCAACCATGACTTATGAATTACCCGCTTTGCCTTTTGAAAAAAATGCCTTGGAGCCGTATATGTCGGCGGAAACCTTGGATTTTCATTACGGCAAACACCACCAAACTTATGTGACCAACTTCAATAATTTGGTTAAAGATTCGCCCTTTGCTGATAAACCTTTGGAAGAAGTTATCAAAAATGCCACAGGTGGTTTATACAACAACGCGGCGCAATCCTTTAACCACACGTTCTTTTGGCAATGCTTAAAACCGAATGGCGGGGGCGAGCCCACAGGCGAATTGTTGGCGGCAATTAACAAAAAATGGGGCGATTTTGCAAGCTTTAAAACCGCTTTTGCGCAAAGTGCCGCGGGCAATTTTGGCTCAGGCTGGACGTGGTTGGTCAAAAAAACAGACGGCACGCTTGATATTTTGAATATGGGCGCAGCCGGCAATCCTTTGACTGAAAACGCCACGCCCATTTTGTGCTTGGACGTTTGGGAGCACGCTTATTACATTGATTACCGCAATGCCCGCCCCAAATTCATTGATGCCTTTTTGGAGCATTTGGTGAATTGGGATTTTGCCGCGCAAAATTTTGCGGCTTAAAAGCTTAAAAAATGCTGAAATCCACGGTAAACCTTAAAAAAGTTTGAAGTTTACCGTGGAAAACCACGCACAATGAAAAATCTGATTTTGGCAGGCGCGGGTTTTGCAAACCTTTATGTATTAAAGGCTTTGGTGAAATCGCCGTGGCCGGATTTAAAGGTTTTTTTAATCAACCGCTCGCATTTGCAAACCCACGCGGGAATGTTGACGCATTGGATGTGCGGCAACGCGCCATTGGAGTCGTGCTCCATCAACGTTCAAAAACTTGCCCAAAAAGCTGGTGCGGAGTTTATTGAAGACGATATTTGCGGCATAGACTTGGCGTGCCGCTCTGTTGCTTTAAAAAGCGGGCAAAAATTGGATTATGACGTGGCTTCCTTGGCGCTTGGCGGACAGATTGATAGCCTTTATTTAGAAAGTGAAGCCTACCGCTTAATTCCGGTTCGGCCATTGCTGGACTTTGCCAAAGCGTGGGAAGAGATGATTACTTCTGCCGCGCGCCTTGACAAAATCCGCGTGGCAATTTTGGGGGGCGGTGCCGCAGGCGTGGAGTTGGCGCTCATTACGCATTGGCGCTTAACGCGCATGGTTGATGCCAGACATGTGAAAATCACGCTGATTGCAGGTGATGGCTTGTTGCCGTTTTTTTCCAAAGATGCGCGGCATTTGGCGCAAGATATGTTGGCAGAGCGGCGCATTCAAATTGTTTCAGGCAAAGCCTACGCGGGCAAAAACGGGCTGATTTTGGGCGAAGGCGAATTGTTGCCCGTTGATTTTGTTTTGGTGGCAACCTCTGTTCAACCGCAAGGCTGGTTTCGGGAAACGGGCTTGGCACTTTGCGATGAAGGTTTTTTTGCTGTGCAAAAAACGCAACAATCCACCACCAACCGTGCGATTTTTGCCACAGGCGATTGCGCAACACGCATGGATATTGCGCACGAGCGGGCGCTTTCTTATGCTATTGCCGCCGCGCCAGCAGTGAATCAAAATATTTTTCGGCAATTGCGCGGCAGAACCTTGTTGGATGTGCCACTGCCGCGCCGCACTTTGTCTATTTTAAATACGGGGCCCAAAGTGGCGCTGATGAATTACGGCGCTTTCACCGCCGCAGGTTATTGGAACTGGCGCTGGAAATCTTGGCGAGACAAGCGCTTCATCAAGCAGTTTTTGGAAGAATAAAGTTTTTTCCACGGTAAACTTTTAAAAAATTCAAAAAAAACAAAGGTTCACCGTGGAAAATTGCTGTTTTAGGATTGAAAAAAATCCAAGAAAAAATCGGTGATTTTGGAATCAAACCAGCGATACATATCAACGGCGCGGTCTAATGAATAAAGCGCTTTTTTGTCATCTGAATCAAGCGCAAAGTCAAACACCGCAATGTTTTCACGCATGCGTTCAATATGTGTGTTTTTGGGCAACACCACAATATTTTCTTCAATCAAAAAACGCAGTGCCACTTGTGCGCTTGTTTTGCCGTGTTTTTGGGCGATTTTCACCAAAATGTCGTTTTTTAAAAGGTCTTTTGCGCCTTTGGCAAATGGGCTCCAGGCGCAAAGTTGGTGTTGCTTGCTTGCATTTTGGCTCGCAGCGCGCGTTGTTGGTTGAATACGTGCGTTTCCATTTGGTTGACTGCGGGCAACACTTTGCAGTTTTTAAGAAAACCTTCAAATAATTCCGGCGTGAAGTTGGAAAGCCCCAATGATTTGATTTTGCCCGCTTTTTGTGCGAGCTCCATTGCGCGATACATAGCGATGTGCTCTGCGTAAGCTTTGTGGATGAGCATCAAATCCACATAATCCACGTTTAAACGTGAAAGCGAAGCATCAATTGCCCGCGATGCTTCATCAAATGTCATATTGCTTGAAAGTTTTGTGGTGATAAAAAGCTTAGAACGCGCAATAGCGCTTACTTTCACAGCTTTGCCAATCGCCGCTTCATTGCCATACATTTGCGGCGCTGTGTCAATGTGGCGATAACCCACCGACAAAGCCTCTTCCACGGCTTTTTGGCATTTTGAGCCGCGAATCAACCACGTGCCAAAACCAACCATCGGCATTGTGTTGCCATCGTTTAAAGTGATTGTTTTAACAGCATTTGCCGAGTTTGCCGTTTTTGTTGACGATTCTGATGGTATTGTTGTGGCAAGGCTTTGAGCCAACAAAGGTGAACCCGCCATTGTTGCCACGCCTAAAACGGCGGTATTTTTGATGAATGCTCGACGTTGCATTTTTTAACCTTTTATAAAAAATCTACAATATTTTGCGATTTTCCACGGTGAACGGGAATTTTTTTTGATTTTTTTCAAAAAAAATTGCCGTTTACCGTGGATTTTTATGCTTTAAAAAGTGTTTCAATGTATTGAACTTCGTTTTTGGCGCCGAGAATAACGGATACGCGTTGGTGCAGTTTTTGCGGAACAATCTCCAAAATGGCTTGGTTGCCAGTTGTTGCCAAACCGCCCGCTTGTGTGATTAAAAAACTCATCGGATTGGCTTCATAAAGCAGACGCAGCCGCCCGCCTTTGTCTTTGTTTTTTTCGTCAATGGGATACAAAAAAACCCCGCCGCGATGCAACACGCGGTGAATGTCTGCCACCATTGCCGCAACCCAGCGCATATTAAAATCCTTGCCGCGCGCGCTTGTTTTGCCTGCCAATAATTCGGCAATATAGCGCGCAATTGGCGGCAACCAAAAGCGTTGGTTGGAAGCGTTGATGGCAAATTCTTGGGTTTCTGACGCAATTTGGATTTTTTCAGTGATTAAAACAAAATTGTTGGAATCGGAATCCAATAAAAAAATATCCGTGCCGCAGCCCAAACTCAATGCCATTTCCGTTGCCGCGCTGTATAAAACATAGCCCGCGGCGATTTGGTTTTTGCCTTGTTGCAAAAAACCGTTAGGGTTGTCCGCTGGCAAAATGGAAAAAATCGTGCCAACAGGCGCGTTGATATCAATGTTGGAAGAACCATCCAACGGGTCAAAAAGCAACAAAAACGGCGCATCGGGCGTGATTTCTATGGGTGATTCCATTTCTTCTGATGCAATTGCCCGCACAAAAGGGCAATTTTGAAAGGCATTGATGAATAGTTCGTTGCTCAACACGTCCAATTTTTTTTGTTCTTCGCCTTGCACATTGATGTGGTTTGCCGCACCCAAAATGTTGTTGAGTGCGCCGCGGCGCAATAATTGCGCAATTTCTTGAGTCACTTCGGCAATTTTTAAAATCACGTTGCTGAGATTTTCAGGCGTTTTGTGTGCGGCAAAATAGTTGGGCAAAGTTTGCATAAACGTTTCCTTTTAAAGATTTTTAAAGATTTTGAAAATCAAAAAGCGCATTATCCGCCAAATGCGAAGGCACCACATTTTGCAAGGCGTGAAAAACCGCCTCGGTTCTGCCCGGGAATTTTTTGTCCCACTCTGCCATCATCTCGCGGATTTTTTGGCGCTGCAAATTGGGCTGCGAACCGCACAAATTGCACGGAATAATTGGAAACTGCATGCCTTTGGCAAAACGCGCAATATCGTTTTCAGCGCAATAAGCCAGCGGGCGAATAACAATTAAAGCGCCATCGTCCGTTTTGAGTTTGGGTGGCATTGCCTTTAATTTGCCGCCAAAAAAGGCGTTCAAAAAAAGTGTGTGCACAATGTCATCGCGATGGTGCCCGAGCGCAATTTTATTAGCGCCAAGTTCTTTTGCTGTTTTATAAATAATGCCGCGCCGCAGGCGCGAACATAAGGAACAAGTTGTTTTGCCTTCGGGAATTTTTTCTGTGACGATGGAAAAAGTATCCGCATTGGCAATATGAAAAGGCACGCCGAGTTTTTTGAAATGCGCGGGCAAAATCTCTTTTGGAAAATTCGGCTGTTTTTGGTCCAAGTTCATCGCGATGATTTGAAATTGAATGGGCGCGCGCTTTTGCAAGATTAAAAGCAAGTGCAAAAGTGTCATAGAATCTTTGCCGCCTGAGACGCAAACCAAAACGGTATCGCCGTTTTGAATCATTTGGTAATCGGCAATGGCGCGCCCAGTTTTGCCGATTAAAATTTTTTCCAACTTTTGCAAATTGTTGGATGGCGGCAGAATGATTTGAATATTTTCCACGGTAAACGTTTGTTTTTTTTGAAAAAGGTTTTAAACGGGATTGGGTAAATCAACAAACACGCATTCCACGGGAAATTCTTTTGCAAGGTGTTGGGCTAATGCTTGAATGCCGTAGCGCTCTGATGCGTGATGGCCGATGGCAAAATAATACAACCCCAATTCTTTGGCCTCGTGCGTGGTTTTTTCAGAGACTTCGCCGGATAAAAAAGCATCCACGCCAAGTGCCGCGGCATCGTTCAAATAATTTTGCGCTGCGCCGCTGCACCAAGCGATTTTGCGAATTTGGCCGCTTTTGTTTTTTCCTAAAACCAAAGGCGCGCGGTTTAATTGTTGGGTTAAAAAATCGGTGAAATCGGCAACACTTTGTGGCTTGGTTTGACCGTAAAAAAGCAAATGGTGTGTTTCATCTTGCCCCAAAATTTCAAAATTCAAATGTTGGGCAAGCTGCACGTTGTTGCCGAAAACTTCGTGCGCATCAAGCGGCAAATGGTAAGCGATAAGGTTGATATTGTGCGTTAATAATTTTTTTAAGCGTTCTTTTTTAAAACCAAGCACCGATGGATTTTCGCCTTTCCAAAAATAGCCGTGGTGAACCAAAATGGTGTCGGCTTGTTGGCTAATGGCTTCATCAATTAAGGCAAGAGAAGCGCTAACGCCTGCCACAATTTTAAAAATTTCAGATGAACCTTCCACTTGCAAGCCGTTTGGGCAGTAATCTGTAAATTTTTTTGCCGTTAAGAGTTGATCCAAATATTGCACAAGTGCATGGCGATTCATACAATTCCCCATTATGAAAAAGTTATGGTTGGTGTTTTCTCAATCGGTCACGGTGTTGTTGGCAATCTTGTGGTTGGGCGATGGCCGCTTGCCGCAATGGTTGCACGTGGTTTATTTGAAAGAAGTGCCCGCTAGTATACCAGCGCCTGTGAGCTACCGCGATGCCATTGCCCGCGCCGCGCCTTCGGTGGTGCATATTTACGCGGGCGCAGGTGAATCGGCAGCGGATAATGTGTTGTCGTATTTTTTTCGTCCAGCGCGTCGCCAAGAAACCTTGGGTGTGGGTTCAGGCGTTATCGTTAGCCCTGATGGTTATGTTTTAACGAATAACCACGTGATTGCGGGTGATCGGGTTTTTCAAGTGTTGTTATCAGATGGGCGGCGTTTTCCTGCGCGCTTTGTGGGCACAGACCCTGAATCGGATTTGGCTGTTTTAAAAATAGAAAGTTCCGATGTTGGCTTATTGCCCACAATGGCACTTGCCAAGCGCGAAAGTCTTGCCGTGGGGGATGTGGTTTTTGCCATTGGCAATCCTTATGGTTTTAGCCAAAGTGTAACTTCTGGAATCATTTCTGCATTAGACCGCACGTTTTTTCCTTTGAGCCCAGTGGATGAATTTATACAAACCGATGTGGTGGTCAACCCGGGCAATTCGGGCGGAGCGCTTATCAACGCGCACGGCGCGCTCATAGGCATTATCAATGCCATTTATTCCAACGATGGCAATTCCAAAGGCATTACCTTTGCCATTCCCATTGACCGCGCGCGAGAAACAATGACGCAACTAATTGAAAAGGGCAGGGTGGATCGCGGCTGGATTGGCGCTTGGTTTCGTGAAGTGGAAGGGCGTGTGGCAAAGGCTTTTCATCTTAAAAATGCCAAGGGCGTTTTAATTGCGGGTTTTGCGCCCGACTCGCCTGCCGCAAAAGCAGGCTTACAAAAGGGCGACATTGTGTTGGCGATCAATGCGCAAGAGATTAGCGATTTTCGTGCCGCCATTCGTGCGATTAAAAAAATTGAACCGGGCAATGTGGCAACGCTTAAAATTCAACGGGGTTTGGAAGAAATGACGCTAGAAGTAAAAGTAGCCAAACGCCCGCCACGCCGCCATTCTGCCCACCCGCAAAAAAAAGAATGATTTTCCACGGTAAACCTTAAAAAATTTTCAAAATTTTTTAGGGTTTACCGTGGATTTTTAGTTTTAAAAAAACTCGGCGAGCATGCGAATCGCCAAAATCACCAAAAGCAAGGCAAAAATTTGTTTGATGCGCTTAATTGGCCATTTTTGCGTGCAAAGTGCGCCCAAAGGCGCTGTCAAATGGCTGGCGATTAAAAGCACAATTAAAGCAGGCACATAAACATAACCCCATTCCCAAGCGCTTGTTGATTCCGCCCAACCGTTATAAACGTAACCCAGCGTGCCGCCAAAAGCCACCGCCACGCCAATGGCAGAAGATGTGCCAATGGCTCGCTTAATCGGCACGCCGCAATAATGCAAAAAAGGCACAATGAGCGAACCACCGCCAATAGAAACAATGGCAGACAATGCACCGATAAAACCACCCGCCAAGCCTTGCCAAATCGGGCGTGGAATTGAACCACGAGGCTCGGCGTTTAAATTCATAACCATATTGGCGGCGGTAAAAACCACAAAAGCGGTGTAAAAAATCGCCAAGGGTTGTGGCGGAATAATTTTTGCCAAAAAAGCCCCCAACCACGTGCCAAGCAAAACACCCACACCGATATTTTTAACAAGTTGCCATTCAATGTTATGAAAACGCTGATGCGCAATAGCGCTTGCCAAACTTGTAAAAATAATAGTTGCCATTGAAGTGCCAAGCGCCATATGCATCAGGCGTTCAGTTTCAAAAAGGTTGGCGTTTGAAAATAAAACAACCAAAGACGGCACCAACACCAAACCGCCGCCAATACCCAACAACCCTGCCATAAAACCAGTGAACAACCCCAAGCACAAAAAGGCGACCAACAAAAAAAAGGGAAAATCCACGGTCAACGCCAAAATTTTTTAAAAAGTGGAAGAAAAAAGCAGGCTTTAAAAAAAGGGAACCCCCGCCAGTGCCGTTAAGGTCGGCATCCTGAACCTTTTTACAAAGGTGGTCGCTTCCCATTTCACCCCACGGGGAGAAAATTTAAGTCAGCAACCGATGCCAGATATCATTGGTTCAAGGAATCTATGACCTTTGACAAACACCGCAGGGGAAAACTGGTTAAACATCCAAAATTTCCTGCAACTTCGCTTGCATGCGTCCTATTTTACGCATTGTTTTTGAATCTGCAAGTGTTTTATTAAAAGAGCGTTCATCAATTTCATCCTTTAATGCCAAAAAATCGCTGGCAATCAAAATGGCGCTCAAAACAGCAATGCGTTCAGTGGTGGTTTTTGGCGCACCTGCTTGCACGCTTTGCATGGTATCTGCCACCAACTTGACTGCTGCCAACAAGTCTTCACGAGAACCTTCGGGGTAAGACACGCCATAATCGTGCCCCATAATTTTGACGTTTAGAATCGCATTTTTCGCCATTTTTTACTCCCCTTTTTCCGTTGGCAGTTGTTTCAATAAGGCTTCTACACGTTCTTCGGCGCTTTTGATGGTTGCTTGTAACTCGTTGATTTTTTTATCTTTTTCATTAATGGCGAGTTTTAGCGTTTCATTTTTTTGGCGCAAGGTTTTGATACACGCAATGGCTTGGTCAATTTTGGCATCCAATTGCGCAAGGTCTTGTTCTTCATTCATAATTTTTCCTTTATTTTTTTGGCGTAAAATCAAATATATTTTACAAAAAATTCTTATGGTTGAAGAAGAAAATAATCCTTTTGCCGTTTTGGGGTTGGAGGCTAACGCCACACTAGATACTATCAAAAGCGCTTACCGCCGCTTGGCAATGCGTTGGCACCCCGACCGCAACCCCGACCCATCGGCGGCTGCCCATTTTCAAATGGTGCAAGCGGCTTATGAATTACTTTCGGCGCAATTCCAAAACACGCCAGCCAACAAAAAACGCAATATTCACCAAAGCCTGCATTTGAGCTTGTTGGAAGCCTATTTTGGCACGGCAAAGGAAATTACAGTTACCCGCCGCCTGCCGTGTGAAAAATGCCAAGGTAGTGGAAAATCTCCAATAGAATGCCACGCTTTTTGCAAAAATTGCTTGGGCTCGGGCAGAATTTTAAAAGACGGCAAACTTGCCGCCTGCCCAAATTGCAATGGCAAAGGTTTGATTTCATCTTCTGTTTGCCCAAACTGCTTGGGTTCGGGCAAGGTTGAAAAAGATGTGGTTTTGGTTGTGAATGTTCCTGGCGGCGTTTTAACAGGCGATGAATTGCGTTTAACAGGGCAGGGCGAAGCGGCAGAATCGGAGTCGGAAGTGTCGGGCGACTTGTATTTGAACGTGGTTGTGCAAACGGATGAATTTTTAAGTTTAGAAAACCGAGATTTGCATTGCGCCGTGCCGTTATCTTTATTTGATTTTATGTTGGGCGTCAAAATTAAATTGCCATTTTTGGATGGCATTTTAAATGTTGACATTGCGCCGATGACTAGGGAATTAAAAATTGCAGAACGTGGTTTTCCCGCAGGTAAAAAAGCGGATAATCAAAAAGCAGGCGATTTGTATTTGCATTTTTCCGTTGTTTTTCCAGAAGGTTTGGATGAAAAAACGGCAAAATCTTTAAAACGCATCGCCAAAACCTTGGATACACCAGCGGAAATTGCAAAATGGTTGGATGATTTTGCTCAGCATTGTAAAAATCCACGGTAAACCGCTATTTTTTTGAAAGGATTAAAAAAGTGGCACGATTTATGCAGAGAGAGAGAGAGAGAGAGGGAAGGGCTTTGAAAGCCATTCCTTACACACGCCCATCCATCACCGAAAAAGAAGTGGCTTATGCCAATGATGCCGCTGCCAATGGTTGGGGCGCCCATTGTTACGATTACATTCAACGTTTTGAATCGGCATTTGCGGCGCATTTGGGCGTGCGGCACGTGGTTGCCACATCATCTTGCACGGGCGCACTAACGCTTGGATTGGCGGCTTTGGGCATTCAAACGGGAGATGAAATCATCATTCCCGACACCACGTGGATTGCCAGCGTTGCTCCGATTGTGCAACTTGGCGCCGTGCCTGTGTTTGTGGATATTGACGAAAAAACGTGGTGCATTGACCCTTCAAAAATAGAATCCGCCATCACGCCCAAAACCCGTGCCATTTTGGCTGTGCATTTGTATGGCAATGTGTGCGCATTAGACGAACTTTTAAAAATCGCCAAGCGCCACCATCTTTTTTTAATTGAAGATGCGGCAGAAGCGCTGGGTTCTTCTTTTAATGGCAAACCTTGTGGCGCATTGGGCACGTTTTCTACGTTTTCTTTTCACGGCACAAAAACAATCACAACAGGCGAAGGCGGGCTTTTTGCCACCAACGATTCCGCTTTGTATGAAAAGGTTTTAACCTTATCCAACCACGGCAGGGCGCGCGATGTGGTAGAACAATTTTATCCCGTGATGATTGGTTACAAATTCAAAATGGCCAATATCAATGCTGCCATTGGCTTGGCGCAGTTGGAGCGCTGTGATGAATTGTTTTTGCGAAAACGAGAAATTTTGCATTTTTATAAAAACGCCCTTTTAAAATTTTCAGGCATTACGCTAAACGATGAACGATGCGGCACCATCAACGGCGCTTGGATGCCAAGCGTGGTTTTTGATGAATCGCTAAAAATCACACAAGCGATGATTTTGTCGGTATTCCAAAAAGAAAATATTGATGCGCGCGTTTTTTTCCGCCCGTTGTCAAGCTTGCCAATGTTTGCCGATTGCCCGCAAAACATTGTGGCGCATAGCATTTTTAAGCGCGCCATCAATTTGCCAAGTTTTCACGATATGACGGATGACGACCAAAATCGCGTTGTTGGCGTTATTGCAGGGTTATTAAAATGAATTTTGTATTTTGGGGCGGCACGGGGCAAGCCAAAGTATTGCGGGAAATTATTGATTCTCAAAAATTAGGGCGCATCATTGCCGTTTTTGACAACAATCCCCAAACCCCGCCGCCTTTTGTTGATGTGCCGATTTTTTACGGCATTGCCGCCTTTTATGATTTTTTAAAAAACGCCCCAAAACCGCTTGCAGGCGTTGCCGCCATTGGCGGCGCACGTGGTGCCGACCGATTGCATTATTTGAATTTATTTAAAGAAAACAATTTGGCAACGCCCAATTTGGTGCATCGCACGGCAACGCTTTTAACAACAATTCCTAAAAATCTTGGCATACAAATTTTGGCGAATGTAACGCTCGGTGTGCATTGCCAACTCGGGCGCGGCGTGATTTTGAATTCCTGCGCCAATGTGGAACACGAATGCACGCTTGCTGATGGCGTGCATATTGCGCCTTCTGCAACACTTTTGGGCGTGGTAAATGTTGGCGAAAATGCTTTTGTTGGTGCCAATGCAACAATTTTGCCGTTTTTGAATATCGGCAAAAATGCCACCATTGGCGCAGGTTCCGTTGTTCTGAAAAACGTTGCTGATTTTGCCAAAATCGCAGGCAATCCTGCCAAAGCAATCTAAAAATCCACGGTCAACAGAATATTTTTTTCAAAAAAATAAAGCGTTGACCGTGGATTTTCATCATTGGGCGATAAAACGTTTCACGCCGAAATAGCGGGCAAGTGTTTGGTTATAGAATTCTTGTGAGTCGCTCGTTGGAATTGTCCAATCTTCATAGTTTTTCCAATAGGATTCAAAAGTGCGTTTATCAACAACCACTTCTTCGCGCCCCATTGCCTTTTGTGCGGCGATGGATGATGCCATTTTTTCCCATTTGATGCGCATATCGCAACAGGCTTCTAATGCAAAAAGCGCATAGAAAAACGTTATCAAAAGCACAAGATTCGCCGCCATTTTTTTTGTTTTAAGCGTAAAAAAGTTGGAGGCGATTTGTAATGCCACGCAAAATTCTGCCAACTGGATGATTCGCCAATGCATGCGGGCGCGCTCGGGAATGTGCATAATTTGAATGTTGATGGCAACTGCCAAAAAATGCAGGGCAAAAAGCGCTGCCAAAATAAAAAATAGTTTGTTTTGGCATCGCACGGCGCAACAAATGCAAAGCAAAATCAAAAGCGGCAAAATTAAAACAGGCAGTTTGAAACACACGCCGATTAAAACAATGCTGATAATCAAAAAGCGGCGACTACCAACACCACTGCATCCCACGGCAATAAAAAAAGCAAGCGTTGGAATGATGCGCATGCTGATGTGTAAAGCGATTGAAAACGCTCTAAAAAATCCAAAAATGGCAGGGCGAATAATTCACGGATGGTGAAATAACCGTGCAGCAAATCCCCCCGTGCGAAAAACTGACAAACTCGCGCGCTCACTGTGCCCGGGATTAAAATACAAAATCAAAAAACCGATGAAAAATCCCACAAAACCGATGAAAAACCACAAAGTAATTTGATTTTTTGGATTTTGGCGTAAATAAAAAAAGCAAAAACAACAATAAGAAAAAGAATTGCAAATTCAGACATCCACCCCGCAAAAACGCCAAGCACAAACAAAAACGCAGGATTTTTTAAAATCTGGGAGGGTTGGACGATGCGTGATTATTCAACAACATCAAAGTGCGGTAAGGCAAAAACCACAAGAGCATTAAAACAAAAGCCCACAAATAATTGGTGCTGCCAGCTGCCCAAAAGAATACTGCGCCAAAACCTTTGGTGGCAAGAAACCACAACAAAAAAAGCGCCAAAAATGCGGCATCCGCGCGGCAAAAACGTGGTGTGCGGTTAAAAAATACAACGAATAACAAATAAAAAAATGCCGTGCCAAAAGCGGCGTTGATAAACGCCCACCACGGTGTGTGCGCCAAAGCTGCCACAAAACCCACGCGCAACAATTCGCCCAAGCGGCCGTTCCAGTGAAAATAAGAATGCTCTGCGGCATTCAATCCGCCCACACCAAAGCCCAAATCATCGCTTTGCGCAGGAAATAGAGCGTTTAAAACAAAAAAGAAGAGAAAAAAATCAACAAAAAACGTTTTTCCACGGTAAACCCAAAAAAATTTCAAAAAAAATTTGCGTCTACCGTGGATTCTCGGCTTGCCGTGCGCCGTTTAAAAGCAGCGCAATGTTGAGCAGATTTTCCAAAAAAGACGCGTTGGATTTGGCAGCGCCTTTGATAACGCAATCCAAATGTTGTGTGGCAACAAGGGCGGCTTCAATGGCGGGGCGTTTGAATTTGCCAACTGCCGTTTTAATTTGCGCTTGCCGCAAGCCCCACAAACCCGCATTTTTAAAGGCGAGCGCTTGCGGCACATTGGCATCCATTTGGCTTCTAACGGCAAAGAGTGCGCGCAATTCTTCGGCAATTCCCCACAAAATCAACACATTCGCTTCGCCTTCTTCAATTAAAGATTGCGCAACTTTGGCAAATTTGGCGAGATTGCCGTTCAACAAGGCTTCCCGCAAATGCGCAACGCTATATCGCGCCACGTTCAAAATGGCATCTTGCACTTCTTCAAAAGTAAGTTCCCGTGCGGGGTAGAGCAAAGCTAGTTTTTGGATTTCTTGATGCGCGGCAAGCAAATTGCCTTCCACGCGCTCGGCAATAAAATCCAAGGCTTCTTTGGGTGCGCTTTGTTTTTGGCGTTTCAAGCGCATTGCAATCCAGCCTGAAAGTTGTGAAAAAGGCGGTGCATCAACCTTAATAACCACGGCTTTTTGGGTTAATTCGGTAAACCAAGCCGATTTTTCATCCTTCCAATCCAACTCTGCCAAATAGATTAAAAGTAAAACGTCTGGGTGATTTTTTGCCAAATAATTTTTTAAGGCGGGCGTGCCGTCTCTGCCCATTTTGCCGCCCGGGGCGCGCAAATCAATCAATGTTTTGGGCGAAAAAAGGGAGGTGTTTTCTGCCGCGTCTATCAAACTTTGCCACTGAAAACCAACGCCCACTTCCAAAATTTTGCGCTCGGAAAAACCCGCATTTTTGGCTTTTAAACGAATGGTGTCGGTGGCTTCCAAGGTTAAAAGCGGGTCGTTGCCATAAACTGCATAAACGGGGTAAAGCGGGGATTTTTCAATTTGTTCGGCGCGTAAAAACATTATTCTTCCACGGGCGCAGTAGGTTGTGTTAAAGACAACTGCCGCAAAATTTGGTTAGACAAATCTTGATACATATCGCGCCACAAAATCGCTTCTTCGGATTCTTTGGCGAGCAAGGTGTCATCGCTGTGGCTGATGTCGCGCGTTAAGGTAATTTCGTGCGATGGCACAATGACTTGCCCTGCTTGGTTTTTAACTTGAAAGGCGTAATCCACTTCCAAGCGATATTCTTTCACGCGTCCTTGGCTATCCAAACTGAGGATATTTTTTTGTCGTTCATTTTTGATTTGCGTAAAAATGGCTTGTGCCGATTCATGGTTATGCACAATTTCGGTGGTGCCAAGGGATTGGATATAACGCGTTAGCCACAAATACAACTCCGAGTTCGGATCCAAATCAATAAGAATGCTTTGATAAGGCAAGGCACTCAATTCAGAACCACGCAACTGAAAGCCACAGGCAACAAGCACAAAAGCAGCAAAAAAAGCACAAAAAACGGATTTCATTGTTGGGTAGAAAGACAAAAAACAGCCATAGTTTAAAGCAAAACGAGAATACTCTGAAAATCCACGGTCAACGCAATAATTTTTCAAAAAAACAAAGCGTTTACCGTGGAAAAGTGTTAAAAAGCGTTTTTTTATCGTTATTCAAGTGGCAAACAATGGAAAAAGAACAATTTTTGAATTTGCTCATCAACGAATTTGTGGCAGAAAAACGCTCCAAACGCCGTTGGCGCGTGTTTCGTTGGGTGTTGATTTTGTTGTTGATTGTCGGAATCGTGGGCTTGGCTGTGCCTTCTTCCGATTCGTCCGTGACCGAATCGTCGCATGTGGCGCTTATCAAATTAAACGGTGAAATCAAAAACGATCAAAGTGCAAGCGCGGAAAATCTCATCAAAGCCTTCAACAACGCCTTTGCCTCGCCAAAAACAACTGGCATTATTTTGGAAGTCAATAGCCCGGGCGGCTCCCCCGTTCAAGCCGGCGCAGTGTTTGATGAAATTATGCGTTTAAAACGCACAAATGCCGACAAGCGCGTGATTGCGGTAATTGAAGATGTTGGCGCATCAGGCGCTTATTACATTGCCGCGGCAGCCGATGAAATCTTTGTGCATCCTTCAAGTTTGGTCGGTTCCATCGGTGTCATCATGTCGCAATTCGGCTTGGATAAAGTGATTGAGAAATTGGGCATTGAGCAGCGCACAATTACCGCTGGCAAAAATAAAGCGTTTTTAGACCCCTTTTCGCCCGAAAACCCCGCGCAAAAAGCACACGCCGAACGTTTGGTTGCCAACATTCATACGCATTTTAAAAATGCAGTAAAAGCCGGGCGCGGCGAACGTTTAAAAGAAAATGATGAGATTTTCTCCGGCTTGGTTTGGACGGGCGATGAAAGCATTGCCTTGGGTTTGGCGGATAAAATCGGGCAAGTGCGCGATGTGCAACGCACGGTTTTTAACGATGCGCCGCTTAAAGATTACACCGTTGAGACCGATTTGGCTCAGCGCGTGATGAAGCATTTGGGCGTGCAATTTCGCACCGAAATGGCAGCGTTTTTAAAGGATTTGCAGATTTTCTGAAATAAAAACGGGGGCGCCGACATCAACCTTTTCAAAAAGCGCAATCACATCCGCATTTTTCATGCGAATGCAACCGTGCGATGCGGCAACGCCAAAAGGCGAATCATCTGGCGCGCCGTGGATATAAATATAGCGGGAAAAAGTATCAACAACCCCTAAGCGATTTTTGCCAATATCCATGCCGCAAAGCCACAAAATGCGGCTTAAAATCCAGTCGCGCTTGGGGTTTTCTTGTGAAAGTTTGTCGTTATATATTTCGCCCGTAAACCGACGCCCCACAAAAACCGCCCCTTCGGGCGCATTGCTGCCGATTTTGGCGCGTATAAAATGGCGGCCGCGCGGGGTTTTTTCGCTGCCTTTGATTTCGCCTGCGCCATTTTTGGCGGTGGAAATCGTAAAACGTTCAATAACTCTTTGATTTTCAAACAAAAAAAGGCGTTGCGTGGCGATGCAAATACGGATTTCTTTCATTTTTTGCCGCGTCTGGCTTTAAAAAAATTGCGTAATAATTTAACGCTTTTGTCTTCCAACAACCCGCCTGCAATTGTGGCGTGGTGGTTGAGTTGTGGGTTGTCAAACAAATTCACCGTGCTGCCCGCCACACCGCTTTTAAAATCAAAAGCGCCAAAAATAATGCGTTTTAAGCGTGCTTGAAAAATAGCGCCAGCGCACATTGCACAAGGCTCAAGTGTTACATAAAGCTCGCATTCGGGCAGGCGATAATTTTGCAAATGCCTTGCGGCATCGCGCAAAGCCATAACTTCCGCATGTGCCGTGGGGTCGCTTTGCGACAACGATGAATTAAAGCCGCGCCCCACGACCACGCCATTTTGCACAACCACCGCGCCCACGGGCACTTCACCCAAAATGAGCGCACCTTCGGCTTGAACAAGCGCTTCGTTCATCCAATGTTCGTCCATCGGCGAAAAAGCACCAATTTTAACGGGCGCAAAGTCAATGATGGCTTCGGAGACCACAATTTCTTCGTAATGCCCGCCGCATGCGGCAATGGCGCGCAACCACTCTTCGGTATTCACGTTTTTTTGTTTAATTAAAAAAGCGTTATTTTTGCACAATCTTAAAAATAACACGCGGGGCAAAAGCCCCGCGCGGCGCATTTGGGTAACAAGGCAGCGACCACCCCGGCACTACGAACCGCGACTAGGCGGCGAGTGCGTAACGCTCGTCGTTGGCGTTTATTGAATTTGCTAGGATTACGTCCTTCGCCTTTCGCGTTGCCGGCTCAGCTTTATGCGCCCTGTCGAAGCCAGTGCATCCCCATCAAAAAAACGCTTTTCTGCATTTTTTCCGCTTTTTTTGCCGAAGAGATTTTTGAAGACTCGGCAAAAATAATATTGCGGGCGAAGGGTTGAAACGTTTTTTTGGTGGAGATGAGGGGAATCGAACCCCTGTCCAAAACGCCGCCACTTTGCAGGAATAACAACGATTTGTGCATTGTGCGCAATTTTTACGCCCGCCGCAAGAAATTTTGAAAAAAATTACAAGTTCACCGTGGATTGTTGCATTTTGGCATTGTTTTTTTAAGTGTATAATGCGTTTTTTTATTTAACAAAAAACAATGAAAAATCAAATAGTTACCCTCCCTCCCGAATTCTATTGTTGCTTTTATTTGTGGCAAGTTTTGTGATTCGTTTTTGTGCGGCAGATTTTGAAAAAATTATTATTTTTTATCCCGATGAATTACTTTATTACCAAATTGCAGAAAATATCGCCCACGGTAATTTTTTAAATATTTATAATTTACCAACGGCATTCCAAAAAATTCTTTATTCTTTATGTTTAGCCCCGGCGTTTTTCTTTGAATCAATTGAATCCCAATCGCATAGCATTGCCGCCATCAACGCACTATTAGTTTCTTCCATTATTTTCCCAACGTATTTTATCGGCAAATTATTTTTTGAAAACAAAAACAAAATTATTTTTATTTGTTTTTTGAGTATTTTATTATCCGACCTTTCTTATTCTGTTACATTTATGAGTGAAAATCTCTTTTTGCCATTGGGTGCTTGGTTATTTTATTTTTTTATTAAAATAATTTTAGAAAACCGATTAAATATTTTACTTTCAATTTTAAGTGGTATTTTAAGTTATGCGCTTTATTTGTGCAAAGAAGTTGGAATTTTATTGTTAGCCGCTTTTTGCGCTTATATTGTTTTTGCAAAAATATTACATTTAAAAATCAATTTTAAAGAACAAATTAAAAATGCGTTTTTGCTTGTTTTTATTTTCACAATTGTTTTTATACTTTCAAAACTCACATTTTTTTACGGTTTAAATAATTCTTATCCTAACCAAGCAAGTTTGTCTATTTTAAAAGAAGAAGGACGTATTTTATTTTTGTTTTACGGATTTTTTTATTATTTGCTAAATATTTTACTTGGCGGTTGTTTTTTTCTTGTTGCCTTGCCTGCACTTTATTATAAAAGTTTTAATGAAAAAACAAAGCAACTTTTTATTTTTACATTTTCTATTATTTTGGTAACTTCTATCACAATCGCTTATTCTGTAACTGTGCGTGAAGATTTTAATTTGCCATTTCCAAGGGCACATTTGCGGTATTTGGTCTACATTTGGATTCCATTTTTGTGTTTGTTTTTGGCTTTGTTTGAAAATAAACTACCCAAGCTAAATTTAAAACAAAAAGCATTTTTAATTTTATCTGCTTTGCTTATGGTTTTATTTTACAAAGGCACAACAGGTTCTGGCGATCATACAATGTTGGGTTTTGTTTATTTGTTGCTTTATGTGCCACAGTTGCATTTGTTTTGGCTATTCAAAATATTTTTGTTAGGAATAACCATTCTTTTTGCTTTTCAAATTAAAAACAAAAAAATATTTTTAAAAGCATTTTTAATATTTTTTATTGCATTGCAACTTTTTAATAATATTTATTTTAGCATCAGCTGCCGTGCAAATTTTGAAATCACACCGAATGAAAAAACTGAAATTGCAGCATTAAAACATTTAATTCAAAACAATCCAAACAAAACATTTTTGGTTGTGGGCAATGGTGTGCCACGTGCCCAACGTGCTTTGGATAGTTTTTTAAATTTTCCAAACATTGCCACCATCAGCATTGCAAATTTAAAAAGCGGCGTGGTTGCAAATTTTGCGCCAGCGCCATTGGTGCCAAGCGCTTCGTATTTGAATTATTCTTTTATGAAAATTGATTATTTTATTTTCCCAAACACATTAGAAGTCAAAATGAAAAACAGCGAAAAAATTTTAAACGCTGAATTGTGGCGTGTTTTTGAAAACAAAAACAACCAAACCATTCCTGAGTTTTCATTTGAAAAAAAAGAGCAGAAAAACGACAAATTCCGCCAATGGGTTTTGCAATTCTTAAAAAAATAATCAGTTCACCGTGGATTTTTGGGCAAGAGTTGGAATGCTTGAAAGGATTGAGGGAGGATGGATTTTTCCAAGCTGCGTTGGGAAAAAAGAAAGCGGCCATCGCACACAAAGCCGAGTTCCTGCCAGTCAACAGCGTTCAAAAGTTCGCAGAGTTTTTGAAGAATTGTTGGCGTAGTTTTAAAACGTGGGAATATTGCCAACACCGAGCCATCATAAGCCGTGCATGCGTGCAGAAAAAAAGGTTTGGGGTTGCGCGTTTTGGCATTCACATAAATGCGGGGAACATCGCTTTTAAAATAATCACGCCCCCATTGCCAAAAATTGTTTTCATCAAATTTTTTAATTTTTCTGTTTAAAAGTTGGTTTTTAAATTGTTTTAAATAATCAATATTCACGTTATAAATCATCCGTTTGGTTTTGCCTGTTTTTGCCGTTTGTGAATAAACAAAATCGGTGTTACCAAAAATATTATTTTCAAAAATAAAATCAGCACCGCTCACAGCGCCTACTTTCACAAAAAATAAACTGTTAAAAAATAAGGGATAATTTTGTTTGGTAAAAAATAATTGATCATGCACGCATAAAAAATGGCAGTTATTTGCCGTTCGGTGTGAAAAATTATCTTTTTCAAAACGCCAAATGGCGCAGTTAGGTTGTGCGGTTTTGAATATTTTTTTATCCCCCAAATCAAAAAAATGCGTTAGTGTGCCGTTTGAAAATAAAAAATGATTGAGTTTGATAGCCGATGTGTTTTTTAAAAAATCGCGTGGCGTGATAAAAATCAATTCTCCGCCTTTATTCAAATGCAAAATGCTTTTGTAAATAAAAAATAAATATAAATTGGTGCGGAAATCAAATATTTTATAAAATGGTTTTAAACGTTCTTTTGTTTTTGAATTTATATCTTGAAAACGCACATAAGGTGGGTTGCCGATAATTGTATCAAATGTTTCATTTAAAGGATAATCAAAAAAATCAATATTTAAAATGTTGGAATTATTTGGAATAACGTTTTTATCAATTTCAATGCCGACTTTGTTTTTTGGTAAGGCATTAAAAAATGCGCCATCGCCACAACTTGGTTCTAAAAAACGTTTTAATAAATCATTGCGGTTTTTGGAAAGTTTGAGCATTTTTTCAACAATTTCTTGTGGTGTAAAAACCTGCCCGAGTTCTGCAATGTTTTTCATTTTTTTTTTATTTTTTAATTCTCAAAATTTTTTTAAGTTTACCGTGGATTTTTAAAAAAATCGCAACAATCAGAAACAGGGCAAGTTTCACAAAGTGGGTTGCGGGCTTTGCAAATATAACGCCCGTGCAAAATAAGCCAATGGTGGGCGTTTTTCAAATAAAAAAGCGGAATGCGATTTAAAAGACCTTTTTCTACTTCCAAAACCGTTTTTCCGGGCGCCATTCCTGTGCGATTGGCAACTCGGAAAATATGCGTATCCACTGCCATTGTGGAATAACCAAAAGCGGTATTTAAAACCACATTGGCTGTTTTTCTACCAACCCCGGGTAATTTGATTAATTCTTCAAATGTTTTTGGAATGTCGCCATTATATTTTTCGCATAAAATTTCGCAGGTTCTATAAATATTTTTGGCTTTATTTTGGTATAAACCTATTTTTTGAATAAACCTTTTGATATGGTATTCGCCAAGTTCTTTCATTTTAAATGCGTTGGGTGCGCATTTAAAAAGTTTTTCGGTTGCCAAATTCACGCTTTTGTCGGTGGCTTGGGCGGATAAAATCACGGCAATTAACAACTGAAAAGGCGAATCAAAATGCAATTCTGTTTGCGGATAGGGGTTGATTTCTCGCAAAGTTTTAAAAAATTTGACAATTTTTGTGCGGTGCATTTTTTTGCTCTCAAAAAAAGGTAGAATGGCGGGCTTGTGATTTTGGTGAAGCGACAAAATGCTCAATATTTTGCTCTATCCTGCGGCTTTTGTGTTGATGTTGGCGGTTTTAATCGCTATCCACGAGTTTGGTCATTATTGGGTGGCAAAGCAATGCGGCGTGAAGGTTTTGCGTTTTTCATTGGGTTTTGGCAAGGTTATTTGGCAAAAAAAAATCGGCAAAGACCAAACCGAATGGGCGTTGAGTTTGTTTCCGTTGGGCGGTTACGTCAAAATGTTGGACGAATCCGAAGGCGAAGTTGCCCCACACGAATTGCATCGGGCGTTTAATCGGCAATCGGTTTACAAAAGAATGCTCATTGTTTTGGCTGGGCCCGCTTTTAATTTTTTCTTGGCAATTTTTCTTTTTTGGATGGTTTTTTTAAGCGGCGTGCCGGAATTGTTGCCCATTTTAGGCAAAGCGCCTGAAAACACGCCTGCTGCGGCAATTAACATTCAAAATGGCGATGAAGTGTTAAGCGTCAATGGCAAAAATGTTCAAACTTGGGCGGACTTTCGTTGGATTTTATTAAAAGCCGCCGCCAACGATGAAGTGGCGCACTTGACTTTAAAAAACGAAAAACAAGAAATTTTTGAAAAAAATTTATCGCTTACCGTGGTCAAACAAAACAAATGGGAAGGCGATGCCATTGAACAATTGGGAATTGTCTTTTTTCGCCCAAATTTTCCAGCCATTATTGGCGAAGTTTTGCCCAATAGCGTGGCGGAAAAAGCGGGATTTTTAAAGGGTGATAAGGTTTTAAAAATAGATCAAACCGAAATTGCCGATTGGTTGGCTTTGGTTGAAATTGTGCGCAAAAGTGCCGACAAAATGTTGGATTTTGAAGTGCAGCGTGGCGATGCTATTCTTAAACTGCGTGCAATACCCGAAGGTGCAGAAAGTCAAGGCGGCAAGCTTGGCATTGCCATGCAAAAAACCCAGATGCGCCCGCTTTACACGACTGTGCGTTATGGTTTTGCGCAATCTTTTGTGAAAGCGATTGTGGAGACGTGGGATAAAAGTGTTTTTAGCTTAAAAATGCTATCCAAAATGCTCACAGGCGAAGTGGCGCTATCCAACATTTCTGGCCCGGTGACCATTGCCGATTTTGCAGGCAAAACGGCATCAATGGGTTGGATTTATTATTTGCAATTTATGGCGCTCATTAGTTTGAGTTTGGGGGTTTTGAATCTTTTGCCTGTGCCTGTTTTAGATGGCGGGCATTTGTTGTATTATGTTTTTGAAGTGATTCGGCAAAAACCGCTCTCTGAGCGCACCATGGAATTGGGCCAGCGTGTTGGAATGTCCTTTTTGTTGGTGTTGATGGTTTTTGCTTTTTTTAATGATTTCAACCGCTTGTTTGCGAATTAAAAAATGAAAAAAAACCCGATTATCGCTTGCTTGTCGCTGGTGAGTTTGAATGTTGCGGCGTTTGATGCCTTTACAATCCAAGATATTCGTGTAGAAGGCATACAACGCACCGAAGCGGGAACGGTGTTTAATTATTTGCCAGTGAAAGTGGGGGATACATTTTCTGATGACAAAGCCGCGCAATCCATCCGCGCTTTGTTCGGCACGGGTTTTTTCCAAGATGTGCGCATTGAAACGGAAAACAACGTGGTGTTTGTGATTGTGCGCGAGCGTGCGGCAATTTCATCAATTGATTTTGTGGGAATGAAAGAATTCCCCAAAGACGCCATTTTAAAAGCCTTAAAAGAAGTGGGCATTGCAAGTGGGCGGATTTTTGACCGCTCGCAGTTGGAGCGCGCCGAGCAGGAATTAAAACGGCAATATTTGTCCAAAGGGCGTTATGGCGTGAAAATTACCACGACGCTAACCCCACAAGAGCGCAACCGCGTGGGTTTAAATTTTAAAATCACAGAAGGTGCCATTGCCAAAATTCGGCAAATCAACTTTGTGGGTAATGCCGAATTTTCGGAATCCGAATTGGTTGATTTGATGACTTTAACCACGCCCGATTGGTTATCTTGGTATACAAAAAACGATCAATATTCCCGCCAAAAACTCGCTGCTGATTTGGAAACGGTGAAGTCTTTTTATATGGACCAAGGTTATTTGGAATTTGCGGTCAATTCCACGCAGGTTGCCATCTCTCCCGATAAACAAGATATTTTTATAACGATAAATATTACCGAAGGCACGCGATTCCAAGTCTCCGATGTGCGTGTGATGGGCGATTTACCATTAAGTGATGAAGAATTGCAACAATTGGTTGTTTTAAAAGCAGGCGATGTTTTTTCCCGCAAAAAATTGAATGATTCAACCAAAGCCATTGCTGATGCGCTGGGCAACATTGGCTACGCCTTTGCCAATGTGAATGCCGCGCCTGAGATTGACCAAAAAAATGCAAAGGTTGCTTACACCATTTTTGTTGATCCGGGCAAACGTGTTTATGTGCGCAATATCAATATTGCCGGCAATACCAGAACGCGCGATGAAGTGATTCGCCGTGAAATCAGACAAATGGAATCGGCGTGGTATGACGCATCAAGCATCAATTTGTCCAAAGAACGCGTGGATCGCTTGGGTTATTTTACCGATTCATCGGTGGAAACCGTGCCTGTTGCTGGCACTGCCGACCAAGTTGATGTGAATTTAAAAGTAAAAGAAAAACCCACGGGCAATTTAATGTTTGGCATCGGCACTTCCAACATTGACCGCATTATTTTGTCGGCATCTTTGTCGCAGGATAATTTTTTGGGCAGCGGCAACACGGTGAGTTTTGGCATTGATTCATCGCGCTCGCAACGCACTTATGCCTTTTCGCATACCAATCCGTATTTCACCATTGACGGCATCAGCCAAGGTTTTGACCTTTATTACCGTTCTTACGATACTTCCAAAACCTACAACACCATTATGGCGGATTACAAAACCGCTTCCACCGGCGGCGGCTTGCGTTGGGGTTTTCCGATTAGTGAAACGCAGTCTATTAATGTAGGCGTTGGTGCGGATTACACCGAAATTGGCACCTTTACTTCAAGCCCGCAATATTACAAAGATTATGTTGACCGCGTGGGCGATGGCAATTTAACCTTTCCGCTAACTTTTGATTGGGTAAGCGATTCCAGAAACCGCCGTTTTTTTGCAACACGCGGGATTTTCCAGCGCGCAGGCGCGGAGGTAACGGTGCCGGGCGGTGATTTGAACTATTACCGTCTTTCTTACCGTTGGCAAGGTTTTTGGGCGTTGAACAAACGCTTTACCTTTATGCTCAACGGCGAAGTTGGTTTTGCGGATGGTTACGGCGGCAAGCAACTGCCTTTTTACAAGAACTTTTATGGCGGCGGTGCCGCATCTGTTCGCGGTTATGAAACAAATAGCTTGGGGCCAAAAATTGCCGATACTTATGGTTCTTATTACAGCATCGGCGGCAAGGCGCGAGTCATCGGGAATGCCGAAGTTTTGTGGGCAATTCCGGGCATGGAAGAAACCGTGCGGATGGCGTATTTTGTTGATATCGGGCAAGTTTATGCCGACAACAACAGCGCGGCTTATAACCGCAAAAAGGACGATACCTTGCGCTATTCCACGGGTTTGGCGCTTTCTTGGATTTCGCCTATTGGGCCGTTGCGTTTGAGTTTTGCCGTGCCGCTTAATAAACAAGACGGCGATGAAATAGAACGCTTTCAATTTCAATTTGGTAGTGCATTTTAGGGAGACTTATGAAAACAGGTTATTTGACGGCTTTCTTTTTATCTGCCGTGCTTGCCGCGCCTGCCGCGGCGCAAACTTTGAAGGTGGGGTATGTGAACACGCCGCGCATTTTTCGCGATGCGCCAGCGGCGCGCGCGGTTGCCAAAAAGTTGGAAAACGAATTTTCCGCGCGTGATCAAGGTTTGCAAAAAATGGCCAAACGTTTGCAACAAATGCAAGAATCCTTGGAGCGCGATGCGGTCACCTTGCCTACTGCCGAATTGCGTATGCGTGAAAAGGAATACAACGATTTATCGCGCGATTTTCAACGCCGCCAGCGCGAATTTCGGGAAGATTTGAATGTGCGCCAAAATGAAGAAAATGCCGCCATTATTGAGCGTGCCAATCAAGCCATTGCGGAAATTGCCAAGCGTGAAAAACTGGATTTGATTTTGCAAGAAGTGGTTTGGGTGAATCCCAAATTAGATATTACCGATTTGGTTATTAAATCCTTATCCGAGCGTTAAAAAATGGCTTTTACTTTGGCAGGCTTGGCACACGAACTAAACGCCACTTTAAAAGGTGAAGGCGGTGTTTTGGTCAATAGCGTGGCAAGTTTGGAAAACGCCAAAAAGGGCAATGTGAGTTTTTGCAATCAAAAAAAATACATTGCCCAACTTCAAAACACAAAAGCCAGTGCGGTGATTCTTTCAGAGAATTTGGCACAACATTGCCCAACGCATGCCTTAATTCATCCTAATCCTTACGCCGCTTATGCCAAAGCCGTTCAACTTTTGCATCCATTTCAAGCGCCGTTTTCTGGGGTGCATTCTTCGGTGGAAAGTTTGTCTCCTGTGCCATCGGATGTTGCCATTGATGCTTTTGTGAAAATCGGCAAAAACGTGCGCATCGGCAAAAATGTAACCATTTTCTCTGGCTGTTGTATTGCCGACCATGTCAAAATTGGCGATGGTTCTATTCTTTATCCCAATGTTTCTATTTACGCCGATTGCATTTTGGGTAATCGCGTGATTATTCATTCTGGCGCAGTTATTGGCGCGGATGGTTTTGGCTTTGCGCCCGATGGCAAAGATTGGCTCAAAATTTGCCAAATGGGCGCGGTTGAAATTGGGGACGATGTTGAAATTGGCGCCAACACCACCATTGACCGCGGCACTTTGGGCAATACAACCATTGCGCGCGGCTGCAAAATTGATAATCTGGTGCATATTGCGCACAACTGTCAGATTGGCGAAAACACGGTGATGGCGGCCTGCACAGGCATTGCTGGCAGTGTTAAAATCGGCAAACATTGTATGTTGGGCGGCGCGGCAATGGTGTCTGGCCATTTGGAAATTGGCGATGATGTGGTGATTTCCGGCGGCTCTTTGGTGATGAAATCCATTTTAAAACCTGGGCGTTATACCAGCGTTTTTCCGTTGGATACGCATCAAAATTGGGTGGAAAACGCCGCACACATTCGCCGTTTGGACAAATGGATGCAAAAAATCAAAAAATTGGAAAAACATTGGACAGATTTTTTCAAAAAACAATGATTTTCCACGGTCAACCCAAAATTTTTTTCAAAAAAAGGAGAAAGGATGTTATTTGATATTCACGCCATTTTGGAACATTTGCCGCATCGTTATCCTTTTTTGTTGGTTGACCGTGTTTTGGAAGCTGAGCCTGGCGAATTTGTGCATGCGTATAAAAACGTTACCATCAATGAGCCTTATTTTATCGGACATTTTCCCAAACATCCGGTGATGCCGGGCGTGTTGATTTTGGAAGCTTTGGCGCAAGCTGGCGGCATTTTGGCGTTTCATTCTTTGGATTTAAAAAACCGCGCCAACACCGTTTTTTATTTTGCCACCATTGACAATGTGCGTTTTAAAAAACCGGTTTTTCCGGGCGACCAGCTGCATTTTCACGTTACTGTCACGCACAAAAAAACCAGTTTGTGGAAATTCCACGGCGTAGCCAAAGTGGATGGTGAAATTGCCGCCGAAGCCGATTTAATGTGTGTGAAAAAGGATTTGTAAAATGGCGATTATTCATCCCAGCGCCATTGTTTCTCCCAAAGCGCAATTAGCTGAAAATGTTGAAATTGGCGCTTATTCCATTGTGGGCGAAGATGTTTGTATTGACGAAGGCACCATCATTGAATCGCACGTGGTCATTAAAGGCAGAACGCAAATCGGCAAAAATAACCATATTTATCAATTTTGTTCCTTGGGTGAAATTCCGCAAGATAAAAAATACGCCGGCGAACCCACGCAACTTGTAATTGGCAACAACAACACCATTCGCGAATTTTGCACTTTTAACTTGGGCACCGTGCAAGACAGAGGCGTTACACGCTTGGGCGATGACAATTGGATTATGGGTTATGTCCACATCGCGCACGATTGCCAAGTTGGCAGCCACACCATTTTTGCCAACAATGCGCAACTTGCCGGCCACGTTTTGGTGGAAGATTGGGTGGTTTTTGGCGGTTATACGGGCGTGCATCAATTTTGCCACGTGGGCGCGCATGTGATGACGGCGGCGTATTCTTTAATTGTGCAAGATGTGCCGCCTTTTGTGTTGGTGGCAGGCAACACCGCCAAACCTTTTGGTTTGAATGTGGAAGGTTTAAAACGGCGCGGATTTACTTCTGATCAGTTGAGTTCTCTTAAAACTGCTTACCGTTATTTGTATAGAATGGGTTTGCGTTTGGATGAAGCCAAAGAAGAATTGTCTGAACTTGCCAAAAAAGAACCAGAGGTTAAGCGTTTTGTGGATTTTATAGAACATTCGCATCGCGGTTTGGTGCGTTAGTTTTTTAATCCGTGGATTTTTTAATTTAAAAAAATCCACGGTAAACCGATTATTTTTTTCAAAATTTTTTGAAGTTGACCGTGGAAATTGCAATTGTTGCGGGCGAACCTTCGGGCGATTTGTTGGCTGCCGAATTGGTTGCGGCATTTTTGAAAAAAAATCCAAAGGCGCATTTTTTTGGCATTGGTGGTGAAAAAATGCAACAAGTCGGCGTTGAAATCATAGCGCCAATGGCTACGCTTTCTGTTATGGGTTACAAAGATGCGCTGTTGAATTTGCCCAAAATTCTCAATATCCGAAAACGGCTTTTAAACACAATTTTCAAACGCAAACCTAGCGTTTTTGTGGGCGTTGATGCGCCGGATTTTAATTTGAATATTGAAAAAACACTTAAAAAACAAGGGTTTAAAACAATCCATTGGGTTAGTCCTTCCGTTTGGGCGTGGCGCAAAAAACGCATTTTTAAAATCAAACAATTGGTGGATGAAATTTGGACGCTTTTTCCATTTGAAACGGCGCTCTACCAACAAGTGAATGTGCCAGCCTATTTTTTGGGGCATCCCTTGGCGGATAAAATTCCTTTAAAAAACGATGCTTTCAAAGCAAAAGAAGCCTTGGGATTGAATTTTGATGCACCAGTTTTTGCGTTTTTGCCCGGTTCTCGTTTGAAAGAAGTGCAAAACCATGCGAATTTGTTCGTTCAAACGGCAAATGTTTTAAGTCAAAAAATTCCCAAAGCGCAATTTGTTGTGCCATTGGTTAATGCCAATTTAACGCAAATTTTTGAAGAATCTTTAAAACACAACCGCAACCGTGCTTTGTTTTTTTTGTTGCAAAAACAAACCGACCAAGCGCTTTTGTCTTGCGATGTGGCTTTGGTGGCAAGCGGCACGGCAACTTTGGAAGCCGCACTTTACAAAAAACCGATGGTCATCACTTACAAACTTTCGCCTTTAACCTTTTGGCTTGCCAAAAAAATGGTCCAAACAAAATGGGTGGGTTTGCCCAATGTTTTGTGTGATGAAGAAATTGTCCCTGAAATTTTGCAAAACGCCGCTTCTCCCAAAAACCTTGCCGAATCCTTATTTGATTTTTATCACGACCAAGAAAAACGGCAAAAAGTTGCCACACAATTTTTAAATTTACACCAAACTTTAAAACAAAATGCCGCTGAAAATGCGGCAAGAAGGCTTGAAATTTTTTTGAAAAATCATTTATAATTCTGCCTTTTCCAATGGCGGCGTTAGCTCAGTTGGTAGAGTACCGGATTGTGATTCCGGCTGTCACCAGTTCGATCCTGGTACGCCGCCCCAGATTTTTAGCCCGTTTCTTTTCAAAGCGGGCTTTTTTATAAAAGGTAAGCAAAATGAAAATCGCACAAGAATTGCGCTCGGGCAATGTGATTGTGGTCAATGGTGCGCCTTTGGTGGTGCAAAAAACGGAATACAACAAATCTGGCCGCAATGCCGCCGTGGTTAAAATGAAACTTAAAAACCTTTTAACCGGTGCGCCATCCGAAGCCGTTTACAAAGCCGATGACAAATTTGACGTGGTGGTGCCAGAAAAAAAAGAAGTAACCTATTCTTATTTTGCCGACCCAATGTATGTGTTCATGGATGAAGAATACAACCAATACGAAGTGGAAGCGGACAACATGACGGACGCTTTAAAATACTTGGAAGACGGTATGCCTTGCGAAGTGGTTTTTTACGAAGGGCGCGCCATTTCGGTTGAATTGCCCACCATTTTGGTGCGTGAGGTTACATACACCGAACCGGCTGTGAAAGGGGATACTTCCGGCAAAGTGATGAAACCTGCCAAAATTGCCACGGGTTTTGAATTGCAAGTGCCCGCCTTTGTTGAAATTGGCGACAAAATTGAAATTGATACCCGCACGGACGAATACCGCAGCCGCACAAAATAATGATTGGCTTGAAACAAAATCCACGCAAAAGCGTGGATTTTGTTTTTTTAGATTTTTTGTTTTAAAAAAATCCACGGTCAACCAAAATTTTTTTTGATTTTTTTTGAAAATATTTTTTTTAAAAAAGGGCAGGGCAATGTTTAAAATTTTTGTGGATGGTTTGGAAGGCACCACGGGTTTGCAAATTTTGGATTATTTGGCAAAACGCAATGACATTGAATTGCTCAAAATTGATTCGGATAAACGCAAAGATTTAAACGCCCGCGCCGAACTCATCAATGCTTCTGATTTAACATTTTTGTGCTTGCCCGATGATGCCGCGCGGCAATCCGTTAGCCTTTGCACCAATCCCAAAACTTGCATTATTGACGCTTCCACGGCGCATCGCGTTAATCCTGCTTGGGTTTATGGCTTGCCAGAATTGTGTGCCGAACAGCGCGAAAAAATCAAAAATGCCCGCCGCATTGCCAACCCGGGCTGCCACGCTTCTGCTTTTATTTTGGCGGTGCGCCCGTTGATTGAAAAAAACATTTTAAAAAACACCGCGAAAATTATGGCGCATTCTTTAACGGGTTATTCGGGCGGTGGCAAAAAAATGATTGCGGAATATGAAGAAAAACCGCAAAAAGAACATTTAAAATCCCCGCGCCCGTATGCGTTAAATTTAGCGCACAAACATTTGCCCGAAATGCAGTTTTATGCGGGTTTAAAAAACGCGCCAACTTTTTTGCCGATTGTTGCCGATTATTTTAAAGGTTTGAGCGTTTGTGTTTTTTTTAATTCCGCCGATTTTAATTCAAACTTTTCTGCGGAAGATATTCAAAATGCTTTAAAAGAATATTACAAAAACTCGCCTTTTATTCGTGTTTTGCCATTGGATTTTCAAAATAATTTTTGGGATATTCAACAAAACAACAGCAGCAATTTTGTGGATTTACAACTTTTAAATAATGGTGAACATTTTATTTTAATGTCCCGCTTGGATAATTTAGGCAAAGGCGCTTCCGGCGCCGCCATTCAATCCATGAACATTTATTTTGGTTTGCCTGAAAATACGGGATTATAAAAGAATAAAAAAATCCACGGTCAACCGATTGTTTTTTTCAAAAAAATAATGGGTTGACCGTGGAAAAATTAAAAAATAAAAAAAATTAAAAATAAATTTTGTTTTTTAAAATATATTCCAAAACATTTTTATTTAAAAAAGAATGGTTTTTATTATTTGTAAAATTATTTTTGTAATTTTCTCTGATTTGAGTTGAAGAAATATCTTTTGGAAAATGCGAAAGAGTAAAAATTTGTCCACTTTTTTCTTTTTCAAAAGTTTTAAAATTTTCTGGTTTTAAAATAGGAAAACAACTGCGCTCAAAAACAATAAAATGCGTTAAATCAAATAATTGTTGGAAATTTTTCCACGTGTGAATTTGGTTAAATGAATCACTTCCAATAATCCAAAAAAATTCTGTTTCTCTAATGCTATAAAACAAACGCAAATATTCTAATGTTTCAATGGTAAAACTTGGGGTTTTCTTTTTCAATTCAAAATCGCATATTTTAAAAAAAGGATTGTTTTTTAAAGCCAAACGCAACATTTTTAAGCGTTGATAATTTTTGGCGTAGGGCGTTGCGCGGTGGCTTGGAATGCCACAAGGAATAAATAAAACTTGATTTAATTTTAAATGTTTAAAAGCAGAAAAAGCAATAGCCCAATGCCCATTATGAATTGGGTCAAAAGTGCCGCCGAATAATCCAATTTTTTTCATTTTTTATACTCCTTCAAAAATATCATTGTAAGCGGCATAAAATGTTCCCGCCAAAATCGGAAAAATAATCACCAATGCCAAACCTGCCGTTAAAAAAGAGATAAAAAATAAAATACTAATAAAAATAAATAATATTAAAAATGCTTTATAATTTTTAAAAACTGCTGATATTGATGATTGAATTGCCGTTACAATATCCATGCGATGTTTTAAAATTAAAATCGGTGAAAATGAAAAACAAACAAAAAAAGAAAATAAAAGAAAAATAAAAATAAAATATTTTAAAATAAATAAAATAATCAAGTCGGCAACAAAAAAATCAAAAAAATAAAAGAAGAATAAGCCAACTGCGGCAAAAATGCTTTGAAATAAAAACAATAAAAAATCAAAATAGATCTTAATTTTATAATTATTTCCTATTAAAAATGCAGTTAAAATAAAAAAACTCCAAATATTCGGTAATAAAATAACGGCGAATAAAAAGGCATAAAAAAATAAAAAATAAAAAATAAAAAGCAGGGCGGTGGAGATTCCAAGCCAAAAAAACGGACGTGCGCCAAAAATCACCGCGCCAATTTGCAACCACACAAAGACGTTTTCAGTTAGCGCAAAGCGGCTTTTGCCTGCAAAACGGCGCGGTTGTAATGGGAATTTTGGCGGCATTACCAGCTGAACAACACCCAGCGCGGCACAGGGAAGACAGCATCGCCAATGCCTTGTTTGATGCGCTCAAAGCGCCCGTCACCGTGCAAATCTACCAAATAATATTCGGGACCAACCGAGGGCGTTACTTTCACCATATACAATTTGCCGTTTTTGCGGTATTCCTCAAAGCGCGTTTGATCTTTGTGGATGATAGTTACATCATCGGTGCTCAAATCTTCTTCGGAAATGGCGGGCGGCGGCGGCACTTCGTCAATAATTTCGCGCTCACCAGCTTGCAAGGTGCAAGAAAAACCTAATAAAATCAAAGAGATAAAAAGTTTTGTGTTCATTTTTGTTATCGCTTTCTTTTCTGTAAAAGAGTATTGTAAAACAGTGATTTTCAAAATGCATAAAAAAGCGTAGAATGCGAATTTTTCTCAAATAGGATATAAAAATGAGTGAAGCACGTATTCCTTTGGCGCTGATTCCCACGGGGGAAACGGTGCGTTTGGCGAATTTGAGCGAAGAATTGCCGAGCGTGCAGCGTGAGCAGTTGCACGCTTATGGCTTGGTGCCGGATTGTGAATTGAAGGTGTTGCAGCGCCATCCAATGCCGGTGATTTTGACTGATGAAATTGAAATTGCCTTGGAAAAGGACGTTGCCCGATGTATTTGGGTGGAACGCAATTCCGACACAATAAATATTTAAAAAAATCCACGGTAGACTTTTGTTTTTTTTGAAAAAAATAATTGGTTTACCGTGGATTGAAGCCTGTGCCGCCATTTGCAAAGGAATTGAAAAACAATGTGCCATAGAAAATAAGGATACTAATAACTTATTGATTGGCAAACAAATGCAATGCGCGCGATAAGCCGCAAACTTTTGAAAGAGTTTGTGCTCTGAAAAAACACTATTGCCAAAAATCCAAATAAAACAAAGATTTTTGTTGAAAAAGTGAATGTTTTTACCGTGGGCAATTATTTTTTTGCATATTCACCAACAGTCGCATATTCCGCACTGACATCGGTATACGCCGCAGGGTCGTAAATATTACCTTTTATTTTATAAGCACGTTGAATAGGCCACAAAGTATTATCCGTAGTTTTAATATTAAAATTTCGTGCGTGAATAATTTCTCTATTTTCTGGGTAATTTTTTAAAATATTGGGTGTAACTTTTGGACAACCTGTTTTTAAGTTTTCACAAAAAATAGTTACTGCATCAAAATTTGCCATAAAACGGGAATCGGTTTTAATTTCTCCGATTTTTTCAAAATCTTTGAATAAAAAAAGCGCATCTTGGTTTCTATCTTGTGGCAATAAATGTGGCACCGGAAAAGCAGAATCTACTCCAGCATGATCACTTAAAACAAATATTTGTGTATTGTCATAAATATTTTCTTCTTTTAACCATTCTAAAAAATCATTTAATAAAAATAAGGAACACGCCTCAGAATCAAAATGTTGGTGTCTGGTATATAACGGAGGAATTTTAAAATTTTTTAAATCAGTTGGATAAAATAATTCTTGTTTGTCCCAAACGGTTTTTTCTTTTAAATAATTGCATTTTCCACCGCCTGCATAAATAGCTTGCGGCGCGTGTGTTATATCTGTGTGAATGAATTTAAAAGTTGGTTTTTTTGAGTTTGCTTTTTTAATTTGTGAAAATGCATAAAAAGAAGAAACTGAATAAGTTACATTATGCCCATCTGTTCCAGTTCTATATTTAAAAAACCACAAACCATTTCTATAAACCGAACGCCGCATCCAACCATCCGGCATAAATTTGAATAAACCAAAACTTAAAAAATGCGCCACATCATAAATATGCGGATTATCAAAATTTATCCCCGGATGTTTTTTTACAAAATAATTATAAAAATCGCGATGATCATCCACCCAAAACACATTTTCTGTTTTTTGCATCATCTCGCTTGCGGCGTTGGGGTAGCTGATAAAACCGACTTCATAACCAGCCTTTGTAAAAGCGCGTGCCGTATTCAAATACGCATCGCGCTCGCTTTTTTCATGGTCGGCACGGCGTTTGTTTTGGTTAATAATAGTGTAATATTCGCCACCGATAATACTTGGAATAGTAAAAACCGTGGCATTTGCCGTGCTCACCGTGTTAGGAAAATAAACAAAACCATCCAACTGCGTTTTTAATTGTGGAAAATATTCTAATAAATACGGAAAATGCGACCCCGTAAACATATCCAAAACAATCACCACAACATTTTTTTCATT